>JAFXGY010000019.1 GCA_017536625.1 Oscillospiraceae bacterium | reverse complement strand
TTAAAGGGGGCTGGATTTTTTAACCGCTTGCGGTTAAAAAAGACTGGGGGATTCTTTCTTTAATTATATGTGTTTTTTATAATGAATCCCTCCACCATCGCCAAAATGGCGATGGTCCCCCTCCCTTTGACAAGGGAGGTTGTTTTGCTAAACAATAATTTATCCCATTAAAAAAGCAGAGCTTTTCGCTCTGCTTTTGTTCAGCTTTCTTTATTCTCAAGAATGATTTTTGCTGTGGTAAGAATATCCTCATGGGTAACTTTTCGCGGTTCAAAGCGCACAAGCCGGAAAGTCCAGTCCATAACCATTCCAAGCCCGAAAACGGAAAGAACCGTTCCGATTCCGATGGTTGCGCCCATAAGCCACGAAACGGCAAGAACAACCGCGCTTATGATATTATTGACCGTTCCTATGGTGATTTTCTTGCAGCGTTTTCCGATGGCGACCGTGAAAGCGTCCCTTGGTCCGCAGCTCAGCCCCGTTATCATATACATATATTGTCCGATGCTGAGGATAAAAAGGCTTATGAGGAAAACGATTATTCTGACAAAAAGGGAATTCATTTCCGGAACGGGATCGAGCATTGAGAAAAAATCGCACCCAAGTCCGACACAGACCGCATCGATCAAAGTACCCATGCCTATGGGTTCCTTCATGGCAAGGTCAATAAAAACTATCGAAAGCCCGATAAGGATGCTTGCGGTGCCGTATGTTATGGGGAAAACTATAGAAAATCCCTGGTTGAGAGCGTTCCATGAAGGAAAACCTATATCCGCTTCTATCTGAAGATAGATTCCGAAGCCGATAAAAAACATTGTGAACGCAGACCAAAGCATTTTTACTATTCGGTTCCACCGGGGCGAAAGATTTTTCCAGAGTTTTTCCAAGATTTTGCTTCTCCTTTTTTGCGATAATAAAAAATAATATCACTTTTCCTGCGAAGTGTAAAGATAAATTATTGTTTAGCAAAATAACCTCCCTTGTCAAAGGGAGGGGGACCATCGCCTTTTGGGCGATGGTGGAGGGATTCATAACAAAAAACATCGGTATTTAAAGAAAGAATCCCCCAGTCTTTTTTAACCGCAAGCGGTTAAAAAATCCAGCCCCCTTTAACAAGGGGGCTTAATGACATAAACAATAATTTACGGCGGGAGAAAACTCCCGCCGTTTTTGTTTTTATTCAAGATTCTGGGACATGAATATTCCCTCTTCATAAACGCAGTCTTCTTTGAATCCGACGGATTTATAAAGACGCTGGGCGGGAATGTTGAAGCGGTTCACCCCGATGCAAAGGCGCTTTGCGCCTGCTTTTTTAAGGTAATCCACCGCGAAGCGGAGCATAAATCTGCCAAAGCCCCTTCCCTGATATCTTCGGTCGATTATTACTGTTTCGATGTTATAATCGCCCTTCTTTTTATCAATGGAAAGTTCCAGAAGACCGACTGCCCTTTCACCTTCCATTTCCACGAAGAGCTTGTGGCTTTTGTGTGCGGCGGCATAGGCAATGGTATCAAGCGCACCGGAAACAAATTCTCTCTGGTCTTCGCGGATTTCGATGGAGCAGGCCTGACGCCAGTTTTTTTCGCCGTAAGGAAGCATCACCGTATCCTTAGGATAGGTAAAAAGCGGTTCCATTTCCATCCTAAGAGCCTTCGGGAACGAAAGGAACTTGTTATCCCCCTCCATGACATATTTGGAATCGGAAGAAGATGCCCGAAGGAAGCAGAAATCGTTTTCCTTATCAAAATAAAAAGTCGCCGTTTCAAAACATTCAAATTCGAAGTAAAAAAGCTTAAAACCGCCCATGGAGCTGAACCCGAGACCGCGGTTTTCATCATCGGTCTTGGTTGCCGCTTTCCAGAGCTTTTCGGGGAAAAGGCGGTGCTCAAAAATTCCGAGCATCAGTTTTTCAAGGTCGTTAAGCGTTGTTGTAAAAAAGCGGTAATCGGTGTTTTCAAGGTCGAAGCGGAGATATTCCTTATCGCGGAAAAGGGTATAGAGCGGATTTGCGCCATAGGCAATTCCGATTCGACTTTCATCCATTCCGAGTTTTTGGAAGATATATCTGTCCACAAATTCTTCAAGGAAGATTCCAGAAACCCTTTCGACTATTTCGCGCAGGAAAATACGTTCGCTGCAGCAATAATCGCCGGAAGTTCCCGGTTCGTGCTCAAGCTCTTTTCCTTCGATAAGTTTGAGCACCGTTTCGAACGAATAGTCATGGAGATAGATGCTCATATCCTTTTTTCTGCGTTCGATTGCCGGAAGAGATGAATATTCCTCATCGTCGCTGAGTTTTCGAAGTATCTCCCCGAAATAAAAATCGCGGATTCCGGATTTCCCCGCAAGAAGATTGCGGATGCTTATTTTTCCTGCGTGCTCAAATTCCGGAACGAAGCGGGAAATTTTATCCGAAAGGCGGATTTTCCCCGCATCAATCAGAATAAAAACGCAAAGCGCAAGCATCGAGGGGCAATCAATGGGCATAAGGTAACGGCTTTTCTCATTGATTTTCTCCCCTGTTTCCCTGTTGGCAATACCAAAGCAGGTTTTTATAACGGTTTCCCCTTTGTGTTTTACAAGAAGGGCGCCGCTTTCGCCGAAGTTTTCGGCTTCCTTAAGCAGCTTTTTTTCAATTTCATTAAAATCGGTTTTCATAAGAATCAAAGTCCTTTCCGGCGGAAAACCGCCTTTTTAAGAACTCGAATCTTCCTTCACGGCAAAGAAGGTTCAAATCCCGTTTAATATCCTCAAAAGTTCGGCGGAATCATGGGCGATGAAATCCGGCGGGAAGTTTTCATCCTCTTCACAGTAATCGCCGGGGTGATGCATCGCGACGCAGATAACCTTTGCATCGGGAAAATCCTTTTTCAGCGCGGCTTCGGCGTTTCTTCCGAAGGCAACGTCCACGCTGTGATCCCCGATATAGACAAAAGTTTTGTTTCTGTCGTCAATCCCGAGCTTTTCAAGGCAATTTATAAATGCGGCGGGGTGCGGCTTCTGTTCATCAAAAAGAACATCATCCACCCCTATCACCGCGCCGAAATATCCGAGCACCCCGTGGTGCCCGAGAGATCTTTTTATGATGCCGGCGCCGTTTTGGGAACAGACGCCCATTTTTGTTTCTTTATATTGTTCAAGAATTTCCGTAATTCCGGCATAAAGTTCGGTTTCGGTTTTGTTTTTAAGCTGAACTTCGCCCCACATTTTTACTGCCATGCGGGTTTCTTCGTCCCCAAGACCATAGCAGACGTGATAAAGTTCCACCCAGTCGGAAATTCTTCCGTATGTTTCCTGAAAGTTTTCCCTCGATGAAAGGGGCTTCGGAATATTTTCGTAAATATCGGGAATGAAATTCGAAAGTACTTCAAGGCTTACTTCGATGGATTTTTTCGAAGAATCTGCCAAAGTTCCGTCATAATCCCATAAAATTGCTTCTATGCTCATTTTCAGATTCCTTTTCTTATATTTTCTATGGAAGGAATATCCGCGGCGCAGTTGCGGCGTTCGCCGCAAAGGCGGTCGGTGCAGTTGCTGCAGCGAAGGGCTTCGTTGGTGCCCTCATAAAAACGTTCCGGATGAAGCGCAAAGGAAACTTCCCATACGGCAAGAACGATGAGCGCACCCGCGCAAAGGCTCCAGGTAAAAAATCCCGGAACAAAAACGATGGGGGAAAACATCATCATGTGGTCCCAGTTGAAAATGCGGCAGGTGGTGCAGCAGCGGTTCTTCATGAACCATACCCTGAAAGGGCACCAGAAAAGCACACATATAAGGTCGCAGACATAGAACGCAACCGAAAGAAGCAGAAGGATTTTGCTGTCGATAAGGCCAGTAAAATAAACAGCGCCTATGGCCGCGGTGAGCAAAAACCAAACTATTCCGATTTTTATGGTATCCTTGTTGCATTTTTTGATATATGCAAGAAGATTTTCGAGATTCCGGATGTTTTTTATTTCATGGGGAATGAAATCTTTAAGGCTGAATTTTGATGAACCGAGGGGCAGATATTTTCTGCTGGGAAAAAGCTGAAGAAGCATATCATAAATCCAAATTGCCCAAAGAATATGGAAAAGAGAAAATTCCTTAAAAAAATTCCAGCCGTGCATAACCTCGAACTGTTCCGGAACCGCTATCAGCAAAGCAGCGGTTGCAATTAGCACAAAACAGCGAAAAAGGAATTTTCCTTCATATATTTTTCTGAATTTCGAAACAACTCTTTTTACTGAAAACATCTGCTGTTCTCCTTATAAAATAAAATAAACCAATATATATAATAGCTAAATTCATATCCAAAATCAATAGAATGTCGGATAATGCGGAAAGATAAATTATTGATTAAAAGATAAAACCCGCTCGCCTTTTGGCAAACGGGTTTTTGGTTTTATCAGTATTTCATGCCGATATAACAGTTGGAATAATATTTCATAAGGATCTGTTCCCATTTATAGCCCTGCTTTGCATAGGCAATGGCACCGACTGCGCTCATTCCAACCCCGTGGCCATAACCGCGCATGGTGAAAACGAAACTGTCGGAAGCGCTGTCATAATGCACATCGAAGGCGGTGGAACGAAGCTTTGAACCGCCGAGAACCGTTTCGCGAAGTTTTCTTGCGCTGTATTCGGTTCCGCCAAGGTTCACCTTATTGATATAATCGGTTCCGCCCCAATAGCTGGAAATGCTTATCCAGTTTGCGGGATTTCCCGAAAGGCTGATTCCGGCTTTGCTTCTTACCTTTTCAGCAAATTCGGAAGAGGAGATTTTATAGGTTTTGGAACTGTATCCGTCAACGGGGGAAGATACAGAAAGAAGGTTTCTGTTGTAATATCCCCATACCCATTCAGCATCGGCGGTTTCGCCGCAGCTTTCGGAAAAATATGTTGCAAGAATATAGCTGTTGCTTCTGTTATCGAGAACCGCATATCCTATAACTTCCGCAACGCATCTTTTGATCTGGCTGTCAAGCTTTGCGGTGCTTGTTCCGGCGCTGACGTTGCCTTTGTGATACATAAGATATGTATAGGAAGCTACTGCCTGGGCTTTTACGTGTTCATCGGGCTGTCCTCTTCCGGCTTCATAGGCAACAATCTGGCAAACAGCGTCATAAACGCTCATGGTGACTCCGTTCACTTTTACGGTATCAACAAGAGATTGGTTATAATAGCTGCTTTTGCCGGAATTTCCGGAAAGGGTTGAACCGATTACGACCGTATTTTCAGCGGAAGCGGAAGAAGTTTCGGAACTGGTTTCTCCGGAAGAGGGATTTCCGCCGATGGAAATAGGCGGCTGGGAACTGCTTTCCGGTGCGGAAGAAGTGGATTCCGAAGAAGTTTCGGAACTTGTTTCAGAACTGGTTTCGGAACTGGTTTCGGAAGAGGTCGCGGCTTTTACGTCAACCTTGAATGTCGCGCTGAAACCTTCGTAAGTTACTCGGATTTTCTGTTCGCCTTCGGTTTCGAAAACTTTTCCTTCTTTCGGTTCGATGGTGAAATCCGCATCAATATCCTCGTAGGATTCATCGCTGTATTTTACCCTTATAATAAGCCCTTTGGGGTTGAATTTTTCGCCGACTTTATATTCAAGCTTTTCAGGTTTTTTAAGGATTGCTACAGATACGATCTCAGCTTCTTCCGGTTCGCTGCTTTCGGAAGAGGTGCTTTCGCTTTCGGATTCATTTTCCGCCACTGTTACGGTGAAGAACGTGCTTCCGTCAAGATAATTGATGGTTATATCATAATTTCCGGGAAGTTCGAAAGGATGGGAAGGAGAATATTCAAATCCGTATCCCACGTTTTCTTCCGTTCCGTCGGTATATACAACATGGAGCAGGATTCCGCTGAGGTCAACGCTTTCGCCGACTTTATATTCAAGCTTCGAAGGAAGATTGAGGATTTCGACGCTTTCAACAACCTGCGCTTCTTCCCCAGGATTTTCCGCTTCGCCGAAGGAAGCGTCCGCTTCGGACTGCTGTGCTTCGGAAACAGCCTGGTACCATTTATCCGGCATAAGGGGGTTTGCGTTATAATATGCCTTGCTTGTATCAAGAAGGCTGATATCTTCCCCTTCCCTTACCTGTCTTGCAACTATGACGACTCTTGCATCTTTGAAGTCATAGCTGCAGGTGGAAAGAGTGAGGAAATTATCGTTTGCGTTATAATCAACGCCGGTGACTATCATGGTGCGCTTTGCCACTTCGGAAATAAATTCCTTCGTGGATTCCGTAGTGCCGTCTATGAAGTTGTGATATCCCCAAACGGGGCCGTCTTTTTCATAAGCGTTGGTAAGGATAACGCCCACAACAAGCCAGTCAAAATCGCCGTAAAGGGTATCGAAATGGACCACCGGGTGTTCCTTATAAAATTTAAGTTTTCTGTATTTTATAAGGTCGCTGAACATTTTTCCGTCATCATAAACGTTGTGACCGTAAACAATGATGTTCTTGGACTGTTCGCTGGGGTTGGTTTCGCAGCGGTAATCGATGAACGGGGTTCCATACATGGAATACGCGCCGTAAAAGTCTTTTCGGAGGTAATACTGACCGGTCTGACCTTTATCGTTGGGGGTTGCGGTCTGCACTACCGGGAAGGCAACGTTGGTATCGTCGATTTTGATATATGCCGCAAGGTCATTGTTTTCCTGGAAAAGGCTGTAAAGCTTCGGGTTATATCCCCATTCCCTAATTACTTCCTCCGGAATATCGCTGTTTTCCGGATCTATGATCATGTCTTCAAATTTGGTTGCGAATCTGTCCTGGTTTACGCTGTCCATTACTTTGGTGCTAAGATAACCCATGCACCCGATGAAAACAAGCACGCAGAGAATGAAAACGGATTTTCTGATAAGTTCGCTTTTGCTGTCGCCCTTCATGGGGATAAATCTTGCGTACCACTTGCTTTTGGATTCGGATTTCGCTTCGGAAGTTCTGAACTTTGCCTTGCCCGAAACGGCGCTTATAAGCGAAACGGAATTTTCATAAAGCTTCGGATATGCGGAAACAACGTTTCTTGCAAGGTGAACAGCCCTTGCGCCCGCAACAGCGATGAGTTCATCCCTTGTGGTGGCAGAAACATGCTCGGTCCAGACGTTATCGCCCATACAGACAGCGATATTCGCGCCGTCGTTATCCTTGGTGGGGTCGGTGGTTATGGCAATGCCGATATTCGCGCCATAGCTTTTGCTCACTTCACCCGCAAGGACCGCGGCGGTCCAGGTGCTGTTGGTTCCGTGGCGCTTGAGCAGTTTTTCCGGTATATTATATTTCTGAACTCCCTGGGAAGTTCCGAGATAGTTGCCAACATATTCATTGATATATGCCGCGGCGGCAATTTCGCTGCGCTGGATTCCTTCGATGGCAATGGCGGCCTTAAGGTCTTTTTTAAGAAGTTCCTGACCGAATGCCTGACCGACGTTTTCCGCATCCACCGCATAAGCGGCGCTGCCCATTTCTCCGGCAATGCTTCGAAGGGCATTATTGACCTTTGCGAAAGCTTCTTTTCTGTTTTCTGCAGAAGCATAAACCTGAACGGCAATTTCCTCTTCGTCTTCGAAGATGCGAACGGCGCATCCGGAAGTTTCCGCCTTTGCGACGGCTTCTTCCGCATCGGCTTTTCCGATTCCGGCGGCACGGAGAGTTTTTATTGCGCCGGGTTTTCCGATGAAATCCGCAAGATATTTCGAAACACGGTAGCAAAGCATAAACTGGAGAGTTTCGCTTTCGCCCGGAAGCATTATTATGCACTGGTTGCCCTGGCTGATGGCGCATCCGCTGGGTTTTCCTCTTTTATTGCGGAAGATTTCCGCTCCTTCCGGAAAAACTTCTCCGTCCTTAAGGACTGTGGGGAAGCCAATGGCGGAAGCCACCGCGGAAACGGTCATGTTATTGTGTCTTTCGCCGACGCCGCCGATGATCATGATTACGTTATAATCGGCAAGAGCTTCCGCAACGGTTTTATGTATTGCGGGCTTTTCGGCATCTATGCGTTTTCCTTTGATGTTGGTGATCCCGAGCATCTCGAATTCTTTCTGAACAAGGGAAGCTACGTTATCCTGTTTTACGTTGCTGAGAAGAATTATTTCAGACTGCAAGAAATCACTCCTTTCAAATTAAAAATAGTTTTCATATTACCTCTTTTATTTCTTCGGGAAAAGGCGAAGGCGCTGGTGATTGATTTCGCATCTTTCAACAAGCGCTTCGATATCAAGTGCTTTTTCCGCTTCCTCGATCATTTCAAGGGTGGGGCGGGTCTTCGGATGTTTGGGGGTAAAGACCGTGCAGCAGTCTTCATAAGGAAGAATCGAAGTTTCGAAGGTTCCTATTTTTTCGGAAATTTCGATTATTTCCTGTTTATCCATACCGATAAGCGGACGGAAAACCGGAAGAGTTGAAACCGCATCGGTACAGCCGATTGCAGGCATGGTCTGGCTTGCAACCTGGGCAAGGCTTTCGCCGGTGATGATGGCGCCGCATTCTTCCCTTTCGGCAAGTTTAAGGGCAACTCTCATCATAAATCTGCGCATGATTACGGTAAAAAGCTCTTCGGGGCATTTATTTTTTATCTCTTCCTGAATTTCGGTGAATCCGGCGGAGAAAAGATCGATAACTCCGCAGTAATCACAAAGCTTCTGGGCAAGAGTCTGAACTTTCAGCCATGCTCTTTCGCCGGTATATGGCGGGGATTGGAAATGGAGCGCGCAGATTTCGACTCCGCGCTTCGCAAGCATATAACCCGCAACGGGGCTGTCAATTCCGCCGGAAAGAAGAAGAAGTCCTCTTCCGCTGGTGCCGATGGGCATTCCGCCCGCACCGGGAAGCTGTTTTCCGTGGATATAGGCATATTTTTCGCGGATTTCGACCATTACGACGATATCCGGGTTCTGCACGTTCACGCGAAGATGGTGGAATTTTGAAAGAAGGACTGCGCCCATCTCTCTCGCAATTTCCGGGGACTGCATCGGAAAGCTTTTATCGCTTCTCTTTGCCTCGACCTTGAAGGTTTTGAGGTAAGGAAGAGTATCGGAAAGATAATCCTTTGCCTTTTCGACTATGTCCTCCCAATTTTTTTCGGCAACGCAGGCTCTTGTAAGTGCAACGATTCCGAAAACCTTCTGAAGGCGCTCAACCGCTTCATCAAGGTCAATATCCTCGTCCTGCGGTTCGATATAAATGGTGGACTGGGCCTTCCAGCATTTGAATTTTCCAAGGCTTTCAAGGCGGCGCTTGCAGTTTTTCACAAGTCTGTCCTCGAATCCGGAGCGGTTAAGCCCTTTAAGGGCAATTTCGCCGCATTTTATAAGTATAATTTCTTTCATTTATGAACCTCTTTTATCTGCAAAGTTCGCTCATTGCGTCTTTTATTGCCGCAACAAGTTCATCAATATCCTCTTTTTCGGTATCTCTGCCGAAGCTGATGCGCACAGCGGAATCTATTCTTGCGTTATCATAACCCATTGCCGCAAGCACATGGCTTTTTGCGCCAAGGGCGCATGCAGAACCGCTCGAAACATAAATCCCTCTGTTTTCGAGGTAGTGGAGCATGATTTCGCTTCTTATTCCGGGAACGGAAATATTAACGATGTTAGGAAGAGCGCCTTCCTTTGAATTGAGCACTATTCCATCGACGTCTTTTATGGATTCCTTAAGATATCTTTCGAGCGTTTTCATGCTCTCTTTTCTTGCCTGCATTGAAGCAGCTTCGATTTCCGCAGCTTTTCCGAATGCGGCAATAAGGGGCATTGCCTGGGTTCCGGGTCTAAGCTGTTTTTCCTGTTCTCCGCCGAAATGATTCGGAAGAACCCTCGCACCTTTTTTGATCCAAAGTGCGCCTGTTCCCTTCGGTCCGCCGATTTTATGGGCGGTAACGGTGACCATATCCGCCCCGAGCTTTTCTGCCTTTATGGGAATTTTGCAGAATGCCTGCACCGCATCCGTATGGAAAAGGACTTCCGGATTTTTGCGCTTTGCCGCGGCACAGATTTCCTTTATGGTGTTTATGGCGCCGATTTCGTTGTTGACCATCATCACGGAAACAAGAACTGTTTTTTCGTCAACCGCTTCAAAAACCGAAAGAGGAGTTATAATTCCGTTTTCATCCGGAGCAAGATATGTTACGGAAAAACCCATATTTTCAAGCTGTTTTGCGCTTTTGATCACGGAATCATGTTCATAAGCGGAAACGACGACTTTGTTTCCTCTGCGCTTTTTTGCAAGAGCGCCGCCGATTACCGCAAGGTTATTGGCTTCGGTGCCGCCGCTGGTGAAATAAAGTCCTTCCGGATTCGCGCCGAGAGCTTCTGCAATGTTCTTTCTGGCTTCCTCCATAATTTTTTCCGCTTCGACCCCTTTTGAGTGAAGGGAAGAAGGATTGCCGTAATATTCCGTCATAACTTCGAAGGCGATTTTTGCGGCCTCGTCATATACTCTTGTAGTTGCGCTGTTATCAAGGTATATTTCTTTCACAAATCCGCCTCCAATGAACATAATTCTCCATTATTCAGAGTTATTATACACAAAAATATATTCTTTTTCAATATCCAATAAATATATTTAATATAATATTTATAAATATATAACAAATTTTTCGTTTATTTTTCCACATAAAAGAAAAACCGGCAAAGTTTTTTTGCTTTGCCGGTTTTCTTTATAAATCGAAAGTTATGTAAGGAGTGTTTTTTTAAAGAATATGGATTCCCTCTGCCTCGCAGGAATCTATCATTTCCTCCGGCCAGACGGAGGACTGAACTTCGCCGATATGACGCTTTCCGAGAAGGAGCATGCAAATTCTTGATTGGCCGAGACCGCCGCCCATGGTCTGGGGAAGTTCACCGCTTAGAAGCGCCTTATGGAAAGGAAGCTTTGCCCTTTCTTCACAGCCGGAAGCATGGAGCTGGGCATCCAGCGCCTTTGCATCCACCCTTATTCCCATAGAAGAAATTTCGAATGCGTGCTCGAGCACCGGGTTCCAGACAAGGATATCTCCGTTGAGCATCCAGTCATCATAGTCAGGCGCTCTTCCGTCATGGGGTTTTCCGCTTTTAAGCGGAACGCCGATCTGCATAAGAAAAACCGCGCCGTATTTTTTCGTAACCGCGTCTTCCCTCTCCTTCGGGGAATAATTCGGGTACACATCTTCCAGTTCCTGGGTGGAAACAAAGGTTATCTCTTCCGGAAGAAAAGGCTTCATTCCGCCGAATCTTCCGCAAAGCTTGAACTGGGTTTCTTTAAGCGCCTCGTAAATATCCTTTACCGCATTTTTAAGGGTATGGAGATTGCGCTCTTCCGGGTTTATCACTTTTTCCCAGTCCCACTGGTCAACATAAATGGAATGTATGGCATCAAGGGTTTCATCCCTGCGGATGGCGTTCATATCCGTATAAAGTCCGGTTCCGATGGTGAAACCATATTTTTTAAGGGCAAGGCGCTTCCATTTTGCCAGGGACTGCACCACCTGGACATTTCTTTTTCCGATATCAAGAATATCGAATTCCACCGGACGTTCAATTCCGTTGAGGTTATCGTTAAGTCCTGTTTCGGGAAAAACAAAAAGCGGTGCCGAAACACGGGTGAGGTTGAGGGCATCCGCCAGTTCGCGTTCAAAACTGTCCTTTATGAATTTTATGGCCACTTCGGTTTCAAGGATATTGAAATTCCCGAAAACAGCCTCTCTTTCTTCCTTATTCACGAAAACCCTCCTTTTTTCAAAAGTACGTTTAATATTTTAACACATTAAAGCGATATAATCAATGATTTTTTTATTGCAATTCAATTTTATTTTGAAAGGTATGAATTATTGTTTGCAAAACTTGCCTGCATTCCTTTAAAAATGGAGGTTCATAATTTATCTCCGCACAAAAAAAGCCGCTGCCCATTGGCAGCGGCTTTTATGTAATCATTCAATGATTATTCTTCAACGGGAGCTTCTTCTTCAGCTTCTTCTTTTGCAGGAGCTTCGATGAGAGCTTTCATGGAGAAGGAAACGCGGTGTTTATCGAAATCGATATCGGTGATTTTGACATCAACTTCCTGACCGACAGAAAGAACATCTTCGGGTTTTGCAACGCGTTCGTGAGAAATCTGGGAGATGTGGATAAGGCCGTCGATTCCGGGAATAAGGTTTGCAAATGCGCCGAAAGCGGTAAGGCTTACGATTTTTGCTTTTGCAACGGTATCAACAGGATAATCTCTCTTGAGGATTTCCCAGGGGTTGTCTTCTTCTTTTTTGTAACCGAGGCTGATTTTCTTTGCTTCTTTGTCAACGTCTTTTACGAATACTTCGAGAACGTCGCCAACGCTTACAACATCAGCGGGTTTTGCAACGCGGAGCCAGGAAAGTTCGGAAACATGAACCATACCGTCAACACCGCCGAGATCGACGAATGCGCCGTAGGAAGTGAGAGATTTTACTCTTCCTTTGAATACCTGACCGACTTCAACGTTCTCCCAGAAAGCAGCCTGTCTTGCTTTTCTTTCTTCAGCAAGAACGCTTCTGATGGAACCGATTGCGCGTTTGCGCTGTGCATTTACTTCGAGAACGCGGAATTTGACATTCTGTTTGAGAAGGCCTTCGAGGGCTTCGTTTCTGGAGGCGGTTGCCTGGGATGCAGGTACGAAAACGCGTACACCGTCGGTTACAACGATAACGCCGCCTCTGACGACTTCGACAACAGTTCCTTCCAAAATTTTGTCAGTTCCGGCTGCTTCTTCGATAGCCTGGAAATTTTTCTCTGCATCGACTTTCTTTTTGGAAAGGGTCATGGTGCCGTCGGCATCATTTACGTGCAGAACTTTGAGGGTGATTTCATCGCCGACTTTAACAAGGTCTGCGGGTTTTACGCTGGGATCTTCGGAAAGTTCTTCGGAAGAAACGAATCCGGTGTGTTTGCTGCCAACGCTGACAACGATTTCGGTATCTTTGACTACCATAACGGTTGCCTGAACCTTATCGCCGTTTCTGACGTATTTGGATTCTTCCTCTCTGAAAGACTGTTCCAGCATTTCCTCAAAGCTGTTTTCTACTCTGTTTTCACTCATGGTTTGTAGTACCTCCTTAATTATGCCGTATGGGGTTGATGCACCGGCAGTGACGCCTATGACTTCGCAATTTTTCCAATCATTCGGCTTTAGTTCTGATGGATACTCAATCAAAACAGTCGGACAGTTGGCCGCACAGGTCTCCCATAACCTTGCGGTGTTCGAACTTTTCTTTCCTCCGACTACAACCATTCCGTCGCATCGGCGCGAAAGAGCGTCCGCCTCGCTTTGTTTAGTACAGGCATCATTACATATTGTATCAAAAATTAATAAATTTGTATATACCTTTTTTGCAAATTTTTCGCATTTTTCCCATTCCGCCCGCAAAAATGTTGTTTGCGAGACGATTGTGATACATTTTGCACAAAGATTTTTTTCATTTATGGAAAGTTTTTCCAATTCTTTAAAATTTCGCACCACGCGGACATCACCTTTTGCGTGTCCGATGATGCCTTTTACCTCTGCGTGGTCGGGATTTCCCGTGATAATAACGGTATCTCCGGCTGCTGTTCTTTCCGCCACAATGCGGTGGATCCTTGCGACGAAGGGGCAGGTAGCGTCCGCGTAGGGAATACACTTTTGCTCCAGTTCTTCCACCACCGAAAGGGGAACTCCGTGGGAACGGAGAATGAGGGTACAGCCTTCCGGAACTTCGGAAATTTCCTCCACCGGATAAATTCCTCTTTCCTTCAGCCCATCGACCACGGTGGGGTTATGGATTATTTCCCCAAGGGTGACCGCCGGAATTCCTTTTTCGGCATATTCTTCCGCAATGCCCACCGCGCGTTTTACTCCAAAGCAGAAACCCGCAGATTTCGCAACGATTATCTCTCTTTTCAAGCCATGCGCTCCTTTGCAAGGGAAATTATCTTTTCAACCGTTTCCTCAAAATTCAGTTCCGAATTATCAAAAAGGATTCCGTCATCCGCAAGGCGAAGAGGTCTGAAATCCCTGTTCGTATCGTTGTAATCCCTTTGGATAACGTCCACAAGAACATCATCGAAAGGTGTTTCAATCCCTTTTTCCGCAAGCTGCTTCATTCTTCTTTCCGCACGGACTTCCGGTTTTGCGGTAAGAAAAATTTTAAGCTGGGCATCCGGAAGAACAACGGTACCGATATCCCTGCCATCCATAACGACGTCGTTTTTTTCGGCAATATCCCTTTGCATATCGAAAAGGAAATCACGCACAGCGGGAATTGCGGAAACCGCGGATGCCGCGGCGGAAACGGATTCCGTTCTTATCTTATCGGAAACATCTTCGCCGTTGAGGAAAATATGCTGTTCGCCTTCTTCGTGGCGCATTTCAATTTTTATTTCCGCAAGAAGGGGCACGACTTCCTCGATGGAAGCGGGGTTCTTCCCTTTTCTTATGGCATAAAGGCCGATTCCGCGATAAAGCGCTCCGGTATCGACATAGATAAAGTTCATTTCCTTCGCAATGGCCTTTGCGGTTGCGCTTTTTCCTGCACCGGCAGGACCGTCTATTGCAATTTTCATAATGAAATTTCTCCTTTTTTCAGATAGCAGTTCCTGCGGCATAGCCGGTGGCAAAGGCAATCTGGAGGTTATATCCTCCGGTTTCCGCATCAAGGTCGATAACTTCCCCGGCAAAATAAAGCCCCGGAACAAGCTTTGATTCCATGGTCTTCGGGTCAATTTCCTTAACAGAAACACCGCCGGCGGTTATTACCGCACCTTCGATATCACCGAGGGCTACCGGTTTTATGCCAAAGGCTTTTATTGCCGCAACAAGGTCAAGGCGCTGTGCCTTTGTAATCTGGTTTACCTTCGTTTCCGGCGCAATGCCGCTTTTTTCCACCACATAGGGAATAAAGCTTCTCGGAAGAAGCTCATCGAGGGAATTTATAAAATCGCGGTTCTTTTTTTCGCTGAAATCCCGGAGTATTCTTGCGTCAAGTTCCTCTGCGGAAAGCCCGGGTTTCAGGTCAAGTTCAAGGCGGTAATTTTCGAGCACGGTGCTCATAAAGGAACTTGCGCTGAGCACCAGCGGACCGGAGATTCCATCGTGGGTAATAAGCATTTCGCCCAGTTCTTCATATATCGGTTTCTTCTTTTTGGCATCATAAAGCCGCAAAGTCACGTTTTTTAGGGAAAGCCCCGCAGCTTCCGAAAGGTTTTCCGCGGTGTGGATTCCGACGAGAGATGCCCTTGTCGGAATTATGGTATGCCCTGCCTGTTTTGCAAGTTCATAACCGTCTCCGCTGGAACCGGTTGCGGAATAGCTAAGCCCGCCGGTGGAAACGAGCACCTTTTGAGCACGCAAAAGTTTTCCTTCTTCCGTGAGCACACCCATGAGCACGCCATCTTCAAAAACAAGTCTTTTTGCCCTTCCCTGCTCAATTTCAATGTTTTTGTTCCTTATAAAAAGCTGAAGGGCATCGGCGATATCCAAAGCTCTGTCCGAAACCGGGAAGACCCTTCTTCCCCTTTCTGTTTTAAGCGGAACCCCGAGATTTTCGAAAAGTTCCATGGTATGCTTCGGTGAAAAACGGCTGAGAGCGCTGTAAAGAAAGCGCGGGTTGCTTCGAACATGGCGGAAAAATTCTTCCGGTTCGCAGTTATTGGTAACGTTGCATCTTCCCTTGCCGGTAACAAGAATCTTTCTTGCGGGGCGGCGGTTCCGTTCAAGAATAAGTACTTTTTTGCCGTTCTGCGCCGCATATCCCGCCGCAACACAGCCCGCTGCGCCGCCGCCGACGATTATCACATCATAAATTTTCATGGTCATCGCTCTTTTCATAAACTTCGTATTCGGACCAGATGCGTTCCAGCTGACTGAAAGTTGCGGAAATTTCGTTCCTTCTGCGGATTCCTATGGCAACAATAAGCGCATTGATTATGGAAAGGGGCGCAACGAGGGAATCCGCAAAAGAAGCCATATCGCTTCTCGCAAGAAGGATTCTGTCGCTGTATTCGATTATCGGTGCGCTGTGGCTGTCGGTAAGGGCGATTACCGTTGCACCTTTATCGTGTGCATATTTTGCCGCCTTGATGGTTCGCTTGCTGTATCTCGGGAAGGTTATTGCGATGAAGACGTCCCCTTCGCCGATATTCATGATCTGTTCGAAAACTTCGCTTGTGCTGGAAGTTGCGACATTGCGCACGTTATCAAAAATTTTGTAAAAATAAAAGCTGAGGAAGCTTGCAAGGGAAGCGGAACTTCTTACGCCGAGAATATAGATATGCTTTGCGTTCACTATGGTATCCGCAACCTTGTTGAATTCCTCGCTTGAAGTATCTTCGAGGGTGCGGCGGATTTTTTCGATATCCATATTGAGAACTTTTGTAAGAACGTCCGAATTGCTCATGCGGTCGCTGGCGATTTCGATTCTCTGGACCGTCGTAAGGCGGTTGCGGATCATCTCCTGGAGCGCGTGCTGAAGTTCGGGATATCCGTCATATCCGAGTTCCGAAGCAAAACGAACAACCGTGGATTCCGAAACGCCCACTGCTTCGCCGAGCTTTGCGGCGGTCATGAAAGCGGCTTTGTCATAATGGGAAAGGATGAAATTTCCAATGCGTTTCTGTCCTTTTGAAAAACCGTGCATGTTTTCGGATATTTTATGTAAAAAGTCTTTGTTCAAAAAAAACATCCCCTGTCAAAAATAAAATGAATTCTGAAATTCATTTTAACAGCAGTTCCTGCAAAAATCAATATTTTTCGGGGAGAAAGCCCTTGTTTTCATATTAAATTTGCAAGTTGTTCATAAATTTGAACGTTTTTATGCAAAAATTCATTTTAATTTCCCCATTCCTTCCCAGCATTTGGATTATTCCTATCCTTTGTGATGAATGGTATAATTCCATCTATCCCACAAAAAACGAGGTGAAATAATGAAAAAAATAATTTCTCTTACCCTTTCCGCAGTTCTTGCCGCGGGAATTTCTGTGGCAAAGCCGCCGGTTTATGCCATAAATGCCGATTCTATGGCAGGGATTGTTTCCACCGAAAGCGGAAGGCTCAACGTTCGAAGCGCCGCTTCCGCCGATTCATATATCATCACTTCCATCGGCAAAAACAGCTATGTTGCGCTTATTTCAAAAAACGGCGAATGGTGGAAGGTCGAATATTCCGACGGGAAATTCGGCTTCTGCCACGAAGATTATATTGATATTGTTTCTGAAAACACCGCGAAGGTAGCAACCTCTTCCGGCAATCTTAATGTCCGAAGCGGCGCCGGAAAAAGTTATCCCATAATCGGTTCCGTTTCCAAAGGGGAAAACGTTGTTCTTCTTTCCTCGAACGGTTATTGGGCGCGGATTCTTTATGACGGAAACAAAACCGGCTGTGTAAGTGCAGATTATCTTTCCGCAAACAAAGTAAACCGCGGATACAGCCCCATATCCCTTGATATTCCGGATTTTAAGCAGACCGACAGCCGCTGGGCAGGCGTTAAAATCGGTTCTTCCGGAAAAACCATCGGAAGAATCGGCTGCGTCACCACCGGCATTGCAATGATGGAATCCTATCGCAAGGGCGAAAATATCTATCCCGATGTCATGTCAAAAAAGCTCAGCTATGACCGTTCCGGCAATGTTTACTGGCCGGGTGATTATGAAGTGAATTTCTGGAGCGAAAACTATCTTGAAAGTATTTATAACATTCTTCGGGAAGGAAAACCGGTTCTCCTTGGCGGAAAAACCGCAGGAGGTTCCCAGCATTGGGTTGTGGTAACCGGATATTCCGGCGGAAATGAACTTTCCCCCTCAAAATTCAGAATCAACGACCCGGGTTCTTCCGTCAACACCAACCTTGGCCAGTTTTTTGGTTCTTTCCCCTATCTTTATAAATTTTTCAGCTACTGAGAGTGGTGGAATTATTGTTTATATCATAAGGCCCCCTTGTGCAAAGGGGGCTGTCATCGAAGATGACTGGGGGATTGTAATCCTATCAAATCATGATGTATAGACAATCCCTCCGTCACGGCTTTGCCGTGCCACCTCCCTTTACACAAGGGAGGCTTAATAGG
>JAFXGY010000018.1 GCA_017536625.1 Oscillospiraceae bacterium | reverse complement strand
TTTACGCCAATATATTTTCAATATAAAGGTGAATGGGGAAACATAGAACCTTGTTGTAATAGGAAAACAGGATATACTTTCGACTGTTATTATGGCGGTGTGGATCAAAGGGTTTATAACATTGATGATGCGATGAATTTGCAATTTGTAGATGGAAAGTCTTTGAACGAGCTTGCAGAGCAACTTGAAGATGTCGATTGGTAAGTAAAGGCGCACCCGCCTGCGCCTTTTTATTTGAAATGTAATAGCACGAAATGTGCTATTTTATTCCGACAAATCCGTTTCGAAAAATTGCCGGAGAAATATCAGACTTTGGCTTTGAATTTATCACAAAAAACAGAAAAAGTCAACCGAAAATAAAAAAGAATCATATTACAAAAGGAGGAATGCCGATGGATAATGAGGATATCGCAAGGGAGCACCAGCTTATTTATGACCTTGCGAAATCAAACAAAAGGCGCATAGATAATCTTGAAGAGGAACAGAAGGAACTTCGCAGCCTTACCCAGGCGGTGAGCATGATGGCTTCGGAGCAGAAAAATATGCGCGATGACCTTGCTGAAATGAAAACTGACGTTAAACAGATAAAAGAAAAGCCGGCAAAAAGATGGGATTTTATTGCGGAAAGGGTACTTGGACTTATAACCGCGGCAATAGTTGCCTGGATGCTGGCGCAAATTGGACTTTAAGGAGGAATTATATGAACATTTTTAAAAATATCAACTGGAAAGTAAGATTCAGAAACCCGATTTTTTGGAGCACAATTATTCCGGCGGTGACAGGTTTTGTTTATACCGTGCTCGGCGCATTCGGAACAGTTCCCGCTGTGGCGGAAGATACGGTGCTCAACATGATATTCATGCTCATCAGCATGCTCACCACCCTTGGCGTTCTTGTGGATCCGACCACTTCCGGCGTTGCCGACAGCAGATTGGCCATGACTTATGAAAAGCCGAGAAAAGATGATTTGGGAGAAGAGGTTTTTGAAGAATGAAAGCAAAAATCGGAATTGATGCGGGCCATGGAGGGGCTTCTTCCGGAACATATTCGGTAAAAACAACTGCCGACGGGCTTTTTGAAAAGGATTTTACCCTTGAACTTGCGCTTCTCGTCGAAAAAAAGCTTCTTGCAAACGGATTTTCGGTGGTCATGTCAAGAAGAGAGGATAAAAACCCGGGAACAGTAAGCGAAAGGGCAAAAAAGATGGCTGCGGAAAAGGTGGATTTCGCGCTTTCAATCCATTTCAACGGGTTTGGTTCGGAAAGTGCAAACGGAACCGAGGTTTTTGTTCCACACGGAGAAACCGCCGCAAAAATCGAAGCGGCGCTTTTTGAAAAACTCGGTGGATTTTTCCGGGTCAGAGTGCCCTTTGCAAGAAGCAACAGCTTTTTTGACAGGAACAAGACTTTTGATAAAAAGCTGAACCTGAAAACCGAAAAATTTGATACGGTTTCGGCGGAAAAAGATTATTTCGGGTTCATAAGAACCTGTTGGGAAAGCGGAATTTCCGCCGACCTTCTGGAAATCTGTTTTCTTACCAATGAAAAGGATTTTGCGGTATATTCCGAAAACCGGGAGGAAATCGCCGACGAAATTGCTAAAAGCATTGTGGAAGCCTTCGGAGAAAAATATATTTTTGAAAAAGCGGAAGAAATCCCCAGGGCTTTGCCCAGAATAAGGCATAAATATGACGTTATCAACTGAATAAAAAGTGCTGAAACCGGCAAAATAATGCCGAGGTGATTTTTATGAATAGTTCCAAAGGTCATAAAATGCCTGTTCCCCATAACGGAAAAAAGGTGAACGATTGGGAAACTTTGCGTCCCTATGTTGAAATGTCCGCTCCGCCGAAAGAGGATAATATTTCCGAAAGAAACGGCGAAGCCATCATCGACCCCAGATGGGGATTTGGATATCAGGCGGAATTTTCCGGAAATAATTCGACTTTTTCTCCGAATGAGGAATGAAAGACCCCGTGCTCATTTTGAGCACGGGGTGTTTTTTTGGATATGAACACCGTTTTGCGGAAAAATAGAACCGGAGGTGTTTTTTATGAAAAAAGAAAAATATATCGAATATTACCTTAAAAAAACCGCGCCGACCCAAAAGGAATTCAGAAGCGAAGCTGCAAAGGAAGGCAGGCGGCTTTCTCCCACATGGATGCCGGACGATATCGGGACGGAAAATTTCGAAAAAAGCAGCAAAACGGCATATCTTCGGGATATGGAATGATCATTCAAAATCCGCTTTCGGAAGGCTCCAGCGGAATTTTGCCGCAAAAATTCGCAGGATAAAAACGACCGCTGCCCCAAGATATATTGCACCGAGGGAACCGGAATTTTTCCACAGAATTACGGAAAAAACCGCGCCGATGAGGGAAGCTGTGGCATAAAAATGCTTTTTAAAAATATAAGGGGTGCTTCCGGCAAGAACATCGCGGATAATTCCGCCGCCGGTGCCGGTGATCATTCCCACAAAAATGAGCAGAAAGGGGTTTTCATAACCCATGAGAAGGGCGGTTTCAATTCCGACGGCGGTGAAAATTCCAAGGCCGAGGGAATCCATGAAAAGCATGATTTTATCATAAATTCCCTGTTTTTTAAAAAGTATGCGCCGCACCGCCGGGAAGAAAAGAACCGCGGAAACCGAGGCTGCAACAAGAGCATAGACCGGATTTTGAAATGTTGCGGGCGGGGTGTTCCCAAGCACAAGGTCGCGGATCACTCCGCCGCCGACGGAGGTTATGATTCCGAGGGTCACGACGCCGAAAATATCCATTTTCTTTGAAAGCCCTGCCATTGCGCCGGAAAGCGCAAAGGCAACGGTGCCGATTATTTCAAATATTAAAAGAAGTTCCTTTGCCAAAGGCGAATCCCCCCTTTTGATAGGATTATGGCTTGATTATAACAGAATATGCCCCATAATACAAATGATAAATTATTGTTTATAAGCCTTCCCAGAGGGGAAGGTGGCATTTGCGAAGCAAATGACGGATGAGGGATTAACAGGTAACGCGGAGCGCTTATCATAATTTATCAAGTGTTTAAAACCCTTCCGTCTTTTCGGTCTGCGACCGAAAATCCACCTCCCCTTTCAGGGGAGGCAAGTAAGCTAAACAACAATTTGCAAAAAAGAAAACCGCCTTTGGGCGGTTTTCTTTTTTTATCACTGATTTTTCAGCTTTTCAACAAGGGCGCGGATGGCGTTTCCGCGGTGGCTGATTTTGTTTTTGATTTCCGGGTCAAGTTCGGCGGTGGTGCAGCCGTATTCCGGAAGATAGAAATAAGGGTCATAGCCAAAGCCGTTGGTTCCGGCGCGGTTTTCGGTGATTTCGCCGTTAAGATATCCCTCGGCGGAAATGGTTTTTCCGTCCGGATATACCAAAACGATTGCGCAGGTATAATGGGCTTTTTTGTTTTCCTTATCCCGGAGTTTTTCGAGCAGGAGCTGATTGTTTGCTTCGTCGTCGCCGTGGTGTCCGCAAAATCTTGCGGAATAAATTCCAGGTGCGCCGTCAAGGGCATCTGCGCAGATTCCGCTGTCATCCGCAATGGCGCAGCAGCCGGAAATTTCGGCAATTTCTCTTGCTTTTTTCTCCGCGTTTTCAAGGAAGGTGGAACCATCCTCGATGGTTTCGTGTTCAATGCCCGCTTCCCGAAGGGAAAGTATTTCGTCGAAGTATTCCCCAAGAATGGCTTTCATCTCTACGAGCTTGTGGGCATTGTTGGAAGCAATAATAAGTTTCATTTTTTAAGCGCTCCAATCAGAAAAGACCGGTGATCTTTCCGTTTTCGTCAACGTCGATTCTTTCTGCCGCGGGAACTTTGGGAAGACCGGGCATGGTGAGGATATCGCCGGTGAGAACGACGATGAAACCTGCGCCTGCGGAAATTTTGACGTTTTTGATGGTGACTTTAAAGCCTTCCGGTGCACCAAGCTTGGTGGGATCATCGGAGAAGCTGTACTGGGTTTTTGCAATGCAAACAGGAACGTTATCGTAACCAAGTTTGGTAAGCTGTTCAATCTGTTTTTTTGCGTTGGGCATAATGGTGATGCCTTCGCCGCCGTAAACTTTTTTTACAACGGATTCGATTTTTTCTTCGATGGAGCAATCAAGACCATAGGAGAAGGTGAAATCGCCTTTTTCCTCTTCGCAAAGACGAACAACTTCTCTTGCAAGAGCTTCGCCGCCTTTGCCGCCTTCTGCCCAAACGGTGGAAAGAACTACGTTTACGCCGAGTTCTTTGCATTTTTCGATAATGAAGTTTACTTCGTTATCGGTATCGGTGGGGAAGCGGTTTACTGCGACTACGCAGGGAAGTTTATATACGTTTTTGATGTTGGAAACGTGGCGGAGAAGGTTCGGAATACCTTTTTCGAGAGCGGCAAGATCTTCGAAGCCAAGTTCTTTTTTGTCGCGGCCGCCGTGCATTTTAAGGGCGCGGATGGTTGCTACGATAACAACTGCGTCGGGGGTAAGTCCGGCCATGCGGCATTTGATATCGAGGAATTTTTCTGCGCCGAGGTCTGCGCCGAAGCCTGCTTCGGTAACGGTGTAATCGCCCATTTTAAGAGCAAGTTTGGTTGCCATTACGGAGTTACAGCCGTGAGCAATGTTTGCAAAAGGTCCGCCGTGAACAAATGCAGGGGTTCCTTCAAGGGTCTGAACAAGGTTCGGTTTGATGGCGTCTTTAAGAAGAGCGGTCATTGCGCCGGCGGCGTTGAGCTGGCCGCAGGTTACGGGTTTATCGTCATAAGTATAGCCGACGATGATTCTGGAAAGGCGTTCTTTAAGGTCGGTGATGGAATTGGAAAGGCAGAGAACAGCCATGATTTCGCTTGCAACGGTGATATCGAATCCGTCTTCACGGGGAACGCCGTTTGCTTTGCCGCCCATACCGTCAACAACAAAGCGGAGCTGGCGGTCGTTCATATCAACGCAGCGTTTCCAGGTAATTTTGCGAACGTCGATTCCAAGGGAGTTGCCCTGCTGGATGTGGTTATCAAGCATTGCCGCAAGAAGGTTGTTTGCTGCGCCGATGGCATGGAAGTCACCGGTGAAATGAAGGTTGATATCTTCCATGGGAACAACCTGTGCATAACCGCCGCCGGCTGCGCCGCCTTTTACGCCGAAAACCGGTCCGAGAGAAGGTTCGCGGAGAGCAACGGTAACGTCTTTGCCGATTCTTTTAAGACCGTCTGCAAGGCCGACAGTGGTGGTGGTTTTGCCTTCGCCTGCGGGGGTGGGGGAAATTGCGGTTACAAGGATGAGTTTTCCGTTTTCACGGTCGGTTTCCGCAAGGAGCTTGGGATCGATTTTTGCCTTATATTTGCCGTACTGTTCAAGATATTTTTCGTCAACATGGGCAAGTTTTGCGATTTCGGTGATAGGCTTCATCTCGCAAGCCTGGGCGATCTCAATATCGGTTTTGAATTCCATTGGTGGCATCCTCCTGAATTAAATTTTTTATTTAAAATATTTGACAGCCGCTTCGAACATACGGATATCATATTCGCCGGGAACGTTTGCATAAAGGTTGGAACCGATTCTTTCCGCATGGCCCATTTTTCCGAAGACTCTGCCGTCCGGGGAAGTGATTCCTTCGATGGCATAAAGGGAATCGTTGGGGTTAAAGCGAACGTCGCCGGTGGCGTTGCCTTCAAGGTCAACATACTGGGTTGCAATCTGGCCGTTTTCGGCAAGTTTGCGGATAAGTTCTTCGCTGGCAAGGAATCTTCCTTCGCCGTGGGAAATGGGCACGTTATAAACTTCGCCCACGTTGGTGAGGGAAAGCCAGGGAGATTTGTTGGAAGCGATTCTTGTGCGAACGATTCTTGATTGGTGACGGTCGATGGTATTGAAGGTAAGGGTCGGGCAGTTTTCATCGGTATCGATGATTTTTCCGTAAGGAACAAGACCGAGTTTTATAAGAGCCTGGAAGCCGTTGCAGATTCCGCACATAAGTCCGTCGCGGTTTTCAAGAAGGTCGGTTACGCCTTCTTTGATAAGTCCGTTGCGGAAGAACGCGGTGATGAATTTTGCGCTGCCGTCAGGTTCGTCGCCGCCGGAAAATCCGCCGGGGATGAAAATCATCTGGGATTCTTTGATTTTTTCGGCAAAGGTTTCAATGCTTCTGTGGATTCCCTCCGCGGAAAGGTTATTGATTACCATGATTTCGGGTTCTGCGCCTGCATCGGCAACTGCTTTTGCGCTGTCGAATTCACAGTTGGTTCCCGGGAATGCAGGAATAAGAACCTTGGGTTTTGCGACTTTGATTGCCGGGGCTTTCCATTCGCTTACGCTGTAATTGAAATTTTCCATGGGGGAATTGCTGTTCGGAATGTTGCAGCTGAAAACGCTTTCGAGCTTGCCTTCGTAAATATCAAGCATTTCGCAAAGGCAGAGTTTTTCTTCGCCGAAAACGATTGCTTTTTCTTCGGTAACTTCACCAAGGACTTTTTCGCCGACGTCTTCGGTAACTTCGAGAACGAAGGAACCATAGGAATATCCGAAGATTTCTTCGGTGGTAATTTCATCGGCATATTTGAAGCCGAGGGAGTTTCCGAAGCACATTTTCATAACGGCTTCCGCAATGCCGCCGATTCCGGGAGTATAGCCGGAAACAGCTTTTCCGCTGCGGAAAAGCTCGGTTACCTTGCCGTAAATTGCAAGAAGGCTTTCGGTTTCGGGAAGGCCGTTTTCGTCATATTCGGGTTTGAGAACAACAACTTTGTTTCCGGCTTTTTTGAATTCCGGAGAAACAACTTCGGTTGCTTTGCTGGTGGTTACGGCGAAGGAAACAAGAGTCGGAGGAACGTGGATATCCTCGAAGGTACCGCTCATGGAGTCTTTGCCGCCGATGGCGCCAACGCCGAGATTTTTCTGGGCTTCGAATGCGCCGAGAAGTGCGGAAAGGGGTTTTCCCCAGCGTTTTTCGTTCTTGCCGAGTTTTTCAAAATATTCCTGGAAGGTGAGATAAACATCTTCGAAGGAAGCGCCGGTTGCGATGAGCTTGGAAACGGATTCCACAACCGCAAGATATGCGCCGTGATAGGGGCTCTGTTCGGTGATGAAGGGGTTATATCCCCAGGACATGAAGGAACAGTCATCGGTGTGTTTTTTCTCGACGGAAATCTTCTGGACCATTGCCTGGATGGGGGTGATCTGGTTTTTGCCGCCGAAAGGCATCAAAACGGTGCCGGCGCCGATGGTGGAATCGAATCTTTCGGAAAGTCCGCGTTTGGAACATACGTTAAGGTCATCCGCAAGAGCCTTATAATTTTCGGTGAAGGAACCGGTTACCTTTTTCGGTTCATAAGCAGGTTTTGCGGTTTCAACACTGATATGTTTTTCCGCACCGTTGGAATCAAGGAAAGCGCGGCTTACATCAACAATGGTTTTGCCGTTCCAGTTCATAACAAGTCTGGGGCTTTCGGTAACAACGGCGACTTTTGTTGCCATAAGGTTTTCTTTTTCCGCAAGGGCAAGGAATTTTTCAAGGTTTTCGGCTTCGATTACAACTGCCATTCTTTCCTGAGATTCGGAAATGGCGAGTTCGGTGCCGTCAAGACCTTCATATTTTTTCGGAACCGCGTTGAGGTCGATTTCAAGACCATCAGCAAGTTCGCCGATGGCGACGGAAACGCCGCCGGCGCCGAAGTCGTTGCAGCGTTTTATCATGAGGCAGGCTTCAGCATTGCGGAAAAGGCGCTGGAGCTTTCTTTCTTCCGGGGCGTTGCCCTTCTGAACTTCAGCACCGCAGCTTTCAAGAGATTTGGAGGTGTGGGATTTGGAAGAACCGGTTGCGCCGCCGCAGCCATCTCTTCCGGTTGCGCCGCCGAGGAGGATTACAACATCTCCGGGAGCGGGTCTTTCGCGGCGGACGTTTGCTGCGGGAGCAGCGGCGATTACTGCGCCGATTTCCATGCGTTTTGCCGCATAGCCATCGTGATAAATTTCGTCAACAATGCCGGTGGCAAGACCGATCTGGTTGCCATAGGAAGAATATCCCGCCGCGGCGGTGGTGACTATCTTTCTCTGGGGGAGTTTTCCTTTGATGGTTTCGCTTACGGGTTTAAGCGGATCCGCCGCACCGGTAAGACGCATTGCGCCGTAAACATAGGAACGGCCGGAAAGAGGATCGCGGATTGCGCCGCCGACGCAGGTTGCCGCGCCGCCGAAAGGTTCGATTTCGGTGGGGTGGTTATGGGTTTCGTTCTTGAAAAGAAGAAGCCAGGGTTCTTTTTCGCCGTCAACTTCAATTTCGATTTTGACGGTGCAGGCATTGATTTCTTCGGATTCATCAAGCTTATCGAGTTTTCCGTGTTTTTTAAGATATTTCACCGCAAGGGTGCCGATATCCATAAGGCAAACGGGTTTTTTGCGGCCAAGTTCTTCACGGGTGGCAATATAATCCTCATAAGCCTTCTGAAGAAGTTCATCTTCGAATTTTACGGAATCGATGATGGTGTTGAAAGTGGTGTGGCGGCAATGGTCGGACCAATAGGTATCGATCATGCGGATTTCGGTGATTGTGGGGTCACGTTTTTCGCTGCGGAAATATTCCTGGCAGAATTCAAGGTCGTCCGCATCCATTGCAAGACCGTATTTTTCAACAAAGGATTCGACTTCATCCCTTTTAAGTTCGCAAAAGCCCTCAAGGGTCGCAACTTCGGTGGGAATGTTATATTCGATGGCGAGGGTTTCGGGCTTTTCAAAACCTGCTTCTCTTGCTTCAACCGGGTTGATTACATATTTTTTGATATCCGCAATGTCCTTTTCGGAAAGTTCGCCGTAAAGTGCATAAACTTTTGCGGTGCGGATGGTGGGGCGTTCGCCCTGGGAGATTATCTGGATGCACTGTGCGGCGGAATCCGCTCTCTGGTCAAACTGACCGGGAAGATATTCTACCGCAAAAGCTACAGCGCCGGAAAGATCGATCTCTTCGGAAACGATATCGAGCTGGGGTTCGGAAAAAACGTATTTTTTAGCGTATTCAAAAAGCTCTTCGCCGATGTTTTCAGCGTCATAACGGTTGATTACGCGAACGTCGGTAAGATTTTTGATTCCGAGAAGGGTGACTGCATCATTGAAAAGGGATTTTGCTTCGTTTGCAAGTTCCTTTTTCTTTTCAACAAAAACACGATATACCAAATTATTCAGCCTCCTTTGCAGCAAGGGCGCGTGCGCCGATGTCGTGGCGGTAAAAAGCGTTGTCAAAATGAATCTTTTCAACAAGGCCATAGGATGCTTTTATTGCTTCTGGAAGGGTTCCCTCAACAGCGGTTACGCCGAGTACTCTTCCGCCGGAGGTAACGAGTTTTCCATCCTTAAGGGCGCCGCCGGCAACATAAACGTTATCCGCGACTTCTTCGGGGATGGTAATTTCGAAGCCTTTTTCGTAATGTTCCGGATATCCTTCGGAAGCCATGATTACGCAGCAGGCGTTTTTATCCGCGAATCTGACCTCAACTTCAGAAAGACGTTCTTCGGTAACGGCCTGCATTACGGTAAGAAGGTCGCTTTCGAGCAAAGGAAGAACAACCTGGGTTTCCGGGTCGCCGAAGCGGCAGTTATATTCAATAACTTTGGGACCTTTCGGGGTGAGCATAAGTCCGAAATAAAGGCAGCCTTTAAAAGTGCGTCCTTCGGCATTCATTGCGTTCATGGTGGGAAGGAAGATTTTTTCCATGCATTCCTTCGCAATTTCTTCGGTGTAATAAGGGTTCGGTGCAACGGTTCCCATGCCGCCGGTGTTAAGTCCGGTGTCGTTATCATGGGCACGTTTGTGGTCCATGGAAGAAATCATCGGAACAACGGTTTTTCCGTCGGTGAAGGAAAGAACGGAAACTTCCGGTCCGGTAAGGAATTCTTCGATTACGATGTTATCGCCGCTTTTGCCGAAAACTTTATCTTCCATCATGGAGCGAACAGCTTCTTTTGCATCTTCCCTTGTTTCGGCGATGATTACGCCTTTGCCAAGGGCAAGTCCGTCCGCTTTGATAACGGTGGGGATTGGTGCGGTTTCAAGATATTCAAGGGCGGATTCCATATCGTGGAAAACTTCATATTCCGCGGTGGGAATTCCGTATTTTTTCATAAGGTCTTTGGAAAAAACCTTGCTGCCTTCGATGATGGCTGCGTTTGCTCTGGGTCCGAAGCAGGGAATTCCCTTTGCTTCAAGGGCATCGACCGCGCCGAGAACCAGCGGATCGTCCGGAGCGACTATTGCATAGTCAACTTTATGCTCAACTGCAAATTCAACTATGGCGTCAATATCCTTTGCGCCGATGGGTGCGCATTCGGCATCGGCGGCAATGCCGCCGTTGCCGGGAAGAGCATAGATTTTTGTGACTTCTTTATTTTCTTTGATTTTTTTGATTATTGCGTGTTCGCGGCCGCCGCCGCCGACTACTAAAACTTCCATAAAAAAGCCTCCGTAAACGGAAATTATTGATTAATGGTGGAAAAGGCGCATTCCGGTGAATGCCATTACCATGTCATATTTGTTGCAGCATTCAATAACCGCATCGTCACGAATGGAACCGCCGGGTTCTGCGATATATTTTACGCCGCTGCGTTTTGCTCTTTCAATGTTGTCGCTGAAGGGGAAGAATGCATCGGAACCGAGAGCAACGCCTTCGCGGGTTGCAAGGAATGCTTTTGCTTCTTCATCGGTAAGGGGAGCGGGCTGTTCGGTGAAATATTTCTGCCAGTTGCCTTCTGCGCAGACGTCCTCTTCGTTTTTGTTGATGTAACCGTCGATGACGTTATCGCGGTCGGGTCTTCCAAGTTCGGGTCTGAAGGGAAGGTTAAGAACTTTTTCGTGCTGGCGGAGGAACCAGGTATCTGCTTTGGTGCCCGCAAGACGGGTGCAGTGAATTCTGGACTGCTGACCTGCGCCGACGCCGATTGCTTGGCCGTCAACAGCATAGCAAACGGAGTTGGACTGGGTATATTTAAGGGTGATGAGCGCAACGATAAGGTCGCGGACTGCGGATTCGGGCATATCTTTGTTTTCGGTTACAATGTTTTTAAGAAGGTCTGCATCGATTTTGAAGTTGTTTCTTCCCTGTTCAAAGGTGATGCCGAAAACATGTTTGTGTTCGGTAACTTCGGGAACGTAATCCGGGTCGATTTTTACGATGTTATAGCCGCCTTTGCGTTTGGATTTGAGAATCTCAAGAGCTTCGGGTTCATAACCGGGGGCAATTACACCGTCAGAAACTTCGCGTTTAATCATAAGAGCGGTGGTAACGTCGCAAACGTCGGAAAGAGCAACCCAGTCGCCGAAAGAGCTCATTCTGTCGGTGCCGCGTGCTCTTGCATAAGCGCATGCAAGAGGAGATTCGTCAAGGCCTTCGATATCGTCAACAAAGCAGGCTTTTTTAAGTTCATCAGAAAGCGGAATACCAACAGCTGCGGAAGTGGGGCTTACGTGTTTGAAGGAAGTTACTGCGGGCATACCAAGAGCTTCTTTAAGCTCTTTAACAAGCTGCCAGCTGTTGAAAGCATCAAGGAAGTTGATGAAACCGGGGCGGCCGTTAAGGATTTCTATAGGAAGATCCTCGCCGTTATCCATAAAAATTCTGGAAGGTTTCTGGTTGGGGTTGCATCCGTATTTAAGTTCAAATTCTTTCATCTTTCGTTTGCTCCTTATATATCATTTATTTTTATTGATAAGTCTGTTTTCTTCTTCGCCGGTGGCAAGGTCGATATAGCGTACGTAAAGGGAGATTTTGTTGTTTTCGTTAAGAGCGTTCCAAAGGGATTCGGTGAAAACATCGATATCGTCCGGAATTGCAACTCTTTCGGGTTCACCCTGGAAGGTGGGGATGGGGTTTCCGTCGCAGACATAGGTGTGAATGAAATGTCCGAGACCGGGAAGTGCGGGGTAATCGAAGGTATAACGGTTGCAGGCGGTGCCTTCCGCATCTGCGCTTTTGAGTATGTTCATCTGATAGGAAAAATCGCCGCAGCAGAAGGTTGCCATGCCGCTGATTCTGGGGGTAAGGTTCGGAGCATCCGGTTCAAATTCGCGGGTTGCAAGGCTTCCGGAAAAAGTTCCGCCGCATCTGATTCCGTCATAAATGGTGTCGGTCTGGTCACCGTTTGTGACGATGAGTTTATTGCCAAGTTTGCGGAGAGCCGCATAAATGATAAGGCTCGGATCTTCGACTTTGGAAGCATCGAAAGGTTCGGTGAAAAGTGCGTCGTCCCGTTCAACAAAAATGCGGTTGCGGCTGTTTGCGCTTCTGCCCATGATGAAATAAGCAACTGCGGCTTTTTTTGCATCGGCGGTTTTGCCGATTACGATTCCGCGGCCAACATAGGCGTTATCTTTGATAAGCTCGGCGATGTCATTGATTTTGTAAATGTCCATACTCTTTTTTACCTCTCTTTTTTTAATTTATTCCGAAATTAATTTTGCACAGACTTTTTCGACCGAAAGAGGAAGGATCTTCCATTCGGCCTGGCGCATAACGCGTTTCTGAAGGGTTTCGGGGGTATCGTTTTCGCGGATATTGACCGCTTTCTGCATAATGATTTCGCCGCCGTCGGGAATTTCGTTCACGAAATGAACGGTGGCGCCGGTAACTTTTACGCCGTAAGCAAGGGCAGCTTCATGAACATGAAGACCGTAAAAACCTTTTCCGCAGAAGGAAGGAATAAGCGCCGGATGAACGTTGATTATTCTTTTGGGATAATCCTTTGTGAAATTTTCGCTGAGAATCGCCATAAAGCCCGCAAGAACAATGATTTCGATTCCGTTTTCGGAAAGAAGATCTTTTATTTTCTGTTCAAAAGCTTCGGCGGAGCCGAGTTCCTTTTTAAGGACGACGGCGGTTTTTATGCCGGCGTTTGCCGCTCTTTCAAGGGCAAAGGCATTGGCGTTGTTGGCGATTACAAGTTCGATTTTTCCGCTTTTGATGATGCCGGAATTTTGAGCATCAATAAGCGCCTGAAGGTTCGTTCCGCCGCCGGAAACGAGCACGGCGATTTTTACCGGGTTTTCAAGCATTTTTCGGTTCCCCTTTTCCAAGAATATTGAGAATGGGCATTGCCATTCCGCCGAGGGAGTTTCCGATTACAACGATTGCAAGATAAATAACAGATTCCATATTTATCATGCCGGAAGCTCCGAAATAGAACATATTTGCGATGGAGTGCTCAAATCCGCTGAGGATGAAGACCGGCACGCAGAAGAAGATTCCCGCAAGGGTTCCTTTTTCGCGATAGGTGCTCACGGCCATATACATGAGCACGCCGCAGAAGAAAGCGCGGATAAGGGTCTGGAGTGGATCCTGGCCGAGCTTTGCTTCGCAGATGGTTTTTGCCGCTTCACCAAGAGCGGGATTTGCGAAACTGACGGCAAAGCCGAGGGAGATGGTCGAAATAATATTGCCCAAAAGGCCGCAAAGAAGGATTCTGAAGGCTTCTTTGTCGTGTTTTTCGGGAAGATAGCCCACTTTTCCGGTGAAAAGGGAGTATCCTTTTAGGCAGATGCAGAGAAGCGCAACGGAAAAAAGAATTGCGCCGATGTATCTGTTTTCACAGGCAAGAAAGACGCTTCCGCCTATGGCGATCATGATTCCGGCTTTAATGCCGTCAATTATAAGTTTCAGCATATAGTGATTTTCTCCTCGGATTCTTCGATGGTGCCGATGATATAGGCATCTTCGCCGTTTTCTTTGAGCACGTCAAGCGCGGTCTGAGCATCTTCTGCGGAAACAACAATGCTCATGCCGACGCCCATATTAAAGGTGTTGAACATATCGTGCTCAGAAATTCCGCCGCGCTCCATAAGGAGTTCGAAAATCGGAAGAACGCGCACATCTTTGCGGCTTATTTTTGCGCCAAGACCATCGGGAATGGATCTCGGAATATTTTCATAAAAACCGCCGCCGGTGATATGGGAAATGCCTTTTACCTTAACTTTTTCAAGAAGGGCAAGGACGGATTTTACATAAATTCTGGTGGGGGTAAGAAGGGTTTCGCCGATGGATTTTCCGCCGAGCTTTTCTTCCGGTGCGGTGATATCCGCGTTTTCAACGTCAAAAACTTTTCTTACAAGAGAAAAACCGTTGGAATGAACGCCGCTGGAAGGAAGTGCAATTACGACGTCGCCGGCTTTCATGGTTTTGTTGTCGATGATGTTTTTCTTATCAACAACGCCGGTGGAATAACCCGCAAGGTCATATTCATCTGCGGGATAAAATCCGGGCATTTCTGCGGTTTCGCCGCCGATGAGCGCGCAGCCGGACTGAACACAGCCTTCCGCAACGCCTTTTACGATATCGGCGATTCTTTCCGGAACATTTTTGCCGCAGGCAATATAATCAAGGAAGAAAAGGGGCTTTGCGCCTACGCAGATGATATCGTTCACGCACATTGCAACGCAGTCGATGCCGACGGTGTCGTGTTTATCAAGAAGAAATGCAAGTTTAAGCTTGGTGCCGACTCCGTCGGTGCCGGAAACAAGAACAGGTCTTTCCATTCCGGTGATATCAAGCTCGAAAAGTCCGCCGAAGCCGCCCACATCGGAGCAGACCCCGGAGGTCATGGTTTTTGCGATATGCTGTTTCATAAGTTCAACAGCTTTATAGCCCGCGGTGATATCAACACCGGCTGCTGCATAGCTGTCAGATCTTGAATTGGTATTCATAAAAAATTATTCCTTTCCGTTCCAACAATAAGTACAAAGTTTGCAGGCGGGAAGCCCGATGGATTTGATTATTCCATCGACGTTCTGGAAATCGAGGGATGCGAAATGAAGTTTTTCGCAGATGGCAGCACGGAGATTCTTTCCGCGTTCGGTGTTTCCGTCGCTGTATTCTTCAATATATTTGAAGCCCTCTTCCCCTTCAAGTTCCATAATGGTGCGTCTTGCGATAAGTTCCATATCGCTTGTGGCGCGGGAGAAGTTGAGATATTTGCAGCCGTACATAATCGGCGGGCATGCGGAACGCATATGTACGGATTTTGCGCCGTTGCTGTAAAGGAAGTCAACCGTTTCCCGAAGCTGGGTTCCGCGGACTATGGAATCATCCACGAAGAGAAGGTCTTTTCCGTTTATAAGTTCATCAACGGGCATCTGTTTCATCTTCGCGACTTTGGCTCTTTCGGTCTGCTTTGTGCTCATAAAACTTCTTGCCCAGGTGGGGGTATATTTTATGAACGGACGGGCAAAGGGAATTTTGCTTTCGTTCGCATAACCGATGGCGTGGGGAGTTCCGGAATCCGGAACGCCGCCGACATAGTCGATGTGGGTATCAAATCCGTTTGCCTTATCCATCTGCGCAAGAAGGCTTCCGTTGCGGTAACGCATGGTTTCAACATTGATTCCTTCATAAGCGGAAGTGGAATATCCGTAATAGGACCAGAGGAAAGCACAGATGCGCATTTCTTCCCCGGGGGGAGAAAGCTGAACAACTTCTTCCGGAGTGATTTCAACAATTTCGCCGGGGCCGAGTTCCTTTATAATTTCATATTCAAGTTTTTTTGCCGCGAAGGATTCAAAAGTTACGCAGTGGCCGTTTTCGTCTTTTCCGATTATTACCGGAAGGCGGCCCATTTTATCCCTTGCGGTGATGATATTTCCGTCATTTTTAAGGATAAGGATATTTGCGGTGCCGTCGATTACTTCCTGGGCAAATTTAATGCCTTCGGTAAAATCTTCCTTAAGGCTGATAAGTCCCGCAAGAAGTTCCACGGAGTTTACTTTTCCGCCGGTCATGGCGTTGAAGAATCCGCTTCTTTTGGAAAGATATCTTTCGATAAGTTCATCAGCATTGTTGATGATTCCGATGAAGCAGATTGCGAACGCGCCAAGCCCGGAACGGATGAGCAAAGGCTGGGGTTCCATGGAGCTTATGCATCCGATGGCGGATTTGCCTTTCATCTCGTCGAAAATGTTTTCGAAGCGGGTTCTGAAAGGCGAGTTTTCAATATTGTGAATCTGACGCTGGAGTCCGACTTCTTCGTCAAAAGCTGCCATTCCTCCGCGGCGGGTGCCAAGGTGGGAATGATAGTCCGTTCCGAAGAAGACGTCCACCATACAGTCGGTTTTAGAGGCTACGCCAAAAAATCCTCCCATATTATCTCCTTTGTTTTATTTCGTTTTAAGAAAAAATTATGCGAAGAAGAGTTTGGAAAGGGTCATGGGGTCGATATATTTGCCGTCTTTATAAACGCGCATATTGCCGGAAGCAATTTCGTCAATGAGCATTACTTTGCCGTCTGCGTCATAACCGAATTCGAATTTGATATCATAAAGAACAAGGCCTTTTTCTTTAAGGTCGTCCGCAACAATCTGGGTGATCTGCTGGGTCATGGATTTGATATCGTCATACTGTTCGTCGCTCATTACGCCGAGAGCAACAAGGGCATCTTTGGTTACAAGCGGATCGCCTTTTTCGTCATTTTTGAATGTGGTTTCAACGTATGCGGGAAGGTCAGCGCCGTCTTCGATATAATCACCATAGCGGCGGATGAAGGAGCCTACTGCTTTGTGGCGGCAGATAACTTCGAGGCCGTGACCGAAAACTTTTGCAGGAAGAACTTCCATGGTGGTGTTTTCAAGGTCGGCGGAAACAAAATGGGTTTTGATGCCGGCGGCATTTACTTTTTCGAAGAAATAGATGGACATACGAAGGTTTACGTCGCCGACGCCTTCGATGGTAAGACCAACGGTATTTTCGCCCGGATCAAAAACGCCGTCCTTGCCGGTGCAGTCATCTTTGAATTTGAGAAGATAGTTTCCGTTTTCAAGTGCGAATACGTCTTTGGTTTTGCCGGTGTAAACAAGTTTGTTTTCCATAGTTTTAACTCCTTAAAAATATAAATTATTTGAAAAAATTTTAATACAAATCAAAAAGAAGCGCTGATCGCAGCATCTTTTTCAAGAACTTTTGCGGCGTCAGCTGCGCGTTTTGCGTCAAGCTTTGCGGCAAGCTCCTTATCCTCAACGGCAAGAATCTGGGCACAAAGCAAAGCGGCATTGGCTCCTCCGTTTATGGCAACAGTCGCTACCGGAATTCCGGTGGGCATCTGTACTGTGGAAAGAAGGGCGTCAATGCCGTCAAGATTCGAAGATTTGCAGGGGATTCCGATTACCGGAAGGGTGGTGTTCGCGGCAATTGCACCCGCAAGGTGCGCAGCCATGCCCGCGGCGGCAATAATTGCGCCAAAGCCGTTTTCTCTTGCATTAACCGCAAAATCGCGTGCTTCAACCGGTGTTCTGTGCGCGGAATAAACATGGACTTCGAAAGGAATTTCGAGCGCTTTAAGGGTATCGGTTGCTTTGGTTACGATGGGAAGATCGCTGTCGCTTCCCATAATGATTCCAACTTTTTTCATGGCAATTCTCCTTTTGAAAATAAAAAATGGACACACTTGCTCCTTTAAGAAAAAGGGAGTAAATGTGCCCAGACGGTCGGCTAAAAAATAAAAATGGGGAAGCCGTTCCCCAATCAATTCTTTGCTCCACCGTGGTTCTCCACTAAGTCCGTCAGTTGCAAAGAATGTGTATTCACTTATATAATAAATTTAACATTATTTAAAAGCGTTGTCAAGAATAAAAGGAACATAAAATATGCATAAAGTTCGTTTATTTTTGGGTTTTGAAGGCTATCCGTAACGATGAAAAAACCATGCAGGAAATGCTTCATTTTTTGCTTCTTGCAAGATGAAAAAACAGTGCTATAATTGAAATCAATAAGGCTCCCTTGTGTAAAGGGAGCTGTCAGCGAAGCTGACTGAGGGATTGTGACCCAGTCCGGAAAATGGCGGACAGATAATATCCGCCGCCACGGTTTTTATGAACATTCCCGGAAAGGCAATCTCATACGGCTATAAATTAAGTGAGGTGTATATTATGAAATTCAGCGTTGACGAAAAATTCATTATCGATTGTTTCAAAGATATCGTGAATACCCCAAGCCCCGTTGGCTATTACGTAAAAATGAATCCCCTTCTCGAAGAATATGCCGCAAAATTCGGCTGCAAGGTAACTTATGATAACAAAAGCACCGCTTATATCACCCTTGAAGGCGAGGATAATTCCAAAACCGTTCTTGTGGGTGCCCATCCGGATACCCTTGGAATGGTGGTTCGCACCATTGATGCAGACGGAATGATCCGTGTTCGCCAGCTTGGCGGAGTGAATTACAGCAGCTTTGAAGGCGAAACGGTAACCGTTCATACCCGCGAAGGAAAGGAATACACCGGACTTATGACCTGCCAAAGCCATTCTGTCCATGTTTTTGATGATGCAAGAACCCTTCCCCGTGACGAAAACACCATGATAGTGATTCTTGACGAAAAAGTATCTTCCCGCGAAGAAGTAAAAGCCCTTGGAATCCGCCACGGAGATTTCATTTCCGTCGATCCCAGATGCCAGGTTACCGAAAACGGATATATCAAATCACGCTTTATTGATGATAAAGGCGCCATTGCCTGCGTTTTCGCAATGCTCAAATATCTTACCGAAAACAACCTTAAACCCAAATACAGAACCATGCTTGCCTTCCCCTATTCCGAAGAAATCGGCATGGGCGGAACCTATGTTCCTCCGGAAGTTTCCGAATATGTTGCCATTGATATCGGTCTTATCGGCCCGGGATATAACGGAAACGAATATGCCGTTTCCATCTGCGCAAAGGATGCCGCAGCGCCTTATGACTTCGAACTCACCAACCGCCTTATCGGATATGCCGAAAAAGCCGAATGTGATTATGAAGTGGATATCTATTATCATTACGGAACCGACGCCAATGCCGCAGTGAGAGCGGGCAATAATCTTCGCGCCGCAACCTTCGGAATGGCCGTATGGTGCAGCCACGGCATGGAAAGAACCCATATTTCCGGTCTTCTCAATACCACAAATCTCCTTCTCGGCTACGTCCTCGATATATAAAAGCCTTCCCGGAGGGCAAAGCCTGACCCGCAAAAAATTTTTTAAATCGAAAAAAAACAGCACCGGATTTCCGGTGCTGTTTTTGTTATCGCTTCGAATTATTTTTTCTGTCCGTATTCTTTTACGGTTACGTTTACCATATATTCAACTTTATCCTGGGGAATGGGCTTCGGGGTGCCGATGCATCTTGCCATATAATAAATCTGGGCGGACATTTCAAGAATGGTGCATACCTTGAAAGCGGTTTCCATATCTTTGCCGACTGCAACGGCGCCATGGTTGCCGATAAGGCAGGAAGCGTCATTTCCGAGGGTTTTGATTACGTTTTCGGCCATTTCGACGGAACCGGGAAGAGCATATTCGGTGATGCGGACGGGGTTTGCGCCAAGAGCCTGAGCCGCTTCGTCGATTACAGGCGGGATCTCTTCATGAAGAAGAGCGAAGATCTGGGAATAGATGGGGTGGGTATGAATAACCGCGTTCACGTCCGGGCGGTTTTTCATAATTCCAAGGTGCATAAGATATTCGATGGTGGGTCTGCGTTCACCTTCAATGCGGTTTGCATCAAGATCCATAACTACTATGTCATCCTCGGTAAGGGTATCGTAAGGCATACCGGAAGGGGTAAGGTAAACATATCCGGTTTCGGGGTCACGGACGCTTATGTTGCCCCAGGTTCCGACGGTAAAACCGGAATGAAGCATTCTTTTTCCTGCTTCAATAAGAAAAGCTTTATAGTTCATTAAAATTCCTCCTGAAAAATAGGTCTGTTTTCATTATAACGGAAAAACCCCGTTTTGGCAAATATTTTATTGCACGAAAACCCCGCCGTTTTACCGCAGAGAACGGTCCTGACCGTTCCGCAATGCAGGGCAGGGGCTTGCTCCCGCCGTAAAAAGGATTCCCGGAGGGCAGCCTTCCCAAAGAGCAAAGCCTGCGAAGCGCGTCCTGTGGACGATGAAGCGAGCAGGGTTTGGCGCAGCCGTCGTCTTTATGCAAGGCGTGCCGTAGCATAAAGACGTTAACGGCAAGAGTACAGGTGGATTTCGCCGAAGGCGAAAGACGGATGAGGGATTACCAAGAACCCGGAGGGTTTACATAGTTAAACCCCTCAGTCTTCGGTCTTCGACCGAATCCAGCTCCCCTTTCAGGGGAGCCAAGAACCCGGATGTTTAACCTCCCCATTCAGGGAGGCGAGTTTGCGGGCAGATATCATCCGCCCGCAAAATGCCGGATTTTTTCAACAATTGTTGAACTTCGGTTTACACCTTTTTGAAGATAGTGTATTATCATAAGTGAAGAATGAATCAGAAAGGAAGATTTTGCCTTATGTTCAAAATTCTTATTGCGGAGGACGATAAGGAACTTCGCCAGCTTTTCCAGCACGTTCTTACCAAAAACGGATATACGGTAAAAGGCGTTTCCGACGGAAAAGAAGCCCTTGATGCCATGGATTCGGATTATTACGACCTCATTATTTCCGATATTATGATGCCGGTTATGGATGGCTATGAACTGGTAAGTTCCCTTCGGGAATCCGGAATAAACACCCCGGTTATGATGATAACCGCAAAGGATGCCTTTGACGATATGCGCCTTGGCTTCCTTTCCGGAACGGACGATTTTATGGTGAAACCCGTGAACGTGAACGAAATGGTTCTTCGGGTCGGCGCACTTTTAAGAAGGGCGCAGATGATAAACGAACGCCGCCAGACCATTGGTTCCACCCTTATGGAATGCGATTCCCTTACCGTAACAACCCCGAAGGAAAGCATGGTGCTCCCCCAGAAGGAATTCATGCTTCTTTATAAGATGGCTTCATTCCCGGGAAAAATTTTCACCCGTCAGCAGCTTATGGATGATATCTGGGGATATGAAAACGAAAGCGACACCCACACCGTTGACGTACATATCGGAAGACTGCGCGAAAGATTCCGCGAAAACGAGGATTTCAGAATCGTGACAATCCGCGGGGTCGGCTATAAGGTAGTGAAAGCATGAAGATAAACGAAATAGAAAAAGCAAGAACAGCGGTAAAAAGAAGCACAAGGGTCTATTTCACTCTTCTTGCAATGGTTCAGCTGGTGGTAACTTTTTTTGTTTCCGCGGCGCTGGCGGCATTGCTCGGCTGGATTTTTTCCGTAAGGGAAACCACTCTTCTTCTCATCTGGTTTGTGGTTTTCAATATTATAATCGGCTATTCACTGAGCTTTTTCCTCGGAAAACTTTTCTTTGAACCCATAACAAAGCTCAGCAACGCCATGCACGAAGTTTCGAAAGGGAATTTCGATATCCGCCTTGAAACAAAAAGCCCCTTCCGCGAAATCAAGAATATGTATGAAAACTTCAATATAATGACAAAGGAACTTGGCGCAACGGAAATTCTGCAGACGGATTTTGTTTCGAACGTTTCTCACGAATTCAAAACCCCAATCAATGCAATAGAAGGTTACGCAACCCTTTTGCAGTGCAACCCGGACTGCTGTGAGGAAGAAAAGATTTATACCGAAAAAATCCTTTTCAATACCCGAAGGCTTTCTGCCCTTGTGGGGAACATTCTTCTTCTTTCAAAGGTCGATAACAAAGCAATCCGCCCGGAAATAAAAAAATACCGCCTTGATGAACAGATAAGGCAATCCCTCATGGGGCTTGAATCCGAATGGGATAAAAAGGATATCGAACTCGATATCGACCTTGATAAAATCGAATATGAGGGCAACGAAAACCTTATGTTCCACGTCTGGAACAATCTTATTGCAAACGCCATCAAATTTAACCCGGAAGAAGGTCTTCTGAAGATACGCCTTTATTCCGAAGGTGAAGATATAATTTGCACCGTCGAGGACAGCGGCCCCGGAATCACCGAAGGTTCCAAAGAGCATATCTTCGATAAATTTTATCAGAGCGATTCTTCCCATAAGGAAGAGGGCAACGGGCTTGGACTTGCTCTTGTGAAGAATATTCTTACCCTTGAAGGAGGAAAAGTTTTTGCCGAAAACCGCCCGGAAGGCGGCGCAAAATTTACAGTAAAACTTTAATTTTTTCATAGTACTCCTCTTTGAAAAAACGGGCCGGAAGTTTATTCCGGTCCGTTTTTTGCGGCCAGTCAAATCTTAATCTTTTATTAAGATTTGCCCTTTTCCGTTGCCAAGCCCCATGCCTTCTGCTAAACTTGTCTTATCGGAAGAAGGGAGGATTTTTTATGAAAAAGAAGCTTTTCGCCGCTGCGGCTGGGCTGCTTTGCGCAGCTTTGCTTTTGCTTTGGTTCTGCGGGTTCCTTCCGGAAAAAGCCGCCATAAGAGCGGCGGAAAAATATATGGAAAACCAGCTTTACGGAGAATTTTACAAGGCGGAATATGCCGAATATTCCCCGGCGCACGATTCATATTTCGTCTATTTCAGCGGCGGACCGAATCCTTCCGGCGAAATGGGCACCACAAGGCATATCGGGGTATATTACCGCTGGCTGCCATTCTTTGTGTGGTATGATTCCATCAACCCGGGCTGAAAAACCGCATAAATAAGCCATTTTGTTAAATTCAGTACACTAAATTATATACTTTGCAGTATTATAAAACAAAATATTTTACATCAAAAACAGCGGGTTTTATTGCCCGCTGTTGCTTTTTTTGAAGAATTTTATTATAATTTTTCCATAAGAAAAATTGCGGAAGGCGTGAAAAAATAAAATGACCGTGAACGAATATCAGAAGCTTGCCATGGTTACTTTGAACCGTGAACTTGGCGAAAAGGAAATGCTCACCAATGCGGTGATGGGCCTTTGCGGAGAAAGCGGCGAAGCCTGCGACATAGTGAAAAAACATCTTTTCCATTCCCACGAACTTGACAGAGAGGCGCTTATAAAAGAACTGGGCGACGTTGCCTGGTACCTTGCGGAGGGCGCTGAAGCTCTTGGAATTTCCCTTGAAGAAGTGCTCGAACGCAACATCGAAAAACTTCGCAAAAGATATCCCGAAGGCTTTTCCGCCGAAAGGTCCATTAACAGAGAAGAATAAATTATTGCCTATCCCATTAAGCCCCCTTGTTAAAGGGGGCTGGATTTTTTAACCGCTTGCGGTTAAAAAAGACTGGGGGATTCTTTCTTTAATCACAGAGAATCCCTCCACCATCGCAAAAAAGGCGATGGTCCCCCTCCCCTTGACAAGGGAGGTTTTTTAGATTAAATATTAATTTATCCCAACCGCACGTAATCCGAAATATCATCGACCTTCTGAATACTGCGCAGTATTTCGCGCAGAATTTCATCATCCATGGTAAGCCGTGTTTCAAGTTCAAAAATATAATAACCGTCCGACCAGAAAAGCATTCTTGTGCCGAAAGGATCTCCTATGAACCCGTCATCATGGGGCTGGGTTTCTATGCAGAAGATTTTTTCGCCTTCAAATTCAAAATAGGTCTGGTTCATTTTTGTTCCGGCGGGGACGTTATAAACCACCGAACCGCCGTATTTGTGATAAAACGCCGGATGCTGCTGAAAAATCGCGTACCAGTTTTCGTCATAATTATCATAAACCGTGATTAGCCCGGTTTCAAAAGCTTCGCCGCCGCAATCCACCCAGTTTTCTTCAAGATACATGGGAACGTAATATTCGTCGATTACATATTTTGCGTCGTCGGAAATTTCCATATCAAAGGTGATTTTATAAACATCGCCGGTGTATTCGCCAACCGCTTCCACGAAAGAAAGATTTCCGCCGTTTATGGTGTTGAAAAAAGTTGCCGCAGCAACCGCGGTTACCGAAAAAGCAAGAACAAGAACAGCCGCAAGAACAAGGCTTCCGAATTTGCCGAAGGTTCTGCGGTTTTTGTTTTTTTCGCTCGCTTCGATATATTCATCATTGATTTCTCCGATGGCAAAAGCAAGGTCTTTTTTTGTCATAAAGTCCAATCCTCCTTTTTAAGGTGGTTTTTAAGTTTTTTTCTGGTTCGCCAAAGAATTACCGCCGCCCCGTTTTGGGAAATTTTAAATTTTTCGCCGATTTCGCAAAGGCTTTCGCAAAAGAAGTATCTTCTGATAAAAATATTTCTCTCCTTTTCCGGAAGTTTTTCGATAAAGCGGTTTATGCTTTCGGAAAGCTCATTCCCGATGAAATTTTCCTCGATGTTTTCCCCGGAAGGAAGACATTCCGAAAGTTCATCAAAGGGCGCCGGAATTTCTTTTCCGCCGCGTTTTGCGGCGTTTTTTTCCTGAAGCCGGTTTATGGAAAGGCTGCGGGTTATTTTTGCAAGATAAATTCTTAGATTCTTCGGGCTGTTCGGCGGAATGGAATTCCATGCAAAAAGCCAGGAAGAATTGAGAATTTCATCCGAATCTTCGGAATCATGCAATATATTTTCGGCAACGGCGCGGCAATATGCGCCGTATTTTTTTGCCGTTTCGTCTATGGCGTCTTCGTTTCGCTCAAAATAAAGAGCGATTATTTCCTCATCGTTCAAAAAAATCAAACCTCCTTTCGTAATAATCAAAAAAGGCCTTTCATCTTTAATGACAGAATTTCTGAATCAATATTACATCTTTTTCAAAATTTTGTTTACAAAATCACCCTTGTTTTTTTCTGAATATGATGTAAGATTAAAATATAATGGGAAAATAGGATTTTTGGAAGGAAGGAGGCTTTTTTTATGAATCTGGAATCTCCGCTTACCGTACTTAAAGGGGTCGGCGAAAAACGCGCAAAGCTTTATCAAAAGCTCGGGATAAACAATATCGGCGAACTGCTTGAACATTACCCGAGAGGATATCTTGACCTTACGGGAAGCCTTTCGATAAAAGAAGCTTCCGATGAACACCCCTGCGCAATTAAAGCGGTGGTTACACAAAAAAGCGCCACCCGCCCCATAAGAAGAGGACTTACCGTAACAAAAGTCCGTGCAACGGATATGGAAAGTGATATCCTTATAACCTTCTGGAACGCGAAATATACCGTCGATGCCCTTGAAATCGGGAAGGAATATATCTTTTACGGCGATTTTTCAAGACGCTTTACCGGCGGAGAAATGAATTCCCCGACGGTGATTTCCACGGAAGAAAGGGGATTTTTGCCCCAATATCCGCTTACGGAAGGGCTTTCTTCAAAGATGGTTTCCGCACAGATGAAAGAGGCTATCAAAAATTGCGGAAGCTTTATCCGGGAAACCCTCTGTGGTTCCGTGCTCAAAAAATATGACCTGTGCTCAAAAGAAGAAGCAATCCGCGGAATCCACTTTCCTTCGTGCTCAAATGAGCTTGAAAGGGCAAAAAAACGCCTTATTTTCGAAGAATTCCTTGCTTTCACCCTTGGAATGAGCCTTACGAAGGGAAGAGAAAGACTTGCGGAGGGAAATGCCTTTTTGAACCTGAGCACCGAAAAATTTGAAGAATCGCTCGGTTTTGAACTGACCGGTGCTCAAAAAAGAGTCATCGCCGAATGCAAAAAAGATATGTGCTCAAGCGTTCCCATGAGCCGGCTTATCCAGGGCGATGTGGGAAGCGGAAAAACCGCCATTGCCGCCGCCTGCATGTATTTTGCGGCAAAAAACGGCTTTCAAAGCGCCATGATGGCACCGACGGAAGTTCTTGCTTCCCAGCATAAAGCGACTCTTGAAAAAATGTTTGCGCCTTTCGGAATAAAGGTCGGAATCCTCACCGGTTCCATGAAGGCTTCCGAAAAAAACGCCGTGAAAGAGGCGATAAAATCCGGCGAAATCACCATTGTGACCGGAACCCACGCGCTTATTCAGGAGGACGTGGAATTTTGGAACCTCGGGCTTATCATCACCGATGAACAGCACCGCTTCGGTGTTCGCCAGCGAATGGCCCTTGGCAAAAAAGGCAAAGCCCCCCATACAATAGTAATGTCCGCAACGCCGATTCCGAGAACTCTTGCCTTCGTTCTCTATGGCGACCTTGATATTTCCATCCTTGATGAAATGCCGAAAAACCGCATTCCGGTAAAAACCTATCTTGTGGAACCGGAACTTTCTCAAAGGGCGCTTAATTTTGTGCGCAACTTTGCGAAGGAAGGCAAACAAAGCTATATCGTCTGCCCGCTTATCGAAAGAAACGAAGATTCTCTTCCGCTGGAAGCGGCGGCGGATCTTGCGGAACAGATTGCGGGGCAGGAACTTTGCGACTGCAACGTGGGACTTCTCCACGGAAAAATGAAGCCCGCGGAAAAGGAAAGAGTCATGCAGGCCTTTGCGGAAAACAGGCTCCAGGTGCTTGTTTCCACCACCGTAATCGAAGTGGGCGTCGATGTCCCCAATGCGGTCTGCATGGTGATAGAAAATGCCGAAAGATTCGGTCTTTCCCAGCTTCATCAGCTTCGGGGAAGGGTAGGAAGAGGAAAAGAACAAAGCTATTGCATCTTAATTTCCGGAAAGAAGAATCCGGAAACGAAAAGAAGGCTTGAAGTTATTGCAAAAACCACCGACGGCTTCAAGGTAGCGGAGGAGGATCTCAAGCTCCGGGGACCGGGGGATTTCTTCGGTTACCGCCAAAGCGGACTTCCGATGCTTAAAATGGCGGATATGATGACGGATATTTCCCTTCTTGAAACGGCAAAAAAAGCCGCGGCGGAAATTCTTTCCGATGACCCGAAACTTGAAAAAGCGGAAAACGCCGCCCTTGCGAAAAATATAAGAAAACTCCTTGAAGAAGCGGCCATTTGAATTGATTTATCCGCAGTTTTTGCGCAGGCACAAAAACCAAACAATAAAAAACCCCAAAACTTGCCATAAAGCTTTTATAGTAGTATAATTATATAATTAATCATCTTTTTGAAAAAAGAAGGAAAAACAATGATAAAAAGCAAAAAGACCTCCGATATGGTAAAAACAGCGCTTTTCATCGCGCTTATAATATTGCTTTCGGTAACTCCGCTTGGATATATTCCCCTGGGAGCAATAAACGCAACCACCATACAGATGCCGGTAATCATCGGCGCGGTTCTTTTCGGCTGGAAAAAAGGCGCGTTCCTCGGTGGGGTTTTCGGGCTGACAAGCCTTATTAAAAACACCCTTCAGCCGAATGTTACTTCCTTTGTTTTTTCTCCGTTTGTTCCCGTTTTCGGCGAAGAAAGCGGAAGCTTTTGGGCGATAATTATAAGCCTTTTGCCAAGGGTGATGATAGGAATCTGCGCCGCGGGAGTTTTTTCCCTGCTTTCGAAAATGAAGCTCAATAAAACCATTGCTTCTGCCGCTGCGGGTTTCTGCGGTTCGCTCACGAATACTGTTCTTGTTATGGGTGGAATCTATCTTTTCTTCGGCGAAAGTTATTCCGCCGCGAAGGATATTGCTTATAACACCCTGATGACGGCGGTTTCCGCAACCATAACCGGTGCGGGGATTACCGAAGCAATTGTTTCCGCGGTAATCTGCGGCGCTGTCTGCACGGCGCTTTTCAAATATATGAAGAAGGAAAACCGATAAAAAAGGGGGGCATGGAATTTGGCAAAAAAAGAACAGAATGAATTTGAAATTGCGCGAAAAAAACGCCGCAAAAAATTCGCCGCCCAGCGCAAAAGAAAATTTATCGGCGCGGTAATAATTCTTACCGTCCTCTGCGTCGGAATACATTTCTTCATAAAAGAAGATATCGCCGGAATCATTGGCGACAGAATCGCCTCTTCCTCTTCCGGAACGGCAGGACTTCCGGTGGATATGTCCGGAACAACGGTTCTCGAAACCTTCACGGTGGGCGAACATATCGGAATCATGACCGATGCGGTTTATTACCTTTATGCCGAAAACGGAAAACAGCTTCTTTCCCAGCAGCACGGCTTTGCAAACCCGATAGTCGAAGCCGCCGGAAGAAGATTCCTTATTTATGACCAGGGCGGAAACAAGCTTGTTGTAAGAATGAGGGATAAAATTCTTTTTGAAAAGGAATTTGAATATAAAATCATATCCGCGGATATTTCGGAGGAAGGCTGGCTTTCCGTCGTAACTTCCGCCCAGAGATACGCTTCGAAGCTCCATGTTTTTGATGAGGATTACAGCGAAATTTTCAGCTGGTCCTCTTCCGATGAATATGTCGTTGCGGCAGCTTCCCACAAAGGAAGCAAAACCGTTGCCGCAGCGGCGCTTTCCGCCAATGAATCCGGCGAAATCGTAACCACGGTCCATCTTTTCACCACCGAAGCCGCTCTCGAACTCGGCAAAAAGGAATTCAAAGGTTCCGCGGTGCTCAATATTGAATTTGATACCAAGGGCGACGTAAAACTTATCTGCGATAACCTTGCATCGCTTCTCGACAGGGAAGGGCATATCCTCGGAAGATACGAATATGATTCCGTCCCCGCCGCAAGCATAAACCTTACCGGCAAGGACGGCGCTGTTATAATTTTCGACCGCTTCACCGAAGCCAGAACCGCGGAAGCGGTCTTCCTCGGGAAGGATTTTTCCGAAGCGAAAAAAGCTTCCGTCAGCGGAAAATATATCTGCTGTGACGGAAGCGAAAACAACACGGCAATTTATTGTTCCGGCGTTGCAAACGTTTTTGATAACAGCGGCGAAAAAACCGCGGTGCTTTCTTCCGAACAGGATGCAATCCTTGTGGAGCTCGGGAAGGAATCCCTTTTTGCCATAACAAGGGATCAGTTCTGTAAAATCGAAGAATAAAAAGTCTTTTCCGGATTGACCCAAAAAACGAAAGGAGGCTTTTTTCCGTAATTGAATTTTATATCCCTTATATATGATTTTCTCGCCGCAGCAATAGTTATAACCTGCATTTTACGCGGAAAAAAGGACGGTTTTGCAAAAACGGCAGTCCAGAGCGTCGGATATATCTGCGCGATAATCGCTTCCCTCGTAATAAGCAGAATCTGCGCGGCGCTTATATATTCATTCGCGGTGGAACCCGCACTTGTTTCAAGCATGGAAGCTTCTCTTGAAGGAGCGGTGGATGCCCAAAGCGTTGTGAACGGGCTTACCTCCGCAATCGAAAGCCTTCCCGCAATATCCTATCTTCTTTTTGATTTCAGCGAAGCCGCCGAAAGCCTTCTGGAATCCGTCGGGCCGGATTATTCCGCCATTGCGGAAAACGTGGCGGAAAGCGTCATCAAGCCCATGATGGAACCCATACTCGAAACGGTGATTTTTGCCTTTTCGCTGATAATTCTCGGCGCGGTGGTTTCCTTCATCGCAAAGGGTTCGAAAATCGTGAACGAAGTGCCGGTAATCGGCGGAATAAACAGCTTCTTCGGCGGTGTTTTCGGAATCCTCAACGGCGCTTTGGAACTTTTCATTGCCGCGGCGGTTTTAAGGTTTGTTATTTCTGCGAACATCTTTCCGGAATATTTTTCCGAAGAAATTATTTCAGAAACTTTTCTTTTCAGATGGATATATTTTGCCTTTGAAGGCGATACTCTTTCAGTACTGAGCCGTATAAATATTTTTTAACGATAAAAACCGAAGACCAACATAAAAAGGTTCTTCGGAAAACATATATGATTTCCCTACGGAGGATTTTTGATGAACAGTATGCTTTGTTCAAGATGCAAAAAAAGAATGGCGGTGGTTTTCGTCACCCGCATGGAGGGCGATAAAACCTTTAACGAAGGACTTTGCCTTCAGTGCGCAAAGGAACTTGGAATAAAACCCGTCGAAGACCTTATGAATAAAATGGGAATTTCCGGCGATGAGCTGGATGCCATCAGCGAACAGATGATGGCCATGGGCGAAGATGACCCGAACTTCGAAATGGGCGGAGCCCAGGCCTTCCCCTTCCTCAACAGCATTTTCGGCGACGGAATTGTTCCCGGGGAAGCTCCTGCGGAAGGAACTTCCGCCGAAGCACCCAAAAACAATAAAAAAACACAGAAAAAGGGAAAACAGCCGGAGGAGAAAAAATTCCTCAGCCTTTATTGCGAAGACCTTACCGAAAGGGCAAGAAAAGGCGGCTTCGATCCCATCATCGGACGCGACAGAGAAATCGGAAGAGTTATCCAGATCCTTAACCGCCGCACAAAGAATAACCCCTGCCTTATCGGCGAACCCGGGGTTGGCAAAACCGCCATTGCGGAAGGAATTGCCCAAAAAATCGCTGCAAACGAAGTTCCCGCAAAACTTGCAGGGAAAGAAATCTGGAGGCTCGACCTCACCGCTCTCGTTGCCGGAACCCAGTTCCGCGGACAGTTTGAAAGCAGGGTAAAAGGCCTTGTTGATGAGGTAAAGCGCGAAGGAAACATCATTCTTTTCATTGATGAAATCCATAACCTTGTGGGAACCGGCGACGCCGAAGGAAGCATGAACGCCGCCAATATCCTTAAACCCGCGCTTTCAAGGGGCGAACTCCAGGTTGTCGGTGCCACCACCTTTAACGAATACCGCAAGCATATCGAAAAGGATGCGGCTCTCGAACGCAGATTCCAGCCCGTGACTGTGGAAGAACCTTCCATGAAGGACAGCATTGAAATTCTTAAAGGAATTGCCCCGAACTATGAAAAATTCCATCACGTCAAAATAAGCGAAGAACTTATCGAAAGCTGCGTGCGCCTTTCGGAAAGATATATAACCGACCGCTTCCTTCCGGATAAAGCCATCGACCTTCTTGATGAAGCCTGTTCCTGCGCCGCCCTTGCGAACAAGGACCTTGCGGAATATGAAATCAGCGGACAGAAACTTCGGGCAATGCAGGAAAAAATCGAAGCCCTTCAGCAGGAAGAAACCATAGATTATGAAGCCCTTGCCACCGCAAAGGCAGAAGCCCTCCAGCTTGAAATCCACCACAACCGCCTTGAACCAAAAGCTCTTGCGGCGGAAGTTGCGCCGAAGGACCTTGCGACGGTAATTGAACTCTGGACCGGAATTCCCGCAAGCAAAGTGCAGGAAAGCGACCTTAGGAAGCTTGGGGAACTGGAAGCAACCCTTAAACAGCACGTCATCGGCCAGGACGAAGCCTGCAGGCTTGTTGCCGCGGCGGTGAAGCGTTCAAGGGTACAGATTTCTGCCAGAAGAAGACCCGCTTCCTTCATCTTCGTTGGCCCCACCGGAGTTGGAAAAACCGAACTTGTGAAAGTTCTTGCGAACGAAATGTTCCAGACGGAAGATCCTCTCATCCGCCTTGATATGTCCGAATTTATGGAAAAACACGCCGTTTCAAGAATAGTAGGTTCGCCTCCCGGTTACGTAGGATATGACGAAGCCGGCCAGCTTACCGAAAAAGTGCGCAGAAAGCCCTATTCCGTAATCCTTTTCGACGAAATCGAAAAGGCTCATCCGGACGTTATGAACATCCTTCTCCAGATTCTTGACGAAGGAAAAATCGCCGATGCCCACGGAAGAACCGTTTCCTTCGCCAATACGGTTATTGTAATGACTTCCAACGCCGGAAGCGAAAACAAGGAAAAAGCCCTTGGCTTCGGAAGAGATTCCTATTCCCTTGAAACGGATAAGGTTTATAAGGCTCTTTCTCAGTTCCTCCGTCCGGAATTCATCGGAAGGGTTGACGAAATTGTGGTTTTCCACGAACTTACAGTGGAAGATTACGAAAAAATCGCCGCGCTTCGCCTTGATGAACTCCGCCAGCCCCTTATGGAAAAAGGCATAAGCCTTTCCTATGACGAAGCTTCGCTCAAAGCCATCGCGAAAAAATCCCACGGCAAAAAAGGCGGCGCCAGGGATCTTGTAAGGGTGATCCGCAAGGAAGTTGAAGACAAAGTCTGCGAACTTATTGTTGATAACGCGGATAAAAAGCTTGAAGGAATCGCCGTTTCTGCCGAAGGCGAAAATATTACGGTAAAAGAATCCTTCAAAACACCGGAACTTTCAGAATAATATAAGATACAAACAAAAAAATCCCTTTCCGTTTTCCGGAAAGGGATTTTTATTTTGCTTTTTTATTTGGAAATTTCTTTGATGCAGTGTTCACAAATGTTTTTGCCCTTAAAATCGATAACTCCGTCGGCGCTTCCGCAGAAGATGCAGGCGGGTTCGTATTTTTTGAGCATAATGGTGTTCTCATCAACATAGATTTCAAGGGCGTCTTTTTCTTCGATATTAAGCGTCCTGCGAAGCTCAATGGGAAGGACGATTCTTCCAAGTTCATCGACTTTTCGGACTATACCGGTTGATTTCATAAAGGCATTCCTCCCAAATATTTACATTTTGCAACTTAAATATACAGTAATTTCCTTTTTTTGTCAAGGATATTTGGTGACTTTCACATAAAATTTAATAAAAAATTAAGAAACGGAAAGGGGAATTATAAATTGGGAATATTCTTTCTTGCGGCGGCGGTGCTTTCAATAATTTTCGGTTTGCTTTCCGGGAATATGTCCGGAGTTTCTTCGGCTGTTCTGGAAGAATCCGGCCACGCGGCGGAACTTTCGCTTCGGCTTCTGGGTTCCCTTTGCTTCTGGAGCGGGCTTATGGAAGTTGCGAAAAAAAGCGGCCTTGTTGAAAAACTTTGTTTTTTGCTGAAGCCTTTGCTTTCGCTTGTTTTTCCTGCGCTGAGGAACGAAAAAGCAGCCCTCGGTGCAATTTCGATGAATGTTGCGGCAAATATGCTCGGGCTTGGGAACGCGGCAACCCCCTTTGGAATTTCAGCCATGAAGGAGCTGCACAAAATTTCCGGATTCGGGAAAAGCGCAACGAAGGAAATGGTCTGCTTTGTTGTGATGAACACCGCCTCTCTCCAGCTTTTGCCCACCACCGTTGCGTTTCTCCGGTCAGAAGCGGGTTCGAAGGAACCGCTTGATATTCTTCCGGCGGTCTGGTTCGTAAGCGCGTGCTCGCTTCTGCTTGGAATTTTTGCGGCAAAAATCACCTTTCCGAAAGGGGAAGAAAAATGAGCACGCTTTTGAGCACGGATTTGATTCTTCCGGCGGCGGTGGCTTTCATCATCGGTTATGGGGTGATGAAAAAGACGGATGTTTTTTCTGTTTTTACCGAAGGCGCGAAGGAAGGACTTCGAAGCGCAGCGGCGGTGCTTCCGGCGCTGTGCTTTCTTATGACCGGAGTGGGAATGATGAGGGAAAGCGGAATGCTTGAAGCAATAATCGGCTTTATAAAGCCGTTTTCGGATAAAATCGGCTTCCCGGAAGAAGTTCTTCCTCTGGCATTTTTGCGTCCTTTTTCCGGTTCCGGCGCTCTTGGATTTTATGAAGAACTCTGCAAAAATCTGCCGCCGGATTCTTTTTCCGCAAGGGTGGCTTCGGTGCTCATGGGCGGAAGCGAAACGACTTTTTATACCGTTGCGGTTTATTACGGCGCAATCGGAATAAAAAACGGCAGGAACACAGTTCCTGCCGCGCTTCTGGCGGATGTTTCCGCCGCGATTTTCAGCGTTCTTGCGGTGAATCTTTTTCTTCGGTAATTTCGCTTTCCGCTTCGCCGTGCTCAAAATTTTCCGGAACCACGGCAAGGGAATGCTCATATTTTTCCATAAGATATTTTGCGTGGATGGCGCTTGCGATAAAGAAATAAGGAATGCTGTAAAGCATTGGAAGAATGAAGAACGAAAGCAAAGCCCAGCCGATGAACGAAAGCCTGAAGCGAAGAATATCGCCGTGGATTCCTGCGGTTGCTTTTGCGCTTTGGCGGAAAGAACGGAAAATTCCGCTTCCGGTGACGAAATAATAGGGCGCAAGATGCCAGCGGCGGATGAAAACAAGAGTAAAAACCGCGCCGAGGATGATTACGGAAGTGCAGATGCAAAGGGCACCTATCCGCAGGATCGAAAGGGTGGCGGTGGATTCCGGAATAAAGTTATATGCGCAGTAAAAAAGCGTTGCGCCGGGGGCAGTTCCGGCGGCGAAGGAAAGAATTCCCAAAACCGCACAGCAGATTCCGAAAATGAAAGAACCGAAGAACTTCTTCGGGGAAGAAAACATATCGAAAAGGGTGTTTATGCTTTCGTCCTTTCCTTCCGCAAAAGCAAAATGCAGTTTGGTGTATCCAAGGAAGAGCGCAGGCATTATAAGAAAATAAAGAAGGCTCATTCCGCCGGTGACAGCAAGAATTTCCGCGGAAGATTCCGCTATGCTGAAAAAATCATACTGAAGGCTTTCCGCACCGGAAAAGATGAAAAGCAGGACGGAATGGGTAATCGTCACCGCAAGATATGCCATGGCGATTATAAGGACGGAAGCGGTCGCTCTTCCGGCAAAGGAATGCAAAGCCCTGCGGGCATCTTTTTTGATTATTCGAAAAAGTTCCATTCACGTTCCTCCTCGGAAAGCTGGGGTTCCTTTTCCTCGTCATAAGGTTCAAAAGGAAGGGTCGAAATCACCTCGAAGCACTGGTCGTGCATCCAAAGGGAAACGGAGGTGGAAAGGGTGTATCCGCAGCCGCTGTTCGATGCCCAGTAGCGCATTTCCTGGCGGGGATATCCGCACATGGCGCAAAGCCCCATAATCACCGTTCCGTGGGTGACTACGGCGGTTTCGATAAGGTGATTTTTGGACATATCGTGGATTATATCGTCAAAGGCGCAGGCGATTCTTGCACCAAATTCATCGGATTTTTCGCCGTTCGGCGGGGGGCATTTGCCTTCGACCCAGCCGATGAAAGCGGGGTTTTCCATAAGTTCTGCAATGGGCTTTCCGTCAAAATCCCCAAGGTCGCATTCCCGAAGCTCGTCCATGATTTCTGCTTCCGTTTCGGGGAAAAGGATATCTGCGGTCTGTCTGCAGCGAAGGGAAGGACTGCAATAAACTTTTTCGGCATAGGGATACTGGTATGTATCCATAAGTTCTCGAAGTTCCTCTGCGCCTTCGGGGGTAAGGGCAGGGTCGCTTTTGCAGCCAAGACAGATTTTCTTTTCGGGGTCTTCCGCCATTCCGTGGCGGATAAGGTGGATTCTGTAAGTTACCATATTTCCTCCTAAAAAATACTTTACAAAATGTATGAACAGGTTTATAATATACAAACAGTTATCGAAAAAAGGTGGATTTTGTAATATGAAAACAGATTTTCCGCGAGTTTTGTCGCTTTTGAGAAAAGAAAAAGGCATCAGCCAGAAGGAAGCTGCTTCCCAGCTTGGGGTTTCCCAGGCGCTTCTTTCCCATTACGAAAAAGGAATCCGCGAATGCGGGCTTGATTTCCTCATCCGTGCGGCGGATTTTTACGGCGTTTCCGCGGATTATCTTCTTGGAAGAAGCGCAGACCCGGAAGGCATGACCCTTACGGTCGAAGATATTCCGGAACCGGATGCTGCCGGCAAGGAAAACACTTTTTCCGGCGCGGGGGTTCTTCCCATAATCAACAAAAAGCTTATAGCAAACTCCCTTAACGTGCTTTTCGACCTTTTATCCAAAAGCGGAAGCAAGGAACTTACGAAGCAGGTTTCGGGCTATCTTATGGGCGCGGTTTACCGTATGTTCAGAATTGTTTATTCCATGAGCCCGAAGAACAATATGAACACCTTCAGTGTTCCCAACGCAGGCGCTCTTGAAAGCGCGGATGCATATATGAAGAACTGCGAAGCAAAGGCAAAGAAGCTCGAAGGAGATCCTTCCGTCAAGGCAGAAAACATTTCCGTTTCTTCCGAAAGCCTTTCGAGGACCTATCCTCTTTTTGCGTCAAGCCTTTTCAGCCTTATCAAAAACTGCGAAGACAGCATGGATAAATAACAGATATATTTTACCATGTTATGAAGGCAATTTAAACCCGAATATTGTAAAAATTTTAAAACAGAGGTGGTTTTCCGCCTCTGTTTTTTTATGTCACCTCAAAAAAGCCTCCCCTGAAAGGGGAGGTACCTGCGAAGCAGGCGGAAGGGTTTTATTTCATTCTTTCTTTTAAATATCAAATAAAAAAGCGGAGATGCCGGAAAGGCACCTCCGCTTTTGTGTTTTATTACATCCGGGAAAGTTCCACAGCGGTCTGTGCGGCAACTTTTGCGTTGTTGAAAACAAGCTGGATGTTGGAAGCGAGAGAATCGCCGCCGGTAAGTTCCGCAACTTTTGCGAGAAGGAAAGGAGTGGTTTCCTTGCCTTTGATGCCTTTTTCGTTTGCCTGGGCAATGGCGGTATCAATGGCGCGGTTGATAACATCAAGGGGCATTGCGTATTCTTCGGGAATGGGGTTTGCAACAAGCATTCCTGCTTTAAGTCCCATATCGCCGGAAGCTTTGAATGCCGCGGCAAGTTCCTTCGGGGTATCGATGCGGTAATCAACTTTGAATCCGGAAGAACGGGTATAGAAAGCAGGAAGTTCTTCGGTGCCGAAGCCGATTACCGGAACGCCCTTGGTTTCAAGATATTCAAGGGTAAGGCCAAGGTCAAGAATGGATTTTGCGCCTGCGCAGACAACCATCATAGGGGTCTGGCCAAGTTCTTCAAGGTCGGCGGAGATATCCATGGTGGTTTCTGCTCCGCGGTGAACGCCGCCGATGCCGCCGGTTGCGAAGATTTTGATTCCTGCCATGTGGGCGATGATCATGGTGGTGGTAACGGTGGTTGCGCCGTCTTCGCCTCTGGAACAAAGAACCGCAAGGTCGCGGCGGGAAGCTTTGTGGATCGCCTGTCCTTTTTTGCCGAAATATTCTATTTCTTCGGGGGTAAGGCCTGCTTTAAGTCTTCCGCCGATGATGGCGATGGTTGCGGGAACGGCACCGTTATCGCGGATTATCTGTTCAACCTGAAGGGCGGTTTCAACGTTCTGGGGGTAAGGCATTCCGTGGCTGATGATGGTGGATTCAAGAGCAACAACGGGTTTGCCTTCTTCTATGGCTTTTGCAACTTCTGCGTTTACGTCGAGGAATTTGTTGAGGTTCATGGTCATATCTCCTTTTTTATTTTTGTTTTCGTTTATTTGTTTTTGCGTTTCATTCGTTTTTTCAAAAGTTCCGCGCTCATAAGCGGATTTATGGTTTGGTCTGATTCCATGGCAAGGGAACCTGCGGCAAGTCCGGCGCAGGCGGTTTCTTCAAGGTTCATTCCTTCAAGATATGCCCAGACGAGAGCACCCATAAAGGCATCTCCGCAGCCGGTGGTGTTCACCATTTTTCCCGGGATTATTCCGTGCCAAAGGCTTTCCTTCGCCGTTGCGGCAAAAACTCCCTTTGCACCCATGGAAATAAAAACCCTGCGCACCCCTTTTTCGATAAGGGCTTTTGCGGCTTTTTCCGCATCCTCTTCCTTTTCGATTTTCACTCCGGAAAGAAGTTCCGCTTCAATGCGGTTCGGCTTAAGGGTATGTATCTTCGGAAGAATGCCGCGGACTTTTTCTGCCTTTGCGGTGGAAACAGTATCCACGAAAAGGGGAACAAAAAGGTTATCCGCAAGGAATTTGAGGGATTCTTCCGGAATATTCGCATCCGCAACGACCACCTGGGCGTTTTGGAGAAGCGAAAGGTTCTTCGAAAGATATTCCGGGGTTATCTTTTTGCAGACTTCCATATCCGAAATGGCAAGGGCCATCTCGCCTTCCGGATCGGTTATGTAAAGATAGGTGGAGGTGGTTGCCCCGGGAACGCGCAGAGCGTTGCTGAGGTCGATTCCGAGTTCGGAACAGGAAGCGGCAACTCTTTCGCCGTTAAGGTCGTCGCCATAGGCTGAAAGAAGCCGAACATCAAGCCCCATAAGGCTCATGTTATGGGCGATGTTTCTGCCGACTCCCCCAAGGCTTGTGATGGATTCGCCGGGGTTGGAATCTTCCGCAACCAGCGGATTGAAGGAACGGCCGCCGATATCGACGTTTACTCCGCCGACCACCACAACATAGCTTCCGGTGCGAAGGACGTAACCTTTTCCGGCGATGCAGCCTTTTTTGATAAGGTTTGAAATATGAACAGCAACGGAAGAGCGGGTTATGCCGAGTTTATCGGCAATTTCCTGCTGCTGAATCATGGGATTCGCTTCGATAAGCTGAAGAATCTGCCTTTCCCTTTGTGTCACGGAAAAACGCCTCCCCTAAATTTAAGTTTATTAAAATAAACATTTGCTTAAATTATAGCACTATGTAAGGCGATGTCAATATATAATAGGAAAATATAAAATTTCTTTTTCTGGTTTTCCAGAAAGGTTTTTTGCGGGCGGATAATATCCGCCCATTAGGTAAAACGCGAAGGCCAAACCTTAACAGAAAGCTTTTTTCATTTTACACAATGTTTACACCTTATTGATTGACAAGGAAAGGCTTTTTGTATTATATTATATTATAGATATTTATAGAATTTATTTGGCAGGAGGTGTTTCCGTTTTGAAAAACTTAAGAAAAGTTCTGGTTGTTTTTGCAATGCTGGCTTTGTGCCTTGCTTTTTCCGGCTGTACCGTTTTCGAAACGGATACCGAAGCCCTGATGCGCCCTCCGGTCTTTTCGGAAGAACAGGCAAAACTCAACGAAGCTCTTTCCGCGGTTATCGGCGAAGATTACAGCCTTAAATATCCAGCCAGCGGCGGAGCGAACTCCGCGTTCATCTTCCGGGATCTTGACGAGGACGGAACCGATGAAGCCATGGCTTTCTATTCAACGGAAGATAACAACACAAGGATAAATATCCTTAAAAGCACCGGCGAAGGCTGGGTTTCCGTTTATGAAGCAGCGGGTTTTTCCGGGGATATCGAAAGCATCGAATTTGCGGATATTGACGAAAAAAGCCCCGCAGTTGTGATAAAATGGTCCTTCGAAATCGGAATTTACCGCTTCGAAGAAAACCGGCTCGAAAGGCTTCATGGTTCCGAATGCCACGGTTCCGACATTGCGGATATGGACGGGGACGGTTACAGCGATATTATTATCTTCGAAGGCATCAATATGGACCGTTCCATGCTGAACGTTTTCCACAGCCATAACGGAAAAACCGTTCTTACGGAAGATGTTGCCACCCATGCGGAATACGGCGAAATTTATTCTTCCTCCGTCGGAAAATTCGGCGACGGAAGAACCGCATATTTTCTTGATTCGGAAATTTATGAAGGAGTTTATCTTACGGAATTCCTTACCCTTGAGGAAAACAGAGTAATCGAACACACCATAGACGATTTTGTTGAAGACGAAACCGCCGAACAGGAAGAAGAGGATGAATCCGGCATCATCGTGATAGTGGGCGGAAACCTTGGCAAAAGAAGGATCTTCACAAGGAACACCCCGGTTGGCTGTATGGATATAAACGGTGACGGAATCATGGAATTCCCGGTGGAAGTAAGGGAAGATTACGCAAGGGAAGCTTCCGACAAGGTTTATTATCTGGAATATATGCAGTATGACGGAACAAATTCCTCCGCCGTATGGCACGGAATTGCCAACGCCGAAGCGGGCTACCTTTTCTCTGTTCCGGAATTCTGGAATTCCGCGGCGGAAGCTGTGATAGATTCCTCTTCCGGCGAACTTCGGTTCAAAAGCATAGAATCCGGCGAAACGATCCTCAAAATTCATTCGGTACTCAAAAGCGATTATCAGGATAAATACGAAAATTATATCCTTGCGGCGGAAAACGGCGAATATAACTATTATATCGAAGCCTTTGCCCCGGAGGAAAGCAAATTTTATACAGACCCGGCAGAATTTGAAAACTGCTTTACCTTTATATGAATCACAGGAGGGATGAAAAATGAAAAAAATTCTTGTTTGTGAAGATGAAGACGCCATCCGCGAATTTGAAGTCATAACCCTTCGCCGCGCAGGTTACGAAGTTATTGATGCTTCCTGCGGAGAGGACGCCATAAAATATTTTGAAGCCGCACCCAATGATTTCAGCGTGGTGCTTCTTGACGTAATGATGCCCGGAATCGACGGTTTTGCCGTTTGCCAGCGCATAAGAAAACAAAACAGCAACGTGGGAATAATCATTCTTTCCGCAAAATCGCAGGAAATGGATAAAGTAAACGGCCTTATGCTCGGCGCCGATGACTATATCACAAAACCTTTTTCCCCAAGCGAACTTACCGCAAGGGTTGATGCCATTTGCAGAAGAATCGCCATTGTTCCCGAAAGTGTGCATAACGATCTTCTCGTTTCCGGCCCGTTCACACTTAATATTCTTAGCAGGACCCTTACCAAAAACGGAAATCCCATCGATCTTACCCAGGTGGAATTCCAGCTTATGGAGCTTTTTATGAACAACGAAGGCACCGCCCTTGAAAGAAAGAACATTCTTGTTCGCATCTGGGGCGAAAGCTATAACGGCGACGATAAAATCGTTGACGTGAATATAAGAAGACTTCGCATGAAAATCGAAGAAGAACCTTCGAACCCCGCACATCTCCAGACTGTATGGGGCTTCGGCTATAAATGGATGGCATAAACTGACACCCCTTGTTAAAGGTAAGGTGTCAAAACCGAAGGTTTTGGCGGAAGGGTTTTTATATTGATTTAAAACCCCTCAGTCTTTTGCCTTCGGCAAAACCCAGCTCCCCTTTCAGGGGAGCCTGGAAAAAACGAAAGGAGGACGCCGTATGGCAGTAAAGAAAATCACAAAACGCTGGCTTTCAAACAGCCTCGGCGTTATTCTTGTAATTCTTATCGCACTTGAATTTGTGATAGCTTTTTCCGTAAAGGATTATTATTACGGAAGCATCGAAAGAATCGTATATTCCCAGGCAGAAACCGTTTCGGGCCTTCTTTCAAAGCACGCTTCGGAAGAAACCGGTGGTTATGAAGCATATTTCCGCGGAATAGTAACTTCCTTCGAACACCGCGATATCATGGAACTTATGGTGCTCAACAGCAGGGGAGAAGTGACGCTTACCTCCAGCGGATTTTTGCCGGAAAAGGATTATCTTACGAACGATTGCTACGAAGTTTCCTCCTCCGTCGATAAAAGAGCGGAATATACGGGCGAACTTAACGGTGAAAACGTAATTTCCGTAACGGTCATTCCGGAAGGAAACACGGCAAATTTTGCGGCTTTCCGTCTTGTAACTTCCCTTGAAAATGCGGACAGGCAGATTTTCTTTATTATTGCGGTAACCGGGCTTATCTGCATTGCCATAGTATTTTTTGTGGTGGTTTCCGGTTCCTATTTCATCAATTCAATAGTAATTCCGGTGGGACAGATCGGCGATGCCGCCAAAAAAATTGCGGAGGGAGATTTCCACACCCGCCTTGAAAAGAAAACCGACGACGAAATCGGCGAACTTTGCGATACAATAAATTATATGGCAGATGAACTTGGCGCAACGGAAAGAATGAAGAACGATTTCATATCCTCCGTTTCCCACGAACTTAGAACCCCTCTCACCGCCATAAAAGGCTGGGCAGAAATGCTTGAAGATTCCTCGAAGGACGAATCCATCGATAACGCCACACTTTCCAGGGGAATGGGCGTTATAATCGGAGAAACAGAGCGTCTTTCCGTCATGGTGGAAGAACTTCTGGATTTCTCACGCCTCCAAAGCGGAAGAATGGTTCTTCAGCCCATGAAGCTCGATATAATCGCGGAACTTTCCGAAGCGGTCCTCACCTTTGAACAGCGCGCCATCCGCGAGAAAAAAGCTCTTATTTATGAGGAAATCGACGATATAATCCCGGTTTTGGGCGATAAAAACCGCCTGCGCCAGGTTTTCGTGAATATCATAGATAACGCGATAAAATACAGCGACGAAGGCGGAAGCGTTACAATAACCGCTTCCCGCACAGAAAACGGCTTTGTGGATATCGCCGTTGCGGATACGGGAATCGGAATTCCCGCGGACCAGCTTGAAAAAGTAAAAACAAAATTCTTCAAAGGCAACGCAACCCGCCGCGGAAGCGGAATCGGGCTTGCGGTTGCGGACGAAATAATCCGAATGCACGGCGGCGAGATTCTGCTCGACAGCATCGAAGGTGAGGGAACAACCGTCACCATCCGCCTTCCCATAGATAAATAACCCAAGCAAAAAAACAAAGGAGAAATCAATGGAAAATAACGAAAACAAAGCCTGCACAATAAAAACCTCCGTGGGCGGACAGGCTCTTCTTGAAGGAATCATGATGAAAGGTCCGGAAAAAAGCGCAATGGCTGTCAGAAAGCCGAACGGAGAAATCGACCTTTCCGTATGGGATACGAAAAAACTCACCGGAATAAGAAAAGTTCCCTTCATCCGCGGAACCTTCAATTTTATCGATACCCTCATCCAGGGCTATGACTGCCTTATGAAGTCCGCAGAAATTTCCGGCCAGGAAGAGGAACCGGATAAATTCGAACTCTGGCTCAACAAAACCTTCGGCAAAGCCGCCGGAAGCGTTTTCAGCTTCGTGGTTACTCTTGTGGCGGCGGTGCTTGCCATCGGTCTTTTCTTTGGAGTGCCCGCGCTGATTGCCGGATTTGCCGGAAATTACATCGAAAGCAAAATGCTTCTTTCCGTAATTGAAGGAATCATCAAAATCGCACTTTTCTTTGCATATATCATCGGCGTTTCAAAACTCAGCGATATCCACCGCACTTTTATGTATCACGGTGCCGAGCACAAAACTATTTTCTGCTATGAAAAAGGTCTTGAACTTACAGTCGAAAACGTAAGGGAACAAAAACGCTTCCACCCCAGATGCGGAACAAGCTTTCTGCTCATCGTGCTCGTGGTAAGCATCCTTGTTTCTTCCGTGGTAACATGGGATAACGTGCTTATGCGCGTGGTGCTCAAAATCCTTCTTCTTCCGGTAACCGTTGGAATTTCCTATGAAATCATCAAATTCGCCGGAAGACATGATAACTGGTTCACCCGCATAATTTCAGCGCCGGGTCTTTGGTTCCAGAATTTCACCACCCAGGAACCGGATGACAGCATGATCGAAATTGCCATTGCCGCGGTAAAACCCGTTTTGCCCGAAAATCCGGAGGACGCAGCGTTTTGATGAAGGTAAAAGAAGCTTTTGAAATAATAAAAGAGCGCTTTGAAAAGGCAGGGGTGGATTCTCCTGCCTTTGAAGTTTCCGTGCTTATGGAAGATCTTCTGGCTCTTCCAAGGAATCCTGAAATAACCGCCGGGGAAACGGTGCTCGAAACCGAGCAGGAAGAAAAAATCTTTGCCGCCGCAAAAAAAAGAGAGGAAGGATACCCTCTCCAATATATCATCGGCAACTGGGAATTCTTCGGAAGAAAGTTCTTCGTAGGCGAAGGCGTGCTCATTCCGCGGCCGGAAACCGAACTTCTCTGCGAAGCGGTGCTCAAATTTTTTTCGCGGAAAATACCGCCGAAAATCATTGATCTCTGTTCCGGAAGCGGCTGCATCGCCATAACTCTTGCAAAGGAACTCAGCGGTGCTTCTGTAAGCGCCCTGGAGCTTTATGAAGGGGCTTTTGAATATCTTTCGAAGAACAACGCATTCCACGGAAACTGCGTAAAAACGGTCAGAGGAGACGCTCTTGAAGCGTTCGGAAATTTCGACTGCGTCGTTTCAAATCCCCCCTATATAACCGGGAAGGAAATGAAGGAGCTCCAGAAGGAAGTCACCTTCGAACCGGAAACCGCTCTTTTCGGCGGAGAGGACGGACTCGATTTTTACAGGGCTATCGCGAAGAACTGGTTTGAGCACATAAATTCCGGCGGGCTTATTGCCTTCGAAATCGGCGATACCCAGGGCGCGGAAGTGAAGAATATCCTTTTGGAAAACGGATATCTTTTCGTGTCCGTTTTGCAGGATTATGAAGGCCGCGACAGAGTTGTCACGGCAATAAAACCCTGAACTACGGCGGGAGCAATGCTCCCGCTTTTTTGTTTTTTCGCGAAGCAAAACCGGCAGGGTAAAAGCCATCATTGAAGAATTCGGCAGAGAAAGCATCACCGAAAAAGGCTGATGCAGCCGCAAGATTATCAGATATTCAAAAAAACAAGGCGCTTTTTAAAAGCGCCTTGTTTTTGTTTCAGCAAAAAACCGCCATTCCAATGGTCGCGGCTGTCATAAGAAAAAGTCCCAGTGTGTTTTTTCGGTTCAGCTTTTCGCCGAAAACAAAATATGAAAAAGCCACCGCAACAATTATGCTTAGCTTATCAATGGGAACAACAATGCTTACAACTCCGTTTTGAATAGCGTAATAATAGCAAAGCCAGGAAGCGCCGGTGGCGATTCCCGAAAGGCAGATAAAAAGAAGTTCCTTTTTATCAACGGATTTTACTTTTTTCTGTTTTTCTTTCATAAAAACAACAGCCCATGCCATTAAAAGAACGACAACGGTGCGAATGGCGGTGCCAAGGTTGGATTCCACCCCGTCAATACCGATTTTTGCAAGAATTGAGGTTGCGGCAGCAAAAACCGCCGAAAGTACAGCATAAATCATCCAACCGCGGCGGTTTTTTCCGCTGTAATCCTTTTTTTCGATCATAAGAAGAATTCCGAAGCCGAGAATTGTTGTGAAAATAAGTTTAAGGATAAGAGATTCCGTTTCTCCGAAGAAGATTATCGCAAGAATAATCGTAAGAATGGTGCTGGATTTATCAATGGGAACAACCTTGTTCACGTCACCCATGGAAAGCGCCTTGAAGTAGCATATCCAGGAAGCACCCGTGGCAATTCCGGAAAGGACAAGGAAGATGAAGGATTTTTGAGAGATTTGAAAAATCGTATTGAATGAGCCGGCGAAAAAAACCATTATCCAGGAAAAAAGAAGCACAACGCCTGTTCTTATGGCGGTGGCAATATCGGAATCCGTCTTTTTAATGCCGCATTTTGCAAGAACGGAAGTAATTCCGGCAAAAAAAGCGGAACCAACGGCGGCGATTATCCACATAAAAAACACCTCCCGGCTTTTAAAATTATCTCCGGAATAATTATATCAATGCAGAAAAACACAGTCAACAGAATTACTGCAAAATCAGTATGAATTATAATATTTCCGCGGATAAAAAAGGCGCACCGGAAAAAGTACGCCTTTTGGATATTCAAAAACAATGGTTTACTTTTCAATAAGGATTTTCGAATCCGCAATTTCAGAAGCGGCGGGACGGTGGGTCACCGCGATAAAAGTTTTATCCGGAAGAGCGTGGAGCCTTTCGAGAACTTTTATTTCCGTTTCGGAATCGAGTGCAGAAGTGCATTCATCAAGAAGAAGAATCGGCGAACCGCAAAGCACCGCCCTTGCAATGGCAAGGCGCTGTGCCTGACCTTCCGAAAGTCCGGAACCGTTTTCTCCAAGCAGGGTATCAAGCCCATGGGGAAGAGTTCCGATATAATCATCCATGGCGCTTACATAAGTGGCAAGGCGGATTTCTTCTTCCGTTGCGGTGGGATTTGTGATAACAAGGTTTTCCCGGAGCGTTCCGCTGAGAAGCAGGTTACCCTGGGGAACATAGGCAAAAAGCCTTCTGGTTCTGCGGTCCATGGGGATTTTTTCGCCGGAAGTTCCGAAGAAGATTTCGCCGCTTTCCGGGCGAAGAACCCCGAGCATCAGTTTAAGAAGGGTGCTTTTTCCGCTTCCGGAAGGACCGAGAACAACGCAGAAAGAACCTTTTTCGAGGGAGAAGGAAAGATTTTCAAAGACAGTTTCTCTTCCGTAGGAAAAAGCAAGATTTTCCGCGGAAATTTTTTCGATGGAAGAATAAATTTCCGAAGGTTCACCTTCCATGGGAGAAGGTTCCCTTTCGATAGCCTCAATTTCCATGATTCTTTCCGCCGCTGCCGCCATGGCTATATATTGCGGAATAATGCCGGAAATGCCCACCAGCGGCATCTGGAGCTGGCTTACAAGCTGTGTTACGGCGGTAAGTTCGCCAAAGGTCATGTTCCCGTTAAGAAGATTGAAGGAACACCACACAAGGGCGATGAACCCTGCCATCTGGGAAAGAAAACTTATGCCCGTGTTTGCAACAAGGGAAAGATTCTTTCTTTTTCGCTGGAGCGAAAAACGTTCCCCAAGCAGTTCGTCCGTGCGCTTTTCCATTTCGGAAGCAACGTCCATGGACTGTATCATAAGAAGCTTTTCGATGGATTCCTGAATGATGCCCGAAACTTTGCCGTCCGCGGCGCTTACCTTTTTATGGAGCGCCTTGAGGGGCTTTCTCAGGGCGGCGGTTATAGAAACGAAAAGCAGCCCGCAGATTATTGCGGCGCCGCCGAAAAGCGGTTCAAGGGTTATCAGGACCGCCGCGGCGGAAGCAAGCCTTGCGGCCATAGCGGAAAGATTCGGAAGAATCGCAAGCACGCCGTCATTGATCGTGCGCACGTCGTTATTAAGGCGGTTAATAAGTTCCGCGCTGTGAAAAGCGGAAACGGAAGGGTAATCTCCATGAAGAATTCCGTTAAGAAGCTCCCTTTTCCAGTCCCGGTCAAGTTCCGCAGAAAGGGTATCGTGCAGATGGCGGTAAAAAATGGTGCAAAGGAGCACCCCGGCAATTATTGCACCCTGTTTTATGCAGGCAAAAAGAAAATCTTCCCGAATGCCGGAAGTTGCCGCATCAATGACGTTTTTTGTCCCAAGGGCAAAAGCAACACCCAAAAGTGCCTGGCCGATATGGGCAAAGGTCATTATTAAAATCGCCGGAATTCTCCGGCGAATTTTTTTGATTATCCAGAAAACCGTGGATGTTTTTTTCATTTGAGGTGCCTCCTCAAAAAATTGATTCCCCGCCAAGCGAAATGCCGCAAAGGGCGGCTGAAGTTCCAGAGCCGGCAATAGATTTTATATGCCGGTTCGTTTATCGAATGGCGTTTTTCGCCCCGATAAAATTCCGTAACAACGGCAATCATCTGTTCACGGCGAATACCTTTTTCATAAACGAACTGGTTATCCCCGATGCAGGTGAAAGTTTCGCCGGTTTCGGAAATGCGGTGCAAAACATATTTTCCGTTATCCCGCCGGTAAAGGGGAATATCGTATTTTCGGAGCTTTTCCGGAAGGGGAGAAAGCAAAACGCTGTCTTTCCCTTGCCGAAGCATGGGCAGCATGCTGATTCCCCTGGGAGAAAACCGGAAGGATTTCCCCGCCGCAAGGCATTCTTTCATAAGGGGCATAAGCTCTTCAAGGCTGGTTTCGATCTGTTTTATTTCCGGCATAATCAGGGGTTGCTGCTTCCGCTGCCGATGATTTCGCCGAGGTCGATTTTGCCATCTTCGCCAACTTCGATGGAAGGATGTTCTTCATCATATTTTGCTTTTGCTTCATCAAACCAATTAAAGAAAGCATCAAGATCAGAGAAAGAATTCATATATTTTTTCTGTTCTTCATTGTTCATAGCCATATATTCTTCATATGTAACTTTTTCAGCAGGCTCGGAATCATCAACGGAAGGAGCGGAGGAAGAACCGGAACTGCTTCCGGAAGAAGTGTTAGAAGAAGTGCTTCCGCTGTTGCCGGAAGGTCTTGAAGAAGTATTTCCGGAATTTCCGCTTCCGGAAATATTGGTTACAGAGGAAGTGGAAGAAGATGCGGAATTGTTGGTGGCGTTTCCGTTTCCGGAAGGTTTGGATTCTTCTTCATCGCCGGAGTCAATTTCGCTGCCGGGTTCGCTTTCTTCAGAACCTTCGGAGGGTTCTTCGGTTTCACTCATGGCTTCACTTTCACTTTGAGAAGAAGATTCATCCTTGCTGTGGTTGATTCCGTCAAAAGGCTCGATGAATATGTCCATTTTAACGCAGATTATAACAAGAACAATTACAAGCAAAACCGCAAGACCAGTTATTGCCCATTTTATAATTTTATCATTCATAAACAGGATTTCCTTTCCCGATAAATTTCAAAATTAAGTAATAAAGACGGACCGAAAAGGACCTTACGGTCCGTCTTTTATGCTTCGATGCAGCCGGCTTTCATAAGAACAGCGATGAATTCATCAATATCCTTTGCGGCTTCTTCGGCGGAAACTTCATATTCACCGGTAATTGCCGCAACAAGCTCTTCTTTTTCCGCGCCTTTTTCAAGTTCGCGCCAAAGGAGCACGCCGGTTTCGTTGAGGTTCATCATTCCATTGAAATCAACGCTTTTTTCGCCTATGGGAATGACAACCCAGCTGCCCGCAACTTCGCGGAGCACAAAATTTTCATTGATTTTCACGGTCAAAAACCTCCTTGGATGCCGAAAGCATTGTTTCATAACTAAGGCGGGCGGCTTCTTCCACCGGCCTGTTTTCAAGCTCGAAAATCGGTATCTCCTTTATAATGTAATTAACATTATTTAATAGGAGGTCGAGATTTTCGATTTTTCTGAATTTGTGTATGGTCTGCGACATCAAAAGGGGCAAAGCCTCTTTTGGGTCAAGGCGGCGGATTTTGTTTTCCTCGCCGCGCTTCAAAAAGCAGATTCCCGCCAGGGGAACCTTTTTGTTCTGGTTAATACCGTCCTTTCCGCACCAGGGTGTGCCGTAAGCATACCATCTTCCGTCAATGCGGCGGAGAGCGGGCTTGTCATCGTTAAAAACGCAGGCTTTTTCTCCGAATATGGACTGCCAGAGCCTTGTATGGGTGGATTTACCCATACCGGAAGGACCGGAAAAAAGATAGGCCTTTCCGTCAAGTTCAATAGCTGAGGAGTGTAAATAGAATCCACCAAATTCTATCAATTTAGCACAAAATTGTCTGCCGGATTCCATGTAACACATATTATCATAAGAAAGCAAAGGATATTTTTCTGATTTATACCTATCGGCGGATATAACAATATCCGCCGGTTCGGTTTCATCAGTTAAATAATCACCGCAGCGGGCGGGCATTCCACCCGCTGCGGGAACTTCGACTAAAAGGTCCGAAATCTTACAAAACATAAGGATTAGGAGAAATCGTCTTCAGTAAAAGTGTTGCTTTCTTCACCAATGATGGGGTCTTTTGGAAGATCGATGGTGAGCGATTCAAATGAAGTGAATTTTACAAATTCAACATCAGGTTTTTGATAAGTTTTCATAATTACAACCTTTCTATTAGTTGTTGACAACAGGAGCGGCTTTTACATTACTGCAGTCAGAAGGACCAAAGTCGGATATAACCATAGCCTGTGCAGAAAGATTAGAGAAGCTGGCTACATTGGTGAATTCAACAGAGAAGCGCTTAGGATATCCGAATTGAGTTCCAGTATTTTGTCCGTAAATGGATTCAACCAAGCTCTCAGGGATAGTGACATCCATGGAAGAAGTTGCTATTTTACCATCAACCACGGAATCCCAGTAAATACGGAGAACAATACCCACTTTGTTATCTGCCACGCCATCTTTGAACATTTCTACAACATCAAGAATAGGTGCAGGAAGGAAAGTGAATTTAACGCCGTTAGTGGTTGTTTCAGAACTAATAGCAAATTTAACGTCAGCAAACAGATATCCTTCGCCGGTCCAGACAGGAGCGTATGTGTTTCCGTCATCGATAATGATCTTGTCTGCTTTAAGAAGACCGGTACCTTCGATGGTTTTATTATTGTCGATGTAGCTGTCGGTCACCTGGTCACCTTCAAAGGAAATAAATCTTCTTGTGGTAAGAACTTTTCCGTTAAGGTTAAGGGTGATTCCGTTACCAAGCATTACAATATCTTCTTCAGAATTTGCAAGAAGTCTAACAGTCTGGTTTTCGCTTGCTGCATCAGCTGCTTCCTGAACAGTTGTAAATATAGCGCCGGTTTCAACGATTTCTGCAACAGCTTCTGCAAGTTTATGGGTACCGTTTTCATAAACAACGAAGTATCCATCAACGCCGGAAGTTACATTAAGCTCTTTAACTGCAGTAAGTTCTGCTTTTTCTGCATCAGTAAGAACGATTTCGCCGCTGAAAGTTTTGCCGTTGAGTTCAAGAGTGATTGCTTTGCCGAGTTCAACGGTTACGGTTTCATTTACATCTTTAACAAGAGTTACGGTGTAACCCAAATTACCGTTGACATACTCGCCGGCAGCAGCAAATGCTTCCTCAATGGTTGCATAACCGGTATTCTGGGTATAATACTTGTCGCTCTTATGCTGCTCATTTACATAAGCAACTGCGTCAACAACAGTCCAGGTACCGTCGCCGTTGTTCTGTGCGGCTTTAACGGGAACACCGAGCAATTCTGCTACTTCAGTAGTATCTTTTACTTCAAAGATGTAATACTGATGGAAGATATCTGCATTGAAGGTACCGCCGGTAACAATGATGTTTGCAGTGTTCTGGCCTTTAGCGTTGAAGATCCAAGGAGAATCGTTGGAGCCGGTGCCTACATTACCAAGAGTGAAGTTACCGCCTTTTACGGTAACGCATTCATCTGCTCCGGAATAAATAAGGGAGTCGGAAGCGTTATCAAGTTTGTAAGTACCGTTTTCGATGGTGATGGAGCAACCATTCTCATAGTTTGCAATAAGGCTATAAACTTTATTGGTTGCGGTTACATCAACGGTGCCGTTACCGGTAAGGGTAAGGTGACCATTGTTATCGGTGGAGAATACACCAACAAGCATGATATTTGTGCCGGTATATTCGCCGGAAATCTTATGACCGGCAAGGTCAAGAGTAACGTTTTTGCCTTCAACCTTGAAGTAAGTGTCGTAAGAACCATCGAGAGTCTGAAGTTCGGCTTCAGCAAGGTTGATATCCTTGAGAAGAACAATGGTATCTCCGGTCTGTGCAGCCGCATTGATTGCTGCCTGGAGGCTGGGATAATTGGTGTTGCCGATTGCTGCAACTGCATAACCAACATAGTATTTGGTGCCGTCATAGAATGCGGTTGCGCCTTCAACGCTGGTTGTTACATTAAGGCCTTCGGGTGCGGTAAGGGTTGCTTCTGCGGTGGTAAGTTTGATTTCTTTGTCGCCGCAGGTAAGAGTGTAGTCGCCGCAGTCAAGGACGATGTTAGGAATGCTGATTTCAACATTTGCTTCAAGATCTACGCTTTCAAGCAAAGTGATAGGTCTGTCGTTATATGCAACTGCCGCTTCAAATGCTTCTTCGATAGTTGCATAACCGATGTTTTTGGGTGCATAGTAAGGACCAGTGAGCATGCCGGTTTTGACATAAGCAACAGCGCCGTCTTTTACAGTCCAGGTGCCGTCACCGTTGTCAACAGTGTAATAAGTTTCGGGAACAAGAACTTCATTGCTCCACTTCTGACGGTTGATATCAAAGTAATAAGTACCGCCGGTTACATAAATGTAATGGTCGCCTGCGCCATATACGTTGAAGATCCAGGGACTGTTTACATCGTCAATATTGCCGAGATAGAAGGTACCTCCGTTAACAGTAACAGCTCTATCGGTATAGCCGCCGTAATAGACAAGGGCACCATTAGTTCTTGCTTTATCAAGTTTATAGGTACCGTTTTTGATGGTGAAAGTAGAACCGTCATTATACGCAGTGATAAGGCAGTAAACGCTGCCGGTTGCGGTTACATCAACAGTACCGTTACCGGTAAGGGTGATATGACCGTTCTTATCGGTGGAGAATACACCAACAAGCATGGAACCGGTATATGCGCCGAAAATCTTATGACCGGCAAGGTCGATGGTTACGGATTTGCCTTCAACAAGGAAGTAAGTATCGTAAGAACCATCGAGAGTCTGAAGTTCGGTTTCAGCAAGGTTGATATCCTTGAGAAGAACAACGGTTTCATCGTCTTCTGCTGCATTGATTGCTTCCTGGAGGCTGTTATAAATGGCTTCGTTATTGTTTTTATCGATGACTTTTGCGATAGGATTAATAACGATGTGTTTGCCATCTCTGTAAACAACCTCGTGGTCTGCAACGCTGGTGGTTACAGTATAACTTTCAGGTGCAGTAAGGGTTGCGGTTGTTTCAGCAAGAACGTATTTAGCGTACTGGCTGGTGGCAGCAGTGCCAAAGTCATTTTCGTTGCCAAGAACGGTGCAAGTGATGGTATTGGTTCCGTCAGAGTGATTAATAGCAGTGGTAACGTTTTCCATCTTGCAATTCTTGATTGTAAGAGCTCTGTTAGCGGTGTTATTAATAACAAATCCGTTGTTAGAGTTCTTAACAGTAAGGCCCTCGATGGTTGCACTATTTACGCCGGAAGAGAAATAAATTGCATAGTTGGGACAATCTTCAACAGTTACATTATTGACAGATACAGTATTTGTACCGGAAGTGATGTAGAGGAAAGAATAAAGATAATTCTTTACAGTACAATTTTCAACAGTAACGTTATTTGCGCCTTTGAAACGCAGCGGATAAGCATATTTGCCTTCACCGTCAAAGGTACAATTCTTAATGGTATAAGTACCGGTAGTAGATTTTGTGCTCTTATCAATACCGCCGTTTACAAATTTGACATTCTGAACAGTAACGGTAAAACCAGCGCTTACAGTCATTGTTCCGGTGTACTTGAATTTTGCACCGTCAATGGTAACGCTCTTGCTTACGGTTACGTTTTCGGTAATGTCAGCAAGGAAGGTGATGATATCGCCGGGCTGTGCAGCTGCGATTGCTTTTGCAAGAGATTTATATTTGGTTTCGCCAATAGCTGCAACATCGGGCAGTTCTTTAACGGTATAAGTACCGTCGCCGTTGTTTTCGACTGCATAGCCTTCTGCAACTTTAACGGAAGTGCCTGCTGCGGTGGTGTAATCTCTTTCATAAGTACCGCCGTAAAGGGTGGTGGCGCCGCCATTTGCAATGGTAAGACCGTAATAATATTCAGGAGTGTTGGAAACAAGAGTGCCGCCGTAAACGTCGACTTCACCTGCCTGGTTTTCAACAATTACCTTACCGGTGAATTCACCGTCTCTAATTACGATTTTGCCATCATAAGTTTCAACAGCAGTTCCTTTTGCAGAAATGATTTCGCCGCCGTTGATGGTGGTTTCGCCGCAGGTATCTACGATAGCATAGCTTGCGTCGGCGGTTGCGGTGATTTTACCGCCGTTGACAGTAAGAATGCCGTAACGGTTTTCGATGGTTGCGCACCAATCTCCGGGGGCGGTGAATTCGCCGTCTTTGATAATAACTTCTGCTTTTTCGCCGGAAGTGAGTTCGTTGTTATAAATTGCGGACATTGCACCGGAATAAGTACCGGATTCAACAGTGAGCTTGCCGTAGTTATCAATTGCAGCAAGATCGCCGCCATCGACAGTAACATTTTTAATAGTGAGTTCAGCACGGTTTTCAATCATGCCGGTAAGAGTTTTGCCTGCACCGTCAATGGTAAGCGGGAAGTTTACAACAACGGTTTCATCAAGCTCGTAATCTTCAAGGAATACAAGAGTGAAATCGTAAGTTCCCTGGAGGGAATCATACCAAACTTTACCGGTTTCAAGAATGCTGTTGGGGTCATTGCTTCTCAAAGGAGAAAGCCAATGAGCTTCGCCGTTTGCATCGGTAAGACGGATTTCGAAAATCATGTTTGCAGCTACGGTGTAGTTATCGCCTTCCTGAGTTGCTTTATAACCTTTAGGAACAAAGTTGGTGCCTGCGCCTTCAGCTGCGTTGTCTGCGGGGTTGAACTTATAGAAAGTGCCGCCTTCAACTTCAATCTTTGCAGAACCGTCTTTATAGTTTGCGTCGATGCAGTTGAGGGTGAATTCATGAGCACCTTCATATTCGGTTGCTTCAAAAGTACCGTCTTCAATGGTTGCAATACCTTTGGTAACGGAAACAGCGGTTACGCTACCTTTATAAGTACCGTCTTTGATGGTGAGGGTACCTGCGGTATTGCTGTTACCGACGATGAATGCATAAGTGCTGGTTCCTGCGGTTGCGTCAATGGTGCCGCCTTTAACGGTTACGTCGGAAAGAACGCGGATTGCAGGGGTTGCGTACATATCGTCGGTTACAGTAAGGGTTTTGCCGTTGAGGTTTACAGTCATCGGATAATCGATAACGATGGTTTCATCGATTTTCGCGTTGTAAAGAACCTCAAGTTCCATCTTGTAATAATCTGCATAGAAGAACTTACCGAGTGCAACAAGGCTTGCGGGGTCGTTGCCCTGAAGAGGACCAACGTCGGCAGACTGTTCGCCGGTTACAGGATCACGGAAATAAAGATTATAAACGTGATTGGTGGTGGTATAAGTGTCGGTTACTTCGTCATAAACAAGACCGGTATCGGGAGCGAGGTATTCGAAAACATCCTGGGTGTAAGTACCGCCGGAGATGAAGCCTTTGGTACCGGAATACCAGACATCACCGATGAATTCGCCGCCGGTTACAGAAACATTTTCGGAAGTGGTGAGGAAGCAGAGAGAATAATTTCCACCTTCAACTTTACCGCCGGAAATGGTGGTGTAAGCAGCGTTATTCTTAAAGTGAATCTGGATTGCGCGTTTTGCACCGTAGATATAACCGCTGGTTACATTAAGAGTATTTTTGCAAGCTTCGCCGTTGTTGAACTGACGAATTGCCATGTAATCGGAATATACGGTGCCGCCTTCAACATTAACAGTTACGTCGCCGAGGGAGCCGTTAGTGAGAATGTCGATAGCATAAGGATAAATGGAGGAGCCATCTGCTTTTACAGTTTTGTTCTCAATGGTGCCTGCTTTAACAGTAAGAACAGAACCGGGTTCAGTACTGATAGTGCTTACAGTTACATTGGAAGCGGTAGTATCAGTATTGTTATAAGTAAGTTTACCTGCTTTAGCTTCGGTGCTGTCGGTTATGGTAAGGTTACCTTTGTTGGTAATCATATCTTCGCCGGGAGTATTAGAAGTGTAGGAAACAGTCTTACCATTGAGGTCAAGGGTGATGGTTTTTCCTGCCGGAATGATAAGGGTTTCGTCAAGTTCGATGTCAGCAACAACGGTAATGGTATCGCCTTCAGTTGCAGCTTCAACTGCTGCCTGGAGGCTGTAATACTCTTTATCGCCAATCTGTGCAACAACTATAGGATAAATAGCAGGTTCAACAGTATAAGTTACGTTATCGAGGGTGATGGTTTTGCCATCTGCTACTTTTGCTTCGCCGATAACGCCTGCTACGTATTTAGTATTGCCAGTTACAGTTACTGTTTCGGAAGCAACGCAGTCTTTAAGGGTGATGTTTTTGCCGTAAGCGGTGCCGTTGCCGGCTGCCCAGGCAGCCCAGCCGTGGTTTGCGGTGGAGCCGATGAAGCCGCCTGCAACATTAGTACCGGTAACTACGCCGAAAGCTTTGCAGCTGTCGAAAGTAACATCGGTGGTATATCCGTGCTCGGTAATGCGTCCTGCAAATCCACCTGCGGTGTTTGCGGTAACGTCACCTTTTGCTTCGCAGTTTACATAGCTTACGGTGGAGTTGTGGTTACCAACGAATCCGCCGGCAATGTTGGAACCGGTTACGTCAACGTCAGCAACGCAGTTGGTGTAAGTCTGCTGTGCGTATTCGTAAGTTCTTGCAACGAAGCCGCCGACTTTTGCGTGATAGTTTACAGGGTTTTCGGAGTCGCTGCAGCGTTCAACGATTTTACCGGAAACGGAAACGTTAGTATATTTGGTGTTGGGGCTCTGGGAAGTACCAACAACACCGCCGATACGGGTTTCGCCAAGGTAATCGGTGGTTACGTCGAAGTCGATGCCAGTAATATTAACATTATTTACGGTATGACCGTTATCGCTTCTCCAGAAATAACCAACAAGACCGCCGACGAATGCTTCGTGTGCGTCAACGTCTATTTCAAGACCGTCGATATTGCCGTCTTTGAGGGTGATATATCCATAATAAGTATAAGGAGCATAACCGCCTGCGAAAACAGTATAGGCATCTGCAGTGATGGAAACATTGCTTACGTTGAAAGTATCAACAGTCATCGGAGCTCTGGTGTTGCCGTTGTTGCTGATATTCTGACCGCAGACATAACCATTGATGGCTGCTGCGCGAACTTCGTTGCCTTCTGCTTTAGCATTGATGGTAAGGTCGGAAACGGTAATGTTGCTCATGTCTGCGGGGTAGTTATAGCCAACAACACCGCCGACCAATGCAGAACCGGATTTTGCTTCTGCTTTGATGGTGCAGCCATTAACAGCGATGTTTTCAAAATTGATAGTAGCATCAGTTCTGTTTTCGCTGTTGCTGTGTGCAATACCAACAACGGCCGCCGCACGAACTTTTGCGCCGACAGCGTCGATGTTGACATTAGTCATGGTCAGGTTCTTGACAGTAGCTTTCTTGATGCCGCCGAAAAGACCTGCAAATACATTTTCGTCGGGGGTGTTGACGTTGATGGTCATGTTGCTGATGATGTGGTTCTGACCATCAAAAGTACCACAGAAATAGTTGGTATCGTTACCGATAGGAGTCCAGTCGATACCTGCAAGGTCGATATCTGCTGCAAGGGTTACGGTTTTGCCTGCGAAGGTTTCGCCGCCGTTTACCATTTCAGCAAACATAAGCAGCTGGGCTTTGTTTTTGATAGTATAGTCCCATACTTCTACGCCGTAAGTGCCGTCGCCGTTTTCAACAGCTACATATCCTTCAGCAAGATATTTAGACGGGTCAACAGAGAAAGTACCGCCGGTGATGATTTTGCTGTTCCAGTTTGCAGCAGCGGGAACATACTGGGTAGTGATTCCGCCGTTGAAGGAACCGCCTTTGATTTCAGCGGTGATGCCGTATTCGGTTGCGCCGCCGTTCCAGTTTGCAAAACGAATGTTGTTTGCATTTTTGGTGGTTTCAAAGGTACCGTCGTTTATGGTAAGAGAACCAAGAGCAGCATCTTTGGTGCCGTTCTGCATATCAACTGCGCCTTTTATAGTGCCGCCGTTGATAACAAGGTCAGCTTTGTTGGTTGCGCTTACGCAGAACATGCGGATTGCGGAATATTCAGCGCAGTAAATGGTGCCGCCTTCGATGGTGAGAGATGTATCGCGGATACCGGAATAGTTATCTACTGCGTGAGGATAGCCATTGGAAGCAACAGTTTCAGAGCTGAGGTTTTCAATGGTACCGCCTTTAATAACAAGAGTACCTCTGTTATAGATGGTATCAGAGATATATTCGCCGCCGTTGCCGGAGTCAGTATAGCTGATTTTACCGGTGCCGACAGAGTCTGCAATGGTAAGGTTACCATCGTTGAGGATCATCTGATAGCCTGCAGTCTGTGCTTTGGTCTGGCTGATGGTCTTGCCGTTGAGGTCGAGGGTGATGGTTTTTTCTGCCGGAATGGTAAGAGTATCGGCAAGAACTACGTCAGCAAGAAGAGTGATGGTTGCGCCTTCAGTTGCAGCTGCAACTGCTTCTTCAAGGCTTTCGTATTTGGTTTCGCCAACCTGTGCAACAAAATCTTTTTCAACAACGATGTAAGCACCGTTTTCATATTTAACCTGATGGTCTTCAACGTCGGTGATTACTTCAATGTCTTCGGGAGCAGTAAGGGTTGCACCTGCTGCAAGTTTGAATACGTCGATAGCCGCATCAATGACGAATTCATCAATAGAGTTATCGCCCTCGAATACATAAGTGCTCTTGATAGTGTCGTTTCTTGTCCAAGTACCAAGAATGCTGATGTCGCTGTTTTTGATGGTAATGGTCTTTGCTCCATAGTTGGAGTTGAGAACAGCTGCAACAGTTGCAGTGATATCTACGTTTTCAAGAACTACTGCGTTACTGTAGTCGATTTTTACACCGTAGTTCATGTTGCTTGCGGTGACGTTCTTTACAGTAGTGAGAGCAGTACCGGAAGCAAGCTGTACGAAACCGTATCCGTAGTTTTTAGCGGTACAATCTTCAATGGTAAGATAATTTGCACCACGGGTTTCAACAGCATAACCGTTATAGCCTTTACCGTCAAAGTTTACATTTTGGATGGTGGTATCAGCTTTAAGAGTCATCATGCCGGTGTAAGTTTTGTTTGCACCGTCAATGGTAAGGTTTTTGCTGATAGTTACGTCTTCGGTAATGTCAGCAAGGAAGGTGATGGTGTCACCGGGCTGTGCCGCTTCAATTGCTTTTGCAAGGGTTTCGTAATATTCGCCGTTAACCTCTGCAACTTTGCCATATGTAGGGTCGATTTTAACAACGTATTTTCCGTCGACCATTTCTATCTTGCGACCCTCGGCAAGATAGTTAGTGACGTCTTTGGTGAATGTGCCGCCATAAACAGTACATTTGCTGTTGAGAGTAAGGGAATATTCACCGCTGTAAAGGTCAATTGCATTAGCAGAACCTGCATCCCAGCTGGGAATAGTGCAGTCATAGATTTCAACTTTGGATTTGTTGATAATCATGGACGGACTCTTCATTGCGAAGCTTGCATACTGGCAGTTGCCGAGCAGATTAACGTTATACATGGTAACAGTGAAAGTTACATCACCGCTTACAAAGTCAAGGTCTGCTTTTGCATTTTTCTGGCTGTCGATAGTAACGTTCTTGAGAACGGGGTTTACTTCGGGGCCAGTGCCTGCAAGATAAGAGGTGAATTTGATGGTTGCATATTCATTGCTTGCACCGGAAGATTCAAGGTCGGTATAAATGGTGTGTCCGTTACCTTCAAGGATAAGGCCATAATAGGAACGGAGAGGACCGTTGTTCTTTTTGGGGTTGGTGCTCTGAACATGAACGTCTTTCAGCAAGTGAACGATTTCACCGGTATTAGCAGAGGTAAATGCGCTCTGGAAGCTGGTGGAAAGAACAGTAGTGCCGTCAGTTTTTACAGTAACAGCCTGAGCATTACCGTTTGTGGTGTCAGTAATCCAGGTGTTGCCGCCGTCAAGAGAAATTACATAGCCGGGTGTTCCGTTAAATCCGGTAATAGAACCTGCTTTGGTTTCTGTTACATTGTAATCCTCTTTCTCTTCTGTGACACGAACTATTGTTGCAATGTAAAGATTATAATCTTTAACATCAATTTCTATGCCAGTCAAGTCGATGCTTTCATCAACATAGATATCTCCTGTGAGTTCTATGTTGGTTTTGCCATTTTCAAGAGCAGCTTGGAGTTCAGCAAAGGTGCCGACTTTTTCAGCACAAACAACCCATTTTGCATAGTAGGTTTTTACATTTGCGTTAAGAGCGGTGTATGCTTCGCCGGTAAGTTCAGCATTGTCATACCAACCGACAAACTCGGAACCGTCTTTATATGCGGTTTCAACGAGATGGAAGTTGCCGCCATATGCAGCGTCATCTACCAATGCAGCATATTCAGGAGAAGTACCGCCGTTGAGGTAGTAAGTATAGCCGTTTACAGTATCGGTAAAATTATCCATTTTCTCAAGGAAAAGGATACTCTGTGCGCCGCCGACATGGGTGTTGCCGATGCCGCCGGTTACAGTTCCGGTGGAAGTGCTGTCGATAAGTTCTACAACACCGCCGTAGGAAATAAGGCCGCCTGCATAAACATCGCCTGTGCCGTTGACAACAACGTCACCGGTGTTTTCGCAGTCTTTGGCAATAAGCCATGCGCCTGCGGAATAATAACCTGCGCCGATACCTGCTGCATGGGTTTCTCCATTTGCGGTTACGGTGATGGTACCGGAGTTTTCGCAGCCGTCGAAAACGATTTTAAGTCTCTGGCCTGCTGCCTGGTTGTGGTCACGGCCAAGAATGCCGCCTGCGCTGGGTGCGCCGCCGCCAAGAGAAGTGATGGCACCGGTGTTGACACAATTCTCGAAAGTGACAGTGCCGCGCATAGTAACAAGATAGTTGCCTTCTTCGCGTGCGCTGTTCATAAGACCGAGAATACCGCCGGCTTCACGTGCTTCGGTGGTTACTGCTGCAGCGTTGGAGCAGTCTCTGATGGTGATATCAACTTTGGGCTGGCTCAGCTGGGAGTCCATATGTCCGATAAGACCGCCCATGTTGTTGGAAGCTGCAACAGTACCGCTGAGAACATGGCAGTTTTCAATTACGGTTGCTTTTTCATTTGCGGGGAAATAATATCCAACGAGAGCTGCAACGCCGGAACCATAGACTTCGTTACCTTCACTGTCAGTACGGGTTCCGCATTCGATATTAACATCTGCAAGTTTTACGTTGGAAATATTTGCGCCGTAAACATAACCGAAAAGACCGAAGCTGTATTCGGTGCTGCCGGTTTCGGAGGAAGCGGGAACATAACCAACAGAAGAGAGACCAGTGATGGTGTGGTCGCCGCCGTCGAAGTTACCTGCAAACATTTTGACGCCTTCAGTAGTCGGAGTCTTGTCATAGTTGCTGGTACCGATAGGAGTCCAGACTTCACCGGTAAGATTGATATCTTCAGTAAGTTTGACGTATTTGCCTGCATAGGTCTTGCCGCTGTTTACGTCATCTCTGAACCATTTAAGATCATCAAGATCGTTGATGAGATACGGACTTTCTGCGGTGCCTTCACCATCTAAAGTGGTTTCAGTTACTTCTGCGAGGAGTTCAGCTTCGCCTCCTTCCTCAAGGATTTCACCCTCTTCGGGTGATTCAATAGGTTCAGTGCTAAGTTCGCCTTCTTCGACAGGCTCAATATACTCGATAAGAGCATCGGTTGCCTGCTCGAGCTCGATACCATAAGCAATGGTCGGAGCGTAGGAAAGGGTCATCAGCACTGCGAGTGCCAAGCTCAGGAAACGTTTGAAATTTTTCATAAGCTTTTCATCCTTCCTTTTTTCTAAAAATTTTTTTCGGGAAAAAGTTCCCTTTGTGCCGAAAAATTTTCCGGACGGCAGACGGGAAATTTCTTCCGTCCGTACTTACTCCCAAAAACAAAGCTTTTCGGCAAGGTCGTTCGCCTTTATTCGGAATTGGCTTTGGTTTTTTCCGTGGCAAAGGAAGCGACCATCAACACTCCCTTTCGGACGAAAAAAACCGCACCGCATTTTTATGCGATCGGCATCTTGCACGAAAAACCGCTCACCATCAAAAGCGGCGTTCCATGCATTCGCACAAACGCAAGTTCCAAAGCGCCATCGGCGCTTTCGTTTCGTGCAAAAGGCCAATCGCGTGAATTCGGGCAAACTTTTTTTGTGCATAACTATATTTTTGGGAAAAAACGCCGTTTCCTCTCCGGGAAGGACCCTTTTGGGGAAGAAAAAAGGGCGGTTTCCTTAAAAAGGGCGAAAAATACCCCTTTTAATACAGTTATGATTATTTTAATTATAATACTATTATATAGCGAACAGTGATGTTATGCAAAAAATGCATAAACTTTTTCGTTGAGGTTATCAACGCGTCAACAGCTGTACCAAATCCGTCCGAAATTCGCAAAAACGGCATATTTTCGCGGGAAAACCCTATGCAGTTTGCATAGTGTTTGTGATGAATCTGTGATGGTTTTTGCGCCGTAAATCTTGCAATTTTATTGTAGGGCGGGGGCTTGCTCCCGCCGAAATTTTGCCTCCCCTGAAAAGGGAGGTGGCAAAACCGAAGGTTTTGACGAAAGGGTTTTAAATGCTTTCCCGGAGAGTAGCCTTCCCGCAGGTTTTGACGGAAGGGTGGAACAAACTCCCTCTGATGAGGGAGCTATCACCGAAGGTGACTGAGGGAGAGAAATCTCTGACAGGTTTTGATGAGCGCTCCGCATTCTTGGCAATCCCTCCTCCGTCATTTCCTTCGGAAATGCCACCTCCTCCTCCGAGGAGATTTTTACCTCTCCGCAAAAATTCCCCGAAGAACTTTGAAAAAACAAAAAAACGCCCGCAGAGCGGGCGTTGATTTTTCTGTTTTTGCTTATTTTGCGGCTTCTTTCGGAATACAGCCGACGTTTTCAAGAATTGCGGAAGGGCGGTAGCCATAGGTTTTCGGGGTTTCTTCGGTGGAAGCGCCGGAAAGAACAAGCACGGTTTTCATGCCGGATTCAAGACCGGAAATTACGTCAGTATCCATTCTGTCGCCGACCATGACCGCTTCGTTGGAATGGCAGTTGAGCATGCGAAGACCGGTGCGCATCATAAGGGGGTTCGGTTTTCCGCAGAAATATGCCTTTTTGCCGGTGGCAATTTCGATGGGAGCAACAAGTGCACCGCAGGCGGGCATAATTCCGTTTTCGATGGGTGCGGAAATATCGGAGTTGGTTCCGATAAGTTTTGCGCCGCCGCGAACAAGGTTTGCCGCCTTGGTGATGGTATCAAAGGAATAGGTTTTTCCTTCGCCGACAACAACGTAATCCGGGTTGATGTCGTTCATGGTGATGCCCGCATCATAAAGCGCGTTGAAAAGTGCCGCTTCGCCGATGGCATAAACGCTGCATCCGGGTGCCTGTTCCTTAAGGAATGCGGCGGTTGCAAGGGCGCTGGTATAAAAATGGTCTTCGGAAACGTCAAGACCCATTCTTGCAAGCTTCTGCTGAAGTTCCTTGGGGGTATAGCAGCTGTTGTTGGTAAGGAAGAGGAATTTTTTGTTTTCGGCATGAAGCCAGTCGATGAATTCGCGGACACCGGGAATGATCTGGTTGCCGCGATAGATAACTCCATCCATATCGCAGATGAAGCCTTTGATTTCGTTGAAATTTATCATTTATAAAACTCCTTATGTGAGATAATAAGCGTTGTCGATTATATTATATATTGATTTTTCAAGAAAATCAAGGCGTTTTTACCAAATTTAGCGGGCGATTTTTGGATAAAAGCACGGAATTTTTGTTTTTTATAAGCTTCTCCGAAGGCTTTAGCCTCCCTTGCCAACTGTAGGGGCGGATATCATCCGCCCAAAAAACCTCGCTATTTTACCGTAGGGAACGGTCTTGACCGTTCCGAAATCTTGCCTCCCCTGAAAGGAGACTCCCCTATTAGGGGAGATGTTGAGCGAAGCGAAACAGAGGGGTCTGCCGTCTGCGGCGAGCAAAGGTGGATTTCGCCGAAGGCGAAAGACGGAAGGGTGGAACAAGCTCCCTCTGATGAGGGAGCTGTCACCGAAGGTGACTGAGGGAGAGAAATCCCTGACATGTTTTGATGTGCCCTCCGGTAATCCTTTTTGGAATCCCTCCGTCTTTTCGGTGATAAATCACCGAAAATCCCCTCCCTTTAGGCAAGGGAGGCTTAATTACGGCGGGAGCAAGCCCCCGCCCTACAATGAAATGGTGATATCCGCTGTAAAAATCTCCTCTGAGGAGGTTATCACCTTATCGTAGGGAACGGTCCTGACCGTTCCGCAAAAACTTCCCGAAGTGATTTCAAACAAGATTTCTCTGACGCGTTATATTATAATAGTATTCAGATTAGCGAATGATTCTGAAAAATCAATAAGCAGGCTGCATAGTTTTTAATAAAAATTTTTTCAAAATATGTCTTTCAACCTGCGGGGATTTGGTATATAATGAAAATGGAAAATACCCTGAAAAAATCAGAACCCCAAAAAGGAGGATTATTATGCAGAATTATTCTGGCGAAGAAGGATTGCAGTATCATATTATGACAAGACCCGGTGACGTCGGCCGTTATGTAATTCTTCCCGGCGATCCCAAAAGATGCGAAAAAATCGCGAAGCATTTTGATAACCCCGTCCTTGTTGCGGACAGCAGGGAATATGTTACATATACCGGATATCTCGACGGCGAAAAAGTAAGCGTAACTTCCACCGGAATCGGCGGACCTTCCGCTTCCATCGCCATGGAAGAGCTTTTCAAATGCGGCGCGGATACTTTCATTCGTGTGGGAACCTGCGGCGGAATCGACCTTGACGTAATGGGCGGCGATGTTGTTGTAGCAACCGGCGCTATCCGCATGGAAGGCACCAGCAAGGAATATGCTCCCATCGAATTCCCCGCGGTGGCGGATCTTGAAGTCGCAAACGCCCTTGTGGATTCCTGCAAAGATCTCGGTCTTCGCTATCACGCAGGCGTTGTTCAGTGCAAAGACGCTTTTTATGGTCAGCACGATCCGGAACTTATGCCCGTAAGCTATGAACTCCTTAATAAGTGGGAAGCCTGGAAGCGCCTTCACACCAAAGCTTCCGAAATGGAATCCGCCGCGCTCTTCACCGTTGCAAGCTTTCTTGGCGCACGCTGCGGTTCCTGCTTCCTCGTAATGGGAAATCAGGAAAGAAACGCACTTGGAATGGAAAACCCCATTGTTCACGATACCGAAATGGCAATCACCGTCGGAGTTGAAGCTATCAGAAAACTCATCAAAGCGGATAAGGAAAAATAATTAAGTATAATAAAAAAACGCACCCGCAGGGGTGCGTTTTTTTGCGTTCATTTTTTGGAACCGGAAACAATAAAAACAGAAAAAACGATTATCGCGATTCCTATAAGCTGGGTGGGAGTGAAAGAATCCCCCATGATGAAAATTCCTGCGAGCACGGAAACAACGGTTGTGAAATTCGAAAATATAAGCGCCTTCCCTGCGGGGATATGATTGAGCGCAAAATTTATAAGAAGGAACGCAATAACCGAAGAAACAACGCCGAGATAAAGTTCCGAAATTATAAACTGTGGCTCAAAAAATGGCTTTAGCATCAGCAAAAGCTGACCTTCGTGCTCAAAAAGCGCAAGGGGAAGAAAAACAAAAAATCCGAGCACGAACATGGCGTAAGTCCGCTCAAAAGCGGTGAAATGTTCCGACGTTTTGCGGCTTAAAACGGTGAAAAGCGCGGCGGAAACAACCGCACCCAAAAGGAGAAAAAAGCCTTTTGCCGAAACGGAAAAACCTCCGGAAGTGGTAAGATAAACTCCGAAAACGGAAAAAACGGTGCAGATTCCCTGAAGAAAACTGCATTTTTCATGGAGAAAAAGCACCCCCAAAATAAGCCCGACGATTGGAACGGTGCCGATCATAACTCCGGAAAAAGCGGCGGAAGTGGAAGCGATTCCGTATGTTTCAAAAATAAAATAACAGACCGGCTGGATAAAACCAAGCAGAAATAATTTTCCAAGGGGCTTTCCGGCAAAGGAAATTTTTGCTTTTCCGAAAAGCAGAAGAAGGTTCAGCGCAAGAAGAGCGATAAAAAAACGCGCCGCAAGAAGGGTGAAGGTTCCGGCATATTCAAGTGCGGTTTTCGAAAAAATGAAGCTGAAACCGAATATTCCATAGCCGATAAATGCGGCAAGCCATGCCTTTGAAGATGATTTCAGAATATCCTCTCCTTTCCGGAATATAAAAATGCCGCAGAAATTCTGCGGCATTTTCTGGTGCGCCTGACAGGGGTCGAACCCGCACGTAAAAACACCAGATCCTAAGTCTGGCGCGTCTGCCAATTCCGCCACAGGCGCAAATTAAAAAATGTAAGGCGGAAGCTTGCTTCCGCCGCTAATTTTACAACAAATTTATTTTTCTGTCAATCAAAGGGAAAGAAGTCCTTCGTTCATCATGGATTGCGCCGCAAGCATTACGCCCATTTTTGCGGTGGGATAGGTAAGTCCGCCCTGCATCCATACGGAATAGGGTTCGCGAAGGGGGGCGTCCGCGGAAAGTTCAACGGAAGCGCCAAGATTGAAAGCACCGGCAGCCATGATTACCTGGCTGTCATAACCGGGCATATCCCAGGGTTCCGGTGTGACGTAAGCATCAATGGGGGAACCGCTCTGGATTCCGCGGCAGAAAGCGCAGAGGGCTTCGGGGGTTTTAAGCGCGATGGTTTCGATGATGTCGGTTCTGGGCTCATCAAAATAAGGGTCAGCTTCAAATCCGCAAAGTTCAAAGAATCTGCTTGCGAAAACGGCGGTTTTAACCGCGGAAGCGGTTACGGTGGGGGAGAAGAAAAGTCCCTGATACATAGGGCGGAGTTCATTAAGGGTGCAGCCGACTTCTCTGCCAACTCCGGGTGCGGAAAGGCGGTGGGCGCAAAGTTCCACATATTCATGCTTGCCGGTGATATAACCGCCGGTGTGGGCAATGCCTGCGCCGGGGTTTTTGATAAGGGAACCGATGATAAGATCAGCGCCCACTTCGGTGGGTTCAAGCTTATCAACAAATTCGCCGTAGCAGTTATCGCAGACGCATACTGCATCCGGATTTGCTTCATGAACGATATCAAAAATCTTTTTAATTACTTCGATGGTAAGGCTGGGACGGGTGGAATATCCGCGGGAACGCTGGATATAAGCCATTTTTGCACCTTTAACAGCATCGGGAATGCCATCATAATCAACGCTTCCGTCATCAAGAAGAGGAAGTTCCTCATAAATAACGCCGAATTCCTCGAGGGAGCCGACTCCTTTTCCGTGGATAACGCCGTTCAGGGTGACATAAGGAGTTCCGGTGAGAGAAACCATTTTATCTCCGGGGCGGAGCACACCGAAAAGAGCGGTTGCAATGGCGTGGGTGCCGCTCATGAAGTTGTGGCGCACCATGGAATCCTCGGTGCCGAAAATCTGGCTCCAGACTCTGTCGAGAACCTCTCTTCCGCGGTCGTCATAGCCATAGCCGGAGGAACCGGCAAAAAGACTTTCGCTTACACGGTTATCAATGAAAGCACGGAGCACTTTTTCGTTATTATAAGTTTCGATTTCGCTGATTCTTGCGAAAGGCTTCTGACAGTCCGCTTCGGCTCTTTCGGCAAGTTCGCGAAGGCGGCTGTCGATTTTGAAAAATTCGGTCATTTCTGTTCTTCCTTTTCCTTGATGTTGTAAAGATAATAATATTCTTTTGCGGCTTCAAAGCCGAGTTTTTCATACATTTTGCGCACATCCGCGTTTGCGGGAACAAGCCACGGGGTGCGGTGCTCATCAATGAGCATATTGGCGCACATGGCGGTGAGATATGATGCGTACCCTTTGTGCCGATGCTTCGGAACTGTCACGACGGAGGTTATTGCGCCGGATTTTTTTGTTCTTCCGCGAATACAGGCGGTGGAAACAGCTTCGGTGTCATGAAGGGTCAGAAGGGTGCTTTGCTTTCTGAGCACGCCGCGCACCATCTTCAGCTTCCAGAATTCTTTCCCCGGGGAATCTTCCTCGCCGAAGGCTTCTTTTATAACGTCATAAGCTTCGTCAAAGTTCCCGGAATCGCGGGTATCAAAGCCGCTTTTTGGCATAACAATGCGGTTTTTGGCGAACATCTGCACTGCGTTTTCAACATCGAAATCACAGAGATTTTTGAGCACTGCAAGTGAATTTTCGTCGCATTCAATATGCTCAATGCCGCCCTGGGCAATAAGGTTGGATACGAAAAAAACCATTTCCGCCCCGGGAAGACCAAAGGGCGAAAAGAGCATAAGATAATCCGAACCAGCATTGAGGAAGGAATGAGCACGCCATTTTTCATCGAGCTCCACCCAGATGCTCAAAAATTCCGGGTCATCCAAAAAGGCCGCGGCGGCTGCTGAAAAAAGACAGCCGAAGTAAGGCTCCTTTTCGGAAAGCCGATCCAGAAGCGCAATATCGTCAATAAGCTTTATCATATTTCGCAAAGCTTCGTGCTCAGAATTTTAAGAAGGGCGGCGGTGTTTTCTGCATCGGAAAGACGGATGCTCGCATAGGGGCTGTGGATATATCTTGCGGGGAGCGAAACAGCCACCGGGCGGATTCCGCCCCTTGCCTGATGAATAAATTTCGCGTCGTTGAAGCCGCAGATGCTGTGTTTGGTCTGGGCGGGGATGTTTTTCTCTTTGCAAAGCTCCATGATGAAGCGGTAAAGCTCCATATCATAAAGGGTTCCGTTATCCCGGAAGGAAACAACAGGACCTTCGCCCTGTTTGCAGACAAATTTTTCCCCGGGAACGCAGGGAACGTCCGCGGCGGAAGTTGCTTCAACAACAACGGCTATATCCGGATCGACGGTGAAGGCTGCGTTGCCGGCGCTGTTTCCGCCGATTTCTTCCCTTATGGTGAAGCAGACGGTGATATCATATTCCGCTTCTTCTTTAAGAAGTTCCATAAGAAGGGCACAGCCTGCTCTGTCATCAAGGGCTTTGCCCATAACGCAGTCTTCGCCGAATTTTTCAAAATCGCTGTCAAAAACCGCTCTGTCGCCAAGTTTTACAAGCTTTTCGGCTTCTTCTTTGCTGTCCGCGCCGATGTCGATATAAAGGGAATCGGTTTTTACGGGGTTTTTGAATTCGTCCTCTTTAACAAGATGGATTGCCTTGCTGCCAAGAAGTCCGGGAATGGCGTTTTCGCCCACCAAAAGGCGTTTTCCAATGATAACGCGGCTGTCGATTCCGCCGACGTTGCTGAATTTAAGGAAGCCGTTTTCGTCAATGTGGGTGATTATGAATCCAACTTCGTCCATGTGGGCGGAAAACATAAGACGGTTTTTCGGCTTGTTTTTACCTTTTTTAAAAACGATAAGGTTTCCGGCGTTATCGGTTTTTGCAACGCAGTCCGGATATCCGATGACTTCGTCATAAATAAGTTTTTTTACAGCACCTTCATCGCCGGAAGTTCCCCTTGCAAGAGAAAGTGCTTCAAGATTTTCAAGGAAGGTTTTCATATCAGTTTTCTCCTCCTTCCATAACATAGGCGGCAAGAAGTTTTCCGACGTTTTTTACGTCATCGACGGAAACTTTTTCGATAATGCTGTGCATATATTGCTGGGGAATGGAAATAAGTCCGGTGCGGACCCCTGCTCCGGCGGAAGCAATATCGTCTGCGTTCGTTCCGGTGGAAGAACCGCCGAAGGCTTCGACCTGGAAGGGAATCTCGTTCTTTTCCGCAAGGGAAACAAGCTTCCTCGAAAGAGCCATATCAAGGGTCGGGTGGAAGGCAATTACCGGGCCTTTTTTCATTGCCTTGGAATTGATTTCGGTGGTATCGGGGGTTTTGCCAAAGCCCACGTCGATTTCGATGGCTTCGGTGGGCGCAACGGCAAAGGAAGCTGCGCCTGCGCCCTGACCGCCGGTTTCTTCACGGGTGGAAAAAACAGCGGTAAGCCCGCAGGGAAGTTCTTTATCCTTAAGGATTTCCAGCGCTTCAAGAATTGTGACACAGCCGCTTCTGTCATCAAGTGCCGGGCCGGTCACATATCCGTTTCCGATTTCGCTCCATCTTCCGCAAAGCATAACCCTGTCGCCAAGGCGGACTTTCTTTTCGGTTTCCTCTTTGGAAAAACCGATATCAATAAAAATTTCGTCCCTTTCGGGGTTTTTGTCGCTCACGTCTTTAAGGTGCGGAGGAACGTTGCAGACTATTCCGGAATATTCTCCGTCTTTTCCAAGGACGCGGACTTTTGTTCCAAAAATTCCTCTGCGGTCGATTCCGCCGCAGGGATATGTACGAAGAAAACCGTTTTCTTCGATGTTGATTACAAGGAGCGCGATCTGGTCAAGGTGCGCATCAAGCATAACGTGTCTGCCGTTTTTTGCGGGGGCAACTTCGCAGATGACGCTTCCGAGGTTATCGGTATGGGTTTTTCCGTAAGCGGAAAGAATTTCCACCGCGGCTTCTGCCGCAAGCTTTTCGTCGCCGGAATTTCCGTCCACGGAAGAAAATTTCAAAAGCATATCTTTTGTGTTCATTTTTATCTCCTTATTTAGACTCCATTAAGTAAAAGGAGCCGGATTTCGCCGAGGGCGAAAGACTGAGGGACTGTAATTTTTTGCGGATTATATCCGATGTAAATGCCTCCTCGGAGGAGGAAGGATTATACCGTCCGTTTTTTATTTATATTCCGGCCAAAGTTCTTCGGCAGAAAGGCCTTCCACCTGGCCGATTTTGGAAACCAGTTCCTTGAAGTGCTTTCCGCGGATTTCGAAGTTTTTATAGCGGTCAAAACTTGCGGAGGCGGGGGAAAGGGTGACTATATCGCCCTCTTCGGCATAGGCATAAGCGGTGGAAACCGCTTCTTCCATATCTTCAACGAAGATCATTTCAGGTTCGCCGTTATAATCCGGGTGGTTCTGAAGGGCTTCTGCGATTTTCGGTGCGGTGGCACCGCAAAGAATAAGCAGTTTTACCTTTTCAATAAGGCTTGGCGCAAGGGGAGCATAGGGAATGTTTTTATCATATCCTCCCGCAAGAAGAATAACTTTCTGGTCAAAGCAGGAAAGCCCTGCAATGGTTCTTGTGGGGCTGGTGGCGATGGAATCGTTATACCATCTGACTCCTTCAAATTCCCTGCAAAGTTCAATTCTGTGTTCGACCCCGCCGAAGTTTTTTGCAACGGAATGTATGGTTTCGACAGAAACTTCGCCCCAGGTTGCGGCGATGGCCGTAAGATAGTTTTCCACGTTGTGAAGTCCGGGAATTCTGATATCGCTTCTGTGGAAAAGCTCGGTGGTCTTTCCGTGTTCGGAATAGCAAAGCATTCCGTCTTCCCGGAGGAAAGCTCCGTTTTCAACCGGGTTCAGATGGCTGAACCAGCGCAGTTCTCCGCGAACAAGCTCCGCCATGCTTTTTGTAATGACGTTATCCGCATTGAGAACAGCGACGGAAAAAGCGTTCTGGTGCCGGAGCACATTGCGCTTTGCTTCGATATATTCTTCCATATCCTTGTGAACGTCAAGATGGTTAGGCGCAACGTTTGTTACCACCGCAACGTCCGGGGAAGTCCGCATGGAAATAAGCTGGAAGGAGGAAAGTTCCACAACCGCTCTGTCGTCGCTTCCGATTTCCTCGATGATGGGAAGAAGCGCTCTTCCGATATTTCCGCCCTTATGGACCTTTTTGCCTTCCGCCGCAAGGAATTCGGAAATCAGGGTGGTGGTTGTTGTTTTTCCGTCGGAACCGGTCACGGCGTATTTTTTGCAGGGGCAGAGATCGAAGAAAACCTCCATCTCGCTGGTAACCGCCTTGCCTTCTCTGCGAAGTTCGCAAAGGGTAGGGTTCCACCAATTCATTCCCGGGGTGCGGAAAACGATATCCGCATCAATGTCGTCAAGATATCCTTCGCCAAGCTTGAGAACGGCGCCGGATTTTTCGAGAATATCCGCGGTTTCGCCAAGCTTTTCCCGGTCGGATTTATCTCTTGCTTCGGTGGCAATGCCTTTTTCCGCAAACTGGCGGATAACGTCGGTGTGGGAAACGCCTATGCCGATGAATGCAACTTTTTTATCTTTGATGCTTTCAAAGAATTTTTCTGCGCTTGTCATAAATATAAAAGCCCTCCTTTTTCGGGAGATTTGTTTTTTAACTAAATTAATATTATACCACATAATACTTTGAATTTAAACATTCCGGCAAAGAAAAATGTCCCCGCACTGCCTTTTTTTATTTTATGAAAGGCTATCTTTTGCATCGGAACAAAAAGGGCTTGAAAATTGCTTTTAATTATGTTATTATCTCTTTTGTTGTTAATATTAATATAACGCGTTGACCGGGAGAGTAAAAACCCCGCTTCCGAAAAGAGAGGAAAAACCAAAGGGCTGAAAGTTTTTCCGCGGAAAAGGTTTCGAAGTTCACCCGCGAGCGGTTCTGCTGAAAGATTTTCCATTAGGCAGAAACGGCAAGGCTCCGTTAAAGGCCATATTAAGTGCCCGGTGTTTTTTTCGCCGGGAATGCGGGTGGTACCGCGGAGAAATTTCGTTTATGAGTCTTCGTCCCAGATTTGCGGCTTGGGGCGAGGATTTTTTTATTCCCTTTTTCCGCAAAGCAAACGCAAAACCTCATAAACAAAAAGAATTTTTATAAATGGAGTTGAAAAAATTGAAAGATCAGCTTGAACAGATCCGCCAGAGCGCAAAAGAAGCCCTTTTGCTTTGCGAAGATCCCAAAGCACTCGAAGAACTTCGAATCCGCTACCTTGGCAAAAAAGGCGAACTTACCGCCATTCTTAAACAGATGGGCAAGCTTTCTGCCGAAGAACGCCCTGTAATCGGCCAGCTTGCAAACCAGGTGCGCGAAGAAATCGAAAACGATATCAGCGCCGCCGCGGAAAAAATCCATCAGCATCTTCTTGAAAAGAAACTTGCTTCCGAAACCATCGACGTAACTCTTCCGGGAACTCCCGCACCCACCGGAAAGGAACACCCCCTTAACATCGTTCTTAACGAAGTTGAAGATATCTTCCTCGGCATGGGCTTTTCCATCGCGGAAGGTCCGGAAGTTGAAACCGATTATTATAACTTCGAAGCCCTCAACCTTCCGAAGGACCACCCCGCAAGAGATACCCAGGATACTTTTTATATCACCGAAAATGTCCTTCTCAGAACCCAGACCTCTCCTGTTCAGGTCCGTGTTATGGAAAAACAGCAGCCCCCGATCCGCATAATCGCACCGGGAAGAGTTTATCGCAGCGACGCAGTTGATGCAACCCATTCCCCGCTTTTCCACCAGATCGAAGGACTTGTTGTCGATAAAGGCATCACCATGGCAGACCTCAAGGGCACCCTCGAAATCTTCATCAAACGTCTTTATGGCGAAGATTCCGTAGTCCGCTTCCGTCCCCATCACTTCCCCTTCACCGAACCTTCCGCTGAAATGGATATCCAGTGCTTCAACTGCCACGGCGAAGGCTGCCCCATGTGCAAAAATGAAGGCTGGATCGAAATCCTCGGCTGCGGAATGGTTCACCCGAAGGTCCTTTCCAACTGCAACATCGACCCCGAAGAATACAGCGGTTTTGCATTCGGCATCGGCCTTGAAAGAATTGTTATGAGAAGATTCGCAATCAACGACCTTCGTCTTCTTTATGAAAACGATCTTCGCTTCCTCGACCAGTTCTGATTGAAAGGAAGTTTTGAAATGACAAACAGAAAAGAACTTTCCGATCTTACTCTTCGTTTTCAGGCAAGAACTCTTAACATTTACCGCAAGCTCTTTTTCGACCTTCAGGAGCGCGAATATTCCGTCGAACTCCGTGACAGAGCAGCAAAGCTTGCGAAAGCGATAAAGGAAGAAGATTATCCCGAAGCAAAAAGTCAGGCAGATAACATCACTTATCTTTTCAAACTCTGCTTCCAGGCAAATCTCATTCTTCCCACCGTTTATCAGGGACTTGCGGTTGATGGGCTCACCCTTTCCGCAACCATTGAAGAAGCAATAAACGGCGAAATCGGTCCGGATCCGGAACCGGAAATCATCCCTGTTGAAAAAATTCCCGAAGCCGTAAGAAAATATATTCCCGGCGGTGAAAAATAAACAAAGCGCCCCTTGTTAAAGGGGAGAGGGCCACGAAGTGGCGAGGGGATTCATTCCAATATCCCAATATTATCAAAAGAATCCCTCCGTCATCGCCGCTGCGCTCCGATGCCACCTCCCTTTGACAAGGGAGGCATAAATAATGTAAAGAAGGTTAAACAATGGATTTATCTCTCAGATGGCTTGCCGACTATGTCGAAACCGGCGTCACACCCAAACAGTTCTGTGATGCAATGACCATGTCCGGCTCCAAAGTCGAATGCTATAATACCGAAGCCGACTATATTTCCAACGTTGTTGTCGGCAAAATTCTCAAAATTGAAAAACACCCGGATGCCGATAAGCTCCAGATCTGCCAGATCGATATCGGCCGCGAAGAACCCATCCAGATCGTAACCGCCGCACAGAACGTTTACGAAGGAATGCTCGTTCCCGCAGCTCTCGATAACTCCACCCTTGCCGGCGGAATCAAAATCAAAAAAGGAAAACTCCGCGGCGTTCCTTCCAACGGAATGATGTGCTCCGTTGCGGAACTTGGCGTTACCGTCCACGATTTCCCCTATGCCATCGAAGACGGCATTCTTGATATCAAAGAGGACTGCAAACCCGGTGACGATATCAGAACCGCACTCGGAATCGACGACGTCTGCGTCGAATTCGAAATCACTTCCAACCGCCCGGACTGCCTTTCCGTCCTCGGGCTTGCAAGAGAAGCAGCAGCAACCTTCGGAAAAGAACTTCATATGCCGGAAGTGAAAATCGAAAACGAAACCGGCGATATCAATGAACTTCTTTCTGTCGAAGTTAAAAACCCCACCCTTTGCCGCCGTTACGTTGCAAGAATGATTAAAAATATCAAAGTCGCTCCTTCCCCCAGATGGATGAGAGAAAGACTTCGCGCAAGCGGTGTTCGCCCCATCAACAACCTCGTTGATATCACAAACTTCGTAATGCTTGAATATGGCCAGCCCATGCACGCATTCGATTACAAATATCTTGCAGGCAACAAAATTGTTGTTCGCAATGCCGAAGAAGGCGAAAGCATTATGACCCTCGACGGCGTTGAAAGAAAACTTTCCCCCGAAATGCTTTGCATCTGCGATGCCGAAAAACCTTCCTGCGTAGCGGGTGTTATGGGCGGCGAATACAGCGGAATTCAGGACGACACCAACATGGTCGTTTTCGAATCCGCTTCCTTCCTCGGTTCTTCCGTAAGAACCACCGCAAAAAAACTCGGCATGAGAACCGAATCTTCCGGCCGCTTCGAGAAAAACCTCGATTCCAGAATGTGTATGGATGCTGTAAACCGTGCATGCCAGCTTGTTGAAATGCTCGGTGCCGGCGAAGTTATCGGCGGATATATCGACATCGATAACGAAGGCGATGAACCTTATACCATCGAATTCTGCCCCGATTGGATCAACAGATTCCTCGGAATCAACCTTGAAGCAGAAAAAATGGTCGAAATCCTCGAAAAAATCGGCTATAAAGTTGAAGGAAACCTTATCACCGTTCCTTCCTTCCGCGTAGGCGATACCCGCCACAAAGCAGACATTGCCGAAGAAATTGCAAGATTCTACGGTTATGACGTAATTCCCAATACCGCTGTTCAGGGTGCATCCCAGGGTGCTCTCACTCTCCGCCAGCAGTTTGAGAAAAAACTCTCCCGCCTTCTTATGGCAAACGGCTGCTATGAAGTCCAGACCTATTCCTTCATCAGCCCCAAATATTACGATAAAATCGCTCTTCCGGAAGATTCCGAACTTCGCAGAAGCGTTGTAATCACCAACCCCCTCGGCGAAGACACTTCCGTTATGAGAACCACCTGCATCCCCTCCATGCTCGAAGTTGTTGCAAGAAACTATAACAACCGCAACGTTGCGGGCCGCTTCTTCGAACTCGGAACCATCTATCTTCCCGCAGAATCCGCAGATATTCTTCCGGAAGAAAGAGGCGTTGCGGTAATCGGTTCCTATGGCGAAAAAGAAGATTTCTTCGCAATGAAAGGAATCATCCTTGAAGCTCTTGATAAACTCGGCGTATATGGTGTTGAATTCACCGCGAACAAAGAAAACCCCACCTTCCACCGCGGAAGATGCGCCGATATTTCCATTGGCGAAAAGAAAATCGGCGAAATCGGCGAAATTGCTCCCGCAGTTCTCGATAACTACGGAATCGGAACCCGTGCTTACGTCGCAACCCTTGATATCGCAGATATCTTCGACGCAAGAATCGTTGAGAAAAAATTTAAACCCACTCCCAAGTTCCCCGCATCCACCCGTGACCTTGCAATCATCTGTGATGATGAACTTCCGGCTGCTTCTCTTGAAAAAGCAATTCGTGCCGGCGCAGGCAAGCTCCTCGAAAAAGTGGAACTCTTCGACGTTTATAAGGGTTCTTCCATTGCCGAAGGCAAAAAGAGCGTTGCTTATACCATGACTCTTCGTGCCGCGGACCGCACCCTTACCGTTGAGGAATGCGACAGAGCAGTCAACAAAGTTCTTAAAGAACTTGCAAACATCGGCGCAGAACTCAGAAGCTGATAAAATTAAAGGCGGAGCACAGCTCCGCCTTTTTTCATAATAACGGCGGGAGCAAGCCCCCGCCCTACAATATTTCAGGAGGTAATTCTATGGATGCAATGGAAAATCTTCTTACAAGAAGAAGCTGCAGAAATTATACCGAAGAGCAGGTTCCGGATGAACTTCTTGATAAAGTTCTTGAAGCCGGAACTTTTGCCGCCAGCGGAATGAACCGCCAGAGCACTTATCTCGTTGCGGTGCGCGATAAGGAAACCCGCGACCTTCTTTCGAAAATCAATGGTGAAGTCATTGGAAGAGAGGGCGACCCTTTTTATGGCGCACCCTGCGTAATAGTTGTTCTTGCCGCGCCGGACCCCACTTACCTTGAGGACGGAAGCCTTGTTATGGGAAATCTTATGAATGCCGCTCATGCTCTCGGTCTTGGTTCCTGCTGGATTCACCGAGCAAAACAGACCTTTGAACTTCCGGTCGGCAAAGAACTTCTTAAAAAATGGAATCTTCCCGAAAACCTCATCGGAATCGGAAACTGCATCCTCGGCTTCGAAGCGGAAGCGCCCGCCGAAAAACCAAGAAAAGAAGGAAGAATCATTAAAATTTAATAGTTCATCGGAGGAGCAGCTGTCGCCGAAGGCGACTGAGGAGGGGAATTCCTGATAAATACCGATAAGCGCTCCGCGTTACCTGACTATCCCTCATCCGTCATTTGCTTCGCAAATGCCACCTTCCCCTCCGGGAAGGCTTAAAAGAAAACCCTGCCGCAAGGCAGGGCTTTTTATTTATTTTATTTGCTGAAAACTCCGCGAAGCACCTGTTTAACGGGGTTTTCGGAAAGGGGTTTATAATCTTCGCCGCCGAGCAGGAGCTTTTCGACTTTGAGGTTGCAAAGCTTTTCAGCTTCCATCTCAAAAGGATTTTCCGAAAGAATTACCATATCGGCGATTTTTCCCGGTTCAAGGCTTCCGCGTTCCTTTTCATCAAAAGTCTGGTGATATCCGTTAGCGGTGCAGATGCGAAGTGCCTTTTGGACGGGAAGAGATTCTTCACCGTTGTTGCAAAGCTTATAAAGCCAGTTTATGGGGTCCGGCGCGGTGCACGGACCATCGGAACCGACGCTCATCACGATTTTGTTTTCGTCATAAGTTCTGAACGGGTTGAGCTTTTTTGCCCTTTCGCCAAGGATTCTTTCAAGATAATCATTCGGTTCCTGGGGCCAATCGATAAATGCGCTTTGCACCGCAAGGCCGATTCCGTATTCCCCGCAGATGCGGATTCCTTCTTCCGTAGGAAGGCAGGCATGGATTATAGTGTGGCGGTGGTCCTTCCGCGGAAAATCATCAAGCGCCGCTTTAAGCGCTTTTGTTGCCTGGTCAAAGGCAGCGTCGCCTATGGCGTGCATTTCAATCTGGAGTCCGGCGCGGTTCGCCTTTTTGCAAAAATCCGCAACCTTTTCGTCGGAATAATAAAGAACACCTTTGTTTTCGCTTCCTTCATAAGGCAAAAGCATTGCCGCATCTTCGGAACCGAAGCAGCCATCCAAAGCCGTTGCAAAACAGCCTCCGATGCGGGGAAGATTCCGCCTTTTCACCTTTTCAACGTCCATGGTCTGGAAGAATACCCGAAGCTGAAGCCCGTTCGAAAGTCCTTTTCCAAACCATTTTTCCATATCAACGTCTATATCAAGGGGAAAGCCAACTCCGCTTACGGTATGTATCATTCCGATGCCCCTCGACGCCATAAAATCCGCCGCCTTCTGCATATTGCGAAGAAGCTTCGGGATAGAAACGGAATTTGTGACGTAATCCGAAACGGCAAAAAAGGCTTCCTGGTTCATTTCGCCGGTTTCTTCGTGATATCCCCGAAGGTTCTTTGCCTTTTTGCGGATTTTTTCGAGGAGCTTTGTGTTCACAACGCAGGTGTGACCGTCATATTTCACCATAAAAAGCGGCTTATCGGGACAGACTTCGTCAAGCTGTTTTCGGGTGACAAAATGCTTTTCCGCAACGGAATGGGGAGAAGCACCGAAGGCAATTATCATTTTGTCGCCGCAGCCTTTGACAAAATCCCTTATCATTTCAAGAATCTGGCTGTTGCTTTCCGCATCCGCAACGTTAAGCCCCGCAAGGAAGGTAGCAAAACTTGCAAAATGAATATGGCTGTCAACAAAAGATGGGATAAGCGCCCTTTTGCCGAGGAAGATTCTTTCGGCATTTTCATATTTTGCCGGAAGTTCGTTTCCGGTAAAAACGATTTTTCCTCCGTCTTCGGCAAGATAACGGAAGACGTTATCCTTTTCGTCACAGGTTAAAATCGCGCCCTCATAAACTTTCATTTTCAGCACCCCTTTTTCATTTTAAGAAGCATTCTTTTTCTGTATTTGATGTTTGCAAATTCGTTTATGCGCTTCATATAAACCGCGTCATAAAATCCGCCCACCGCGCCGATTATGGGAATTCCCTGGACGAACTTCATATAAAGAAGTTCCTTCGAAAGGGCGCCTGCGGCGGATTTTATCGCTTCTGCGCTTTCATAATCTTCCGGAAGTTTTCCGGAAGAGATGAAATAATCGATTTTTTTGTTGATTTCGGTTATTTTTTCACCGTATGAAACAGCACCTTCGATTACCCAAAGTATAAATGCCCGTTCTTTTTCCGAATCGTAATCAAAACCGTAATCGAGGGCGATTTCATAAACGCTTTTCAGCAAAAGCCCGGTGAAAACCGGAATATCCGGAACGCCGACCCCGATTATCCCCATGCCGATTCCCGCGGCGCCGGAAAGCAGAAGATTTTTATCCCCGGCGGATTTTGCTTTTTTGGAAAAAGCCCGAAGGGTCTTTCTGCGTTCAAGCACCCCGTTCATATATTCGTTTTCAAGGTAATCGATTTCGAGCGATTTTTTGTCATAAGTTTTTTCTATGACCTTTGTTCCTTTTTCAAAAATAAGTCCAAAGGCTTTTGCAAAGGCAGAATCAAGCGTTCCCCGAAGCTTCTTCGGAACATATTGTTCCAGCTTGCGGTTTATAAAGCTTTCTTTTTTGAACTTCCGCTTTTGGAGAAAGCGGCGCTCTTTTTCAAAAAGTGCCGCGAGTTCTTTTTCGTATGGGGTTTTCCTTTTAAAAAACACAAAAATCAGCCCCCGTAAACTTCCTTCGAAACCTGTTCGACGTCCGTAAGCCCTGCGGAAATGTTTTCAACAAGCGGATCGCCATAATATCGGAGGGAACCTACCCCGTCCATATCCGCAAAGAGCTTATCGGTTACGGAAACTTCCGCTGTGCCTGCTCCGCTGATTTCGATATCCGCGTTTCTGCAGATAAGGCTTTTTGCGTCAAGGGCACCTGCACCCGCAAGCTCGACTTCAAAATTTTCCGTTTCGCCGGAAAGATTCATGGAAGCCGCGCCTGCAACATCCGTTTCGAAGGATTCTGCGGCGATGTTATAAATATAGATATCCGCGCCACCTTTTGCTTCAAGGTGGATTCTTTTGGAATTTTTGGCATCCATTTCAAGGGCAATTCCGCCGGAAATATCGATTTCTTCAATATTTGCATATATTTTTATCTCAAATTTATCAGCTTTGAAGTTGGTCTGCTTCGGGACGGAAATTTCGATTTCACCTTCCCGAACGGAAATTCTGAAATTGTGCTCATGCATTCTTATGGGATAGGAAGCTTCGACCTTTGTTTCGTCTGAGGGAATTATAAGGATTTTTGCCTCCTCCGCTCCGGTGAAGCTGATGTTTTCAAATTCAAGTTTTCTTACGGGAATACCGTCCGAAGGAGTTATGGATTCAAAATTCATTTCTCCGGTAACGTCTTTCGGTTTTACGGCGTCAATGGCATTTCCAATGCCGTCTTTGTTAAAAGTGATATCTTTTCCGCTTATATCAAAAGAGCATCCGGCAAGCAAAAAAGCGCATAAAATAAAGCAAAAAACGGTTTTTAAGTATCTGTTCAAAGGCGACGCCTCCCAGCATTAATATAATTTAAAGTATTATAATCTTATTTTAATTTTGCTGATTTTTTCAGAAAAGGCGCGCTCTTTTTTCAAAAAAGAGTGCGCCTTCGGCTGTTTTTTTATCAAGCTTCGATTTCCTTCCAAAAACTTTCGCCTGCGGTTTCACAATCGGTTATGCCGAAAATTTCAAGGATGGTTTTGGATTCATCCGCGTAGCATTCCCTTGTGCCAAGGTTGGTTCCGGCTTTGACGGATTTTCCGTAAACCAGAAGCGGAATATGTTCCCTGGAATGATCGGTGGAAGGGGTTGCGGGGTCACAGCCGTGGTCAGCGGTGATCATAAGGATATCGTCGTCGTTCATTTCTTCCATAAATCCGCCAAGCCATTCATCGAATTCGTTAAGGGCGTTTGCATAGCCTTCCGCGTCGTTGCGGTGGCCATAGACCATATCAAAATCCACAAGGTTGATGAAGCAAAGTCCGGTAAAATCCTTTTTGAGCATTTCGGTGGATTTTTCCATTCCGATATTATTGGGGCCGGTGCGCATGAATTCGGAAATTCCTTTTCCCGCAAAAATATCATATATCTTGCCGATGCCGATGGTGGCAAAGCCGTTTTTCATCAAAACGTCAAGGGCGGTATCCTTCGGAGGAACGAGGGAAAAATCATGTCTGCCGGAAGTTCTGTAAAAATCGGGGTATTCTCCTCTGAAAGGTCTTGCAATGATTCTTCCGACTCCGTGTTCGCCCTGCATGAAGGCACGGCATTTTTCGCAGATTTCATAAAGCTTTTCAAGGGGAATAACTTCCTCGTGTGCGGCAACCTGCAAAACGCTGTCCGCGGAGGTATAGACTATCGGTTTTCCGGTTTCAACATGTTCTTTTCCGTAATCAAGAAGAAGCTGGCTTCCGCTGTAAGGCTTGTTGCAAAGAAGGTCAAAGCCGGTTTCCTTCCTGAACATTTCCACAACGTCTTCGGGGAAGCCTTCCGGATAAGTGGGGAAAGGTCTTTCGGAAACAAGTCCCGCAAGTTCCCAATGGCCGACTGTGGTATCCTTTCCTTTGCTCACTTCTTTAAGCCGGCAAAAAGCGCCTTTCGGGCTTTCTGCCTTTTCAATGCAGGAAACGCCTTCGATATTGCCGAGGCCGAGGCTTATCATATTGGGAATGTTGAGTTTTCCTGTGGCGGCGCAGGCTGCAAGAGTGTTGCTGCCGGAATCGCCGAAGTCTGCGGCATCCGGGAGTTCCCCGCAGCCGAAAGAATCAAGTACTATCCAAAAAACGCGTTTTGCTTTCATTTTGTTGCTCCTTTCTCGATTTCGTCGGAATCTTTGATTCCTTTTATAACTTTATAGCTTTCGGTCTGTTCCGGAAGCTCTTTCTTACTGAGTTTGCTTTCAAGGAATTCCTTCGTGAATTTATAAATTACCGCGAAGGCGGGAACGCCCACGAACATTCCGAGGATTCCGAAAATTCCGCCGCCCACAAGGATTGCGAACATGACCCAGAGTGCGGGAAGTCCGGTGCTGTCACCAAGGATTTTCGGGCCGATAACGTTGCCGTCAAGCTGCTGGAGAACGAGAACGAAAATTCCGAACCAAAGTGCCTGCCAGGGATCGACCATAAGAAGAATAAGCACAGAAGGAATTGCCCCAAGGAAAGGCCCGAAGAAGGGAATTACGTTCGTGCAGCCCACAATGAAGCTTATGAGCATGGTGAATTCAAGCCCGATAAGGCTCATTCCGATGAAGCAGAGGATTCCCATGATGAGGGAATCAAGGAGCTTTCCGTTGATGAATCCGCTGAAAATCCGGTGGGATTCCCTTGCAAATCTCACAAGGTTCGAAGCGTTTTCTTTTTTAAGAATGGCATAAAGACCTTTTTTCAGCTGGGCAATAAGGGTTTCTTTGCTGAACATAATATAAACGGAAAGGACTATCGCGATTATGATATCGAAAACGGTGGAACCGATTCTTACGGAAAGGTTTGCGATGTTCGCAATCTGGGGAAGAAGATCTTCGCCGTATTCCCGAAGAATATCCGCGAAGACTTCGGAACTTATTTCAAAATTGAGGAAATAATCGATGAAGGGGGCTTCAATATTATATGCTTCGGTAATTCCGCCGACGAAGCCCTGAAGGCTTGAAAGATAATACGGAATGTTATTGATGAGGAAGTTTATACTTTCCGTAACGTCCGGCATTACGATATAGAAGAACGCGCTGAGAACAGCGATGGTCGCGATCCATGTGACAATTATGGCAAGAACCCTTTTTGCGGTTCTGCGGGGCTTTTTCTGTTCGATGAAAGCAAGGTGCTTTTCAAAAAACATCAGCGGGCCGTTAAGGAGATAGGCAAAAATGATTCCGAAGGTAAAGGGTCTTAAAATATCCGCAGCGTTGTTCCAGAGAGAAATAACTTCTCCCCAGTTTTTGAGGATAAAATAGAAAAGGATTATCCCTGCTCCGGCGGCAAAAAAGGTTGCCGCGCGCTTTGTCATACTTTTGTTCCATTCAAATTTCATTCTTCTGCCTCCTTTGCCGAAAGTCGTTTTCTTTTCCTTTATAATATCATATCTATAAAGGAAAATCCATTAAATATTTTTTAATATTTTACATTAAAAAACTTTTTTTACTTTAATTTTTTGGTGGTTTATGCTATATTGAAAGCAAGGAAGGTGAAATCATGGAATTTCAGGCAGAAATCATCCGGGCGATACAATCCGTTGCGACCCCGGCTCTCGATATTATTTTTCAGGCGATAACAATGCTCGGCGAAGATTTTTTCATAATCTTCGTGGCAACTTTCATTTATTGGTGCTTCAATAAGGAAATGGGATATTGGATGTGCTGGTGCCTTTCCTTCGGAAATCTCCTCGTAAGCACCGTAAAAATCGCGGTGAAGCTTGAACGTCCCATCGGATATGAAGGAATCCGCACTCTTCGGGAACATACCGCACCGGGATATTCTTTCCCAAGCGGACACACCCACGCTTGTGCGAACTTTTTCACTTCCATTGCAAGGGCGGTGAACCGCAGAAGATTCTGGGCGATGGCAATAATCGTTCCGGCGCTGGTCGGGCTTTCCCGTCTTTATCTCGGCGTTCACTGGCCTGTTGATGTAATCGGCGGCTACGCCATAGGAATTGCGCTTCCCCTTGTTCTTTGGCTTTTTTACCGCAAATACGCAAGGCAAAAAGCCCTTATGTTCCTAATAAGCACAGCGGCTTTTCTTCCCCTTGGTTTTATTTTGGGCGGGGATAACAGCTTTTGGAAAAGTTTCGGTTTTGCCCTTGGAATAGCAATAGGAGCCTTCATCGAAACGAAGTTCATAAATTTCGAAATTGATGACGTTCCCGCAAAGAAAAAAGCTCTGCGCTATATCGGCGGAATAATCCTTATCCTCATCGTTTATCTTGGAATGAAGGCGGTTCTTCCGGTTGGCCCTGTTTATTCCTTCATCCGCTATTTCTGTCTGCCGCTTGCGGCAATCGCCCTTTGGCCGGCAATATTCAAAAAATATAAATTCTGATTTTTCGGGCGGGCTTTTGCCCGCCGTTTTTGTTTTTCTTATAAAAAGGGGGTGCTTTTTTGCGGTATTATATGCTCAATAAGCCTGCGGGGTTAATCACCGCGACGGAAGACAAGCACGAAAAAACCGTTATGGATTGCTTCCCGAAAGAAATGCAAAAAGGGCTTTTTCCTGTGGGAAGGCTTGATAAGGATACGGAAGGACTTCTTATAATAACCGATGACGGCGATTTTGCCTTCCGTATGCTGCGGCCGGAATTCGGCATAAAAAAGCGCTATTTTCTCCGCGCCTTCGGAGAAATCACAGAAGAAAAGATAAAAAAGCTTGCCGCCGGCGGAAGCCTTTATGGAAACGGCGAGGAAGCAAGACCGGCTTTCCTTGATGAAGTGATTTCTTCCACTGTCGAGGAGGATTCGGAATATATTCCGGAAGATTACCGTGCCCACTGCATGAAAAACCCAAAGGGAAAAACCTTTTCCGCGGTCATAACCGTTACGGAAGGAAAAAGGCACGAAGTGAAGCTTTTGATAAAATCCATCGGCGGAAGGGTATTTTACCTTAAAAGGATCGCCATGGGCGATTTTTTGCTGGATTCAAATCTTTTTCCCGGGGAATTCAGGGAATTCACCCCGGAGGAAGTGAAAACCGCGGAAGATTACAGAAAAATCTTCATTGATCTTTCCAAAGGAAAAGCAGAGGGAAAAACATAAGCGCTTTTTCGATTGAAAAATGCCGTATGGGTGCTATAATTGAAATATCGTTAAAATAATTCAGCAGGGGGAAAAGTTTTTTCTCTGATTTATGAATGATGGGAGGTATCTCCATGAAAATTCTTACAGTTGAACAGATGAAAAGGGAAGAACGCCTTTCGGACGAAATGGGCGTTACCTATCAGCGGCTTATGGAAAATGCCGGCTGCGCCGCCGCCGCTTTTATCCGCAAGACCCTTTCGAATATCTCCGGGCGCAATTTTATGATTTTCTGCGGAAGCGGAAACAACGGCGGCGACGGCTTCGTCGTGGCAAGAAAGCTGTTCGAGGAAAGAGCAAACGTCGTTGTTGTTCTTTGCGGTGGCCTTCCCAGAAGTGACGAAGCAAAATATATGTATAACTGCCTTATCCAGGCGGGCATAACCATGCTGGATTTTGATATGGACCGCAGAAAAATCGATGAACTGCTTGTGGGAGCGGATATAATCATCGACGCCATGTTCGGAACAGGCTTTTCCGGCGAATTCCGCGAACCTTATAACGAAATTGCCGAAATGATAAATTCCGCCCTTTCGGTAAGAATTTCTCTCGATATCCCAAGCGGGATAAATGCGGAAACCGGCCTTGCGGCAAAAAATTCGGTGAAGGCGAACTTCACCGTTGCGTTCGAAGCGGCAAAACCCGGTCATATCCTTCTTCCGGGAAAGGAATTCTGCGGAAAGACGGAGGTTGTGGATATCGGAATTCCCCATGAAGTCCGCGCCCAGGTTGAGCAGAACTGTTTTGCCGCGACGGAGGATATGGTCTTTTCTTCAATAAGAAGAAGACCACGTTTTTGCAACAAAGGCACCTTCGGAAAGCTTCTTTGCATAACCGGTTCTTCAAATTTCCCCGGGGCGGCGGTGCTTTCCGCATTGGGCGCAATGCGCAGCGGAGCGGGCATCACCACCGTTGCCACAACGGAAAAGGTGGTTTCGATGATAGCTTCCCGCATTCCGGAAGCAACCTTCCTCGGCCTTCCGGAAAACGAGGACGGAACCATTTCCGGGGGCGCAAAGGAAAAAATCCTTCCCTTCCTTGAAAAGGTGGATGCGGTTCTTATCGGATGCGGACTTGGAAGAGGAAAAGATATCGGCGAACTGGTCGATTTTGTTTTTGAAAAGGCAAAATGCACGATAATCCTTGATGCCGACGGCATAAACTGCATTGCGGAAAAGCCTGAAATCCTCAAAAAAGCAAAAACCGTTCCGATAATAACCCCGCATATTGGAGAAATGGCAAGGCTTTGTGGAATTTCCATTCCGGAAACTATCGAAAAACGCGTTGATCTTGCTTTTGAAACGGCAAAAAAATACGAAACGATAGTCGTCCTTAAGGACGCCACCACCGTTATTGCGGAGCCGAACGGCGATATATATTTCAATTCCACCGGAAATCCGGGACTTTCTAAAGGCGGAAGCGGCGATTGCCTTGCGGGAATGATAGCTTCCTTTGCCGCACAGGGATATATTGAAACAGCCTGCGCCGTCTGTGGGGTTTATCTTCACGGCCTTGCTGCGGATAAAGCGGCGAAGGAGCTTTCGGAATACGGAATGCTCCCAAGCGATATTCCCGCTTTTCTTTGCAGGGTTTTTGCGGAAAAAGGCCTTTGATGAATAAAAGCCTTCCTGTTCGGATATAATATTTTATCCGAATAAAGGGAGGCTTTTTTGATGAAAAAACTTATTCTTATAACGGTGCTCATTCTTTCGCTTTGCGGGTGCTCAAAAAATGCGCTTCCGTCGGCACAAGAGGTCGCAAAGGCATACCAAGGGGATTTTTCCGCGGCCGCAAAGGTGGAATTCCGCGACGGCGAAGCGGAAATGAAAATTGCGAAAAACCCCATGAGCATCAGCATTTCTCTCTCTTTCCCGGCGGAAATTTCCGGCATGGGAATAGAGATTTTTGATGAGCACGCAAAAATCACCTATGAAGGAATGGAACAGGAAATCCGGAAGGAAAATCTTCCGGAAGGGACGCCTTTTCTTCTTGCGGAAGAACTTTTTGAAGAACTTTCGGACCCGGAAGATTTCACTTTGAGCACCGAAAACGGAAATATAACCGCAAAGGGAGATGATTTTTCCGCGGTACTTTCCGCAGAAGATTTTTCCGTTATCAGCGCGGCTTTTCCGGAATATGGGGTTTCTTTTGCCTTTTCGGATTTTGAATTTTCGGGCGGAAAATGAAAAAATTCAAAAAATTTCAAAAAAAGGCTTGCATTTTCTTTACGGATGCGATATAATAACCCTTGCTCAGCTATGGACGGTTAGCTCAGCTGGTAGAGCTTCCGCTTGACGTGCGGAAGGTCACAGGTTCGAGTCCTGTACCGTCCACCATAAAAACGCATCGGCGACGGCCGGTGCGTTTTTTGTTTTATATGTTTACAAAATCATTTTTTCGTGCCATAATTATCTTATAAAATAAGAAAATCGAATGGGGGATAATTATGAAAAAACGTGTTTTGTTCGGCCTTGCTTTGGGAATTGCTGCTGCTTCCGCTGTGGCTGTCGCAGTAAGCGAAATTTCCAATGAAATGAAAAACAAAATTATTGAAGAAGAATTCGATTCTCCCTTCGGAAACAACTGGGTGAAAGTTTCCTTCGGTTCTTCCGAAAGCGCAAAAGGTCTTGTCTGCATTAAGATCAAGGCAGAAACAGATTCCAACGAAGACGTTTGCAAGCTTGTTATGCTTGCAAAAAGAGATGCGGCTCTTTCCTATGAATGGGAAGATAACGAACATTTCAAACTCTATGCAGGAAAAGGCAAACTCAAACAGTGCTGCGATGTTGTTTTTGATATTGATAAAATAACAGCGAGATATTATATGGTGAAAAGTTAAAATAAAATAAACCGGCGGAAGATTTCTTCCGCCGGTTTTTTATTTAATTATCAGCAAAATCCGCTTAATTAATAAAAAATTAATTGCCTTAAATATATATGTATGTTATAATAAAATGTCAAAATGGGTTATTAGGCAAAAAGGGGGTAAACGCTTGAGGATAATCGGAATCGACCCGGGATATGCCATAGTGGGCGTCGGGGTAGTTGATTACGTGAAGAACAAATTCTATCCGGTAAAATTCGGTGCCGTGGATACCCCGGCGGGAACTCCTTTTGAAGAACGCCTTCGCACCATTTACGATACAGTAAAAGAAGTCATTGCCGAAACAAAGCCCGACTGTATGAGCATCGAGCGGCTTTACTTCAACAGCAACCAAAAAACCGCCATTGACGTTGCGGAAGCAAGAGGAGTTATCCTTCTTGCGGCAATCCAGGCCGGAATCCCCATTTTCGAATATACCCCGCTCCAGATAAAACAGTCCTTGGTCGGTTACGGAAGAGCAGAAAAACACCAGGTGCAGATAATGGTGCGCGATACCCTTCGGCTTGAAGCTGTTCCGAAGCCGGACGATACCGCCGATGCTCTTGCTGCGGCAATCTGCCACGGATACAGCCATGGTTCGCGGCTTTCGAAAGCGATAAAAGAGATATAAAAATGATTTTTGCCAATACCGCAGGGGCGGATATCATCCGCCCGAAAAAATATATTTGAGGTTAAAAAGATGATATACAGCCTTAACGGAAAACTTTCGCATATTGAAGACGGATTTTTTGTGGTGGAATGCGCCGGGGTGGGTTACCTTTGCAAAGCTTCCGCAACAACTCTTTCCTGCCTTCCCCCAAGCGGAAACGAAGTTTTTGTTTATACCACAATGACATATAATCAGGAAACCGGAACGGACCTTTATGGTTTTTATGACCGTGCGGAGCAGGATTGCTTCCGGATGCTCACTTCCATTTCCGGAATCGGCCCGAAGGCGGCTCTCGCGGTCCTTTCGGAATTCACCCCGGATTCTTTCGCTCTTGCGGTTGCTTCCGGCGATGCAAAAGCCATAACAAGAGCAAAGGGAATCGGCCCCAAGGCGGCACAGAGGATAATTCTTGAACTGCGTGATAAAATCTCGAATGATTCCGTTTCAAAGGGATTTTCTTCCGCGCCTTCCGTTTCTGTCGGAAGAATCGGCGGAAACGCCGGCGAAGCCATTGCCGCGCTCCAAAGCCTCGGCTATACCAATTCCGAAGCCGCGGCGGTTATCGGAAAGCTTGACCAGAGCCTTCCTGTTGATGAAATGATAAAAGCGGCACTTAAAGCCATGGCAATGAAAAGATAAGGAGTGATTTTTTATGCTTTCCAACCAGATGGATTTTGAAAACAGAATAGTCGCTCCGGAATATGAGGAAATGGACAGGGAAAACGAACTTTCCCTCCGTCCAAAGACCCTTGATGAATATATCGGCCAGACCAAGGCAAAGGAAAATATGGCGGTTTATATCGAAGCGGCAAAACGCCGCGGAGAAGCCCTTGACCATGTTCTTCTCTATGGTCCTCCCGGACTTGGAAAAACCACCCTTTCGGAAATAATTGCGAACGAAATGGGCGTAAGCTTCCGAATAACCAGCGGCCCCGCCATCGAAAGACCCGGCGACCTTGCGGCACTTTTAACAAACCTTAATGAAAACGATATACTTTTTATCGATGAGATTCATAGAATGAACAGAAGCGTCGAAGAAGTTCTCTATCCCGCAATGGAAGACTATGCCCTCGATATCATCGTGGGAAAAGGCCCTTCCGCAAGAAGCATCCGTGTTGATCTGCCCCATTTCACCCTTATCGGTGCAACCACCCGTGCAGGTCAGCTTTCGGCACCGCTCAGGGACCGCTTCGGTGTTGTTGAAAGGCTGGAGCTTTATTCCCCGGCGGAACTTTGCAAAATAGTCGAACGAAGCGCAGGAATACTCAATATTGAAGTTGAGCACGAAGGCGCAATGGAACTTGCCAGAAGAAGCCGCGGAACCCCGCGAATCGCCAACCGCTTCCTCAAGCGAATACGCGATTTTGCCCAGGTAATCGGCAACGGCGTTATTACAAGGGAAATTGCGGCGGAATCTCTTTCAAGGCTTGAAGTGGATGAACTTGGTCTTGATGCCATCGACCGCAGAATCCTTATGATGATGATAAAGAATTATAACGGTGGTCCTGTCGGGCTCGAAACCCTTGCAGCAGCAACCGGCGAAGAAGCCGTTACCATCGAAGACGTTTATGAACCCTATCTTATGCAGATAGGCTTCCTTACCAGAACCCCCAGAGGGCGCTGCGCAACGGCTCTTGCCTATGCGCACCTTGGCATGATGATGCCGGAGCAGCCTATGGGCGAATGTGAACAAATGAGAATAGGAGAGTGATTTAATGGGAAGAATTTTCGGAACTGACGGCGTCCGCGGAATCGCAAACGAAAAGCTCGATGTGGAGCTTGCACTTGCAATTTCTCGTGCGGCAGGAATAATTATCAAAAACGAATATAAAGGCGCATCGAAAGTCATAGTCGGAAGAGATACCAGACTTTCCGGAACCATGCTCGAAGCTGCCGTTGCGGCGGGGCTTTCCTCTGTTGGCTGCGACGTCGAACTTCTCGGCGTTGTTCCGACCCCGGCGGTTGCTTACCTTGTAACAAAACTTGGCGCGGCGGGCGGCGTTATGATTACCGCAAGCCATAACCCCTATCAGTATAACGGAATCAAATATTTCGGTTCCACCGGTTTCAAACTTACCGATGAGCAGGAAGAACGCATTGAAGGAATAGTCCTTGACGGAAAAGAACCCATCGAACTTGCTCACACTTCAAAAATCGGAAGAATTTCTCATAATACCGAAGCGGCTGAACTTTATGTTGAACATATCGCTTCCACCGTGGGCGATCTTTCCGGAATCAGAATTGCAGTTGACTGCGCAAACGGCGCTTCCTTCGAAACCGCGAAGAAGATTTTTGCAAAGGCAAATGCAAAAGCAACCTTCCTTAACTGCGAACCCAGCGGCACCAACGTAAACCTTGAATGCGGTTCGCTCCATACGGATGCCCTCGGCAAATTCGTTAAAGAAAACGGATTCGATATCGGCGTTGCCTTCGACGGCGACGCGGACCGCTGCCTTGGGGTTGATGAAAACGGCGAACTTATCGACGGCGATATGATGATGGCGATTCTTGCCAAAAGATTCAGCGAAGAAGGCCGCCTTGCGAAAAATATGCTTATTCCCACCGTTATGAGCAACATGGGGCTTTTCAAATTCGCGGAAGAAAACGGAATAAGATGCTACCCCACCAAAGTCGGCGACAGATATGTTCTCGAATCCCTTCTCAAGTTCAATGCTTCTCTTGGCGGCGAACAGAGCGGGCATATCATTATTCCGGAATATATGACCACCGGCGACGGTGAACTTTCCGCCCTTATGCTTATCGAAACAATGAAGCTTTCCGGCAAAAAAGCTTCCGAAATCAAAAAAGTAATGAGAGTTTATCCCCAGGTGATGGTGAATATCGAAGCCACCCAGGAAATGAAGGCAAAACTCGACGACCCGGAAGTCAAGAGCTATCTTGATATCGAAGCAAGAAGGCTTGAGGGCGACGGAAGAATTCTCGTCCGTCCTTCCGGAACAGAACCCCTTATCCGAATTATGATTGAAGGCAGCGATGAAAAGGTAATAAGTGACCTTTGCAGCGAATGTGCCGAAACCCTGAAGAATCTTTTAAGCTGAGGTTAAAAATGAGATATACAAAAGACTGGAAAGATTATGAATTGCTCGATTGTTCCGGCGGCGAAAGACTTGAACGCTGGGGAAAAGTCATTCTTATAAGACCAGACCCCCAGGTTATATGGAACACCCCGAAGGAACATTCCATGTGGAAGCACGCGGACGCAAGATATGTCCGTTCTTCCGCAGGCGGCGGACATTGGGAATTCCGCCGGGAACTTCCGGAATTCTGGAAGATAAATTATAAAGACCTCACCTTCAAAATAAGCCCCACCGGCTTCAAGCATACGGGGCTTTTCCCGGAACAGGCTGTGAACTGGGATATGATGCGTGAAAAGATAAGAGCCGCAAAAGAAGAGGGAAGAGAAGTTCGTGTCCTCAACCTTTTTGCCTATACCGGCGGCGCAACCCTTGCCGCAGCTTCCGCGGGAGCTTCCGTCTGCCATGTTGATGCCGCAAAAGGCATGGTGCATTGGGCAAGGGAAAATTCCGAGCTTTCCGCACTTAATGAAAAACCTGTTCGCTGGATAATCGACGACTGCAAAAAATTCGTCGAAAGGGAAATCCGCCGCGGAAGCAGATATGACGCGGTAATCCTCGATCCTCCTTCCTATGGAAGAGGTCCCGGCGGCGAAGTCTGGAAGCTTGAAGAACATATCTATGAACTCATCGAACTTATTACCGGCGTTCTTTCCGAAGATCCGCTTTTTATTCTTCTCAATTCCTATACCACTGGGCTTTCCGCTTCCACCATGGCTTATGTCCTTGGCGCCAATATGAATAAATTCGGCGGAAAAGTCACCGCGGAAGAAATCGGTCTTCCGGTAACTCAAAGCGGAATGGTTCTTCCCTGTGGTTCTTCCGCAATCTGGATGAAAGAATAATGATTTGCGCCCTTTGTTAAAGTGGAGAGGGCCGCGAAGCGGCGAGGGGATTCATAAAAAAATAGTCCACCCGTCGTTTGCTTCGCAAGCACCGCCTCCCTTTAGGCAAAGGAAGCATAAGAGGAGAATTTTATGCTCGACCCAAAACCCTATCTCGAAAAAGATTTTGCCCTCCATGCGGATATGCTTGATGCGCTTCTTGATGAAGAAACGAAGGTAATTTATTCCGAAGAGGACGGCGTGATGCTCCGCATCGGAAGAAAAGGTCCTTTTGCAATTTCCGCAAAAACCGCCGAAGCTATGGAAAAGATGGCAAAACTTATAGAAAGCGAGCGCTATATGGCGGTTATCCGCCCTTTGCGTTTTATGCCGGAATTTGTTGCAATAAAAGGCGTTCCGGAAGAAATGATGCCTTGCTATCAGGCGGCATATCCCAAAAAAGAACCGGTTTTCGAACCGGTGGTTCCGGGAATAGAGATTAAGCCCCTTACTGAAGAACAGCTTCCCTTTGTAAGAAAGCATTACGATGACGACGAAGGATATATGAAAAGCCGCATTGAATACGGAATGCTCGGTGCCTTCGATGAAGAAGGAAACTGTGCGGGCTTTGTGGGGTTCCACGGCGAAGGTTCCATGGGTCTTCTGAAGGTTCTTCCGGAATATCGCAGAAGGGGAATCGGAATTGCCCTTGAAGCAAGGAACCTTAACCGCCGTCTTTCCGAAGGAAGAATACCCTTCGGTCACGTGGTGGTCGGAAACGAAAATTCCATGGGTCTCCAGCGAAAAATCGGTATGGAATTTTCCGAAAATATCGTAAGCTGGGTTTTTAAATAATGAAAATAACGCCCTTTTTCAAAGGTGAGAGAGCCGCGAAGCGGCGGGCGGATTCACAAAAAAGGAATTTCTCCGCAATTCGCTTTGTAAATGCAGCCTCCCATCAGGAAAAGAAGGCTGAATATGATAAAAGGATTTAAAATGGCTAAGAAAAAATTTATCGAAGCAAACAGCATAAGTTTCAGCTATCCGAGCTATGACGGAATCATTCCTCCGCTCATTCTTGACGGAACAAGCATTTCCATCGAAGAAGGGGAATTCATGGCCGTTCTCGGTCATAACGGCTCGGGAAAATCGACTCTTGCAAAGCATTTCAACGCAATACTTATTCCGACGGAAGGAAAAGTTTCCGTAAACGGAACGGAAACTTCGAACGAAGCGAAGCTTTTCGAAATCCGCCAGGAAGTGGGCATGGTTTTCCAGAATCCGGATAACCAGATAGTCGCCACAATCATCGAAGAGGACGTTGCCTTTGCGCTGGAAAATCTCGGCGTTCCGCCGGAAGAAATCCGCAAAAGGGTTGATGACGCCCTTAAAAAAGTTGATATGTATGATTATCGCCTTCATGCCCCGAACCAGCTTTCCGGAGGACAGAAGCAGCGCATTGCCATTGCGGGAATCATCGCCATGCGCCCGAAGTGTATTGTTCTTGATGAACCCACCGCGATGCTCGACCCCAAAGGACGCAGAGAAGTTATGAGCACAATAAAACAGCTTAATGAGGAAATGGGCATTACCGTTGTGCTCATAACTCATTATATGGACGAAGCCGCCATGTGCAACAGGGTCGTTATCGTTGATGAGGGCAAGGTGATTATGGATTCCACCCCGAGAGAAGTCTTCGGAAATGTGGAAGAAATCAAAAAGCGTATGCTTGATGTGCCCCAGGTTACGGAACTTTGCCACGAACTTAAAAAGGAAGGCTTCGATCTTCCGGACTGCGTGCTCAACGAGGAAGAATGTGTTGAAGCACTCGAAAAACTCCTGAAAGGCGGTGTTTGGAATGGCTGAAATCATTGTTAAAACCGAAGGACTCCGCTATATCTATTCGGAAGGAACTCCTTATGAGCACGCCGCTCTTGATGGGGTTGATATTGAAATCGAAAAAGGTTCCTTCGTGGGTGTAATCGGTCACACCGGTTCCGGAAAATCCACCCTTATCCAGCATCTCAACGGGCTTCTTCGCCCCAGCTACGGCAAAGTTTTCATCGGCGGAGAAGATATCTGGGCAAACCCGAAGGATATAAGAAGATTCCGATTCAAAGTCGGACTTGTTTTCCAGTATCCCGAGCACCAGCTCTTCGAGGAAACGGTATATAAAGATATCGCCTTCGGACCGAAGAACATGGGGCTTTCCGAAAACGAAATCAACGAAAGAGTCCTTGAAGCCGCAAAACTTACCGGACTTACGGAAGATTACCTTGAAAAATCGCCTTTTGAACTTTCCGGAGGCGAGAAAAGAAGGGTTGCCATTGCGGGCGTGCTCGCAATGAAGCCGGAGGTGCTCATCCTTGATGAACCCACCGCAGGACTTGACCCCAAAGGCCGCGAATTTATTCTTTCGGAGATAAAGAACTATCACGAAAGAACCGGTGCGACCATAATTCTTGTTTCCCACAGCATGGAGGACGTTGCAAGATTTGCAAGCCACGTGCTCATTATGAATCATTCAAAGGCAGCCATGTTCGGCGAAACCCGCGAAATCTTCAAAAAAGTCGATGAACTTTGTGAAATCGGCCTTGAAGTTCCCCAGATAAGCCGCGTTTTTGCAAAGCTGCGCGAAAAAGGAATCGAAGTTCCCGAAAGCGTGCTCACCGTTGCGGAAGCAAAAGAAGCGGTGCTCAATATCCTTGGTAAAGGGGGAAAAGCCGATGCTTAAAGATATAACTTTCGGTCAGTATTTCCCCGGAGATTCCGTAATTCATAAGCTCGACCCGAGAATGAAGCTCATTCTCATCGTTGCATATATCGTTCTTCTCTTTGTTGCAGACGGGCTTTTTTCGCTTCTTATCGGAACTTTGATGCTTGGGGTAATTTATTCCATGTCAAAGCTCCCCTGGAAGCTGGTTATCAAGTGCATAAAGCCCATTATGCCCATCATCATCTTCACGGCGGTGCTCAATATCTTCTTTGTTGAAGGCGAACCGCTTTTTGAATGGTGGATAATTTCCGTTTCGAAAAAAGGCGTGCTCACCGCCGTGCTTATGTGCATCCGCATAATCTGCCTTATCGCCGGAAGCAGCCTTCTTACCTATACCACAACCCCCATTGCCCTTACCGACGGCCTTGAAAGGCTTATGAAGCCCCTCCAGAAAATCAAGGTTCCCGTTCACGAACTTTCCATGATGATGACCATTGCCCTTCGCTTCATCCCCACCCTTATTGACGAAACCCAGAAGATTATGGCGGCGCAGAAGGCAAGAGGCGCTGATATGGAAAGCGGAAACGTTATTCAGAAGGCAAAGGCGCTTATCCCGATTCTTATTCCGCTTTTTGTTTCCGCATTCAGAAGGGCGGATGAACTTGCCCTTGCAATGGAATGCCGCTGCTATCACGGCGGCGAAGGCAGAACCCGTATGAAACAGCTGAAGCTTACCTCCCTCGATTGGGTCGCGGCGGCTTTCATTACCGTTGGATTTGCAGCGGTTATTCTTATGAATAAATTCGGTCCGGAGGTGTTCAGACTTTGAGAAATCTTCTTCTGACCATTTCTTATAAGGGCACGAATTACCACGGCTTCCAGGTGCAAAAAAACGCCGTTACCGTTGCAGAAACCCTTCAGGACGCAATGCAGGTGCTTTTCCAGGGGGAAAGACCGGATATCAAAGGCTGTTCAAGAACCGATTCCGGCGTTCACGCCAATATGTTCTGCGTCAGCTTCAGAACCGAAAGCGAATATACCTGTGACCATATCCGAAGAAGCCTTGATGCGCTTTTGCCGGATGATATTGCCGCGGTGGACTGCGAGGAAGTTTCGGAAGATTTTCATGCCCGCTATTCCTGCAAGGGAAAACGCTATGTTTATAAAATCTGGAACGCCCCATATATGAGCCCTTTCTGGCAGGGACTTGCTCTTCATTATCCAAAGCCCATTGATGAAAACTTCCTTGATGCGGTCTGCACCGATTTCATCGGAACCCATGATTTTTCCGCTTTCTGCGGTTCAAATGGGGACCAGGAAGATTTCACCAGAACAATTTTTGATTGCCAGATGGAACGCGAAGGCGAACTTGTTACCTTTTCCGTCACCGGCGACGGATTCCTTTATAACATGGTGCGAATCATGGTTGGCACCCTTCTTGAAGTGAACGAAGGAAAAATCGACCCGGAGGAGATTCTTGATATCATCGAATCCAAAGACCGCACCAGAGCCGGAAGAACCGCAAAACCCGAGGGACTTTACCTCGATTACGTATTATATGATGAGGAAGATGACTGACAGCATGGAATTTATCACAACCGAATTCCCGAAAAACGATACCGCCGTTGCCCTTGGGGTTTTCGACGGAGTTCACAGAGGTCACAGGGAAGTTTTGCGCCGCACGGCGGCTTCAAAAGGTCTTGAACCTTGGGTTTTTACCTTTTCGGAAAAAAGCCTTCCCACCGGGAAACAGGGCGCAAAGCGTCTTGAACCGCCGGAGGTTAAATTCGGAATCATGCGTTCCTGCGGAATTGCCCATGTTTATGCGCCGGATTTCGGCGACGTAAAAGGACTTTCCGGCGAAGAGTTCGTAAGAGATATCCTTATCGGAAAACTTCGCTGCAAAAAAGTTTTCTGCGGAACGGATTACCGCTTTGGAAAAATGGCTTCCTGCGGAATAAAGGAAATGGCTGAATTCTGCGAAAAATACGGAATATCTTATTGCTTTATTGATAAAGTTTATGATAAGGGCGAAGCCATAAGTTCCACAAGAATCCGTGCCGCCGCCGAAAAAGGAGATATGCAGGAAGTGGAACTTCTTGCGGGATATCCCTTCTGCGTCGAAACGGAAGTGGTGAAAGGTACCGAGCTCGGCAGAAAATTCGACCTTCCCACAATCAATCAGCCCATGCGTGAAGATTACATAATCCCGAAGTTCGGGGTATATGTTTCCGCTTCCTATATCGACGGAAAGTTCTATCCTTCCGTAACCAACATAGGTGTAAAACCCACCGTTTCGGATAAAAACATTCCCGCGGCGGAAACAAATATCATCGGCATAAACCGCGACCTTTACGGAATGAAAATCCCCGTTTTCCTTATTGATTTTGTGCGCGAGGAAATGGTATTTTCCGATAAAGAAGAGCTTTTTGCGAGAATTGCCCTCGACAGAAGCAATGCGGAGCGTTTTGCCCTTCGCTGGATCCGCACAAAAGGCGAGGAAACAGTAAAACTCCTCGGAATATAAACCTCCCTTGTTAAAGGGAGGGGGACCGTCGAAGACGGTGGAGGGATTCATTCGAACCCCCTTTTGTCTTTTGGTATGTGACCAAAAATCCAGTTCCTTTTATTAGTGACGACAATAAAAAAAGCCTTTCCGGAAATTCCGGAAAGGCTTTTTTTTATACATATATCAGTCAAGCTCGAATGCACCGGTATAAAGGCGGTAATAGGTGCCTTTCTGTTCGATTAGTTTATCGTGGCTGCCTCTTTCAATAATGCGTCCGTGGTCAAGAACCATAATTACATCGGAGTTCTGGACTGTGGAAAGACGGTGGGCGATTACAAAAACGGTTCTTCCGTACATAAGAGCGTCCATACCGCGCTGAACGATGGCTTCGGTTCGGGTATCTATGGAGGAAGTTGCTTCATCAAGGATCATAACCGGCGGATCTGCAACCGCGGCACGGGCAATGGAAATCAGCTGGCGCTGACCTTGCGAAAGTCCGCTGCCGTCACCTTTAAGCACGGTGTTATAACCTTCCGGAAGCATGCGGATAAAGGAATCTGCATCCGCAAGCTGTGCCGCGGCAATGCATTCTTCGTCGGTGGCGTCGGGTCTTCCGTAACGGAGGTTTTCCATAACGGTGCCGGTGAAAAGGTTTACGTCCTGAAGAACCACGCCCATGGAACGGCGAAGGTCATCTTTATTGATGTCGCGGATGTCGATTCCGTCATAGGTGATTCTTCCGTTTTCAATATCGTAAAAATGGTTGATAAGGTTTGTGATGGTAGTTTTTCCTGCGCCGGTTGCGCCGACCAGGGCAACCTTCTGTCCGGGTTCCGCATAGAAGGAAACGTCGTGAAGAACCCTTTTTCCTTCAACATAGGAAAAATCCACGTTTTCAAGCCGGACCCCGCCGCGAAGTTCGCGGAATTCAAAGGTTCCGTCATCTTTCGGAATTTTCCATGCCCACTGTTCGGTGCGCTCGTCGGTTTCTTCAATGGCGCCGTTTTTCATGGTCATATTGACAAGGGTGACTTTTCCGTTGTTTTCCTCAATGGGCTCATCAATGAATTCAAAAATACGTTTTGCGCCGGCGGTTGCCATAACGACGGAGTTTATCTGGTTGGAAACATTTCCTATGGGCTGGCAGAAGCTTCTTGAAAGCTGAAGGAAGGAAGCGATGGTACCAAGGGTGAGAACGGAAATTCCGGTAAGGCTGAGGTTCGGAAGTCCGGAAAGAGCAAGATATCCGCCCACTATGGCAATTATTACATAAAGGAAATAACCAAGTCCGTTCATAAGGGGCATAAGGGTGTTTGCAAGCTTGTTTGCGTTGGTGGCGTTGCCGCAAAGCTCGGTGTTCCTGTTATTGAAGCCCTCTTTTGCCTTTTCTTCGTGGTTAAAAACCTTTACTACCTTCTGTCCGTTTATCATTTCTTCAATATAACCGTTCATTCCTGCAATGGAACGCTGGGCTGCCATGAAATATTGTCCGGATTTTCCGGTGATTTTCCCGAGGAGCTTCATCATGAAGAAAGTGAAGATAAGGACTATTATTGTGAGCCAGATGCTCTGGATCATCATGGAAATAAAAACAAAGGTGATGGTGAGAATGGACTGGATAACCTGGGGAATACTTTGGGAAAGCATCTGGCGAAGGGAATCCGCATCGTTCGTATAATAGCTCATAACGTCGCCGTGGCTGTGGGTATCAAAATATTTGATAGGGAGCCTTTGCATATGGCGGAACATGGAAGAACGGATATCCTTGAGGATATTCTGGGTTACTGTCGCCATTGTGCGGTTATAAAAGAGGGAAGAGAAAATTCCGGTAAGATAAATTGCCGCCATAACGCAAAGTGCGCCGATAAAGGCGGAAAAATCCGGATTCGAAACGCCGATAAGCGGCATGATATAATCATCAATAAGGGTTTTGATGAAAAGGGAGGAAGCAACGCTCGCGACGGTGCTGAGGATTATGCAGACCACAACAAAAACCATCTGGATGCGGTAATTGCGGAAATAGGAAAGAAGTCTTTTTACGGTTGCAATGTCAATTCCCGGTCTTTTGGAGGGGATATTTTTATCATTCATCGGAAAGTCCTCCTTTCATCTGGGATTCATAGGTTTCGCGGTAAATTTCGCTTTGTGCCATAAGCTCATCGTGGCTTCCCATGGCGGCAATTTTTCCGTCATCAAGAATGATGATTTTATCCGCTTCCATAACGGAAGCAATGCGCTGGGCGATGATTATTTTTGTTGTGTCGGGAATTTCTTCCGCAAAGGCTTTGCGGATAAGGGCGTCGGTTTTTGTATCGACTGCGCTGGTGGAATCATCGAGGATGAGGATCTTCGGTTTTTTAAGCAGTGCCCTTGCGATGCAAAGACGCTGCTTCTGTCCGCCGGAAACGTTTGCGCCGCCCTGTTCAATATATGTTTCATATTTTTCGGGCATTTCGTTTATGAACGGAGAAGCCTGGGCAAGGTCGCAGGCGTGTTCAATTTCTTCCTGGGTTGCGTTTTCGTTTCCCCAAAGAAGGTTTTCCCGAACCGTTCCGGAAAAGAGCACGTTCTTTTGAAGAACCATCGCGACGCCGTCGCGGAGAGTTTCGATATCGTAATTACGAACATCGATTCCGCCGACTGTGACTTTTCCTTCGCTGACGTCATAAAGACGGGGAATCATCTGGACAAAGGTGGATTTCGAAGAACCGGTTCCGCCGATGATGCCTATGGTTTCGCCGGATTTTATATCAATATTGATATTTTCGAGGACGTTTTTATCTGCCTTTGCGGAATAGCGGAAAAAGACGTTTTCGAATTTTACGGAACCGTCCGGAATTTCATAAACGGGGTTTTCTCCGTTTTTAAGGTCACTTTCCTCGTTAAGGACTTCGCAGATTCGTTCTGCGCTTTCGCGGGAAATAGTGATCATTACAAAAATTACGGAAAGCATCATTACGCTCATAAGAATCTGCATGGAATAGGTGATAAGGCTCATAAGCATACCGGTGGTAAGCCCAAGGTCCGGATTGTTTCCGGAAGAGATGATTGCCTGGGCACCGAGCCAGGAAACGAGAAGCATGCAGGCATAGGAACAGCTTTGCATAAGCGGACCGTTCCAGGCAATGTTGCGTTCTGCATGGGTGAAGTCGCGGCGGATGGATTCGGAAGTTTCATCGAATTTTTCGGCTTCGTGGTCTTCACGGATAAAGGATTTTACAACGCGGATTCCCCGAAGGTTTTCCTGAACGTTGCGGTTGAGTTTATCATAGGTTTTGAAAACCCTTTTGAAGATGGGGTGGGTCTTCGTCATTATAAGATAAAGTCCGCCCGCAAGAATCGGAAGGCAGGCAACAAAAATAAAAGCCAGCTTCGGATAAATCCGGAAAGCGAAAACGGTGGAAAAAACCATCATGATGGGGGAACGGAACGCCATTCTTATCATCATCTGATATGCCATCTGAACGTTCTGAACGTCCGTTGTCATTCTTGTGATAAGGCTGGAGGTGGAAAATTTATCTATGTTTGAAAAGGAAAAATTCTGGATATTATAATACATATCATGACGGAGGTTTTTTCCGAATCCGCAGGATGCGGTGGAAGCCGCTCTTCCGGCAAGGTTGCCGAAAAGGATTACAAGGCAGGCATAAACGATAAGCCTTACGCCGCTTTGAATTATAAATTCCATATTTCCGGCATTGATGCCGTGGTCGAGCATATCGGCCATTTCAAAGGGAATCAGCACTTCCATAACGACCTCAAGGCTTACGAACAAAGCCGAAAGAAAAGAGGGAAGCTTATATTCCCGAACACATTTTGCAAGTCGTTTTATCATCAGATATCCTCCTTAACGTCAAGATTTGCCGCAATCCTTTTGAGGAAGTTGCGGAGCTGTTTTTTCTCCTCGTCGGAAAAACCTTCGAGCATCTGGGTTTCAAGTCCGGCTCTGTCGCTGCGCATAATTTTGAAAACTTCCTTTGCCTTTTCGGTAAGGACGAGTTTTTTCAGCCTTGCGTCATAATCAACCGGTTCCCTTGTGATGAACCCGTTTTCGACCAGAAGATCAACGTTTTTTGAAGCGGTGGAGCGGGTTATATCAAATTCCTTTTCAAGATCCCGCTGGAAAATATCCCTGTGGCTGTTTTCCACAATATATGAAATTATCCATCCGCCGGAACCGGTCATCTTTTCAATTTTTTTGCGGTTTCCGTAATTTATGAAATAATTATTGATGTTGCGGGAAAGGATCCGAAGTTCGGTGTTGATATAATATTTTTCACACATGTATGTTCCTCCTTTGCGGATGTTCGATGGGAAACTGTTTCGTATTCAACATTGTTTATTATATGACATCTTGTCGCTCAAATCAATCCCTGTCACAAAATTTAACAGTTTTGTAAAAACTATTGATTTAATCGAAAATTTATAGTATTCTATAATCAGTAAATTATCGGAGGCATTTGCTATGCGTAGTGAAATTACTTTTCAGGGAAAAAGATATAACATGATCGAAGACGGTGCTTATAAGGATGATAACGGCTATTATGTTGTTCATGCTTATGACCCCACGGAACAGCCCGACCAGTTTGGCTGGCAGAACAGCTTTTATGTTCGCTCAACCGATCCGGACTGCAAAAACATCATCGAAGTAAGAGCATGGTGCCCTTACAGCAAAACCGAAGGTTTTCTTTAATCAAAAGCAGAAAAAAGAACGGCGGAAAAATCCGCCGTTCTTTTTTTGTGCCAAAAACCGCATAAATAAGCCATTTATTCGATTTTATAACATCAAATTATATATTTTAAAATATAATAATTTAAAATAAAAATTACTCTTCCATCTGTTTTCCAAGGAAATTTGCCGCGGCGGTGATAAGTTTTATCTCCGCGTCGCCGGCTTTTTCGCGTCCGTCGGAAAAACATATCACCGCGCCGCAAACGTCACCGGCGGAGATAATTGACGCGGCGGCAAAGGCAGCCTTATCGAATCCTTCGACGGGAAAAAGAAGGCTTTCGCCGGAAGCGCCTGTTCTTCCATAAACCGCTCTGCGCTCCATAAGGTCTTCGAGCATGGGGGTGATTCTTCGTTCAAGCACTTCTTTCTTCGGTATTCCCGCTGCGGTAACAACACTGTCCCGGTCGCAGACTATTACCGGGCAGCCGCTTACTTTATAAAGCACTTCCGCATATTGTGCGGAAAAATTCGCAAGCTCGCCGATGGGCGAATATTTTTTGAAGATGACCTCGCCGTCGTTATCCGTGAAAATTTCAAGGGGGTCGCCCTCTCTTATTCTCATGGTTCTTCGGATTTCTTTGGGAATAACGACTCTTCCGAGGTCGTCAATTCTTCTTACAATTCCCGTTGCTTTCATATTTTAAAAACCTCCTGCTAATTCTTGCTTTTACTTCCATATTATTTGCAGGAGATTTTTGTATATTCAAATTTAAAAACAGGCGGAAATTGGAAAAATTAATTATTAATAATCATTATATTTTGAATGAAATATATTGATTTATAAATATGTAAATAATTTATATAATTTGTCTTTAATTACAAGAATCCTCTTGCATTGTTCGCTAAAACGAAGTATAATAAACGGCGTAAAAGCGAACAATAGAAGCCCGAAGATGGATTTGGAGATGAAGCGGAAATGGATTATCTGAAAACAGACGAGGTTGCGGCAAAATGGGGAATATCCCCGCGCAGATTGCAGACCCTTTGCGCAAAAGGAAAAATTGAAGGAGCGGTGCGCTTTGGAAGAGCATGGATGATTCCGAAAAACGCAAAAAAACCTTTGGACGGAAGAACAAAGGAAAGCCGCGAACCGGAATTGATTCCGAAAGCTGATATGCCGATGCCGAAAAAAACGCCTTTTCTTTATATGACAAATCTTTATTATGCTCCCGGATGCGAAGAGGAAGCGGTTGCGAATCTTTCCCATAACCCGGAAGCGCAAACAATCCTTTCGGCAGAAATTGCCTGCGCAAAAGGCAACATTGACGCGGCTTATAAAAGCGCAAGTTCTCTTTTGGAAAAACATTCCGGTTTTTATGCTGTCCTTGCAACGGGAACACTTCTTGCCCAATGCGCTATATGGAAAGGCGATCTTGACCTCTGGAGAAAGGCAAAAATCCATATTTCCGAAGCAAATGCCCAAAGCGATACAGAAAGAGAAATCCTTACCCTCTGTATCTGCGCCGTCAACAGCCTGCTTTATGAGATAAAAGATTTTCCGGAGTGGTTCAAAATCGGCTGCTTTGAACTGCTTCATAAAGATTCTTTGCCGGCGGCGAAGGTCTATTACAGCAATTATCTCTATGCAATAGGTCATGCTCTCGCTTCGAAAAGATTTGAACTGGAAGGAGTGAAAGGGCTTTCTTTTATGGGGCTTCTTCCGGCGACCATCGAACCGATGATTTCTCAGGCGATGGCGGATGATACCCCCATTGCCGAAATTCATCTGCGCCTTACCTGCGCCATTGCATATCATTACAGCAACAACGATAAACAGGCAATCCGCCATATCGATAAGGCAATCGCCCTTGCCCTTCCGGATAAACTTTACGGAATCCTTGCGGAATATTGCAGGACAATCGGAAAACTGATGGAACTTCGGCTTAAAGAAGCGGATGAAGAAGTCTGGGAAGAAGTTAATCGCCTTTTCAGAATATATGCCGAAAACTGGGAAAAGCTCGACAGCAAAATAACCGGACGCAAAATAATCGCATCCCTTTCCGAACAAAACCGCGAAGTTGCCCGTCTTGCCGCCTTTAAACTTTCGGATGCGGAAATTGCCGCAAGAACGAATATGTCGATTTCCGGAGTTAAACAGGCCATCAGAATAATCAAGGAAAAAAGCGGGCTTGAAAGGGAAGCTTTTGCAGCAATCCTTTGATTTTATATATCCGGAAAGCCCCGAAAAAGTTATATAACAAAACGGATTCCCAAAAAAACTTTGTACTTTTTTTCACGTTTCAGGTAATACATGGAAAATTAAAAATCTGCTATACTTTTTTAAAAATAAAAGTATGGCAGATTTTTTTTGATACAGAGCAGAAAGGAGAGAAGGATTTTGTCGGCTTTGTTTGGGCTTGATGCCGAAAAAGAAAAAACGAATGCGCCGAGGGAAGGCGAACTTTTTAAGGAAATTCGCATATACGGAAAAATTTTTGAAATAAAGTACGGATTTTATGAAGAAAAAGACCGGTATGCCAAATATGCGGAACCGGTTGAGATATACCCGAACTTCATAGAAAATCCCCAGTTCACCGATGAGGGAGTTCCTTTTGCAACGGCAATGCAGATTCCGTGTGAACATTTTGAAGGCAAAATTGACGAAAACAGCGTTTGCGATAACTGCAAATATTACAGACAATGCGAACATCTTCTCGGAATCTGCGAATGTCCCGCAAACAGAAAAACAGAAAAAGGAAAATAAGGAGGGGTATGAAGATGACTTTTTTCAAAAAAACAGTTTCGGCAATTCTTTCGGTTTCAATAATTCTTTCTTTTGCCGCCTGCGCAGCGGAAAAACCGCAGGAAGAACAGAATCTTCCGGAAGAGGTAAATACGAAAGAGAGTATTCTTGAAGAACTCGGGCTCAATGGGGAAGCAAAGGGCGCAACCGAAGAAACGGTTAAAGTAAATTCAGCTTTCTATTCTCTTCTCGATTTCGAGGATTCTTCCGAATATGAAAACGCCACAAAAGGTCTTATAGCCGCTCCGGAAGTTCTTGAACTTAAAGATTCGGAAGGCAACGTAGTATGGAGCCAGGAAGCTTATTCTTTTATTGATGATTATGAAAAAGCTCCCGATACCGTCAACCCAAGCCTTTGGGAAAACACAAAAAACAACCATGTTTACGGACTTTTTGAAGTAGTTGACGGAATCTATCAGGTCCGCGGATATGATATGGCAAACCTTACCGTTATAGAGGGCAAAACAGGCTGGATTCTTTTCGACCCTCTTATGACCATAGAATGTTCAACCGCCGCAATGCAGCTTATAAGCGAAAACCTTGGCGAAAGACCGGTTAAAGCGGTTATAATCTCTCATCCGCATGTTGACCATTACGGCGGAATCGAAGGAGTTATGTCAAAAGAAGAGGCGGCGGATGCAAGTCTTTCCATCGAAGAACAGCTTGCAAGCGGAAAAATCCCGGTAATTGTTCCGGAAGGCTTTGCCGAACACGCCGTTGCCGAAAACATCTATGCCGGAAAAGCCATGAGCAGAAGGGCGAACTATCAGTATGGCGTGGTGCTTGACCAAAGCGAAACCGGAAAAATGGCTCTCGGAATCGGAATGGGACAGTCCGTCGGCACGGGTTCTTTCGTTGCTCCCACTTATGAAATAAAAGAAACCGGAGAAAAAATCGTAATCGACGGAATTGAAATGGAATTCCAGCTTACCCCCGGAACAGAAGCTCCGGCGGAGATGAACACCTGGTTCCCGCAGTTCAAAGCCCTTTGGGTTGCGGAAAACTGCACCGGAACGCTCCATAATCTCTATACTCTCCGCGGTGCCCAGATTCGTGACGGCGCGGCCTGGGCAAAATATATTATGGAAGCAAAAACAAGATACGGCGCAGAAGCCGAAGTTGTTTTCCAGTCCCACAACTGGCCCCATTGGGGAAACGAAACCGTAAACAAATATCTTGTTGACAGCGCTTCGGTTTATCAGTTCATCAATGACCAGACCCTTACATATATCAACAAAGGATATACCGCCGATGAAATTTCGAATATGATAAAACTTCCGGAAGAACTCGAAAAAGTCTGGTACACCCGTCAATATTACGGAACCCTTAAACATAACGCACAGGCGGTTTATCAAAAATATATGGGTTGGTATGACGCAAACCCGGTTCACCTTGATCCACTTGAACCCACCGAAAGCGCAAAAAAATGGGTGGAATATCTCGGCGATACGGATGAAGTTCTCCGCCTTGCAAAAGCGGATTTTGATAAAGGTGAATACCGCTGGGTCGCGGAAATAACAAACGTTCTTGTTTTTGCGGACCCGGAAAACGAAGCGGCAAGATTCCTCTGCGCGGATGCCCTTGAACAGCTTGGATATCAGTCCGAATCCGGAACATGGCGAAGCGCTTACCTTTCCGCGGCAAAAGAACTCCGCGAAGGAAACCTTTCGGGAAAAGTAACCCAGGCAAAGGGCGGTGCAATGCTCCGCGAGATGACTCCGGAAATGATATTCGGATATATGGGAATCGTGCTCAACAAATACGCCGTACAGGATGAAAACATAATTGTAAACTTGACTGTTTTTGACCTTGGGGAACAGTATATACTCAATTTCAGAAACGGCGTTCTCCTTACGGAAAAAGGAATTCATTCGGAAGAAGCGGATGTTTCCGTAACCTGCCCGAAGCTTGCTTTGCTTTATCTCATTCAGGGGAATTTTGAAGAGTTCAAAAAAGTTGCAAAAATTGAAGGCGATATTGAAAAACTTTCCTATATCGTGGAAAATTTTAATGAACTTTCCGATCCGGCGACGGGATTCTTCAACATAGTCGAACCCTGATTGAAAATAAATTGAAATTTAGTAAAAAAATCCTGATGTATGTGATTTTTTTGAAAACGGAGGAAAGAAAATGACAAAGATTTTTAAGAAAGCGATTTCACTCTTTCTTGCGGTGCTCATGGTTGTGACCATGCTGCCGGTAACCGCAATAGCGGAGGAAATCGAAAACCTTGGCTGCACCCATCACCCGTTCCATACGGAGGAATGCGGATATGCCGAAGCGGCTGAGGAAGTTCCATGTGCTCATGCGTGCTCGGAAGAATGCGGAGAAGTCTGCGCCCATGAGCACGACGAAAGCTGCGGATACGTTCCCGCTTTTGAAGGCGCAGAATGCACTTTCCACTGTGAAAAATGCGAAGCGGATGTGATCTATTCCGAAAACGTATATTATTTTTCCGCCGGCGGAAATCTTTTTGACGAAACTTCCGGAATTAACGGAATCACCTTTGTAAGAGAAAACGCGGAAAAAGAAACTTCCGTAAAGATTCTTGTTTATGATAACAGCGCGAATTATGATAAAGACTACCGCATTTATTTAAACGGCGAAAAAGCCGAAAAAATCGAAGGTTCCGCAAGCATCTATGATTCTTTCCGCGATTACGGCGAAGAAGCAAACGCATTGGAAACCGACGCAAACGTTGCCTATGGTTATGCAAACGCACAGCAAAGCGGTGCCGCTTATGAAGACGTAAGTGCGGCGGATATGCTTAAAATGTTCGATGACCTTGGCGTAAAAGCTGCGGAAATTCCGGTAACTTTTGCCGAAGGCGAAACCTCAGTTGTTTTTGAAGTCGAAATTATCGACGACGAGGAAAGCGAATATGACGAAACCTTTATTTTCGCAGTAATTGACGAAAACGGCGAAGCGGTTGAAACCGCCCAGCAGGTTTTCGGAATTTCTGACAACGAGGAAGAACCTTTTGTAACTGTTTCTTTCGGATGTGATGATACCGTTTATATCAATCCGGAAACCGGAACGGCGCAAATCAGCGTAAAGCGCGAAGGAAACCTTGCGGAAAGCACCCTTTCTGTCCTTTATCTCGGCGATGAACCGCTCGGATACATAAACTTTGCTCCATGGCAGAAGGAACAGACTTCCGAAATCGGAATTGCGGGGAATTATAACCTCCGCGATACCGAAGGAGAACTTCTTGATGAAAGAACCGTAACCGTTGCGTATTCCAATTCCACAGAAACAAAAGCGGTTGAAGGCGCTGATCCGGTTCTTGATGCGGTTCCCGAAGCTTATGCAACCATTCCGAATGAAATCAAAGCCTCCGCGGATTACTTCCCGGATTGGGCCAAAAACGGAAGCTATGAAAGCGAAACCGAAATCGTTGTCATGGGTTCAACTTCCGAAAACCTTTTTAAAAAGGGCGGAAAAACCAGCAAAGGCGGCGTAACTTTTTTTGAGGACGGAAACAACCACCACGAAGTTTACACCAGCGGAACCGGCAGCCATTTTCATAACGGATATAACTTTATAGATTCTGTCAGCAGCTATGATTTCACCGGAATTGCTTCCGTAGAAAGCCGCGGAAAATATGAAGGCGTTGATTATAATGCGGATTTCCTCATCGGCGTTCAGGATACAGCAAGAACGACCACGCGCATTGAGAAAAGCGGAACTTATGATATTTCCGTCGGTCTTCCGGATAACTTCCAGGGAACAAAATACGTTTATTACGGAAACGTTGACCCTCAGGATAAAGGCGGCGGCACGGGCCTTTTTGTTCCTAACGGATTCAAATTCAACAAAAGACCTTATGTGTTCAATATCGACCCTAAACTTGTAAAACCCGTTAAGTTCTATGGCGATGACGTTCACGGAGAATCCGGTTATGTTCCTTCCTTTGATGGTTACACGACCATTTCCACCGTTTATATCAACAACACAAAAACCGTGAACGTAAGCATTGTTTATGAAAAAGATAATGAATTCCCGGTAAAACTTGTGGGATATAAGCTCCATAACGAAAAAACGAAGGCGGAAAGCGAGGTTATTTATCTTTCCGGCAATACAATCACCTTCGATAAAAACTTCCTTAAAGCTTATGAAAAAGATTATTGCTGGCGCGGCGATGTCGGAAACGACGGAGTATCCGATTATGTATTTACCGTTGTTCCTGTTTTTGAAAAAATAGAAACCGATTACGAAATTATTCAGGGCGAAGGGAACCTTGTTCTTCAGAACACCGACGGAAAACTCTATCGCGGAGATTACGCAGTGTTCAAAGAAGAACCTTCTTCCGAAAGAATTCTTGCGGGAGTTTATCAGGAAACTTTTACCGATACCTCGAATGTTATCCGCACCCGCACCACAACCTGGGCAGATGAAGGAATTGTAAAAATAAAACTTGATGCAAAAACAACAAAGCATATTTTTGAACCGACATATAACGCAAACGCAACAAGCCTTTATGTAAAATATGGCGATGCTTCCGTTTCCGTTGCGGAAGACGGAACAAGAACCCCGAAAAACGGAGAGTTTAACGGAAAAGAAGGGCTTTATATTGATAAAAACGCCTATTCCGTAAACGATTTTGTAACTTTGGTTGCCGATGCAGACGATGGCTATGTAACAAAATGGACAGCCGGATATGAAACCTTCTTCGGCGATATCTTTTATTATCAGCTTGACGGAATTTCGGAACACAACAACATAATCGTCGATTTTGTTCCTGCTGAGGAGCTCAGCATAATAGAAACCGATATTTCCGGAACCGTTTATTATAATTACGTAAATCTTGAATCCAATCTTTCAACCCCGGTATATCTTGATAACACTTCGGTTTCCATAACCGGCGATACCTATACAACCAAGGATTCGGAAGGCAATGACGTTCTTCACGAATACTATTCAGCAGTATCCGATGAAAACGGAAAATACGTTATCAGCGGATTCAAAGGCGTTTCCGGCGGAAAATATACCGTTGCCGTTCCTTATAATAACGGCGTAGGCTATGCGGAAATAACCCTTGGGAACAAAAATACATATAATATCGAGCTTCCGCAGTTCGCCACCGGGAACAGCTATCCTTATGATATTTCCGTGGGCATAAACGGAAATTTCAACAGCAATATGGTAATTCTTACCGCAAACCAGAACATAGATATCACCCTTGATGTTCATACCCCGAGCGTTGACTGCAAACCCACTGCCGTTGAATTTTATTTCTATGCTTCCGATGCGGAAGGTGAAAAGGCCGCGGAAGCGATTAAAAAGACAGTAAAGCTCGAAAATCCTTCAAGAACCAATGGCGAGCATACTTTATGGGATATAAAAATCCCCGTAAGCGAAGATTTGGATTACACAAGACTTTATGTGAAAATCTTTTTCGAGAAAAAAGTAAACAGTTTTGACCAAAACGGAAAATTCATAAAAACCGAAACCCTCGAACCGGATTCGGGCCTTGTGGATTCGGGTTATTCCTTTATCAACCCCCTTGTTGATACAACTATCCCCGTGATGTATGACGTACCGGAAGCCGGCGGAGTTGATAATGTGCCGAGCGTGGATATAAAATCCCTGCATATTCCTTTCATTGGCAACACCGACGTAAGCCTTTCCAGCAAAACCGGCGGATATTTTGTAACAAGAAGCGACCCGGATACAGGCGTTACTTACCTTATCTGCGGATATTCCTTCGACAGCGTTTATGCCACCGGCTCCATCGGAGATAAATATAAAGCAGCGAAAAAAGCCAGCGACAAAGCTTATGAAAATTCTCTTACAGGCAGCCTTGCTCCTGCAGGAAACTCTCAGGCAGGCGTAACCACAACATCCGGCGGAGATAACAACACTGGCGGAGATAATAACACCGGCGGAGATAATAACAACGGCGGTGGCAATAATACCGGAGGAGATAACAACAACGGCGGAGGCAATAACACCGGTGGAGGAAACAATACCGGCGGTGGCAATAACAACGGCGGAAACAACAACGGAGACCAGAAAAAAGAGAAAAAATACGATCTTCAGTTCGCACCGGCATTTATGTTCAAATATATTCTCGATACCGGCGATCAGCCCGGAAACGAGAATAAAACATTCATAGTCGGTTACGAAATGATGCTTGGTCTTGATGCCTATTTCTTTATCAACATTCCTTTTTCCGTTTATGGAATTCCGCTTTATGTAAGCTTTTCCATCGGCGTTGAAGGCGCGTTCCAGCTTGCGCTCAAGATGAAAAACGATAAAATAGATACGGCGCAGGACCTTACCAGACTTGTTCTCGGAAGCGATACCGAACTCGAAAACGAAATTTATGAATCCGTAGAAACAATGCTCTCTTTCCCGAAGCTTAACATAACGGGAAAAGCCGGAGTGGGCTATAACAACTTCATAAGCCTTTTTATGGATATGTCGATTAATATTCCGATAATGTTCCAGTTCACACCAAAGCTTGACGTGGGCGGAAAATTCGGATTTGCGATTCATGGCGGCGTTGATGCCGTTATATTCAGCGGGGCATTTGAATTTGTTGGCGTGGAACTCAAATACGGCAATTTGGATCTTGTTGATGACCTTGTAACGGTTCAGCAGCAGCAAAACCTTGTTAATTCTTCCTTCCGCACCGGGGAAAGAATTCTTACCGAATCGGATATTCCGGATATTGAAGAAGAATTCAACAACGTCACTTTCTCGATTATGAGAAGAGGAAGCGGACTTCGCGCTGCTTCCACAAACAACAGCACCATTTCCGAAGACGACTTCAAAAACACCGATATCCAGCTTCTTGGGCTTGAAAACGGAAATATAGCGGCTTTCTATCTTAAAGACAACGGCGAAGATACCCTTAACTATCTGAGCGCGGTATATGCCATCAGCGAAGACGGCGGAAAAACCTGGCAGCCCGAAAATTTCATCAGCAGCAATATCTTCGCAGGAGGAAGCAGCCTTCAGTACGATATAAGCATTTTCGAACTTGAAGACAGAATTCTTGTAACCTGGTCCGAAGCCGACTTTGAAAAACTGATTTCCGAAATGGATATCGACATCAACAACGTAACCGCGGCGCAGGTTGCAAAGCTTATGGCGGCAATGAACCTTAAAGGACGTTTTATGGATAAAGAAACCGGTGAATTCATAAGCGAAACCTTTACCGTTGCGGAAAATTCCACCGTTGCCTGCGGTGCTATTGATGCTGTTCAGGACGGCGACAATGTTTATGTATATTACCAGAGAAACGCAATTCCGGAAAAAGAAGAACTCGGGCTCAGCGATATTCTTTCCATCGAAAGAACCATCGCAAGAGCGAAAGTTGACGTGAACGATGTTCAGAACTGGGAATCTCTTCCCGTCCGTGTCGAAAATCACGAAGGGCAGCAGTACCGCATCATTGATGTTGAACCTTTCGTCCATGACGGAATTTTCGGTGAAGCAATAGTCATCGACAGAAACGGAATAATCGCTTCCTATGATTCCGCAAACAGAAGCTGGAATCCGGATAACGAAGACAGACAGCTTTATCTGCGTACTTATATGTTTGACGGCAACGGGGAAATTGAAAGCGAATATATCGTTCCCGTATCCGGAACTTCGGATAACGCAGAAAATCCGAAAATCGTTGGAAACGATGAGGATGTTTACCTCTTCTGGAACCAGAACGGAAAAATCGTTTATCTCGAAAACTTTGTCGAAAACGCCGGCGGCCCAAAAACCGAACATGCCCTTGTAATCAAGGAAAGCGACGGAACCTTCAGAAAAGCTTCCGAAAACGAAGTTTATGAAGCTGAAATTGCTTCCGACGGAACCCTTGACCCCGGAAAAGAATTTTCCGTTTCCATGGCTGATGACGGAACGATCCTTCTCAGCTGGATTTCCGATGAACTTGATTATTCCGATAAAATCCCCACCGATGAAATTTACGGTGTGGCGGTTAAAAAAATCAGCAATGCAGAAGCCTTCCGCCTCAGCGGAATTGATATCGGTCTTTCCGGAAACGAAGATGTTTATCAGCTTTGGGCAGTGGGAAATCCCGTTGCTCTTACCGATGAAGACGGAGTTATCACAAAACTTGACAGCCTTTGCACCGACGAACAGGCTGGGGAATTCCTTCTTGCCTTCACAAAACTCAACAGCGAACTTCGTTCCACCGCAACTTCCGCCGATATAAAGGCTCTTGGAACGGTGAACGAACCCGACCTTGAAATTACAGGAATCCGCGGCGAAAGATATCCTATGCCCGGAGAAGAATTCACCCTTTCCGTAAAAGTATTCAATAACGGATTCAAAGCGCTTGAAGGCGGAAAAATCACCGTAAGCGGATTCGGTACAGAAACCCTTGAATTCAGCGATATCATAATGCCCGGTTCCGAAAAAGAATTTGACATTAAGGTAAAAGCTCCGGAAAATCTTTCGGCGGATACAAACCTTGAAGTTAAGGTGAACGGAAATGGAGCACAGGAAAAATATTACGCAACTTCCATATTCACTGTAAAATACGGTGCCTGTTTCGTAATAGCCGATACATGGCAGACCGCCGTTCCCGGTACGAAAAACGATAATGTTAAAGTAACGGTAAAAAATATCGGCAATGCAGAAGGAAGCCCCGTTATCGATTTCCGCAACAGCATTTTCGGTGTTGAAGACGAAGCAAAGGAATATTCTTTTAAATTCGACGAAAAAGTCCTTCCGGATGAGGAAAGAACCTTTGTGTGCCTGCTTGAAGATACCTATATGAATGAAGAACAGACCGCAAGAATCCTCATCACCACCGGTGAAGGAAGCAACCAGAGCATTCAGAAATTCATGCCCAAACCCATCGGAATTATTACCGATGAGGGCGAAGAGGAAGCAAAACCCGAACAGAACCCCCAGCATAAACATGAATGGAGCGATTGGGTAACCGAAGGAACAAGAAGAAGCAGAAAATGTTCCGTCTGCGGAATTTGTGAATTTGAATATGTTTATACCGAAAGAACGGAGGACGAGCATAATCCCGAAACCGGCGCGGTTATAATCGTTTTTGAAAAATCAGCATTGCTTTTTGCAAAAGAATGCGAAAACTTCGGGAAGAAAAAACTCATAAAGAATTCGGGCGCAAAAAAGCAGCTTTGAGCCGAATCTTCGGTCCGAAGCATAAACCAAATCGAATAACTGCATTAAAAAAATCCCGTGCTCAAATTTGAGCACGGGATTTTATCTTTTTTTTATAAAACAAGTGATGGCGGGGAATAGGTTCTTGCGGCAAGTTCCTGGTTGAGCATATAAAGGCTTCTGGGATCGGAACCGAAAAGTTCCATTTTGGAAATAAGTCCGTTTGCGTTGGTTTCCTCTTCACCCTGTTCCTTAACAAACCAATCAAGGAACTGCATGGTTCGGTAATCCCGAACTTCCTGGGCGGCGGAATAAATATTGTTGATAAGAGAAGTGACGTATTCTTCATGTTCGAGCCCGGCTTTAAGGACTTCCATGCCGTTTTCAAAAACCTTATCCGGCTTCGGAACAGCTTCGAGTACCACGGATTTTCCTTCGTTCTGAAGATACTTATAAAAAAGCATGGCGTGGTCACGTTCTTCCTGTGCCTGAATCATATACCAGTTGGCAAAGCCATCAAGACCTTTTGAATTGAAATAATTTGAAAAATCAAGATAAAGATATGCGGAATAAAATTCCTTGTTTATCTGCTGGTTGAGCAGTTCAAAAACTTTTTGGTCCATCATGGGGTAATCACTCCCTTTCTGTGTGCGATTAAAAATCAGATATCGGCTTTCCAAAGACCGTGGAGATTGCAGTATGCATAAACCGCAAGGGGTTTTTCATCTTCGAGGAGGAAAACAGCCTTCGGGGCTTTTCCGGGTTCAAGGTTTTTGCGAAGGCCGCCTTTATCGGTTTCAAGATATACCCAAAGGATGCTGTGTTCTTCGCTCATGGGGTGTTCGACGGAACCGACGGTTACGGTAACGGTGTTTCCTTCAACCTTTGCAACGGGAATGTGTTTTTCGTGGCTGGCTTCAACGGTGCCGGGTTCAAGAAGGGTCATCTTCTGGCCGCAGCACATAACCGGAACACCGGTATCCTTTACCATTTCAACAACGTTTCCGCAATGTTCACAAATATAGAATTTTTTCATAATAATTTCCTCCGTTTAAAAAATAATCAAGATTTATTCATGACCTTCATTTTTTGAAGGTTTGTTTTGTTCTGTGGCTTTATTATATCAGGCTGCCGATGGGTTTTTCTGTGACGCGGTCACAGAGATTTAAAAAAATTTTATTCCTCTGCGGAATAAAGTATTGACAAAAATATTTTACGGTTGTAAAATAAATTCAAAGATTTAGACAAGAGTAAAATATAAAAACGGAGGAAAACAGCATGAAAAGATTTTTTATCGCGGCAATGATTCTGGCTTTTGTTTTTTCTTCCTGCGGGGCGGAAAAACCGGAAGATATTCCGCCGCGAAATGATGAAGCAGAAGAAATTCATTTTGAAAAACCGGAAGATTTTAAGGAAGAAACTATTATCGCGCCGGAAAAACCGAAAAAGAAAGATCCTCCCGAAGAAAACACATCGGAATATGAAGAAATTTTGCAGGAAGAACCCAAAAAGAAACTTCTGAAAGATGAGGAACCAATGCCGGAAGATATAATCCGGGTCGATACCGAAATTTCGGATTCAAAAGCGGTTTCCGCAAAACAGCTCGAATATATAATCGCCTTCCTCGAACCTGAAAAATGGGAAGAAGCAAAGGATTATGAACCGCAGGAAAAATGCTTTTCCGGAACGGTTTTCTCTGCTTCGAACGGCGGGTTCATTGCGGTGAATTTTTATGGGGAAAAAACCTTTATCCTTAAAAAATGGGGAGAAAACCAGGAACACCGGGCATATTATTATGCCCCGGCGAAGGCTGCGGAATTTGCGGAGCTTTTCCGGGAAAAAACGGAAGAATCCGCCGTTTTTTATGACAGATGGGAAGATGTTTCGAAGCCTTTTCCGGAATTTGACGAAAAGCTTTCCTATTTCGGTTCAGGGCTTAACGAAAATTATGACGAAGAAAATTATATTTCAGAAACCCCATATTTTTCGATGCTCTTCGACCACGCTTACCGCTTGGAAAAGGCAGCGGGAAGAATCAAAAATGATGAATATTACCCAATATATCCCGCGGATTTTGTGGAGGAGCTTTTGGGAAAATATTATCTTTTCAGCAGCGGGGAAATTAAAGCCATGGCCGGGAAATATTGCTATGACCCGGAAAAGGATACTTATAATATGGAAAGCGGCTATGGCGGAGCATACCCGATGCCGAGGGTGACGAAAATCGCCGAAAACGGAAAAATCCTTGAACTCTGGGTCGATCTTCACAGCGCGGTTGACGGTTATCATATCACCCAAAGTTCCGTTTTGACCGTTCAGGTCAATGATGACGGAAGCTGGAAGTATCTTTCCAACGAAATCTTTTTCACGAAAAATTATGACGATACCCATTGAGGAGGAAAACCATGAAGAAAAGATTTTTTATAATTCTTGCGGGATTTCTGATTGTTCTTTGCTGTGTGTTGTTCTTCGGAAAAGGCGAAAATCTTTTTGAGGAAGGCGATTTTTTCATAAAAACCGTGACCATGGAAGACAGAATTTATTGCCTTACGGAAAAGGGGCTTTTCCTTGAATATAACATCGAAGCGGAAAAATTCACAAAGATTGAAGAAAACGTAAAGGATTTTTATGCCTATGATTTCGATATTTTCACGGTTCTTTTCAAAGACGGAACGGTGAAAGGACTTTATGATACGGAAGTTTTTCTGCCGGAAGCACTTTTCTTCGAATCCGACGCTCTTCGTATGAAGGATAACAGCGTTTTTTATTTTGATACATGGGAAAAGGAATGGAAAAAGGTGGAATCCGATTCCAAAAAGGCTGTTCCAAACCAGCTTTCCGCAGTGATTCTTGATGAAAAAGGCCTTCTCTGCAATTTTTCCTATGATACGAAAGAAAAATATCCGATTGCGGAAAACGTGAAGGATTTCTGCCTTGGCGATGCGGACGAAACCTATTATTTCCCGGATCTGCTTTATATTGACGAAGAGGGAAGGCTTTTTGCCTTCAAAGTGAACGATATCGGGATGAACGATTTCGCACCCATTGATTACGCTGCGGACGAAGTTTTTTCAAAAATTCACGGAACCTTCCATGGGGATTTCATTGCCGAAACGGCGGAGGGAAAATTCCTTTTTGGAAGCATCAATGACGGAACCGAGCCTTTTGAAATTCCGTTGGAGGTTTCCTTTGTTTCGCTTTTCAATGGTTCCTTTTCCGCCATAGATAAAAATGACCCAAGGATAATTCATTACTGCGCGGATGTTTATTCCCAAAAGATGAAAACCATTGAATGCGGATGATTTCCCCAAAAACTGCAACAAAACCAAAGGAAACAGACACTATATATATGAAAATATTTCCGAAAGAAGATGAAAAAATGAAAAAAGCCATTGCCGCTTTGCTTGCGGTTATAATGATTCTTTCCCTTGCTTCCTGCAAAAACGAAGAACCGCAGGAAGAAATTCCCGAAATCAAAAGCAAACTTTCCGCCCCGGAAGAAATTCCGGAAAAGGAAGAGGAAAAAACGAAAGAGGAACTTTATGAAGAGATAATCCTTAATTTCGGCGCAAAAAAAGGCGAAGACGGAATAATCAGAATCAACAAAACCGTCAGCCTTTATAACCTTACCGATGGCTTTGAGGACGGAAAAAAGCTTGATGAAAACAGCTATTTCAGCTGGGCGATATTCTATTTCAATAAGGAATACAGCCACGAAGAAAGGCTTGAACTTTTCAGCGGAGCGGGCGAAAATATGGGCTGGGCATATCCTTCGGAATATTATGAACCTGCGATTTTTGAATATTTCGGCGTTCCTGCGGAAGAACTCCGCAAAGGGGAACTTTATAACGCGGAAAAGGATTATTATCATATCGGCGGAGGCGGCGGAGTCGGAATTTCCCCCGCCATTATAATCAGAGATATTGAAGAAAAGGGAGAAAATATCGTTTTCCACATATCCCTCGATTCGGACATCGAAGGCTGGGAAGTTTATGACATGGTTTTAACGGCAAAGCTGCTTCCGGAAGGGGGATATAATTATATAAGCTATCTTCCGGATGAAAAACCGAAGGAGGAAGAAGAATCTGCGGTTTTCGCGGTGGGAAAAAACGGCGAAGGAAAAGAACTTTCGGTGGGGGATACCATTGGCGAATGGGTTCTTGCAGAACTTTCGGTGCAGTATGATGAAAGCGGAAAAATGATTAAAGTGCGTGCTCATTTTGACGGAAAAGCGAGCTTTGAAGGCTATATCGAAAGAAATGTACTTTTGGAAGAAGCCTATGATTTTTGTCTGAACGAAAGCGACATCGAAAGAATGCCATATCTCGTTTCGGAAGAATTCGGCACAGGAGCAAGCAGCCATTATCTTCTTGATATGCCGGAGGACTTCGGGAAGAAGCCGAATCTTGATTGGGAAGAAACCGCGAACGCGAAGGTAACCATAACCGGAATTACCATTAATTATGCATTCACCATGACTGCGGACAGATTCGAAGTTTCGGATATCGAGATAGAATCAAAAGGAATTCTTCCCCGATATGAGGAAATGCTCATCAACTTCGGTGCGGAAAAAGGAAAGAACGGAAACTTTTATCCGGCGGACAGCTTTTGCGATACCTTCGCACCGAAAGGTTTTTCCGATACAAAAAGTATAACGGATTATTTTTATTACATCTGGTATTTTAATCATATGCACAGGCTTGGAATTTCGCAGGAAGAGCTGGAAAAAACCTTTGCTTCACCCTTCGGCGAAAACACCGGCTGGGCATATCCGGCGGAATATTTTGAACCTGCGGCGGAAAAATTCTTCGGCACAAAGGCGGAAGAACTTCGCAAAAGAGATTTTTACTATGAAGAATATGATTGCTATTATATCCATACCGGCGCTCCCGGCAAAGGTGAAATTCCCGATATCATAATAAACGATATCAGCGAAGCCGGGGAAATGGTGATTTTTGATATAACTGTCGATTATTCCGTACAGGAGGATTATGACATGACCCTTACGGTAAAGCAGCTGTTTGATGAAAACGGCGGTTACAACTATGTCAGCTTTACCAAAGGATAAGGAGATGATTTTATGAAGAAAATTTTTGCACTTTTGCTTGCTTTTGTTATGGTGCTTTCCTTTGCTTCCTGTAAAAACGGCGAAATTCCCGAAAAGCAGGAAGAAATGATTCCGATGCCCGAAGATACAAAAGACCTGGCCGAAGAAAAGGACAGGGAAGCCCTTTATGATGAAATCATTCTTTCCTTCGGGGCAAAAAAGGACGAAAACGGAAATTACCGCGCAAAAGGCGATTTCAGCTTTTACCGAAGCAATACCTCCTATGAAAACTTCCATGATTTCGGCATGGATGGCGACGTGCTTTATCGCATAGGCAGCATGCTCGGTGATGAAAAAAGGGAAGATGTTATGGCGGAAAATTATCCGTACAGCGCTTTTCCCGCGGATGTTTTTGAATCCTTCGCTTATGAGTATTTCGGAATCGAACCGGAACCTTTGAGGGATACGATCCATTATAATGAAGTTGAAGGCGAAGGCTGGTATTATCCTTTCGGGCCGGTTTATATAACCGAAGACCCGGTGATAGAGATCAGAAACATCGAGGAAACCGGCGATACGGTGGATTTTTATCTCTTTATAAAGCATGAAAATATCGAAGATGATAAATACAGAAAGCTCACCGTAAAACTTCTGCCTGATGGGGGATTCAATTATATAAGCTATGTTCCCTATGCCGAAGAAAGCGAAAAGGTTTATTATAAATTCCGTCTTGGCATTGACGGCGAAGAAAAAGAAATTGCAGTCGGCGATACCATCGGGCAATGGACCCTTGAAAAAATCCGCGGGAACGAAACGGAAGGAATAGAGGCGGTTTTTACCGGCGCTGTTCAGGCGGACTGCCTTATTTATGACGATAGAATGACGAGCGAGGAACCCATATATTTTTTTGAAGCGATAAACGGCGACGAGGATAAATTTCCGGTTTTTGCCGGTGATGAATGCCTTGATATCACCTTTGCGGTAAAAGAAAGCGATATAAAAGGCGAAATTCCGGAATTTTACGGCAGCAAAATTTGTTTTGGTTATGTTATAAAGGAATATCATTACAATTTTTTGCCAATGTCCGTTCTTTCCTTTGCAGAAAAGGTGGAAGTTTACGAACGCTTTGCGGCAATCGAAACAAAGGAACCGGAACTTATTGAAAAGCATATTTTGGCTCTCAATGAAGTTGAGGACGATAACTTCGGCGCAGAAACAAAGGACGAATATCTTGCGATGCTCTATAAAACCGATCCCGGTCCCGGAGCTTTTGATAAGCAGCCGGACGCCATAGTTACAGGGGAAGAAGCGAAAAGCGAAGAATATTCCGGCTGGTTCGAAAATCAGATGATAGAGGAATGCCGTGAAATTACCAATTTCAAAACGGAAGATGAAATAAAGGAATATCTCGGAGAATATCTTGCGCCGGAACTTTTTGATACGGATGCGCTGAAAATCCATATAATCGAATTCGGCGGAAAAGCCTATCGGGTTTGGTATTCCAGAGGATACGGGGTTAAATCCTACGGAAATTCCGAAATTATTTCGCAAACGGAAAACGAAATGACCGCAAAAGCTTATATTTACCACGTTGGCTGCGAAGAAGCAGGAACCGCGGAAATGAAATTTGAAAAGCAGGGCGAAAACTGGATTCTTGTTTCCGTAAAAGACAGCTATTACAGAGATGAAAGCTGATGCTAAGCCATGCTCATAAAACAAAAAAGCCGTGCTCATTTTGAGCACGGCTTTTTATCACGGTTTATTCCCATTTTCCGTTTGCTTCAGAAAGAAGATCCTGCTGGATATTCCAAAGTTTCGGGGAAAGGTCAACGTAATATTTATGGGGATATTCAAAGCGCTTGACTTCGTCCCAAAGGGTTTCAAGCTGTTCGGCACAGTATTTTTTGATTTCCGGAAGGGAAGGACATTCATAAACGCATTCACCGCCCACAAAAATCGGAACAAGCATCTGTTTTGCCACAACGTCGGTAAGGGTTTTCTTCTTCCAGGTGCTCTGGGGGTCAAAAATCTCGATGGGCTCTTCGGTGTTCGGAGCGGGTTCATCATAAAGGGTGATATAATCCGCCACCGCCTTGCCGTTTTCTTTGGAATAGAAGCGATAGAAGGTCTTGAAATCCGGAATGGTGATTTTGCCGACGGATTCGCTTATTTTGATTACCGGTTTAAGTTTGCCTTCTCTTTCAACGGCCGCAAGTTTATAAACACAGCCAAAGACAGGGTCGCTTTTTGCGGTGATAAGATTTTCGCCCACGCCGAAGCTGTTGATGGAAGCGCCCTGAAGAATAAGGTCGCGGATGATATATTCATCAAGGGAGTTGGAAGCGACGATTCCGCAATCAGGATATCCCGCTTCGTCAAGCATCTTTCTCGCTTTTACGGAAAGATAGGCGATATCGCCGGAATCGATTCGGATTCCCTTGGGGCGAATGCCTTTCGGTTTAAGCACTTCGTCAAAAACTTTGATTGCGTTGGGAACGCCGGATTTGAGCACGTTATAGGTATCCACAAGAAGGGTGCAGTTATTGGGGTAAGTTTCCGCATAGGCTTTGAAGGCTTCATATTCGGAACCCATAAGCTGAACCCAGCTGTGCGCCATGGTGCCGACTGCGGGAACGCCGTAATCACGGTCCGCAATGGCGCAGGCGGTTGCGCCCACTCCGCCGATATATGCGGCCCTTGCGCCAAGAATAGCCGCATCGGCGTTCTGGGCGCGGCGGGAACCGAATTCCATAACCGGTCTGCCCTGGGCGGCGCGGACTATTCTGTTGGCCTTTGTGGCAATAAGGCTCTGGTGGTTCGCCATAAGAAGGGTTACGGTTTCAACAAACTGTGCCTGAATTGCCGGTCCTTTGATAACTATGATAGGTTCACGGGGGAAGATGGGGGTGCCTTCCGGAACGCTCCAGACGTCGCATTTGAATTCAAAATGGCGGAGGTAATCAAGGAAAGTTTCAGAAAAACACTTCTTCGTGCGGAGATATTCGATATCTTCCTCGGTGAAACTGAGGTTTTTCATGTAATCGATGAGCTGTTCCAGCCCGGCGAAAATCGCAAAGCCGCCGTTATCCGGAATGGTGCGGAAGAAAACATCAAAAACCGCAACGGTATCGCCCATTCCTTTTTCAAGGTAGCCGTTCATCATTGTAAGCTCATAAAAATCTGTGAGCATACTGAGATTTCTTTCATCACGTTTCATAAGTTTTTCACTCCTTTTGCCCGAAAAACAAGGGCGGATTTTTTATCCACTTTTAATATTAGCACTAATTTGTTAAATTTTCAATGTTGGGGAAATATTTTTCGGGAAACTGTTGAAATCAATTTTAAATGGATTTATGCTTAAAAACAGAAACAGATTTAAAAGGGAGGTGCCGTTTTGTGAACAGAGAAGAACTCCATGATTTCATTGAAAAACATCAGCCTAACATCTGCCAGATTGCGGCATATAAAAACAATGAAAGACTGTATTCCGATTGCTGGAACGGTTATAAAAAAGACGATTGCACTCATATAATGTCCGCCACAAAAAGCATAATGGCTTTGCTTATAGGAATTGCCATAGATAATGGAAAAATAAAAAGCGTTGACGATAAAGTTTTGGATTATTTTCCGGATTATAAAGTCAAACGCGGAGAAAAAACCATTTATGACGTTACAATAAAACATCTGCTGACCATGCGAGCGCCTTATAAATGCAAAGGCGACCCATGGTCGAAGGTTTGTTCAAGCGATAACTGGACTTTTTCATCACTTGATTTTTTGGGCGGAAGAAAAGGGCTGACGGACGAATTCAATTATCAGACAGTTTGCCTGCATATTCTTTCCGGAATCTTATACAGAGCAACAAATATGAAAACCGCCGATTACGCGAACGAATACCTTTTTGGACCGCTCGGAATCAAACCGCACAAAAATTATTATGTGGAAACGGCAGAAGAACATAAACAGTTCACCATAGGCAAAACTCCGAAAGAAAACATCTGGTTCAGCGATCCGGAAGGGCTTGGAACTCCCGGATACGGACTTTGCATGTCGGCGGAGGATATGGCAAAAATCGGTTTGCTCTGCCTTAACAAAGGTTTTTATGGCGGAAAGCAAATTGTTTCTCCGAAATGGATAGAAGAAATGACAAACCCCAGAACCGTGGAAGGAAATAATTTTCGGGGAATGGATTATGGTTATCTTTGGTGGATAATCGACCGGGAAAAGAATATCTGTTCCGCTATTGGAAACAGCGGAAATGTTATTTACGTAAGCCCGGAAAAGGATATCGTAATTGCGGTATCTTCATATTTTAAGCCGACAGTTTTTGACAGAGTTGATTTTATAAAGGAATATATTGAACCTTTTATCGAAGAAATTTAAAAAATAACGGAGGCTCGCTGAGCCTCCGTTTGTTTTCTTATATCGTACCGATTCCGCCGATGAATTCGCGGACTCTTTCGTGCTTCGGATTTTCGAAGATATCTTCCGGGGAACCTTCCTCAAGGATTCTTCCTTCATCCATAAAGATGATTCTGTTCGCAACTTCCCTTGCAAAGGTCATTTCGTGGGTGACGACTATCATGGTCATGTTGCTTTTCGCAAGGGATTTTATTACCTTAAGAACCTCGGCGGTGAGTTCCGGGTCAAGTGCGGAGGTAGGTTCATCAAAACAAAGGATATCGGGTTTAAGAGCAAGCGCCCTTGCAATGGCTACCCTTTGCTGCTGACCGCCGGAAAGCTGGTGCGGATAAAAATCCAGCTTATCCGAAAGCCCCACTTCTTCCAGAAGAGCTTTTGCTTCCGCTTCAATTTCCGCCTTTATCTTTTTGCGGTTTTTCGCAAAGCCGGGTTTTTCCTTTTCAAGCAGTTCCTTAGCAAGCATCACGTTCCCAAGGACGGTATATTGGGGGAAAAGGTTAAAATTCTGGAAAACCAGACCGAAATGAAGGCGCTTCTTCCTGATGTCGTTTTCGTCGGTACTGTTTTTTGCAGAAGCGTCGAAAAGGATTTCACCGTTCATGGTGATTTCACCTTCATCGGGAGTTTCGAGGAAATTTATGCAGCGCAAAAGGGTGGTTTTTCCGTTGCCGGAAGAACCGATAACCGCCATGACGTCGCCTTTTTCCAAAGAAAAATCTATGCCTTTAAGAACTTCGAGTCCGCCGAAGTTCTTTTTTAAATTTTTTACTTCAAGAATAGCCATTTTTACACCTTAAAATAATCCATTTTCTTTTCAAGCCAGCCAAGGAAGAGGGTGAGAAGTCCGCTGAACAGAAGGTAATAAACGCCGGTAAAAAGCATCGGCCAGATGATGCCTTCGGATTTTATAAAGTTCTGTCCGTTCCACATAAGTTCATAAACGGAAATTACGCGAACAAGGGAAGTATCTTTTACAAGGGTAATGATTTCGTTCCCCATGGGCGGAATAATGCGTTTTATTACCTGAAGAAGAACGACCCGGAAGAAAATCTGGCTTTTTGTCATGCCAAGCACTTCGCCGGCTTCATATTGCCCTTTGGGAATTCCTTCGATGCCGCCGCGGTAAATTTCGGAAAAATAGCAGGCATAATTGAGGATGAAAGCGATCATTGCGGCGATGAAGCGTCCGGTGGAACCGCTTCCCCACCAGTTGTTATTAAGGATTATGCCGGGCCCGTAATAAATGATTATCAGCTGGAGCATAAGGGGTGTTCCGCGGATCACCCAAACCATAAACTTATTGAACCAGCGTATGATGGCGATTTTGCTCATGGAGCCGAAAGCGATTATCAGCCCAAGGGGAAATGCCCCCAAAAGGGTTAGAACGAATATTTCGAGAGATTTTACGAATCCTTCGTTAAGCGAACGCAAAACTTCGTTTATTTCCGCAAAATCAAGGGAAAGACTTAAAAAAATCTGCATTTCTTCCAAAATTTTTACCTCTTCTTTGCGCCAATGCAGGGAACTCCGTTTCCGAAGTTCCCTGCATCAGCGGTTATTATCATTGCAAAAGGGATTACTTGATGATTACTGCTTCCTGAACGCCATAGGTTTCTGCGGTGGAAAGGACGCTGCCGTCTGCGGAGGCTTCCGCCCAGAATTCATTGAATTTTTCCACAAGGTCGCTGCCTTTTCTGAAGCCGACTACATATTCCTCTTCGGTAAGAGAAACGGTATAGGTGAGATCGGGATATGCGGTGCCTTCGCCGATCATTGCGCCGGCCATAAGAAGGTCGATTACGCAGGCGTCGGAAGTTCCTGCTGCAACTTCCATAAGGGCATCGCTCTGATAAGCGACTTCGGTGAAATCAAGGCCGAGGGATTCGACGATTTCTTTGCCGGCGGAACCTGCTTCTACCGCGAAGGCAAGATCCGCAAGGCTTGCTTCGTCCTGATATTTATCTGCAGCATCGGATTTTACTACAACAACCTGGGCGTTGTTGCAATAAGGATCGCCGCAGCCCATGGCATTTTTTACTTTATCGGTAAGGGTCATGCCGTTCCAGACAACGTCGATGCTTTTGTTTTCAAGTTCGAAGATTTTGTTATCCCAATCAATTACGATGAATTCGATATCAACGCCGAGATATTCTGCAAAGGCTTTTGCCATATCCGCATCGAAGCCAATCCATTCGCCGTTTTCGTCTTCATAATCCATGGGGACAAAATCGGTTATTCCAACGACGATTTTGCCGTTGTCTGTGATATATTCAAGGTCGGAAGCATATTCTTCCGCGCCGCATGCGCTGAGGCTGAGAACAAAGATAAATGCGAGAACAAGAGCGATAAGTTTTTTCATTTTGGGTTCCTCCGTTTTTCTTTTGAATTTCATTGATTTGTTTTTCTGAGTTTTCTTTTGAAAATCAATGTCGGTGTCGCATGAAAACCGAAGGGTTTTTCGTTATCGTTGCCATAAGTTTGCCTCCGTTTGTTTTATCGTGACACCATAGTAACACTTTACCACAATAAAGTCAACCGGAAATTCGGATTTTTTGAAAATTTTAATAATTTGCACAATGAAGCGGCAAAAACAAAAACCGATTTGTGGCAAATAACGAAATGACTTTTCTGCAAAATGATATGTAAAGAAAAAACCGGTCAAAACCGACAAAAACCTTCCGGCAAAAATTTCTTGGGATGTGTTTTTTACATAAAAAAGGAAAAAGGAAGAAACTTCCGGCGGAATTTGAAAATTCCCGGAAATGGAATTATAATCAAACCAGTTCAAAAAAAGCGAGGCGAAATCCTTTGGTAAATTCAAAAAAATTCACCGTTCGTGATCTTGCGGAAATCGGCGTTCTTGCCGCTTTGGTTTTTGTGGCAACATATTTCCTCAAAATCGGGCCGATTCCTACTCCCGCAGGCCCGACCCAGTTCAAAATGGGCAATGCGGTCTGCCTTCTCGGTGCAATGATTTTCGGCAAAACGAAAGGCGGCCTTGCGGCGGGAATCGGTTCCGCAATGTTCGATCTTACCCAGCCAGCATTTGTTGCGGGAGCACCTTTTACCTTTGCGTTTTTCTTCGCAATGGCCTGGGTCTGCGGATTGGTTTCGCACCTTGGCGGAAACGACGGCACGAAAATGAAGCAGAACATAATCGGCGCTGTCTGCGGCGCTGTAAGCTATCTTGTGCTCCATCTGGGAAAATCCTTCATCACACTTCTTCTTGAAGGAAGCACCGCCGAAGCGGCATTGGTCGCCTGCGGAACAAAGTTCGTGACTTCCGGAATAAACGCGGTTTTCGCGATAGTGGTTTCTGTTCTTCTTGCCCCGATTTGCAAAAATGCCCTTGAAAGAGCATACAGAGGAAGATAAATACTCCCCAATAAAAAATGCCGGCAATGCCGGCATTTTTTGTTTTTTTATGAAACTTTGTTTCCGTATGGGTCATAACAGGTTTTGCTCAAAACCTCTCCGCTTTGGTTATATTCAAAAACGGTATGTCCGCCCATTTCATTATAATATATTTCTTTGCAGCAATAGCTTTGGGTGCCGTTTTTATCCTCGTAATAATCAAAGAAATATTCATTTTTCATGCGTTTGTATTCTGTGGTTTTTCCGCTGCCCGATGGCTCTTGCCATGCGGTTGAGAACGGCTTTTTTGCATTGATGTTCATGCATTGCAATCACTCTCCGAATAATGGAAAATATCCCCCATAGGGGGATATTTGGATTATACATTATTAACAAAAAATGTCAACAAAAAACGCATCTCCGAAGAGATGCGCAAAAATCATTTTTTAAGATATTCAAGTATTTCCGCCGCGTTGGTATCGGGTTTTGCCTTCGGAATAACTTTTTCGATAACGCCGTTTTCGTCAATGACGAAAGTGGAACGCACCGTTCCGAAGGAAACTTTGCCGTAATTTTTCTTTTCCTGCCAGGCGCCGAAGGCTTCGATAACTTTATGTTCCGGGTCGGAAAGAAGAATGAAAGGAAGTTCATATTTTTCGGCAAATTTAACATGGGAAGCAACGGAATCCTTACTTATGCCGATGACGGCCGCATCAAGATTTTTGAATTCTTCGAATGCGCCTGCAAAAGCGCAGGCCTGACGGGTGCAGCCCGGGGTATTATCTCTCGGATAAAAATAAAGAACAACTTTTCTGCCAAGGAAATCGGAAAGGGAAACGGAATTTCCGTCCTTATCCAAAAGGGTGAAATCCGGGGCTTTTTCGCCGATGGAAAGCATGGTGGTAATCTCCTTTCGGGTTTTATTTATGACTTAATTTTAACATAAAACGTTGAAAAGAGCAATGGGAAAGGTTTTTAATGAAATATTTTTCCATTCCGACAAAACATAAAATGCGATAAATTCCGAAAGGGAATTTATTGCAATGAAAAAGACTCTAATTTTAATACAAATGCACCCCCTTTTGAGGTTAGGGGGTGCAAAGCCTTTTTAGGGGGTGCATTTAGATCCATCTGTCCTTCGGATGGGATTTATACCACTCCTTTAACCATACTTTTTCACAAAAGCCATTCGCAGTTTTATCCGTTCTTGCTTGATTACGAATTTCTTTCAAAGCGGCTTTTCTGTAAGCTTTATCGCAATTCATAACCTCAAGAACATGGTGTGCGACCCAAATTCGGACACCGGCATTTTCGTGAGAAAGCATTTTGCAAAATTCACTTTTAAGTTCCGGATATTTTTGCTCAATCTCAGTAGCAATCTTACGCATTCTGGTTACTTTGCGATTGTGTTCTTTTGAAAAGTCTGCGAAATATGTCTTTTCAGTAAATTCTTTAGGAGACACAACATCAGTCACTAGTGCAAGATATTCTTGAATTAACTCCACACAATCACCGCCTTTATTTAACTATATCACAAAAAGAAAATAACCGCAACTTGTATCAAAGTTGCGGTTATTCTTTGGCGGAGAAGGAGGGACTCGAACCCTCGCGCCAGTTTTGAGCCAGCCTACGCCCTTAGCAGGGGCGCCTCGTCACCACTTGAGTACTTCTCCATGGCAGCGTTCTCGCTTTAATATTTAATTGCCTTTGTTAAGGTGTTGGCGGAGAGGATGGGATTCGAACCCATGGCTCTTTCGAGTCACCGGTTTTCAAGACCGGCTCCTTAAACCGCTCGGACACCTCTCCACGGCTGAATAATATCATATCATAAAAAAAGCCCCGCTGTCAACATGATTTTTTGTTTTTTATAAAAAATCTTTCGCCAAAATGTCTTTCCGTTGTAAAAAATCCGCCTTTATGCTATATTTATCTTGTTGTTTTGCGAAGGAGGGTGAAAAAACTGAAGGTTTTTGTTCCGGATTATTACCTGGATTTCGAATGCATCGCAGAAAAATGCAGGCACAGCTGCTGCAAAGGATGGGAAATTGAAATAGATGATGAAACCGCGCAGTATTATAAAAATATTCCCGGCGAATTCGGCGAAAAACTGCGCCGCAATATTGATTTCGGCGAAGGGTGCTCAAATTTTATACTTTGCGAAAACGAATGCTGCTCTTTCCTCAATGAAAAAGGACTTTGCGATATTATCATAAATCTCGGGGAGGATTCCCTTTGCCAGATTTGCGCCGACCACCCGCGTTTCCGCAATTATTTTGAGGGCAGGGTGGAAATCGGTCTTGGGCTTTGCTGCGAAGCGGCCGCGGTGCTCATACTTGATAAAAAAACAAAAGTCGTGCTTGAAGCTATGATCGATGACGAAGACGAGGAAGAAATTCCGGATTACGAAAAAGCGTTTTTTTCGCTTCGCGATGCGGTTTTTGAAGCACTGCAAAACCGCAGTATGCCCATTGAAAAACGCATGGAGGCCATGCTCAAAATATGCGGAGGTAAACTTCCGGAAAAGAGCGTTTCGGAATGGGTGAAGATTTTTTTGGGGCTGGAACGCCTTGAAGAAAGCTGGACAAAGGTGCTTGAGCACGTCGCCGAAGAGGAAAGCTTCTGCGTGAGCACGGATGAGGTAACAGCAGAACAGCTCCTTTACTATTTTATTTTCCGCCATCTTTCCGGAGGGCTTTTTGACGGAAGAATTGCCGAAAGAGCTGTGCTTGCGGTGCTGAGTTTTTATATGATTCAGATTGCCGCAAAACAGGTGGGAATTTATGAAGCGGCAAGGCTTTATTCTTCCGAAATCGAATATTCAAGCGAAAATATCGAAGCGCTTCTTGAAATTATTGCGCTTGAAAACGAGGTGTTTTTATGAAGCAGGAAACCATAGATATGGTGCTTAAATTCCGCGATGACCGCAACTGGCGCCAGTTCCATAACCCGAAGGACCTTGCCATTTCCGTTTCGCTGGAAGCAGCGGAACTTCTGGAAGTTTTTCAGTGGAGCGCCGATGACCTTATCTGCGAAAACAAAAGGGAAAAGATTAAAGAGGAGCTTGCGGACGTGGTCAATTACTGCATTCTGATGGCGGATGCCTGCGGGCTTGACCTTGATGAAATAGTGCAGGCGAAGGTGAAGCGAAATTCCGAAAAATATCCGGTGGAGCTTGCTTACGGCAATAAATCCAAATATACAGAACTGAAGAAAGAGAAGGCATGATTCCCCAAAGGCATTTTCTTGAAAAAAAGCTGTGAACAAAAAAGACGAAAATTCCGTCTTTTTTTGTTTTTTCAAATAATCATGCAACAAAAACGGCTTTTTTCCACACTATATATATGAAATCTGTTTTCGGGAGGGAATTTTATGAAAATGAAAATATTCAGCTGTGTTTTTGCCGCTTTGCTTTGCGTTTTTCTTTGTTCCTGCAGCGAGGAAACGCCAAAACCTGTTTTTCCTTCCGAACCGGAATCGATTCCGGAAGAACCCGTTTCCGGAGAAGAGGAAAACCTTCTTTCCGGCTATGTTTCAGCGGATGAGATTTCGGAAGAAGCAAAGAAAGATAAGGAATATTTCGACCGCTTCATAGAAAATGATCCCTATCCGGAAAGACCTTACGGCTATATTTACGTTGTTGATGAAAACGGCGAACCGGTTATGAATCTCCGGGCTTTTGATGAAGATCAATGGTGGGAATATAACGAAATCGGAATTTCAAAGGGCATCAATCTTTCAATGCCCGGCGGACTTCTTCCGGTGACGGTGAAGAAAAGTTCCGAAGCGGAAATGGTGACCTTCGTTCTTGCGAATACATTTGCGGAAGATGCGGAGGAAATCTGCATAACGGTGAACCTTGACCGCCTTGCGAACGGCGAATTTTACAAGGTGCTCTGGACGGAGGAAAAGCCCATGGAAAGCCTCGAAAAATCCGGCGCCCCGAAGGTTTATATCGAAAGTTTTATTGAAAAAGACCTGAGCCGCATGGTTGTTTACGCAAGGGATTTTGGCGGCGGAGCCGAAATTGAAGTTCCCGCCATGGGAAGCGAAGAACCGCAGAAAGCGGAAGAAAATATCGGTGGCAAAAATTATTACGGAATACCGCTTTATATCGGAAGCGGAAACCCCGCATATCTCGATTTCGGCGGGGCAGAGGTAAATTTTGAATTTGAACTGATAATTGCAGAAACGGAAGACAGAATTATTCTTGCAAATGATATTCTTTCCATGGCCGATGTTTTTGCTCCCGAAAAAGAATACCATATAACGATTGACTGATTTGCAGCAGGAAAAGCGCACTTTTTGTTAAAGGTGCGCTTTGTTTTTTGCTTTTAAGCCGAAGAGGAAAACCGGGCATAAAATATAACGTGCCCGGGAAAACGGGCTTTATATAGCGAAGGCCTTTGCGGATTTTCTGCGGCGGTCTTCGCATTTTTTTGTTTTTGAAAATGCCGAAAAACCGCGGAAAATGAAAATTTTTTGTAAATTAACCCCCAATGCCTATTCCAAATCGGCTTCAAAAGGTTCTTCAAGGTTGACCTTTTAATCTGTTTTTGATAAAATAAACTGTAAAAATATATTTTTTAATATATTAAGAGGTGTTTTATAATGAAAAAAATCATCATTTCCCCCTCGATCCTTTCAGCTGATTTTGCAATTCTTGGCGAAGAATGCGCCGCAATGGAAAAAGCCGGTGCCGATGAACTTCATATCGACGTAATGGACGGACATTTTGTTCCGAACATAAGCTATGGCGCACCAATTATGAAGTGCCTTCGCAAAGTGAACAAAATGTTCTTCGATACCCATCTTATGATTTCCGAACCCCTTCGTTATATCGAAGATTTTGTAAAAGGCGGAGCGGACAGAATCACCTTCCATCTGGAATGCGATAACGACCCCATGGAGGTAATCGAAAAAATCCGTTCCTTCGGGGTTCTTCCCGCCATCGCGATAAAACCCGGCACCCCTTATGAAAAGGTCGTTCCCTATCTTCCTTTCATTGATATGGTGCTTGTTATGACTGTTGAACCGGGCTTCGGCGGACAGAGCTTTATGGCGGATATGATGCCGAAGGTTGAAGCCCTTCGCAAAATCATAGATACCGAAAATCTCGGAGTGAAAATCCAGGTTGACGGCGGAATTGATAAAAACACCATCAAAACCGCGGCGGATGCCGGCGCCGATATTTTCGTTGCCGGTTCGGCGCTCTTCAAACAGGAAGATTACATAAAAGCCGTTTCGGAACTTCGGGCCGCGGCGGAATAAAACCAAAAACATTGGAGGAAAACAATGTCATTCTTTGTAAAAGGTATCCTTCTTGAACAAAAGAAGGAACCGATGCTTACCAGAAGCACTTTGGTAATGCGTCAGGAATTCCAGTATTTTGACTGCGATTTTATGGAAACCCCCATTGATGAGCTTTCAAAGGAACAGATAATCGAAATAGCCCGTCTTGCGGAAATTGTTGATGAAAGCGACGGAAAAATGCTTTGGGAAAAGCTTGAAAAGGCCGAACTCGGCGAAAAAGGAACCCTTATCGTCGATGCCATTGATGATGAACCCTATATTTCAAGCCAGATGGCCATAGGAATCCATCACCAGGAAAAATTCGCCCTTGGAATCGAGCTTTGCGAAAAGGTGCTTGCTCCGGCAAAAACCTATATAGCAATGTATAAGCATATTTTTGATACGAACTTCAGTATTCCCCGCAAAATCGGCGGATACAAAGTCGAAAAAATCGGCGGACGCTACCCGGCGGAAAACAGGGCTTACCGCCACATTCCGAAAGGAAGAAACTCCATCGTAATAGGTTCCTGCGCAATGCTCCATCTTGCAAGGGCTGCGGAAGACAGCAGAAAAATGTCAAGCTGCTTCCTTACCGTTGCGGGCGATGCGGTTTCTAACCCGCGAAACGTGGAAGTTCCCGTCGGAACCTCCGTTGAAGAGATTCTTCGCCTTTGCGGACTTACGGAAGAACCGGAAGTAATAGTCGTGGGCGGTTCCATGACCGGAAGAGCGATTTTTGAACCGGAAAACGAACTTGTTGGCCCAACCACAAGGGGAATTGTTGCCCTTTCAAGAAGCTATAACCATTCCACTTATAACTGCATAGGCTGCGGAAGATGTGACCACGCCTGCCCGAAGGCACTTTCCGTTTCCACCATGAGGAAACTTGCGGAATTCGGAAAATTCGATGAACTGCGCAATTATGATGCCGCCCAGTGCATCGGCTGCGGAGCCTGTTCCTATGTCTGCCCCGCAAGAATCGATATAGCCGCGACCATCATAAAAGCGAAAAAGCAGATGGAGCTTGCGAAGAAGGAGGGTACGTTATGACAGAAAAACTCATGTTCCAAAACGCACCCCACGTCCGCCAGAGCGAATCCGTAAGAACCATGATGACCGACGTGGTAATTGCCCTTCTTCCGATTTATCTTATGGGATTTTTCTATTACGGAGCAAGGGCGCTTATGCTTGGGCTTTGCGGCGTTCTTTCCTGCGTAGGTTTTTCCGCAATAGGTTCCCTTGCCCTTCGCGAAAAATTCAGCTTTGACCTTACCCCGGTTATAACCGGGCTTATAATTCCGCTTCTTATGCCGGCGGATATCCGTTATTTTGTAATAATCGCGGCTTGTGCCGTTGCAATTTTTGTTGTAAAAGTTCCCTTCGGCGGAACAGGAAACAACCTTTTTAACCCCGCGGCGGTTGGCTTTGCTTCTGCGGCAATTTGCTGGCCCGGAATGGTTTTCAGCTATCCCGCACCGATCCAGAGCCTTGAAATTTTTGGCGAAAGTGCCACAAAAATTGCCCAAAGCCCCGCATACAGCCTTGCGCTTGGCGCGGTTCCGGAATATGAAGTGCTTGATATGGTGCTCGGAAATGTTCCCGGTCCCATGGGTGCAACAAACATTTTCGTTGCCGCCGCCTGCGGAATTTTCCTCATCGTAAGAAAAGCGGTGAACTGGATAACCCCCGCTTCCTTCATAATTCCCTATGCGCTTCTTTCTGCGTTCTTCCCGAGGATCGAAGCTTCTTCCTTCGATTCCCTCTGCTATGAACTTTTCAGCGGCACGGTTATTTTCGGTGCGTTCTTTATGCTCAGCGAACCGGTAACTTCCCCGAAGCGCGACTTCGGAAAATTCCTTGCGGGAATAACTTCCGCGGCTGCGGTTTTTCTTTTCCGCTATTTCGGCGGATTTGAAATGGGATTTGCCAGCGCCCTTATTGTTATGAACGTATTTTCTCCGGTTTTCGACAGAATCTGCGAAGATATCCTTCATGTTTACCGCCATAAGGATTCCCTTTTGAGGAAAAAAGAGCAGAATCCGGAAAAAGAAGAGAAAAAAGAAAAAGCCCCGGCTTTGAAAATCTTCAAAAAGGCTGAAAAGAAGGCGGAAATCCCCGAAGATGAGGAGATAATCAACGTAAGCCTTATCAACACCCCCGGAGAAGAACTTGTTCCGGAAGAAAAGGAAGAACCTTTTGAACCGGAAGAAAAAGCAGAGGAATCTGAAAAAGAGGAGGCTGTTCAATGAGCGAAATCAAAGAAAAAATGAACATCAGCGAAAGCCTTCAGTATATCTTCTTCAAAAACCCCGTTCTTGTTCTGGGGCTTGTTCTCGGACAGCTTGCGGCGGGTGATACCACCCTTCAAAACGGCGCGGCTCTTTCCGTAACATATCTTCTTATTGTTGTGCCGGTTCTTGTTTTTGCTTCCGTAATAGGAAAAAAACTTCCGGGTTGGCTCAGGGTAGTAAGTTATACCGTTCTTGCGGCGCTGATGCTTGTTCCGGCATATTTCATCTGCGGAAGCTTTTCCGCAACAATTTTCGATTCCCTCGGAATCTATCCTGCGCTTCTTGCGGTTTCAACCGTTCCGGTGGTTTTCGCTTCAAAAATCGCCGAAAAGCAGAGCGCCGGCGAAGCCGCTCTTACCGGGCTTTGCATCGGAATCGGTTTTGCTGTAACTGCTCTCATCCTTGGCGGAGCGAGAGAATTCTTCGGAAACGGAAGCCTTTGGGGAATTAAATTTGCGGAAGCGGTTTATCCCGCGGTGAAACTTCCTTTCTGGGGATTCATTCTTCTCGGCTTTATGGCCGCGGGAGTGAGCGCTGCTTCTGATTTTTTCAGAAAAGGCAAAGAAATAAATAAAAATGAGGAGGAAAACCAATGACATATATAGCACAGTTTTTCTCCATGATGCTTACGGCGCTTTTTATTGAAAACATCATTTTTACAAGGGCGGTCGGAACAAGCTGGCTTTTCTATCTTGTAAAACGTCCGAAAGAGATTATAAGATACACCCTTGTTCTTGCGGCGGTTGTAACTCTTTCCGGAGCAATAGGATATCCTGTCCGCGGACTTATCCACGATACTCAATACCGCCATGTGCTTGTTCCGGTAATGTATATCGGAATTCTGGCGCTGGTTTATATCGTGGTTTATTTCTTCGTGAAAAAGGTGCTTCCGGGTCAGTTTGAACATTTTGGAATGAACCTTGGCGTCGGGGTTTTCAACTGCGCCGCGCTTGGCAGCCTTCTTATTCCCGCAGGGGCAAGGCTCGATTTCATCAGCACCATCGGGTACGGAATCGGAATGAGCTTTGGCTTCGGTTTTGCGGTTGTGATTATGGGTTATGGCCTTACGCGCCTTGAATACTGCCATGTTCCGAAGGCATTCCGGGGCGTTCCCATTGCTCTTATCTACCTTGGCCTTCTTTCCCTTGCATTTTATGGGCTTGTGGGCCATCAGCTTCCTACATAAAGGTGTTTTGTTATGAACAGAAGATATAAAGTAAAACACTATCGTTCCCGGATCTATAATCCAATCCGCGGAAAAATAATAAAAATTCTGCTTGCGGTTCTTGCGGCGGCAGTCCTTTTCACTGTGGGCTGGTTTGCTTATGAACCCATAATGCAGGCAGTGAATGAAAAGAACAAAGAAATAATCGAAGATGAACCCATTCCGCCAAAGCCCCAGGAACCGGCTTATGAACCTCCGGTGGAGGAATTCCTTGAAAAACAGACTCTTGCGGTAACTGTTCCGGAAGAAGCCCTTTACAGCGCCCTTGATTATTACGATTTTCTCAAATCACTTGATAAGGAAACCACCGCAATAGTCATTGATATGAAGACCCAAAAGGGAACGGTTACCTATGTTTCCGATCATATAAGCGTTGCGAATGCCGGTGCGGTGCATGAAAATGCCGTTGACCTCGAGGGAAGAATCAAAACCGCAAGAAAACTCGGCTTTGATGTCATTGCGCGCATCTATGCTTTTGAAGACAGCACCACACCATATAACGCAAGCGATATGGCAATTCGCTATGAATCGGAAGAAGGCGTTCTTTGGCTTGATGACAGCGTTGATAACGGCGGAAAACCCTGGCTTAACCCATATTCCGATACGGCACAGAAATATATCCTTGATATTGTTTATGACGCCATTGATATGGAAGTGGACGCAATCCTTCTTGAAGGACTTCGCTTCCCGGAAAATGAAGGAATGGATTATGCCTATTTCGGCGTTGGTGCGGAAGAGAAAACCCACGGAGAGGTTATAAGCCAGTTTACCCAAAGGGTTTATTCCACCGCGGTTCTTACAGAAACTGACGTTATCATCGGATATGACAGCTTTGCGGCAATAACCGGTTCCGATATTTACGGCGGAGATCCGCTTTCGTTCTCCGGCGATGGATTTGCGCCTTATATCAATATAAATGATTACATTGGCGAAAAGATAAACGACGATTTCAATTTCAAAAAGCTTCCGGAGGATATAACGGAGGTTTTTGATAAAATTTATGATTCTCTCGGCGATGTTTCTTCCCTCAATATGCTTCCGGTCATAAGCTGTGAAGGCTTTTCGAAGGCGGATATGGCCGGAATCTGGAACAGGATCGAAGAGAGAGGAACGGTCGGTTATATCATCATTTATGATGAGCCTTATTTCACCGGAATTCCGGAAGAACCGGAAGAAAATCCGGAAGAACCCCCCGGAACGACCACTCCCACGGTTCCGAATGTTCCCGCTGTTCCTCAGCAGCCTCAGCCTCAGCAGCCTGCAGTCGAGCCCGAAGAACAGCCTCCGGAAGCCGGACTTGAAGGGGATAACGACGAAAACGATGAAAACAGCAATCCCGGCGTTGTTGTAAAAGATTACGAGGGACAGGAAGGATAAAACAATATTATATGATAATGCCGCGGATTCCCGAAAAAGGAACCCGCGGCATTTATGTTTTTTGAAAACATAAATTATTGTTTAGCAAAAGAACCTCCCTTGTCAAAGGGAGGGGGACCATCGCCAAAATGGCGATGGTGGAGGGATTCATATAATAAGGATATCTGTAATTTAAAAAAGAATCCCCCAGTCCTTTTTAACCGCAAGCGGTTAAAAAATCCAGCCCCCTTTAACAAGGGGGCTTAATGATATAAACAATAATCTGTTTCTCAAAATTTTTTTGAATCAGTTAAGGTTAAATTATAAAAAACATCTTGCAGAAAATAATATATTT
>JAFXGY010000017.1 GCA_017536625.1 Oscillospiraceae bacterium | reverse complement strand
TTACAGTCGAAGACGGCGCCGCGGTTGCAAACGCATACCGCGACCTTCGCAAAGCCGCTGCCGGTGCCGGCAAACTTCTTTCCTACCGCCTTCGCAACGTAAAGCACGAATTTGTAAGCCTTGTTTCCGATAAATGCTATGCGGGCTTTATCCAGATGACCGCAGTTGAAGCTCCTGAACAGACCGTTATCATCGGCGATGAAGAAGCAACCAAGGTTATTCTTACCGAACTTGCAAAACATAAAGTAAACCCTTCCAAGCTCAAGGACGCAACCCCTCTCCATTCCGTAATGGTTTTCCCCTATGTTTCCAAACTCCAGGATAAGATGAGAGATCTTGAGCACCACGAACTTAAAGTCAATATGTATTCCACTTTATATGGCAAACGCGTTGATAATATGACTCTTCCTTCCGATTATTTTGCAAAACAGCAGGTGAACGCGGTACGTTTTTATGAAGCGCTTTCCGCCGCCGTCAAAGATGAATTCGATACCTTCGTAATTCTCGGCAAGGATAAGGACCTTCTCACCGCGGTAAAGAACGTTGCGGGAGAAAACAATACTTTCATGGCAGATTCCGTGGATGACCTCAAAAAAATCGCGGAAAAAATCAAAGAATAAAAAACAGACGGCGGTTCAAAGCGAACCGCCGTTTTTTTTGTAAGAACGCCCCTTGTTAAAGGGGAGAGGGCCATGTAATGGCGAGGGGATTCTGTAAATCCATTTTCACATATATTCCAATATTTTTCTATATTCCTTACAAAGCTCCTCGAAATTAACTTTCGCGTTTGCAGGGCTTGTGGAAGGCAAAACCACCGCCGGAATGCCGGTTTTCGGCTCGATGAATTTTTTATAAAGTTTTCCTGCGGTGGCACCGGTACAGAAAACCGCTTTTATATCCGCTGTTTCGAAGATTTCGCTGAAATCGTTCGGAACGGCGTTTTTTATGCTGGAATCCGAAGCACCTTCGATATCGCATTCCGCCAGAACGTCCCAAAGAGCGATTTTATTTCGCAGGCAAAAGGCGCGTTTTCCTTCCGGGCTTTCCGGCTGTTCTTCACCGAAAAGTTTTGCCAGAACCGGCCAGAAGCGGTTCCGAGGATGGGAATAATAAAAACCCTGTTCACGGCTTTTCGGCGAAGGCATGGTCCCAAGAACAAGAACCCGGCTTTCAGAATTGAAAACCGGGGAAAAAGCATGGGTTATTCTTTCGGATTTCATGTCAGATACCTTCGGGAACCCGGAAAGGAAGAGAACCGGGAAGCATTTTTATCTCAATGCAGCTGCTTTTGAAGATTTCTCCGTCAACGCTTACGGTAAGGGGTTCGGTGCTTTCAACCTTTGCGGAAACACAGCGGCGCATTTCAAGAATATCCGCAAGAGCGGGGTTGTGGATATGTTCGCCTTTTTTATAAACTCCGATTACCTTCGCAATGCGAAGAATGCCGATTTCCGAAACGGTGCAGAAATCAATAAGTCCGTCGTCAAGTTCCGCTTCCGGAACGGCATGATAGCCTCCGCCATAAATTTTTCCGTTTCCGAATACGGAGAACATAAAGCGTCCTTCGAAGATTTCGTTTTCGTCAAGGGTAATTTTCATGGGCTTCGCAAGCCCGCCGAAGATTCCTCCGCCGATGGTGATTCCGGCGGAAAGATTATATGCCATGGAACCGGAAACCCCGGGCAGTTTTTTATATCTTGCAAGACGGTCCGCAATTACTGAATCGACGCCGATGTTGCATATATTGGAACAGATGCGCCCATTGCACTCCAGGGCGTCAAAAATTTTCGTTTTTCCGTTCACGAGCTTTTCAAGGTCGAAATAATCTTCGGCTTTTCCGCCAACGGTTTTGATGAAATCGTTGCCGGAACCGCAGGGATAGATAGCAAAGCTTGCACCGGGTCTTCCGAATGCGCCGTTCACTGTTTCATAAAAAGTTCCGTCGCCCCCGCATGAAACAAAGCAGACTTCTTCTCCTTCGGGAATGGGATATTCCTTTCCGAAGCGGATTATATCGCCGGGAGCTTTTGAAAGAAAAATTTTGATATTGTCATCGCGGCCTTCAAAAAAACCGCGGATGGTTTTTGCGGTTTCTTCGGCCTTGCCGCCTTTTCCGGCAGCGGGATTTATCATAAAAACGTAATTCATGGTTTTGAAAAACCTCCGGAAGGGTAATATATAAATTATATCACAAAAGATATCATCGTCAAATATTAAAAGAGAATTATTGGAACATTTTGCAGAAAAAATAAAAATCCATTGTTTTTTAAATGAAATTCCTTTATACTATATAGCAGAGTGTTTTCTAAGAAAGGAAGAAAAATATGTATAGTAATAAGATGGATACAATAGGATTCATTTATGAGCAGGATCCGGAACTGGCAATGGCAATGCACGATGAACTTATGCGCCAGCGTGATAATATTGAGCTTATTGCTTCCGAAAACTTTGTTTCTTCAGCTGTAATGGCAGCAATGGGTTCTGCACTTACCAATAAATATGCAGAAGGTTATCCCGGACACAGATATTACGGCGGATGCAAATATGTCGATGTGGTCGAAAATATCGCAAGAGATCGTGCCTGCAAAGTTTTCGGCGCCGACCATGCGAACGTCCAGCCCCATTCCGGTGCGCAGGCAAACCTTGCGGCATATTTCGCTCTTGCGGAATTCGGCGATACCATCATGGGAATGAACCTTGCGGAAGGCGGACATCTTACTCACGGAAGTCCGGTGAACTTTTCAGGAAAGGCATATAAGTTTGTTTCCTATGGCGTCGATGCTGAAACCGGATGCATCGATTATGAAGAAGTAAGAAGAATTGCGCTTGAATGCAGACCGAAAATAATCGTTGCGGGCGCTTCCGCATATCCAAGAGCTATCGACTTCGCGAAATTCCGCGAAATCTGCGATGAAGTGGGCGCATATCTTATGGTCGATATGGCTCATATCGCCGGACTTGTTGCCGCGGGCGAACACATGAGCCCTGTTCCCTATGCAGACGTAGTCACCACCACCACCCACAAAACCCTTCGCGGACCCCGCGGAGGACTTATCCTTTGCAAAGAACAATATGCAAAACAGATAGATAAAGCTGTTTTCCCCGGTTGCCAGGGCGGACCTCTTGAACACATAATCGCCGCAAAAGCGGTGTGCTTCGGCGAAGCGCTTCAACCCGAATTCAAAGAATATCAGCATAAAATAGTCGAAAATGCCGCATGCCTTGCAGAAGCCCTCAAAAAGCACGGGCTGAAGCTTGTTTCCGACGGAACCGACAACCACCTTATGATGCTCGATCTTCGCGAAACCGGCGTTACCGGAAAAGAACTTGAGCAGCGTCTTGATTCCGTGAACATCACTGCAAACAAAAATATGATTCCGAACGACCCCGCATCTCCCTTTGTTACCAGCGGAGTACGTCTTGGAACTCCTTCCGTAACCACCCGCGGCTTCGGAAAGGAAGAAATGGAAAAAATTGCTGACTTTATCGCAAAAGTTACCTTCGATTATGAAAACAGCGCCGAAGAAGTCAAAAAAGGCGTTGCGGAACTTTGCAGAAAATTCCCCCTTTATGAATAATCATTGAAAGAAAAGAGATGAAACCGGATGTCCGCACCCCTTGCCGACAGATTAAGACCAACTGAATTATCCGAAGTCTGCGGCCAGCAGCATATCCTTGGGGAAGGTAAACTTCTTCGGAAAATTGCGGATTCCGGCGTTATCCCGAATCTTATTTTCTTCGGACCTTCCGGAACGGGAAAAACCACAGTTGCCAGAATTATCGCAAAGATCGCGAACAAAAAACTTTGCCACCTGAACGGAACTTCGTGCTCAACGGCGGATATCAAGGAAGTCTTTGCGGAAACTGCGGGCATCGACGGTGCTCAGGGGGTGCTCCTTTATCTTGACGAAATACAGTACCTCAACAAAAAGCAGCAGCAGACCCTTCTGGAATTTATCGAGGACGGCAGGGTCACCCTAATCGCTTCCACCACCGAAAATCCTTATTTTTACGTTTATAATGCCATTTTAAGCCGCAGTACGGTTTTTGAATTCAAACCGATCGAACCTTCCGAGATTGAACGTGCTCTTGAGCACGCCGTGGAAAAACTTGAGCACGACGACGGAACAAAAATCATTCTTGAAGAAGGTGTTTTGCGCCACATTGCCTGCAACTGTTCCGGCGATGCCCGAAAAGCGCTTAATGCGCTGGAAGTCTGCTGGCTCGGTTCAAAGCTCAATGAGCACGGCGAAAGGGTTCTTCTTCTCGAAGATGCTCATTCCGCTGCCCAGCGAAGTTCAAACCGCTATGATAAGGAAGGGGACGACCACTTCGAAATCCTTTCAGCCTTCCACAAATCTGTCCGCGGTTCCGATGAAAACGCCGCGCTGCATTATCTTGCAAGATTTATCGACGCAGGGGATATCATTTCGCCCTGCAGAAGACTTCTTGCCATAGCCTGCGAAGATGTGGGTCTTGCCTATCCGATGGCGATTCCGATTGTAAAAGCCTGCGTTGATACGGCTCTCCAGCTCGGACTTCCGGAAGCACAGCTTCCGTTGGCGGATGCGGTTATCCTTCTTTGCACCGCGCCCAAATCAAACAGCGGGGTTGAAGCCATCGGAGCGGCCCTTGAAGATGTGCGCAACGGACTTTCCGGCGAAGTTCCGGAACATCTTGTGAACGTACATCCAAAATCCGCCGGGGGACACAAACCGCCGAAATATAAATATGCCCATAACTATAAAAACCATTATGTAAAACAGCAGTATCTTCCGGATACCCTTAAGGGCAGGGTTTATTATCACTTCGGCGATAACAAAACCGAACAGGCGGCGAAGGCTTACCGCGATAAGCTTGTTGCCGAAGCGGAAGAATAAAGGAGAGGCAAAAATGGAAAAATGGAAAGCTTTTCTTAACAAAGGAAGCAAAAGTGCCGTTGTTATCAAAAAGGCTTTTGTTATACTTATGTTTTTGCTTGCGGCATACGGAATCGGCTATGCGTTCGGAATTTTTCTGGCGCATATCGGTTTTTGAAGATAATAAAAAAGACCCGCCGCAAAGGCAGGTCAATAAATCAAAATATATGGCGGGAGCTTGCTCCCGCCGTTTTTTTATTCAAGCTCTTTCGCTTCTTCAAGAAGTTTATCTTTGGTCTGAACGCCGGTGAAACGTTTTACTTCAATGCCGTTTTTGAAATAAATAAGGGTGGGAATGGACATTACGCCGTATTCCATGGCAATTTCGCGGCATTCGTCAACGTCGATTTTGCCGACGGTGATTTTTCCGTAAAGTTCATCCGCAAGCTGGTCAACGGCGGGTGCAATCATCTTGCAGGGTCCGCACCAGGTTGCCCAGAAATCGACTATAAGTGCGCCTTCAGTAAGGGCAGTGGTGAATTCTTCTTCGGTGAAATGAACAGCAGACATTTTTATTAAACCTCCGTTTTTTAATATTTTATCCCATGCCTGGATTATAATGCAGAAAAAGGATTTTGTCGATAGGGAAAGAAAATTTTTCAAAAAATTTAAAAATACTATTGACAAATGGAAAGAAAAAGAATATAATAGCAAAGCACGTTAGATATTGCCCGATTGTGTAACGGTAGCACGGCAGACTCTGACTCTGTTTGTCGGGGTTCGAATCCTCGTCGGGCAACCAAACGTGAACAGCATCGACCATGTCGGTGCTGTTTTTTTATGCCCGAGCTCGGATTCGAACCCGAAGCTCCCCACTTGCGGTTCCCAAAATATTCTGCGCTATTGGGTTTGAATATTTTGACCGCGGCGCCAAAAACATCTCGCTTCATCGCCCACAGGGCGCGTTTCGGTGTTTTTGCCCGTCGGAAAGCCAAACGTGAACAGCATCGACCATGTCGATGCTGTTTTTTTATGCCCGAATTCGGCTGTGAAAAAACCGCTTAAAAAAGACATTTTGTCGAGAGAGTTTCTTGCTTAGTCAGAAAATATAAAATTCTGTTGTTGTTTATAACAAAATTTGAAAAATATTTTAAAAAACCTATTCCAAAATCCCTGACTTTTGGCTATAATGTTATGCGGAAGGGGTTGGCTTTCATGAAAATAATCAATTTCGGTTCACTTAATATCGATCACGTCTATCCGGTGGAACATATAGTCCGCCCGGAGGAAACTTTGCGCGCAAAAAAAGCGAATTATTTCCCCGGCGGAAAAGGACTTAACCAATCCATCGCCATTGCAAGGGCGGGTGCGGATGTTTTTCATGCGGGCTGCGTCGGAATGGGGGATGGGGGATATCTTCTCAATATCCTTGAAAAAAACGGCGTGAACACCTCCCTAATCAGAAAAAAAGAAATGCCCACCGGCAACGCCTTTATCCAGGTTACCCCGGAAGGCAATAAAAGCATAATCGTTTGCGGCGGTGCCAATCTTTCGATAACGGAAGACCAGATTGATTATACCGTTGCCCAGCTTCGCAAAGGCGATATTCTCCTTTTGCAGAACGAAATAAACGGAATTGAAACCATAGTCGAAAAGGCCCTTGCCGCCGGAGCAAGAATCGCCCTTAACCCTGCACCTTTCACGAAAAATCTCCGGAACCTTCCGCTGGATAAGCTTTCCTACGTTTTTGTGAACCGCTTCGAAGCTTCGGAATTCACCGGAGCAAGCCCCATGGATCTGGAAGCTCTTATCCCTGCGATAAAAAGAACCTTCCCCATGGCGGAAACTGTGCTCACCCTTGGGGTAAAAGGCTCCATGCTCATCACGAAGGATGACACAATTTATCAGAAAATTTATGACGCCCCGGTCAAAGATAAAACCGCCGCGGGAGATGCGCTTATCGGATTTTATCTTGCGACTGTTATGTGCGGCGCAAAACCTAAGGATGCCCTTATGATGGCGGTCAAAGCCGCTTCAATCACCGTTTCCCGTGCGGGTGCGGCAAGCTCCATTCCCATGGTGGAAGAATGTTATCAGTTCGGAAACTGAACCTTTTAAGCTCCCTCTGATGAGGGAGCTGTCAGCGAAGCTGACAGAGGGAGAGAAAAATAAGTTCTAAAAAGGACGGAAGCTCTGCTTCCGTCCTTTTTGAATTTTCAGGCTCCCTTGTGTAAAGGGAGCTGTCACCGAAGGTGACTGAGGGATTGTAACCCTGCATGACTATTAATAGAAATTTGCCCAGTTATGGATGAAATCGGTGTAATTTTCAAGGTTTTCCTCGTATTGATAATCTATCATATATGCTTCATAAAGAATGTCATCTTTGATGAGGAAAGAGCGGATTTCTTTTGTAAGACCGTCTTCTCCGATGCGTCTTACAACAAGATATTCAATTCCATTTTCGCTGGTGAATCTTTCTTCGGAGAAAGTATCGCCTTCAAAACCTGCATACGGAACATGACCGTCCCAGTTGGATTCACCAAAAGAAACATGTGCGGAATAAGAGAAAACGATATTGGGTTCTTCGTAAAGGTTGATAAGCTTATCCGAAAGGTTTACATAAAGACTGGTAAGTTCGCTTGAAGAATAACCGTAAAGATAAACTTCTGCCGTTTCATCATCAATACCGTAATCGGGAAATTCAAAGCCGTCGAAGCCTACATATTCCAGAGCGGCTTCTCTGTTTTCGAAAGTTTTCATAGAAAGATGTTCACCGAGCACGTCAACTTCTGCAGATTCTGCGCCGTAAGTTTCGATGAACTGTTCCCTGTGTTCGGGAGGAAGTTCGGAAACATGCATAATGCGCTTGCCCTGGCGGTCGATTCCTTTTTTAAGTTCTTCCATGGGACCGAAAGAATCCAAAGAATGGAACTTGACGTCATAATCGAGCACATATGCTTCTGCGGTATAATCGAGCGTGATTTCTTGGCCGTAAATGTTTTTATAAGTGAGGTCTATTTTTTCGTTAAACTTATTGAATCCGATATCGAAAACCTCTGCTATAACAATCGTTGCGCTTGCAAGAAGAAGGCAGATGCAGGCCGCTATGGCAACGATTTTTTTGAAAGGAAGAATTCTTTTTGCCTTTGTTTCTTCAAAAACTTCCGCAACATATTTTTCATCGATTTCGCCGAGGATATTTGTGAATTTTTCTTCTTTCATATTTCAAAGCCCCTTTCTTCAAGATGTTTTTTGAGTTTTGTTCTTGTTCTGGTAAGGGTGTTATGGATGAATTTTTCGTTTCTGCCGGTAATTTTTGCAATTTCAGCCGTGCTCATAAAATACCAGTACCGGGCAACGAAGATTTTTCGCTTTTCCGAAGGATATTCCGCAAGAAAGGCGTTTATTTCCGAAATAAGTTCCTTTTGCTCAAAATGCTCCTCGACGTTTTCGCTTCCGGAAACAAATTCCGAAATTTCCTCGAGGACGACCGCCGTTTCGTTTCCTTTGCGCTTTTCGGCGGTGTTTTTGCGGAAGCGGTTAAGGGCGATGTTCCTTGTGATTTTTCCGGCGAGTGCAGAAAAAACTTCCGGAATTTCCGGCGGAATCCTGTTCCAGAGGACGAGAAGAGCGTCGTTAAGACATTCTTTTGCGTCTTCTTCGCTTCCAAGGATGTTTTTCGCGATGTTTATGCAGAAATTTCCGTATTTGCTTTCCGTTTCGGGAAGGGCTTCTTCGCTTCTTTCAAAGTAAAGTCCGATTAAATTTTTGTCATCCATAATGTCACCTCCTTGTTCGGTCTTAAAGGCCTTCAACCATATAGTCGCAATGAAAGAGAAAAACGCTCATATTATTAAGAAAAAAATTTAATTTTTCAAGCGGAACGGTCAGGGCCGTTCACTACTTGTAAAAAATATAATAATATGTTAAACTATAATGTAATTTTATATTTTTATATAATAAAAAGCAATACCAGGCCTTTCAAGGAGGTTTTTAATATGGAAAACATTGAACAGAACACCGCACCGCAGCGCAAAAAACGCATTTTCAGCGGAATCCAGCCCACGGGCGTTTTCACCCTCGGAAACTACCTCGGCGCGATCAAAAACTGGGAAAAACTCCAGAACGATTATGACTGCATCTATTCCATCGTAAATATGCACGCAATCACAGTCCGCCAGGACCCTGCTGAACTTCGCAAACGCACTCTCGAATCCTATGCTCTTGCAATGGCTTGCGGAATCGACCCCGAAAAAAGCATTCTTTTTATCCAAAGCCATGTTCCCGCACACGCGGAAGCAAACTGGGTTCTCAGCTGTTCCACCCAGTTCGGCGAACTTTCCCGCATGACCCAGTTCAAAGATAAATCCGCAAAACACGCGGATAACATCAATGCGGGCCTTTTCACCTATCCCGTACTTATGGCGGGCGATATTCTTCTTTATCAGGCGGATGTTGTTCCGGTCGGTGTTGACCAGAAACAGCATCTTGAACTTGCGAGAGATATTGCGGAACGCTTCAATAACCTTTACGGAAAAACCTTCACCGTTCCGGAACCTTATATCGCTTCTTCCCAGGGCGGCGGAAAGATCATGAGCCTTTCCGACCCCACCAAAAAAATGAGCAAATCCGACGAAAACCCCAAGGGCTGCGTATATATCCTTGATGAACCCAATGTTATTATCAAGAAGTTCAAATCCGCAGTCACCGATTCGGATATGGAAGTTGCTTACCGCGAAGGCAAGGACGGAATCAATAACCTTATGACCATCTATGGCGCCGTTACCGGTTTTTCTATGGATTCCATTCAGCGTGATTTCGAGGGAAAAGGCTACGGCGACTTCAAAAAAGCAGTCGGCGAAGCTGTTGCGGAACATCTTGCTCCCGTTCGCGAAAATTATTCAAAATATCTTTCCGAAAAAGCATATCTTGAAGAATGCTATCGCAAAGGCGCAGAACAGGCAGAAAGAATTGCCCAGCGCACCATTGATAAAATGTATAAAAAAGTCGGCTTTGTTGCCAGATAAGGTGAAAATATGCGAATTCTTGCAATCGGCGACGTTGTGGGTACCATCGGTACCGAAGCTCTTCGCCGCCACATGCCCGCCATCAAAAAAAGATATTCCCCGGATATTATAATAGTAAACGGCGAAAACGCCGGCGAAAACAGCAGCATCACAGCAAAAAACTGCGATGCTCTTTTCGCCATGGGTGCGGATGTTATCACCGGCGGGAATCATTCCCTTTATAACCGCGATATGAACGAAATTTATGAAAGGGAATATGGCGCAATCCGTCCGGCGAATCTTCATCCCAATGCTCCCGGTTCCGGGGTATATGTTTATGAGCGGGGAAAATACCGCTGCGCCGTAATAAGCCTTATCGGGAACGTATTCCTTGACCTTGCTTATGAAAGCCCGTTCATCGCCGCGGATAAAATTATAAAGGAACTTGGCATAAAACACGTCGTTATTGATATCCATGCGGAAGCCACCAGCGAAAAAATCGCCCTCGGAAGATATGTTGAGGGAAGGGCAAGCCTTGTTTTCGGAACCCACACCCATGTTCCGACAGCGGATGAATGTGTTCTTCCCGGCGGAACAGCATATATCACCGATATCGGAATGTGCGGGCCGATGGATTCCGTGCTCGGCGTTGTGACGAAATGCTCCACCGATTTTATGATAACCCACCTTCGTGGAAAAGGCATGGAAATTGCCAAAGGTCCCTGCAAGGTTCAGGGAATTTTTACCGAAACAGATGATTTAACAGGAAAGGCGCTCTCCATCGAGCGATTTGAAATAACAGATCCCGTAAAATGAGATTGAGATTAATAAAATTATTATCACTTCTGCTTGCCGCGGCAATGATTTTCAGCGGCTGCGAAGCCGAACCGGTACCTCCTCCGGCGGAGGAGGTAATTCCCCCTGCTGAAAATTCCGAACCGGAAGAAATAACCGACGAGGAACCTTTCAGCCTTCGCATTCCTTTTGATTATGAAGAGGGCGCTTCGCCTTATAACGCCATTTCAAAATCCAACAGATTCGTCTGTGAACTTATATACCGTTCCATGGTCAGCCTTAAAAGTGATTACAGCTGGGAACTCGACCTTCTTTCGGAAATTTATACGGAAGATAACGTGACCTGGTTCCTTTATGTCGAGGAAGATTCCTTCTTCCCGGACGGAACGGAATTTACTGCCTATGACCTTCGCTATTCTTTCCAGCAGGCAATGAAGGAAGGAAGTTATTACGCAAAAAATCTTGATATCGTAAGTTCCATGAAGGTTATGGATGCTTCGTGTCTTCGTGTAACCCTTCATTATGCGAACAGATATTTTCCTAATCTTCTGACTTTTCCGGTAATTTCTTTTGAAACCATAGATAATCCGAAGTATTTTACCGACAGATATTATTTCAGCGAGGACGGAAAACACCTTATCTGCGACGTTTATTCCGCCGCCCAGGAAATCGAACTTGTTCCGGCGGAGGATATGGATCTTCTCACATACGAAATGCGCATGGGAAGATATGACTGCATTTATGTCACCGACCCGATGGATCTTGGTTCTTCCTCGAACGGCGCAACCATGGGCATGCAGTCAAACAGAATGGTCTATCTTGGCATGAACAGCAGTTCTGCCTTCACTTATTATGCGGATTTCAGAAGGGCAGTTTCATGCGCCATGGATTATAACCGCATTGCGACGGATATTTACGGACATTTTGCATCCGCACCAAAAAAAATCTATAATCCGGATTTTTATGAGATGCAGTATATTTCAAAAAACAGCCTCGATTTCATGTCTGCCAACCTTATCCTTGACGATATGAAGCTAAGCGGCAGAGATGAGGAAGGATTCCGCACCAACAGCAGAGGAAAGCGTATTTCTCTCAAGCTGATAGTCTGCAACGAAAGTACGGTAAAAACCAATCTTGCCTATGCCGTGGCAGAAATGCTTGCGGAAGTGGGAATCGAAGTAAGGGTTGAGCCTCTTTCCTACGTTTCTTTCATGACGGCGCTGCGGAATTATGATTATGACCTTTATATTGCGGAAATGCGCCTTGGTCCGGATATGGACTTTACAAGCATTCTTACGCCCTATGAATATCAGTTCCAGGATTTTGAATATATAAATTACGGAATGCCGAACAGTGAAAAACTCTATCTCAGCTGGCTTGGCTTTATGGCGGGAACCGTTACCCCTTCGGAATTTGCTTCAACCTTCGAAGATGTGACCCCGTTTGTTCCTCTTTGCTATACAAAAGGCTGCACGATTTTTAACCGTGACCTCACTTTTGCGATGTTCGGAACGGATTTTGATATGTTTTACAACATTCTTGAATGGAAATTCGAATAATTTGCAGGAAATATTCGCTTTTTTACAAAATTTTCTTTTACATAAGCGAAATTTTATGCTATAATATATTTTGGTATATGCTGTAAAAAGCATATACCTTAAGCCTTTTGAATTATTTTTTAAATAAAAATAAATCATCAAGAAAACATATAAACAACCAGGAAATTTTAAGAGGAGTTGAGATTTTTGATAAACGGAAAGCAGCTTCGCGATGCTTTTATTTCCGGCGCAAACAATCTTTGCAACAGAAAAGCAGAAGTGGACGCACTTAACGTATTCCCCGTACCCGATGGCGATACCGGCACCAATATGTCCATGACCATCGGCAACGGAGCAAAAGAACTTGAAAAACTCGGTGACGACGTTACCGTTGAAGAAGTAGCAAAAGTTGCCGCTTCCGGTTTTCTTCGCGGAGCAAGAGGTAACTCCGGCGTAATTCTTTCCCTTCTTTTCCGCGGATTTTCCAAAGGAATGAAAGGAAAAGAAACCGCCACCGGCGCAGATATTGCCGCGGCGTTCACCCTTGGCGTGGAAGCTGCATATAAAGCTGTTATGAAGCCCACCGAAGGCACCATCCTTACCGTTGCCCGCTGTGCGGCAGAAAAAGCTTCCGAAATCGTAAAATATGACGATTCCACCGTTGCCGTAATTTACGGAATGTACCTTCAGAGCAGAAGAACCCTTGCCCAGACCCCCGAAATGCTTCCGATCCTTAAAAAGAGCGGCGTTGTCGATGCAGGCGGCCAGGGACTTGTTTATATCTTCGAAGGTATCTGGAGCGTGATTTCCGAAGGAAAAATGATTATGCCCAAAGGCGCCGAAGAAGCAGGTGCTTCCAAAGAAGTAAAATATACTTACTGTGTTGAAGCAGTGGTCAAAAAAGGCGAAAACGCTTCCGAAGGTTTCGAAAAAGCCCTTTCCGCACATGGCGAAATGGTTGATTATACCGAAGGAACCCTTGGCGCAAAATTCCATATCCACACCAACGAACCCGGAAAAGTCATTACCGAAAGCCTTTCTTACGGCACCATCATCGCAACCAAGATCGAAAATATGGGCATTGCCCACACCGAAATGAAGTTCGAATATGAAGCTCCCATCGAAGAAGTAAAGGAAGAAAAATTCGTTTATGCCGCTGTGGATCCTTCCGTTGAATACGGCTTCGTTTCCGTTTGCGCAGGCAAAGGTCTTACCGATGTTTTCTCCGATCTCGGATGCGACAACATTGTTTCCGGCGGACAGACCATGAACCCCTCCACCGAGGATATCCTTGCCGCGGTCCAGGCGACCCCCGCAAAGAACGTATTCGTTCTTCCCAACAACAAAAACATCGTTATGGCGGCAATGCAGGCTGCTGAAATTGCCGACAGAAACGTAATCGTAATCCCCAGCAAAACCGTGCCCCAGGGCATTTCCGCAATGCTCAGCTATGACCCGGAAGCTTCCGTTGAGGATATCACCGCCGCCATGAACGAAGCACTTTCCGCAGTCATCACCGGCCAGGTTACCTTTGCCGCAAGGGATTCCGAATTTGACGGACACAAAATCAAAGAAGGCGAACTTCTTGCCATGAAAGAAGGCAAGATGCTTTATACCGGCAGAGAAATGGACGTTATCTGTTCCCGCCTCGCAAAAGCTCTTGTAACAAAAGAAACTTCCATGGTAACCGTTTACTACGGCGAAGATGTTTCCGAAGAACAGGCAGAAGCAATCCGCACCGTCATTGCCGGAAAGCTTTCTTCCGATATCGAGGTTAATGCCATTTATGGCGGTCAGCCCGTTTATTATTACATCATCAGCGCAGAATAATTTTTTCGCAAAGCAAAGCTCCCGCTTCACCGAAGCGGGAGTTTTTTTATATGCGTTCCAACAAAACCGCAGGGGCGGATATTATCCGCCCGTAAATTTGCAATAATATTCCGAAAAGGTATAATAAAATCAGAAAAAACTGCCGAATTTTTTCGGCAAATGCTGTCTATAAAGATGAAAGGAGTGATTTTGATGGAAGATTCAAAGATAATCGAACTTTACTTTGAACGCAGTGAACAGGCAATTCCAGAAACGGAAAAGAAATATGGCGCTTATTGCAAAACCGTTGCGAAGAATATTCTTGGAAACGAAGAAGATGCGGAAGAATGCCTTAACGATGCATATCTTGCGGTCTGGAATTCAATTCCGCCGGCCGTTCCGGAAAAACTTTCTCTCTTCCTTGGCAAAATCATAAGGAACCTTTCGCTTAACCGGTACCGGAAGAACAAAACCCAAAAGCACGGCGGAAATGAAACCGCAGTGGTTTTTGAGGAGATTGACGAAGTCGTTTCCGGAAACGATGACGTTGAAAAAAGTTATGAAAGGCGGGAAGTTCTTGCGGCGATGAACGAATTTCTCGAAACCCTTACGGAAGAAAAGCGCAGTATCTTCATCTGCCGCTACTGGTATTTTGACAGCATTGAGGATATCGCGAAGCGATTCGGAAAGAAGGAAAGCGGAATTTATTCAAGCCTTGAACGCACCCGCAAAAAACTTCGCAAATATCTTACGGAAAGGAGTTATGAGATATGAAAAGCGAAGAATTCATTGATATCATAGGCGATATTGAAGAAGAATATCTTATTAAAGCCCATGAGGAACGCAAAATTAAAAAAGTGATTCCGATGAAAAAAGTTTTTGCGCTGATTGCGGCAGTTCTTTTGATTGCGGCAACATCAACGGTGGTTATTGCGGAAGTTTTTAATATAAAATTTGACGACTCTCAGAATGTTCAGCTTTATGATTATAAAACCGGAGAGAAGATCGAACATACAAGATACAATATTCTCTATGCGGCGGAGAAAATAGAAATCAGCGAATTCGGCGAAGAAATAAAGGAAAATCATAAAAAACTCGAAGAAGCGGAAGAATTGCACCATGACTGTAAGATTGGTGAAGAATGTATTGAACACGGACCTTTATCATACAGCAAGGATTTTTCGGTGCTTTCGGAAGCTGTTGCTTATATCGGTTCCGGAAGAATAACGCTTCCGGAGATGAACTTCCGGACAACCGATATAAGCGTTTCGCAGACTTTGAATTTTATTAGCCTTTATTATTACTGTGAGAGCAAGGAAATAGATTTTACCGTTCATGCGAGAATTGAAATGGAAGCAGAAAAAAGATGGACAGACGGTGTTCCGAAAATGAGCATTGTTTCAATCGGTGAGGGAAACGAATATTATGAAGAGTATCGTACGAATGCAAACGGAATTGAATATGTTGTTGTATATAAAGAACCGAAAGACGGATATTTTAATGCTGCTTATGACAGAAATCTTCGCGTAATAAGCACATCGGTTGCAGCATATATCGCAAAAAACGGTGTCCTTTATTCATATAACGATACGATAAGGGAACTTTATAACGAAGATAGCACCGAGGTTGACGAAGGGAGTATGTCAAATATATGCAAAGACGAAAAGGAAGTTGTAGAAAAATATCTTAAACTTTGGGCGGACAGTTTTTAAGATTTTTTTAAGATTTGTAAACGCATATTGAATAATTTTCCATGCCGTGATACCATGAAGAAAAAAGGAGGTTTTACGGCATGGAATTTATTTTTAAACCCGAAAAACTGACGCCGGAACTTACTGAACAGGTTGCGGACGCCATCGGAAAAAGAGCGGAAATTCAGTCCCGCGGAAAATATCCGAAAATGTGGAACAAAATCGATTCCCTTAACGAACGCAGAATGCCCGATGAAGTTTTGCGCCGCCGCAAAACCAGAAGGTTTTTTTACGGAATTATTCTTATTGCGGCGGGCTTTTTCCTTTTCATTCCCGGGCTTATGAAGCCAAAAGAACTGCTTGTTCCGCTGCTGGTCGGTGCTTTTTCAATGATAAACGGAATTTTTGCGGTTCTTCCAAGAAGAACCGCCGCCGAAAAATATGAAAAATCCGCAAAAAAGCTTATGAAAAGCATAAATTCAAATCTCGTGGCGGGCGATATGGTCGTTTTCGGCGAAGATGGAATTTTTGAAAACGGAAAACCACTTATGGAATACGAAAACCTTGAACCGGTTATCGAAGGCAGAAGCCTTTTTCTGATCTGTGACGGTGAGAAGATTATGATTCTTCGGAAATTCGACCTTGTGAGCGGGGATCTGGAAAGCCTTTGCGCTTTTTTGAACGAAAAAGATTTGAAAATAATATCCGGATAAAGCGCCTTCGGGGTGCTTTTTCTTTTTGTCTGCAATTTTTTTGACAATATTTTCCGCTTCTTTGCGATATAGTTTTACTATAAAACGCAAAGGAGCTTTTTTATAAGATGACGGACGTTAAAATAAAATCCATGAATAAAAAAATTTCGGAATCGGTAAGAACCGCGGTGCCGGATCTTCTGAGCATAGGAATCTGGGCTTTTGCGGCCTTTGCGGCGGCAAATACCATGATGTTCGGAAAGCTTGCGCCATTCGGAGTTGCCGCCGCTTCCGCCGCAAGGAAAAATAATTCCGTCGGCGCGGCGTTCGGTGCGCTTCTTGGCTATATATTTTCACCTTCGCCGGAAAATAATCTTCGATATATCGGCGCCGTGCTCATAGTATTCGGCATGAAGCTTGTTTTCGAGCGCTTTGCAAAAAGCGAAGGTGCTTCGGTGCTCATGGCGGCGGGAGCAATGGGCTTTTCTTCCTTTGGCTATGCCGCAATGACCATTATTTCCGGCTATTCCGCAATATCCGCCTTTGCGGAAACCATAATCGCCGCCGGAACGGCATATTTCTTCTGCCGAAGCGGATATGCCTTTGAGCACGGAAAACCGATAGTCACCCTTTCCGGCGGCGACAGAGCCTGCATAATCATGTCGGCGGCAATTCTTTCCGCTTCACTCACCGGAATAACCTTCGGCAAGCTGAATCTCGGCGGAATTGCGGCTTCGGTAATGGTGCTTCTTGCCGCAAGGTTCGGGAAGGAAAGCGGCGGAGCCATCGCCGGGGTTGCCGCAGGAACGGTTTTATCCTTTTCTGCCGGAAATATGAGCACGGTACTTTCGGGATATGCCGTCGGGGGGCTTGTTTCCGGAATTTTTGCACCCTTAGGCAAATTCGGCTGTGCAGTGGTTTTTGTTGCCGCAAGGCTGATTTTCTGCCTTCTCGGCGCAGAATTTTATCCGGATTATGTTCCGGTTTATGAATCTGTAATTGCAGCGGCGGCGACTGTGCTCATTCCGGAAGGTGCCGGTAAGATTATATCCTCCGTAACCTTCGGCGAAGGGAAAGCGGCGGATTCCGCAACGGTGAAAGAACTTGTGCTTTCAAAAATCGGCTGTGCCGCAGACGGCCTTCTGGATATTTCCGCCGCAACAAAAAGGGTTGCAAAAGCGGTGGAAAGAGAAAACCACGAAGGAATGAGCACCGTGCTCAACTTTGCGGCGGAAGAAAACTGCCGTCTGTGCTCAAAAAACAGCGAATGCTGGAAGAAAAAATATTCCGAAACCTCGAAGGCTTTTTATGAAATGGGTGCCGCCGCAAAAGAAAACCGAAAGCCGGAAAATGAAAAGGAATTTCTGGAAAGATGCCCGAAGACAGAAGCACTTTTTAATAATGTTAAGATTAAATATAAGGAAGCCGCAAAGAAAAATGCCGCTGAACGAAAAATAAGGAATCTGCGGGAAGTGGTTACGGATCAGTTCGAGGGAATGGCTCTTCTTCTGCGTGATATTGCGGCGGATGCGGCGGACGTTAAAAGTGTTGATAAAAAACTTTCTCTTGCGGTGAAAAATGCGTTTGAGCTGAGGAATATTCCACCCTATGCCTGCAGCTGTTACCATACTTCTGACGGATGCATGAAAATTGAAGTTTCCGCCGCAAAGGAAAGGCTGAAAAAGGCGGATATTTCCGCAATAACAGAGGAACTTTCGGATATTTGCGAGTGCGATTTTGCAAAACCGGTAAAAAGGGATACCGAAAACGCAAGAAGACTTTATTTCTGCGAAAATCCGCTTATGGAACCGCGGTTTGCGGAATATTCAATAAATGCGGAGGGAGAAAGATTCTGCGGGGATTCAGCGGAACATTTCATAGACCGGGGAGGTTCGGCCCACATGATTCTGAGCGACGGAATGGGAAGCGGCGAACACGCCGCGCTGGATTCGATGATGACCTCCGGGCTTATTGCAAGAATGATAAGGGCGGGCTTTCGCTTCGGGCCGGCGATAAAACTTGTCAATTCAGCCCTTTTGCTGAAATCCGAAGACGAATCCCTTGCCACGGCGGATGCTTTTTCGATAAATCTTTATACCGGCGCGGCGAATTTTTATAAAGCCGGCGCAGAAACTTCCTTTGTGCTGAAAAAAGGTCTTGCTTCAAAAGTGGAAAGCATCTCTCTTCCGGTGGGGATTCTCGGCGGAGCGGAATTTGAGCAAAACAGCATGTATCTTGGGGCGGGGGATATAGTTGTTCTTGTGACGGATGGGGTAACCGCTTCCGGAAGCGACTGGATCCCTTCGGAACTCAAAAGCCTTTCGGAAAAAAGCGCGGAAGAAATCGCCGAAGGAATTGCAAAAACCGCTTTTGAAAGAAGAACGGACGGACATTCCGACGATATTACGGTGGTTGTTATGAAGCTTGTATCAACATATTAAAGCGATGAAAATATTTTGCAAAAAGTGTTGACTTTCTTCGAAAAGGGGTATATAATGCATTCATTAGTTCAAATATCACCAAAGACTGTGAAAAGAAGAGTAAGCGCAGGATGCGGCCACAGAGATTTCCCGTTTGCTGAAAGGGAAACGAACTGATAGCGCTGAAGATGGCCTTGGAGTTGCGCACCGAGCCGGTTTTTCCGGTAAGGCTGCGACGGGGTTCGCCCGTTAAAGCGATAGGGTATGGAAGTACCCGATGAGGTTATAACAGTGATGTTATGACGAAAAAAGGTGGTAACACGAGAGTTTTATGCTCCCGTCCTTTTGTAAGGACGGGAGCTTTTTTATATCCCAAAAGCATGAAAACAAGGAGAAGATAAGACTTGATACGTATTGAAAACCTGTCGAAGATTTTTAAAACTTCAAATGAGGTCCATGCTCTTCGTGGAGTTTCCACCCACGTTGAAGCTGGAGATATCTTCGGCGTCATCGGCATGAGCGGTGCCGGTAAATCCACACTTCTTCGCTGCATTGCCCAGCTTGAAAAACCCACCAGCGGCGCAATCTATATCGAAGGAAAAAACATCACCGAACTTTCCGGAAAAGAAAATATCGAACTTCGCAAAAGAGTAGGCGTTATCTTCCAGGGATATCACCTTCTTATGCAGAGAACCGTTCGCGATAACGTCGGTTTTCCTCTCGAACTTAGCGGATGGAAAAAAGCCGATATAAATAAAAAAGTTGAAGAACTTCTTGCCCTCGTAGGTCTTGAAGACAAAGCAAACGCATATCCGAGCCAGCTTTCCGGCGGACAGATGCAGAGAGTTGCCATTGCAAGAGCACTTGCAAACAATCCTTCCATTCTTCTTTGCGACGAACCCACTTCCGCGCTGGATTCCCTTACAACCAAAGCGATCCTCAAACTTCTCAAGGATATCAACGAAAAGCTCGGAGTAACCGTTTTCATCATCACCCATGAAATCGGCGTTGTAAAATCGATTTGCCGCCATGTGGCTGTAATAAATGAAGGCGAACTTGTTGAACAGGGAGCCACCGATGAAGTCCTTTCAAATCCGAAGCATCACGCGACGGAACTTCTTCTCGGAATCTCCAACATCGCCGAAGGAGGTGATGCCGAATGATGGAATTCTTCATGCAATACAAAGATATGCTTCTTGAAGGAACTTATGAAACCTTGCTCATGACCTTCGCTTCCACTATCTTTGCTTATATTATCGGACTTCCCCTTGGCGTTACAATGGTAATTACCGATGCCCACGGCATCAGCCCCCAGAAAACGCTTAACGGAATTCTCGGCGCGGTAATCAACATCGGCCGTTCAATTCCTTTTGTAATTCTTATCGTTGCGGTAATTCCGCTTACAAGATTCATCGTCGGCAAAGCAATCGGTCCGGTTGCGGCAATCGTTCCGCTTACCATAGCGGCGGCACCATTCGTTGCAAGAATGGTCGAAACCGCGTTGCAGGAAGTTGACCCCGGCGTTGTTGAAGCGGCAAAAACCATGGGCGCGACGAATTGGCAGATCGCCAAAAAAGTGCTTCTTCCCGAAGCAGTGCCCAGCCTTATCAGAGGTTTCTCGATTACAACCATCACCCTTATCGGATATTCCGCAATGGCCGGTGCTTTCGGCGCAGGCGGTCTCGGAGATATCGCCATCCGTTACGGTCACCACCGTTATCAGGCGGATGTTATGTGGGTGACAGTTGTTCTCATAGTCGTAATAGTTCAGCTCATTCAGATGGGATTTGAAATTGCGGCGAAAAAAATAGATAAAAGAAACAAATAATTCCATTGGAGGAAAATACCATGAAAAAACTTATCGCTCTTGCACTCGCACTCGTACTCGTTCTCAGCTTCACCGCTTGTTCCGGCGAATCCGATGAAAAAACCATCAAAGTCGGCGCTTCTCCCGCTCCTCATGCAGAAATCCTTGAAGTAGCAAAAGAAGTTCTTGCAGCAGACGGCTGGAACCTTGAAATCGTAGAATTCACCGATTACGTTCTTCCTAACGAAACCCTTACCGCAGGCGAAATCGACGCAAACTATTTCCAGCACACCCCTTATCTCGATACCTATAACGCAGAAAAAGGCACCGATATCGTTTCCGCTGCAGTTATCCATTATGAACCTCTCGGCATTTATCCCGGAAAAACCGCTTCTCTCGATGCTATCGCAGACGGCGCAGTAATCGCTGTTCCCAACGACGGTTCCAACGAAGCACGCGCACTCTACCTTCTCCAGGATCTCGGCCTTATCACTGTTGATAACTCCAACGGTTTCAACATCACCGTTCTTGATATCGTTGATAACCCCAAAAACCTTGAAATCATGGACGCAGAAGCTGCACAGCTCCCCAACATCCTTGCTGACGTTGACTTCGCAGTAATCAACGGCAACTATGCAATCGGCGCAGGAATCGACGGCACCGTTCTTGAAACCGAAGCAAAAGATTCCGAAGCAGCACAGATTTACGGCAACATCATCGCAGTAAGAAACGGCGAAGAAGCAACCGAAAAGACCCTTGCTCTCGTAGAAGCTGTTTGCTCCGAAGAAGTTCGTGCATTCATCGAAGAAACCTACGGTGTTTCCGTTGTTCCGGTTTTCTGATAAATAATTGAATCAATAAAAAGCCGCTCTTATGGGCGGCTTTTTTTCTTGCCTTCCTTTGGGGAAATGGCGGATCGGGACAAAATAAAAAAAGCTCCCTTTTCGGGAGCTTTGATTTTTTAAAGTTATCTTACGCGGTAAGTTGCATAGAAAACGTTTTTTCCGTAAAGGTCTTCGCCGAACTCAACGGCATAGAAACCATAGTTGGTGAAGAAGGGAAGGGTATAATGGGGAACTTCCGCAACAACGGCCTTGGGTTTCTGGTCGGCGATGGAAGCATCAAGAAGTGCATGGGCAACTCCGGTTTTGCGGTAATCGCGGTGAACGCCGATGAAAAGAAGATGCATAACGTCGGAAGTGGAAGGGCTTGTTACGCAAAAGCCGGTGACGAATTCACCTTCCATTGCTGCATATATGGAAACACCTTTGCTGTGGCAAAAAGTTTCAATAAGATCCGCGGTTTCTTCGCCTCTGAAGAAAAGTTCTTTTTCGATCTGCTCGAATTCGGGGCTTTCAGTAAGAATTTTTTTGACTTCGTACATAATCAAAACCACCTTTTGCGAAAAAATTATACAATTCATTCTACCACATAATGCTTTAAGTATCAAGAAGTAAAGACGAAAAATGTAAATTATTGTTTGTTTTAATCGCCTCTCCTGAAAGGGGAGGTGGCATTTCCGAAGGAAATGACGGAAGGGTTTCTTAATAATCCATTTAATCCCTCATCTGTCTTTTTTGTCTTCGGCAAAAAATTCACATTCCCCTCCGGGAAGGTTTAAAAAAGAACAAAGCCCGCTTTTTGCGGGCTTTGATTTGCGGATTTATTTTTTATCCAAATAATTGGCAATGCCGTAAAATACGCCGTAAAATACGCCCGCAACCGGCCAGATTATCCATGTTCTGTTCCATTCAAAAGTGTAAAAACTCCAGCCGAGATAAACCGCCGTAACTACGCACCAGTAAATGGTGGCAATGGGATCAAGCTTTTTTTCCATAATTTTCTTTTCAACGGTGTAATCGTCTTCCTGAAGAAGTTTTTCTGTTGCGGTCCAGGGAATTCCGCTGCGAACAAGGATGTAAACACCTGCGGCAACTATTGCAAGGGTAAGGCAAAGACCGATTAAAGTTTCTCCGTCAGCTTTTTCAAAAAAAGCACCGATGAAAAGCGGAATTGCCGCAATTATGCAAAGGCAGATGCCGGTTACACAGTCACGAATATGTTTATCCCGGAGCTTATTCTGGCGTTCCTTAACCATTCCCGCAACGCCGTAAGCAAGCTCTATGGGCTCTTTTTCAAGGTATTCAAATTTGCCTGTCTTCATACCGCTTGTGATGAAAAGCGCAACCGCAGGCACCACAAGAAGCACCAGAGCGATGAGACCGATTCCTCCGGCAGCGTTTTCGTTTATGCCTATCCTTCCGGAAATCTGCAAAGCCAGAAGCATGAACATGATGATTGGCGAAAGTATGCAAAGAGCAACCCCAAGGGCAACCATCGGTGCGGTTTCGTCTTTTACTTTTATGAACTCATTCGCTTCTTCCATAGAAACTTTGCGGAAGTGGCTTTCGCTTATTTCTTCTTTCGGCGCGGGAATCTCATCACCAAGTTCATCTTTAAGAAGGTAATCGGTGGAAACACCGAAGATTTCGCTCATAAGAAGAATCTTATCAAGATCAGGAATGGAAAGGGCGCCTTCCCATTTTGAAACGCTCTGGCGGGAAACGCCCATTTTTTCCGCAAGCTCTTCCTGGGAATATCCGGCTTTTTTTCTCAGTTCAATTATTTTGTCAGCAAGTATCATTGTTTTCACCTCGGTTTTTTATTCGGAAGTTTTTCTTCCCTTCGATGAAAGCATACATCTTTTTACGGTGGCAAGCCATAAATCCGGCTTTTCAATTTGTCAACCGGCGGTTGCAACCGGGCCAAAGCTGTAAAAAAGCCGGAAAAGCTTTTTGCTTTTCCGGCTTTTAAAGGTTCGGTCAAAAATCAGAATACGATTTTATCTTCGATGTAGGAAACAAGTTCGCTGATGGGCATTCTTACCTGTTCCATGGAATCGCGGTCACGAACGGTTACGCAGCCGTCCTCTTCGGATTCAAAGTCATAGGTGATGCAGAAAGGAGTGCCGATTTCATCTTCGCGGCGGTAACGTTTGCCGATGGAGCCGGATTCATCATAATCGACCATGAAGTGTTTTGCAAGTTCGTCGTGAACTTTAAGTGCGCCTTCATTAAGCTTTTTGGAAAGAGGAAGAACAGCAGCTTTGAAAGGAGCAAGCGCGGGATGAAGGCGAAGAACGGTACGAACGTCTTTTTCGCCGACTACTTCTTCGTCATAAGCGTCGCAGAGGAACGCAAGGGTTACGCGGTCTGCGCCAAGGGAAGGTTCAACAACATAAGGAATATATCTTTCGTTGGTTTCCGGGTCAAAATAATCCTGGATTTTGCCGGAATGGTTGCTGTGCTGGGTAAGGTCATAATCGGTTCTGTCCGCAACGCCCCAAAGTTCACCCCAGCCGAAGGGGAAGAGGAATTCGAAGTCGGTGGTGCCTTTGGAATAGAAGCAAAGTTCTTCCGGGCTGTGGTCGCGGCGGCGAAGATTTTCTTTCTTCATGCCAAGGCGGAGAAGCCAGTTTTCGCAGTAATCTTTCCAGTATGCGAACCATTCCATATCGGTGCCGGGTTTGCAGAAGAATTCAAGTTCCATCTGTTCGAATTCACGGGTACGGAAAGTGAAGTTACCGGGGGTGATTTCGTTACGGAAGGATTTACCGACCTGTGCGATACCGAAGGGGAGTTTTTTTCTGGTGGTTCTCTGAACGTTTTCAAAGTTTACGAAAATACCCTGCGCGGTTTCGGGGCGGAGATAGATCTGGCTGGTTGCGTCTTCGGTTACGCCCTGGAAAGTTTTGAACATAAGGTTGAAGGAACGGATATCGGTGAAGTCATGTGCGCCGCAGTTGGGGCAAATAACGTTCTTTTCATCGACGAATTCACGCATTTTGCCGAATTCCCAGCCTTCGGGGGAAATGCCGGTCTGGTCTTCGATGAGTTTATCTGCTCTGTGACGGGTTTTGCAAGCTTTGCAGTCCATAAGAGGATCGGAGAAACCGCCTACATGACCGGAAGCTACCCAAACCTGGGGGTTCATAAGAATAGCGGCGTCAAGACCTACGTTATAGGGGCTTTCCTGAACAAAGGCTTTCCACCATGCGCGTTTCACGTTGTTTTTGAATTCAACACCAAGAGGGCCGTAGTCCCAGGTGTTGGAAAGACCGCCGTAAATTTCGGAGCCTGCGTAAACGAAGCCGCGGCCTTTGCAAAGTGCGACGATTTTTTCCATAGTTTTTTCGGTTGCCAACATATTGTAACACTCCTCAAAAAAGTAATGATAAACAGAATTTTGCCTTATTATATAAATATATTCCTTTAATGCGGTAAAGTCAAGAGAAAACGTTTTCAAAATAACGGATATTCCAAAATTTGCATCCTTTTTTCTTGACAAGCCTGCTTTTAAAGTATAATATTATATATTAGAAAATTATAGGCATAAAGCCTCCCATACCAGGAATTACAGTGGGGCGGGGGCTTGCTCCCGCCGTATTTTCATAATCATTGAAAAGATGAGGAAAAGCAAAATGATTAAAAGCATGACCGGTTACGGCGCAGCGGAAGAAATCCTTAACGGAAGAAATATCCGCGTTGAAATCAAATCCGTAAACCACCGCTATTTTGAATATTCCGCAAGGGTTCCCCGTTCCTGCGGATTCCTTGAAGAGAAACTCAAACGCCTTCTTTCCGGAATTATCAGCCGCGGAAAAGTTGACGTCGGCGTCATGATCCAGACCGTTGAAGGCACCAACGAAGAAATCACCATCAATAAAGAAGTGGTTAAAAGCTATGTGGAAGCTCTCCGCAGCGTGAAGGATGAATTTGAACTTGCGGATGACCTTTCTCTTTCTTCCATCGCAAAATTCCCGGATGTTTTCACCGTTGTGAAGGCGCAGACCGATGAAGATGCCCTTTGGGCGGATGTGGAATCCGTTGCAAAAAAAGCCGCAGCCGCATTTGTTGAAATGCGCCGCACCGAAGGCGAAAGAATGAAAGCGGACGTCCTCGGAAGAGCCGCATATATTGAAGAAAAAGTCGGATTCATCGAAAAACGCAGCCCCGAAACCGTTAAGGAATACCGCGAGCGCCTTTATAACAAAATGCTCGAAGTTCTTGAAGGAAAACAGATCGACGAAGCAAGAATCATTCAGGAAGCTGCCATTTACAGCGATAAGGTCGCTGTCGATGAAGAAACAGTCCGCCTTCGCAGCCATATCGGCCAGCTCCGCGAAATTCTTGAACTTGATGAACCCGTTGGCAGAAAGCTCGACTTCCTTATTCAGGAAGTGAACCGCGAAATCAATACAACCGGAAGCAAATGTTCCGACGTTGAAATTGCCCAGGTTGTCGTTGACGTAAAATCCGAAATTGAAAAAATCCGCGAACAGATTCAGAATATCGAATAAAACGGAGGCTTTTGCATGAAACTTGTAAATATCGGTTTCGGCAATCTTATCAATGCAAACCGCGTTATCGCCATGGTTGCGCCGGATTCCGCACCGATCAAGCGTATCATCACCGAAGCAAGGGAAAAAGGCACGCTTATCGATGCTTCCTTCGGGCGCAAAACAAAAACCGTTCTTGTAATGGATTCCGGTCATGTTATACTTTCTGGAATCCAGCCGGAAACAGTCGGCGCAAGAATGACATTGGAGGGTGAAGATGAATAAAAGGGGAGTTCTTCTCGTAATTTCAGGTCCTTCCGGGGTCGGAAAAGGCACCATCATCAATAAGCTTTTTGATATGGACGACAATCTTTATTTTTCCGTTTCCGCAACAACGCGCCAGCCGCGCCAGGGCGAAATTAACGGAGTGCACTATACTTTTAAAAGCATCGAAGAATTTGAGCACGACATCGAAACCGGCGAAATGCTCGAGCACGCCCAGTTCAGCGGAAATTATTACGGAACCCCCAGAAGCGCAGTTGAAAAGAAGCTTTCCCAGGGGAAGGACGTTGTTCTCGATATCGAAATTCAGGGCGCAAGAAACGTAAAACGCCTTATGCCCGAAGCGGTGCTCGTTTATATCCTTCCGCCGAGCATCGATGAGCTTAAAAAGCGCCTTAACGGAAGACACACCGAAACGGAAGAATCCGTCAGCCGCCGTCTGCATACGGCATATTCCGAACTTCACGAAGCTCCTGAACTTTATGATTATTTCATAGTCAATGATGTGGTGGAAAATGCCGCCACTAAAATAGAAGAAATTCTTGACTGCAAACGCTGCGGAAAAGCCGCCATGCAGGAAATCATCAAACAAATATTAGAGGAGGCAGAAAACCTTGCTTAACCCGAACGACACTTATAATCTCAACCAGCTTAACAGCCCCTATGCAAACGTTATTGCCATTGCAAAACGTGCGCGCCAGATCAGCGAAGAAGCTGAGGAAAATCACGAAATCATTTCCGAAAAACCCCTTAAACTTGCCATTGCCGAATTTATCGGCGATAAATACCGCGTAAACAAGATAAACGTGGAGGAAGACTGATATGCCCGAAAAGAAGAATCTTCTTCTGGGGGTTTCCGGCGGAATTGCGGCTTATAAAGTCTGCGAAATCGCTTCATATTTTACCAAAAAAGGCGTCAACGTGAACGTTGTTATGACTGAACACGCCGCCGAATTCGTTGCGCCGCTTACTTTTGAAGCGCTTACGAAAAACCATGTCTATACCTCTCTTTTTGACGGAAAAGGAAACGACCCGGTTGCCCATGTAAACCTTGGAAGAACCGCGGATGCGGTTCTTGTTGCGCCGGCAACCGCAAACATCATCGCGAAGATCGCAAACGGCATTGCGGATGATATGGTTTCCACAACCGTGCTCGCTGCTTCCTGCAAAAAGATAATTGCTCCCGCAATGTTCACCGGAATGCTCGAAAATCCGGCAACCCAGCGCAATATCGCTCAGCTTAAAGCGGACGGCTGGGAAGTTATCGAATCCGAAAGCGGAAGGCTTGCCTGCGGTGCAGTCGGAAGCGGAAGACTTGCGGATGTGGCGGAACTTATTTCCGCGGCGGAAGAAGCACTTTTTGCCGATGAGCAGCTTAAAGGAAAACGCGTGCTCATAACCGCCGGTGCCACCCGCGAAAGCCTTGATCCGGTGCGCTTTATAACCAACCGTTCCAGCGGAAAAATGGGCTATGCCCTTGCAAAAATGGCAAAAACCATGGGCGCGGAAGTTACCCTTATCAGCGGAAAGACAGAAATAAAACCGCCCCATGGGGTGAGCACCGTTTTTAACGAATCCGCGGAGGATATGTATAACGCCGTTACCGAAAGAGCAGCCTGCGCCGATATGATAATCATGGCGGCGGCAGTTGCGGATTATACTCCGGCGGAATACTGTGCTCAGAAAATAAAGAAATCCGAAGGAGACAACACTCTCGTGCTCAAACGCACGAAGGATATCCTTGCGGGGCTTGGAAGAACAAAACCTTCCGGCCAGGTCCTTGTCGGTTTTTCTATGGAAACGGAAAATCTGCTTGAAAACAGCCGGAAAAAACTGCTTTCAAAGAACGCGGATATGATAGTCGCAAACTCCATAGCAAGCAAAAACACCGGCTTTGGGGTGGATACCAATGCCGCCGTGCTCATAACAAAAACCGGTGAGCACGAAACCGGACTTCTCAGCAAGGAAGAACTTGCAAAAGTGATTCTTGAAAAAGCGGCAGAGATGCTTTAAAAGAAAAAAAGACGGCATTGCCGTCTTTTTTTAATCCTTATTTGCGCAATGGACAGAAATCGCTTTTGAAACATAATCCGCGGTGCCTTTTCCGCCGGCTTTATCGATATTCTCCATAAAGCGCTCGTCAGAAACATACATCTGCCCAAGCCCATGGAGAATTTTATCGGTGCAGGTGTAATAATTTTCGGTTATAAAATTTTGAAGCTTTCTAACAAGCTTCTGCGCTTCGGTGGATTCGGGCGATGATGCGGAAATTTTTCCGAACTCTGCAAAAATTTCCATCATTTCAGAAGCAATGACGGAATTTTGGCTTTCGGAACGTCCTTCTGCCTTCGCTTCATATTCATCAAATGCGGCGGAACCGCCCCATTTTTCCTTTGCCTCTTTTTCATATTCCATGATTTTTGTTTTGTCAAAAGCCGAAAAATCCAAGTTTTTTTCCTCCCTGTTTTTTAAATCTTCCGCAAGGGAAATTACTTTTTCAATCTGTTCCCGGCGGAGCTTTAGAAGTTCGATCTGATGTTCAAGAGCCCTGCGCCGGTCGAAATCCGGATCGGAGATTATGGATTTTATCTCCTTGAGCGGAAATTCCAGTTCCCGGAAAAAGAGAATGGTCTGCAAAAGTTCAAGGGAGCTTTCGTCATAAAGCCGATATCCCGCTGAGGTGAAATCCGAAGGGCGCAAAAGACCGATTTTATCATAATACTGCAAAGTGCGGATGCTTATTCCCGCAATTTTGCTCACTTCGTTTACGGTGAAAATAAAAAATCATCTCCTTTCGGATATTTATATTAAACTATTACGTAAGGTAATGGTCAAGTTTTTTTCTGGAATATTTAACAAAATTTTTATAAAAAATTCGCATCACCGAAATATCATTGTCATATAATTACAATCGGTGCTTTACTACTATAAGAAAGAAGGTGTTACTTTTGGTAACTTATGAAACAGTAAAAAATGACCCAACGGTCAAAGTTTATATCGAAAAAGCGGGCGAAGCCCTTAAAGCTCTCGGATTCAGCGAACACAGTTTTGCCCATGTCTGCCTTGTGGCGGAAAAGGCCGCATATATTATGGAAACCCTCGGTTATTCTGAAAGGGAAGTGGAACTTGTTAAAATTGCGGGATATCTCCACGATATCGGCAACGTTGTCAACAGAAGTGACCATTCCCAAAGCGGCGCAATTATGGCGTTCCGCATTCTTGACCGAATGGGAATGGACCCGGCGGAAATTTCCGATATCGTTATGGCCATCGGTAACCACGACGAGGGCACCGGAAAACCCATAAGCCCCATGGCGGCGGCGCTTATCATTGCGGATAAATCCGACGTGCGCAGAAGCCGTGTTCAGAATGACGACGAAGAAACTTTTGACGCGCACGATAAAGTGAACTATTCCGTAAAGAAAGCGGAACTCAAAATCAACGAAAGCAAAACTCTTATAAAGCTCAAACTTTCCGTCGATACCCGTTATGGTTCCGTTATGGATTATTTCCGCATTTTTATGGACAGAATGGTCCTTTGCAAAACCGCCGCAGAAAAACTCGGTCTTGAATTCAAACTTATGATAAACGAACAGCAGCTTGTTTAACAAAAAAACTCTCTCCGACGAAGCGGAGAGAGTTTTTTTACATAATTTAAAGCAAAAAGCGCGATTGAAAGACCGATAAGAAAAAAGGAAGAGAAGATTTTATAAATTCCTCCATTTGTTTTTTACTCCCTTATTGCGTGTTCTTTTTTAAGGATGTTTATTTTCTTCTGAATTTTATGAACACCGAATATCATAAGCGCAAAGCAGGCAAGATTGATGAACGGAACCCAAAGCGCACCGGGAAAATTAAACGCAAGATTTACAAAGTTCATTACGGAAACTCCGAGGTTCAAATATCCAATGGGCAGAAGCACTTTTTTGATGAGTGTAAGATGATTTATCTTCGATTCAATGTCAGAAAAAATCTCAAAATCGCCTTCGGCGGCTTTTTTGCGGAAATATACCCAGTTAAGATAGCTTGCAACCTGTTCTGCGCCGGTTTCCTCCATAAAGCGGATATACTGCTCGCTTTCAGGGTGGCTTGTTCTGTGCTCAAGGAACTGAATTTTGAACTTATATTCCCCCGGTTCGCAAGGTTCGAAAGAATAACGGCAGAGGGAATAATCCACAAGGGCAAGACCCTTTGCGGCCATTTCGTTAAGCCATTTTTCTTCTTTTTCATATTCCCAGGCCCAGAATAATTTTTTTATAACTTTCCTCATTTGTTCCAGCCTCCAGTCAGTTTTTCTCCGTTTTCAACAAGTTCACGAAGACGGTCAATTTCCGCAAAAACGGCTTTTCTTCCGCTTTCGGTGATTACATATTCTTTTTTTCTGTCGCCGGAATCGCCGGGAACAAAGGTTATCCAGCCTTTTTCAAGCAGGGTGTTTATTGCACCGTAAAGAGTTCCAGCCGCAAGGCGGACTCTTCCGTTCGAAAGCTTTTCGGCGTTCTGCATAATTCCGTAACCGTGGAGCGGTTCATCAAGGGAGAGAAGAATATAAAAAACCGCTTCGGTAAGCGCAATATTTTCCATGTGAATATCCCCTTTCGATATATCTTTATCCGTTATATCGGATTACGATATAATTATATCGCCGGTCGATATAATTGTCAATACTTTTTTGCGAATCCGAAAAACATTTTATTATTTTAAGATATTATTGGAAAAATTCCCTGTTTTCTTGGCGGAAAAAGGGGTTTTCTCTTGTTTTATATAAAAAGATGGGTTATAATATGCGGGTTAATGATATTTTTTTGGAGGAAAACATGAGCAATACTTTTATTATCGAAACTTCCGCACGCCACGTTCACCTTTCCGCCGCAGACCTTGCAACCCTTTTCGGCGAAGGATATGAACTTAAATTCCGCAAAGATCTTTCCCAGCCCGGTCAGTTTGCAACTTTTGATAAAGTTGACGTCGTCGGCCCGAAGAGAACTCTTTCCGGCGTAACCATTCTCGGTCCCGTAAGACCCCAGACCCAGGTTGAAATTTCCCTTACCGATGCACGTTCCATCGGAATTTCCGCACCCATCCGCGAAAGCGGCGACCTTGCAAATTCCGCACCCTGCAAACTTGTCGGTCCCTGCGGCGAAGTTGAACTTTCCGAAGGCGCCATCATTGCAATGCGCCATATCCACATGCTTCCGGAAGACGCAGAAAGATTCGGAGTCAAAGACAAACAGATCGTAAGCGTAAAAATTCCTTCTCCGGAACGTTCCACCATCTTCGGCGACGTCCTCGTAAGGGTAACTCCCACTTCAGCACTTGCAATGCATATCGATACCGATGAAGCAAACGCTGCCGGAATCTGCGGCCAGGAAGGCGAAATTATCGAAATCTGATAAAAACTTTATAAAATATTCAGATGCACGAAAAAAAGCGCACCCTTTGGGGTGCGCTTAATTTTTTTGCTTATTTATCACATTCCGCTTGTGATTACAAGAACGGCAATGGCAAGACCGATGATAACAAGAAGAGGAATGCCCTTCTTATTGGGTTTTGCAAGTTTGAATTTGATGATGAAAGCGGCGGCAACGCCATAAAGCAAAATCTGATAGATAACGGGCATCGCTTCGCCAAGGAGAGATTTGAGCCCGAATACCATGGGGAAAATAATTGCCGCGGAAGTTACGGGAAGACCATAGTAAATTTTTCTTCTGCCGGTTTCGGTTTTCTGGCGCTGGGCTTCGTCAACGTTGAAATATGCAAGACGGATTATTGCGCAAAGAAGATAGATGGCGCCGGAAGCATAGAAGAATCCGCCGTCAAGGCCGATTCCGTAACCGATTGCAACCGGAAGAACACCGAAGCTTACAAGGTCGCAAAGGGAATCGATCTGGATTCCGAAGGCTTTTTCTGCTTCGTTGCGCTTCATGGTGGAAGCAACTTTTCCGTCGAACATATCCGTAAGCCCCGCAAAAAGAAGGCAGATAACGCCCCAGAGCGGATATCCGGAAGCAGAAAAGAAAATTCCGCAGATGGCCGCAGCAGCGCCCATATATGTCAGAATTACCGTGTAATTGTAAAATCCGATAAGTTTCATATAAATCCCCTTAAATTATTATAGATTTATTTGCAAAAACGGTATATAATGAATAAAAATAAATTATATAAATCTATCTGTTAATTATTATATAATAAACCGCAGAAAAATCAATATTATTTATTAATAATAACATATATTCCGCAAGAATACAAACTTTTCTTTTTCGGGGTGATTTTTTTGGATAGCTTTGTAAGTCTGAAAGGCGTTTTTAAAAGATACAGAATGGGAGAGGTGACAATAACCGCTTCCGATAACGTGAGCTTTGATATCGAGAAAGGAGAATTTGTTGTAATAGTCGGTCCTTCCGGCGCAGGAAAAACAACAATTCTCAATATCCTCGGCGGAATGGATACCTGCGACGAAGGGGATATCATCGTTGACGGCAACAATGTCGCAAAATATAACAGCAAGGAACTTATAACTTATCGCCGGCATGATATCGGCTTTGTTTTCCAGTTTTATAACCTTATCCAAAATCTTACCGCGAAGGAAAACGTCGAACTTGCTTCCCAGATATGCAAAAACCCCCTCGACCCTGAAAAAGTTCTTGAAGAAGTCGGGCTTGGGCACAGAATGAATAACTTTCCGGCACAGCTTTCCGGCGGTGAACAGCAAAGGGTCGCCATAGCAAGAGCTCTTGCGAAAAACCCGAAGCTGCTTCTTTGCGATGAACCCACCGGTGCGCTGGATTATGTTACCGGAAAACAGATTCTTCAGCTTCTTCAGGATTGCTGCCGCAGGGACGGAATGACCGTTATAGTCATAACCCATAACCTTGCGCTCACCCCCATGGCGGATAAAGTTATCCATATAAACAGCAGCAAGGTAACGGGAATCGAAATAAACGAAAACCCGACCCCCATTGAACAGATTGAATGGTGATTTTTGATTTTTCGGCGAAAGGAGGGCGCTTTGCTTGAAAACCGCTTTGATAAAAGATATTCTGCGGGAAATCGGAAAATCGAAAAGCAGATTTTTTTCGATTTTTGCCATAATCGCCCTCGGGGCGGGCTTTTTTGCGGGACTTAAAGTTACAAGCCCGGATATGATGAAAAGCATAGGCGATTATTTTGAAAACCAGAACCTTATGGATATCCGTCTGGTTTCGACCTATGGCTTTGATGAAGATGACGTTGCCGCTGTTTCCGGAATCGAAGGAATAAGGGAAGTTTATCCTTCCTATTCAAAAGATGCCTTCGTAATGAACGAAACCGGCGAAAATATTATAGCAAAAGTGATGGCTCTTCCCGAAAGCGGAATGAACGAAGCGGTCCTTACCGAAGGAAGAATGCCAGAAAACCCGAAGGAATGTGTTGTGGAAATCCACCCGGAAATGAGCGTTGTTCATGAAATCGGGGATACCGTAACAGTTTATACAACGGATCCGGACGACCCGCTGAAGGATACCCTTTGGAGGGATAACTGGAAGGTAGTCGGAATCGTGAAAAGCCCGCAGTATATCAGCCACGACAGAGGAAGCTCCACCATCGGCGACGGAACCGTGGATACCTTCATAATGATTCCGGAAAGGAACTTCAAGCTTGAAGTTTATACCGAAATTTACGTTACTCTCGATTCCGCAAAAGGGCTTGATCCTTACGGAAGCGAATATTCCGAAGAAGTCGAAAAGGCAATCGAACAATTCGAAGCCGTTGCCGAAATCCGGGAAAAGGAGCGTCTGAAGGACGTTCAGGAAGAAGCGAGAAAAGAACTTGCCAAAGCGAAGGACGAAATCGCTTCCGCCGAAAAGAAACTTTCGGATGCTGAAAAAGAGCTTTCGGATGCCTATGACGAACTGAAGCAGGGCGAAAGAGAAGTTGCTCAGGGCTGGAAGGATTATGAAGATGGCCTTGTTCAGCTTGAAGAGGGAAAAATAACCCTTGAATCGGAACTTGCTTCCGCGGTCGGTGCGCTTGATTTTGCCAAAAAAGAACTGGAAGCCGGCTGGGTGCAGTATGAAGAAGGCGCAGCGCAGTTCGAAGAAGGCAAAGCACAGTTCGAACAGACACTTTCTTCCATGAACCTGAGCATGGATTCCATTTATTCCGCGAAAAGCCGAATCGAAGAACAGATTGCCTATTACGAGCAGTTTCCGCTTACGGAACTTATCGTTGCGGGGCTTAAAGGGCAGCTTGCGATGCTGAACGAATTCATTTCCGGCTATGAACAGATCCTTGCTGGAGAAGCGGAACTTGCCGCAGCGAGAAAACAGCTTGAGGACGGCGAAAAACAGCTTTCTTCCGGCTGGGCGCAATATTATAAAGGCGCTGACGAGGGAAGAAAAGCCCTTGAAGATGCCGAAGCGGAACTTGAAAAAGGTAAAAAAGAACTTGAAAAAGCCGAAAAGGATATAAAAAACGGCTGGAACGAATATTACGAAGGCCTTGAGGAATTTGAAAAGGCAAAAGAAGATGCACAGGAGGAAATTTATTCCGCAAAAGAGGATATAAAAGAAGCCGAAAAGGAAATTGCCGGAATCAAAGGTCCGGTGTGGTATATCTTCACAAGGAACGATAATCCGGGTTACAGCAATTATGAAGGCGACGTAAATATAATCGAAAAAGTCGGAAAAGTCTTTCCGGTTTTCTTCTTCCTTGTGGCAATGCTCGTTTGCCTTACCACCATGACAAGAATGGTAGAAGAACAGCGCACCCAGGTGGGAACCATGAAGGCTCTTGGTTACGGAAAAGGCGCAATTATGGCAAAATTCATCGCATATTCCGCTTTTGCAAGCGTTTCCGGCGCCGTTTTCGGAATCGCGCTTTGTTCCTATGTTTTCCCGGAAATAATTTACGGTGCTTACGGAATGATGTATATTCTTCCGAAGCTGATTCACGTTCCCCAGCCTTTGATGTGGGCGGGAGTGATTGCAGTGAGCGTTCTTTGCACCGGTGCGGCGGTTATTATGGCATGCTATGCGGAACTTCGGGAAAGCCCTGCGGAACTTATGCGCCCGAAAGCGCCGAAAGCAGGAAAGAGAGTCCTTCTCGAAAAAATTCCGTTTATCTGGAAGCGGCTCAACTTCACAAAGAAAGTTACCGTCCGCAACCTTTTCCGCTATAAAAAGCGCATTTTTATGACCATACTCGGAATTGCGGGCTGCGCTGCGCTTACCCTTACGGGAATCGGACTTTATTCTTCCATTTCCGCAATTATCGAAAAGCAGTATAACGAACTTTTCAGCTATGACCTCATTGTTGCCCTTGATACCGATGCGGGAAGAAAAGCCGTCGGCGAAGTTATGACGGAACTTGAGGAAAATGATATCACCGAAAAAAACCTTGGGGTTTATATGATGGCGGCGGAACACAATGGAATAGGTGATACTTCCCTTATTGTAACCGATAACCCGGATGCTCTTTCTGAAATGATCACTCTTCGGAGCAGAACCACCGGAGAAAAATTCGAACTTGATGACGATGGCGTTATCATAACCGAAAGATTTTCCGAAATTGCGGAACTTTCCGCCGGAGATGAATTCGAATTTTACTGCGACGGGGTGCTATTCAAAACAAAAGTCACCGCCGTTGCGGAAAACTATGCCATGCACTTCATCTATATGACTGATACGCTTTATTCGGAACTTTCTAAGGACGATATGAAGCCGAATATGGTCTTTACTGTTATGAGCGACGACAGCGAAGAAACCCAGAATGACCTTGCACACGAACTTATGGAATTCGACGGGGTGCTTGCGCTTTCGTTTTCAAGAACCGCAAGGGAAACCTTCGGAAATACCGTGGAAAGCCTTAACTACGTTGTGATTCTGATAGTCCTTTGCGCAGCTGCCCTTGCCTTTGTTGTTCTTTATAACCTTACGAACATCAATATAACGGAGCGAATCCGAGAAATCGCAACCATAAAAGTCCTTGGTTTTTATGACAGGGAGGTTTCGAATTACGTCTTCCGCGAAAACGTGATTCTTGCGCTTATGGGAGCGGGTGTCGGTCTTTTGCTTGGCGTATGGCTCCATTCCTTCGTGCTCGGCGTTATCCAGACCAACGATATCATGTTCGGAAGAGGACTTCCCTGGTGGACCTTTGCCGCGGCCTTTGTAATGACGGTTTTCTTTGCCGTTCTGGTCAACTGGATAATGTACTTCCGGCTTAAAAAGGTAAGCATGGTCGAATCCCTCAAATCCGTGGAATAAAGCAAAAATATTTTTAAAAAAGCGCTTTTATATCTTTATTTTTTGAAAAAGCCATGCTATAATATATATATCTAATTATGTCTGGAGGATGCTACTATGCTCAGAATTGAAGATCAGATTGAAAACTCTACCGCTATGATCAAAACCGTTGATTACATCGAATCCCAGATTCGCAAAATCAACCCCGATGAAGGCGTTGCCGATGAATTCGTTGTTGAAGCAAAAGCTGCTGTTGAAAAGCTTCGCGCAATTCTTAAAGAAGGCAAAATCATCAGATAATTCATAAGCGTGATAAATAAAAGCACCGTGCTCATTTTTGAGCACGGTGCTTTTTTTGTTGTTTTCATCAATTCACTGTAGGGGCGGATATTATCTGCCCGCAAAAAAAGAGGCTCCCCACATCAGGGGAGCCTTTTTTATCAGAATCCGAGAAGTCCTGCGCCGATGATGCCTGCGGAGTTGCCGAGGCTTGCTTTAAGCACCTTCGGTGCTTCGATGGTATCGCTTGCCACACAAAGCTTTGCGACTTTTTCGTTCAGCGGATCGAGAAGGGATGCACCCTGGTTGGAAACGCCGCCGCCGAGGATTATGACTTCCGGGCGGAATACGTTGATAATGCCGGAAATTCCGTCCGCAAGATAATTGATATACTGTTCAACAATGGCTTTGCCGGTTTCATCGCCCTGTTCGGCAGCATCAAAAGCGGTTCTTCCGCCGATGTTATCAAGGTTGCCTTCGCACATTTCCCAAATAAGGGATTCGGGGTGTTCTTCTGCCATTTCGCGGGTTTCACGCTTAAGGGCGTTTGCGCTTCCGTAAACTTCAAAGCAGCCTTTTTTTCCGCAGCCGCACTGAACGCCGTTGTGAACAAGCGGAACATGGCCATATTCACCGCCAAAGCCGTTGCATCCGGGGAAGAGTTTTCCGTCGATAACGGCGCCGCCGCCGATGCCGGTTCCAAGGGTTATCATAATAAGGCTCTGGTACTGTTTTCCTGCTCCGGCGTGATATTCACCCATGGCGGCGCAGTCTGCGTCGTTTCCAAGTATTACGGGAAGGCCGATTTTTTCTTCAAGAAAGCCCACTGCGTCAACGTTGTGCCAGTTGATGTTTGCCGCAAGGATAACGGGGCCTTTGGGACCTTTGATAAGACCGGGAATGCCGATTCCCACAAATTCGATGTCGGAAATCTCTCTTCCGGAATCCGCAATGCATTGTTTTGTGCCTTCAGCCATCTGGGTAAGAAGGGCTTCGGGGTTTTTGTTATCTTCAACGGGAACGCTGGTTTTGAAGACGAGTTCACCCTCTTCGCTGACTATGCCGATGCCTATGTTGGTTCCGCCAAGGTCGATTGCTGCTGAAAATTTCATATTGCACACTCCTAAAATATTATTCATAGAAAATATTGCGGCGACGGTGAACGTGCACGCTTAAAACAAGGCCTATGCCGAGATATGTTATGGCGATGGAGGTTCCTCCTGCGCTGAGGAACGGAAGGGTTATTCCGATAACCGGAAGGACGCTTATGCACATTCCGATATTGATAAGGCACTGGAAGAAAAACATCGCAAAAACGCCGTAACAGATGTATGCGCCAAGGGGATCGAGGGCGTTTTTTGCGTCAATGATGCAGCGGAAGCAGATTCCGCAGAGAAAAGCCACAACGATCATCGCACCCACAAAGCCAAGCGCCTGGCCGATGAAGGAAAAAACAAAATCGTTGTGCATTTTCGGAACATACCAGTAATCTTCGCGGAAAAGTCCTTCACCCTGAAGCTGACCGAGGCCGATGGAAATTCGGCTTAGCCTTTGCTGATAATCCGCACCAAGAGGATCTGCATATTCTTCAAAATAAACCGCAAGAAAACGCGTTCGCTGGTCGTCCGTAAGAATATATTGCCATGCAATTGGGATAGCCGCAGCAATTACCGGCAAGGCGGCGATTATGTATTTCCAGCTGATTCCAGCCGCAAAAAGCATGGTAAGGAAGATGAATCCGAAGATAAGCGCCGTGCCGTCATCGCCCTGGAAATGAATCAGTAGTACGGGAAATGCGCCGTGAATGCAAAGGAGCATAAGATTCATCGGGCGGTTGAGCTGGCCGTAAACCTTTGAAAGATGATAAGCAAAGCTGAGGATAAAGCAGATTTTCAGAAGCTCCGAAGGCTGGAAGGTAAGTCCGAAGGGAAGCCTTAGCCATGCCTTGTCATCAACGGTTTCGTCAACCTGCATACCGATGAAGAATGTGAGGATTACAAGAAAGACCGAAACCGGCATATAAAGCTTCCAGAGCTTTGCCATGAAGTGATAATCGAAGTTCGAGATGATGATTGCCGCTGTTATTCCGAGCAGGGAAGCGATTATCTGGACCAAAGCGACCCTTTCGCTTATGTTAAGGGTGGAAGCCTGGTTTGAATTTACAAGGGAATATTGGCAAAGGATTCCGATGGTCGAAATGGAAAGACAGAAGAAAAGAAGCCATTTATCCACCGCGGCAAAATATTTTTTTATGAATTCCCTTATTTTTTTCATTGAAGGCCTCCTTTCGCTCTAAATTTTGCTTATTTTATTATAATAACATTATATCACAAATTTGTAAATGTAAGTTAATGGATTGTGAACAAAACTTTATAAATTATTGTTTAGCAAAAGAACATCCCTTGTCAAAGGGAGGGGGACCATCGCCATTTTGGCGATGTTGGAAGGATTCATTATAAAAAACATCGGTATTTAAAGAAAGAATCCCCCAGTCTTTTTTAACCGCAAGCGGTTAAAAAATCCAGCCCCCTTTAACAAGGGGGCTTAATGAGATAAACAATAATTTATATTAAAATACACGAAAAAAACCGCCCTGTTTTCAGGACGGTTTTCGGATAATCAGAATTTTGTTCCGCAGAAGTCACATTTTTCTGCGTTTTCGCTTATGGGGGCGTTGCAATAAGGGCAGCGTCTTTCTTTCGGTTCGGAAGATTTTTCACTCTTCTGCGGCAGAAGGACGATTCTGCGAAGGGGTTTGAGAACATGGGGAAGAATTGCACCGAAAATAAATGCAATGATAATTCCCGCGATGATTCTCGGAAGGATTCCGCCGAAAACATAGGCGAAGGAATAATAGCCGTATATTTTTGAATCGATATACATGGCCGCCGTATTAAGCGCGGTTACAATAAGTGCGCTTGAAATGGTGATGAACTGGGTCTGCTTGAAGCTCATATCGAAATTATGGTGCTTTGCATAAAGCCCGATAAGAAGTCCGCGAACACCCGCCGGAATTATCCAGAGAAGGGTCGTTGCGGAAAATCCGTATGTGAGCATCTGGTTTGTGAAGGAACCGAGAAGCCCGATGAGCATTCCGTCAACCGGGCCGAACAAAGCGGCACCGACAATTATCGGAAGACTGTCGAGGGTGAATTTCATGTTGCCAAGGTTAATTGTGGCAACAAGGCTGAGCACCACATACATTGCTATGAGCATTGCGTTGGTAACAAGGCGTTTCGGTTTCATGGTATCTGCGCCTCCTTAGTGCGTAAAAATATTTCGGCGGGAGAAAACTCCCGCCATGTTTTTTAAAATTTATACATTAAACAGGAATTCGACGATGTCGCCGTCCTGCATAACATATTCTTTGCCTTCGCTTCTCATAAGGCCCTTTTCCTTTGCGGCGTTCCAGGAACCAAGAGAAACAAGATCGTCATATTTGACAATTTCGGCACGGATAAAGCCTTTTTCAAAGTCGGAATGGATTGCGCCGGCGGCTTTGGGAGCTTTTGTGCCTTTTTTGATGGTCCATGCGCGAACTTCTTTTTTGCCGGCGGTAAGGTAGCTCATAAGTCCGAGAAGGTCATAGCTTGCTTTGATCATACGGTCAAGACCGGATTCTTCGAGATTGATTTCCGCAAGGAATTCTTTCTTTTCGTCAGGTTCCATATCGGAAATTTCTTCCTCAAATCTTGCGCAAACGGGCATTACAGCGGAATTTTCGGATTTTGCGATTTCTTCGACTGCTTTATAGTTTTCGTTGTTTTCAACGCCTTCGATGAAGTCGTCCTCGCTCATGTTTGCGGCATAGATGATGGGTTTGTTGGAAAGAAGGGGAAGAGCATTGATTATTTCTTTTTCTTCATCGTCGCAAGCAAATGCACGGGCGGATTTTCCTTCTTCAAGGTGCTCTTTAAGGCGTTTGAGAAGTGCAAGCTCATCTCCAAGGCTGCGGTCACCTTTCATATCTTTTTCAACCCTTGCAATTCTTCTGTCAAGGATCTCGATATCGGAGAAAATGAGTTCAAGGTTGATAACTTCGATGTCTCTTCCGGCGTTGACGGAACCGTCAACATGGATTACGTTGTCATCGTTAAAGCAGCGCACGACGTGGATAAGAGCATCAACTTCGCGTATATTTGCGAGGAATTTGTTGCCGAGTCCTTCGCCCTTTGCGGCACCTTTAACAAGGCCTGCGATATCGACGAATTCGACGGTTGCGGGGGTATATTTATCCGGCTGATAAATTTCCGCAAGTTTATCAAGGCGGGGTTCCGGAACAGCAACAATGCCCACGTTGGGTTCGATGGTGCAGAAGGGATAGTTCGCTGCCTGGGCGCCTGCGTTGGTAATTGCGTTAAAAAGGGTGGACTTGCCGACGTTCGGAAGTCCGATCATTCCGAGTTTCATAACTTAAAACGTCCTTTTCTTTCAGTATTTTCAATATCAAAAGCGAGTTTCGATAATATAACATCATAATTATACAGCAAATCGGCGAATTAACAAGAGAAATTTCGAAAAAAACCTGAAAATGTTCAAATAGTGTTCACTATTCCGCCGAAAAATGCGCTATAATATAAATAGAATAAAAATATGACCGAAGGGAAAGCCGTTCCCGGCGGCCCATATATGGATAAATATTCCACTGCCTGAAAAAAGAGGAGGACAAAATAAATGACAAACGCAAAAATACTTGTGACAGATGATGACAGAAACATCTGCGAACTTCTGAAAATTTATCTTGAAAAAGAAGGCTATTCCGTTGTTCTTGCCGGCAACGGGGAAGAAGCCCTTGCTAAATTTGATGAGGAAGAACCCGATATCATTCTTCTTGACGTTATGATGCCAAGGCTTGACGGCTGGCAGGTCTGCCGCGAAATCCGCAAAAAATCCGAATGCCCGATCATTATGATAACCGCAAAAGGAGAAACCTTTGATAAGGTTCTCGGCCTTGAACTTGGCGCAGATGACTATGTTGTAAAACCCTTTGAACCCAAGGAAATCGTCGCGAGAGTAAAAGCGGTTCTCCGCAGAACCGGGAAAACAAGCGCAGAAGCTGACAAAAAAGAAGTAAGCTTTGATAAGCTTACAGTCAACATGACCAAATATGAACTGAAGGTTGACGGAAAAATCATCGATACCCCGCCGAAGGAACTGGAACTTCTCTTCCACCTTGCTTCCAACCCGAACAGAGTTTATACCCGCGATCAGCTTCTTGATGAAGTCTGGGGATTTGAATATTATGGCGATTCCAGAACCGTTGACGTTCATATCAAACGCCTCCGTGAAAAACTTGAAGGAGTTTCTGAAAAATGGAGCCTTAAAACCGTCTGGGGCGTCGGATATAAATTTGAAACGAAAGACGACTGATTATGGCGAAAATAAAACAAAGCTTAAAAAAATCGCTGTTTAACCGTTATTTTGCAACCTGTTCCGCGGCAATCTTTGCAACTCTTGCCCTTATGGGCGCGCTGGTAATCGGTTTTTCCGCCACATATTTCAGCGAAACAAGCAGGGAAGCCCTCCGAAAAAACGCAGCCCAGGCGGCGGAAATCACCATTGTCGGAATGGCGGAATATGATTATCAAAGAATTCCCGTGGCGACGGTGCAAAACGGTTACAGAATCATTTCCTCAACAACTGAATCGAAGATTTTTCTTGTGAACCTTGAAGGAAAAACCCTTATCTGTTCCGAAGGAGAAAACTGCAACCACAGAACATACAGCATTTCCGAAGATATTATGAAGGAAGCTTCCGAAGGGGAATATGACGGATCCGGAACCCTTGGCGGAATATACGAAAGTTCGCATTATACCGTCGGAATTCCGATAAAATATAATGACGTTCCCATTGCGGTGCTTTTTGCTTCGACGGAAGCTACGGACGTCTGGTTCTTTATAATGGACCTTATGGATATAATTTTTTTCTGCGCGCTGATAGCGACTGCGGTTTCTTCCGTGGCAATATATTTTGTCACCAATAAAATGACAAGGCCGCTTAGGGAAATGGCTGCGGCTGCAAAAAGCTTTTCCACCGGGGATTTCACGGTCCGCGTTCCGGTGGACGGCGAAGATGAAATTGCCCAGCTGGCCAATTCTTTCAACCACATGGCGGATTCCATGTCGGATCTTGAATCCGTAAGGCGAAGCTTCATAGCCAACGTTTCCCACGAACTTAAAACCCCGATGATGACCATTGGCGGATTCATCGACGGAATTCTTGACGGAACAGTTCCGGAAGAAAAGAGAAAACAATATCTTGTTATCGTTTCGGAAGAAATCAAACGCCTTTCAAGGCTTGTCAAATCCATGCTTAGCATAGCGAGGATCGAAGCCGGCGATATGAAGCTGAATCCGACGGATTTTGATATAAACGAGCTTGTTTGCAGAACGGTTTTTGCCTTTGAACAGAAAATCGAAGCAAAACAGCTGGAAATCGTGGGCCTTGAATCCGACGAAGTTTTCGTCAATGCGGATAACGACCTTATCCACCAGGTAATCTATAACCTCATCGATAACGCCGTAAAATTCGTGAACGAAGGCGGATGCATATCTTTTTCCTATGCGGTGAAGGATAAAAACGTTTTTGTTTCTGTAAAAAACACCGGAGCGGGCATTGCCCAGCAGGAACTTCCAAGGCTTTTTGACAGATTTTATAAAACGGATAAATCCCGGAGCCTTGATAAAACCGGTGTTGGGCTCGGACTTTATATAGTCCAGACCATAGTAAACCAGCATAAGGGAGATTTGCTCGTCAAAAGCGTTGAAGGGGAATATACCGAATTCACCTTCTCTGTTCCCGCATCCGACCCGAAAATCCTTAAAGAAAAGAACAAACGCAGAAATACGGAAGAAAACTGAAAGAATATTCGATGAATTTTTGCAAAAGTCCTTAAAAAATTCAAGCGTTGTTTATTTTTATTTAACATTTTAAGGTTAAAATATAGACCATAAGATATTTTAGTCCCCAGAGAGGTATTTCATATGGATGAATTTGAAAAGAATGAAATGAACGAAAACCCCGCAGAGGAAGTTTTTGAAGAACCGAAAGTTCAGGAAAATGCGGAAAGGAACACCGATGCACCTTCCGGCTGGACTTATTCCGCGAACACAAACCAATATGTTTCATGGGACGGAAACGGTGACCCCAATTCAGCCCAATGGAACCCCGGATATCAGCAGAGAACCGAACAGCAGCCCCCGAGAAGGGAATACGGAACCCAGTACGGATATTACGGAACCCGCCCCCAGACCAATTATTACAGCAACAACGGCGGAAGCTATCAGTGGGATTTTAATAAATATGAAAGCGTTGAACAAAACAGAGCGCAAAACGAAAAGAAATCCTCCGGAAAAGGCCTTAAAGTATTCCTCGGAATTATCGCCGCCATTGTGGGAATCTGTGTGATTTCTCTTTCCTCCGTCGGAATTTATAAGATGATTTCCGGCGAAAACGGAATTGCTTCCTTTGAACCGGATCCCGAGGGCAGCATTGGCTTTATTGGAGAAGAAGAAAAAGGCGAAGTTCCGGAAATCACGCTCCAGGATATCCCGAAGGATAACACCGTTTCTACCGACGGAAAGCTTTCCGCAACTGAAATTTATAAGATGGCAAGCCCTTCCGTAGTGGGAATAGTTCAGTATCAGTACAGCTATTCTTTCGAACCCGCAGGTTCCGGTTCCGGAATCATCTTCAGCGAGGACGGATATATCGTCACCAATGCCCATGTTATCGACGGAGCAGAAACCGTAAAAGTTGTTCTTTATAATGAGGAAGAATATGAAGCGGCGGTCATAGGTTCCGACAAGCAAACCGATATCGCCGTGCTCAAAATAGATGCAAACCACCTTGTGGAAGCGGAATTCGGTGATTCTTCCCAGGTTGAAATCGGCGAAATAGTCTATGCCCTCGGAAATCCGGGCGGACTTGAACTTCAGTCCAGCTTTACCGATGGCATCGTCAGCGGACTTAACCGTGTTATTACCACCGATGACAGCATTTATTCCATGACTGTACTCCAGACCAGCGCCGCAATCAACCCGGGAAACTCCGGCGGTGCGCTCATCAATGAATACGGCCAGGTAATCGGAATCACAAGTTCCAAAATTGTTTCTACCGGTTATGAAGGCATCGGATTTGCGATTCCCACCGAACTCGCAAAACCGATCATTGAAGAAATTATCAATAACGGCTATGTTTCCGGAAGGGCAAAACTCGGCATCACCGGTACAACCATCGATTCCGTCACCGCAAAATATTATGACGTTCCGGAAGGCGTTCAGATCATCACTATCGAACAGGATGGATGCCTTTACGGCACCGAAGCCAAGGTCGGCGATATCATCATCGGATATAACGGCGAAGACGTTACCAGAATGGAAGATCTTCAGGGATTCCTTGCGGAAAGCAACCCCGGCGACGAAGTGGAACTTACTCTCTATCGCTATTCCGCCACAAGAATGAATGACCTTACCTTCACCATAACGGTAAAACTTGCGGAAAACAAAGGATAAACAGAATTTCTTCATTGGAATATTAAAAAGGCTTTTCGTCCCAAAAGCGGAAAGCCTTTTCTTTTTATGTAAAAAGCGCTTTTGCGTCCTTTTTACGCAGAAATTCATAATTTGTTTTAATATAAACTATTGCAAAGTTAAGTATTATTATATATAATATATATTTGTCGTGTTGTGCCGAATAATCGGCAGACAGAAATGCTAATATAAAAAAACAAGGATGGTTTATTTATGAGCGAAAATGGAAAAAACAAAAAAAGAAACTATGCTATCGCAAAAGTAGTTGTTGCGCTCTGCGTTGTTCTCTGCATCGTTCTTACTGTTTTTGAAATGGGCTTTACCTATCGCACCATTAAAGCAGCAGAAGTTGACGGAACCGAATATTCCGTTGCAGAATACAACTGGCTTTATACCAACAGCCTTTACGAAGTTTACAACAACATTTATCAGACCTATGGCGATCTTGCAACTTATTTCCTCAATCCCCAGAAACCCCTCGATGAACAGAAATACAACGATGAACAGACCTGGGCAGATTACATCAAGGAATACACCGCAAATTCCGCAATCGATATGACCGCACTTTATAATGCAGGCACCGAAGCAGGTTTTGAACTTGAACAGGAACTTATCGACGGAATCGATGCCGAATGGAAAACCATTGAAGAAACCGCAAAAACAAACGGATATTCCGCAAACGAATATGTTGAACTCAACTATGGCCGCGGAGTAAACGAAAAAATCTTCAGAGATATGTACACCCGCTATATCTTCGCAATGTCCTATGCTGAACATCTTATCGAAAGCGAAGAAGTATCTTCTGAAGATATCGATGCTTACTATGGCGAACATTCCGATGATTTCGATTCCATCGCATATAATTATTATTTCGCAAGCTCCGCTGCGGAAGAAGGCGAAGATGAAGAAACCGCAAAAGCAGATGCAAAAGCAGATGCTGAAGCAGTTCTTGAAGGAACCGACGAAAGCAAAATGACCGCAGTAAAATACGGCATCATCGCAAATCTCGATTCCACCTATTCCGAATGGCTTACCGATGAAGCAAGAGCAGAAGGCGATAAAGAACTCTTCGAAACCGAAACCGGTTATTATGTAGTTGAATTCGTCGGCAAAAACGATATCCATTATAACACCGTTGACGTAAGACATGTTCTTGTTTCTCCCACCGATGAAAGCGAAGAAGCAAAGAAAGCCGCTCTTGAAGCAGCAGAAATGTATAAAGCTGAATGGGAAGAAAAAGGCGCAACCGAAGAAGCTTTTGCGGAAATCGCAAGAATCCATTCTGTTGATGGTTCCTCCGCAGTAGGCGGCCTTTATGAAAATGTTTACAAAGGCCAGATGGTCACCGAATTCGAAGACTGGTGCTTCGATTCCGCAAGAAAAACCGGTGACTGCGAAATCATCGAAACCACCTATGGTTATCACATCATGTATTTCGTCGGCGAAGCTGAATCCTATTATGAAACCGCTGTTGACAGCGCAGTAAGAAGCGAAAGATATGCTGATTTCATCGAATCCGCAACTGAAGGCTTCGAAGTTTCCGAACTTATGGGATATGATTCCGTCGGCAAACATTTCAACTGATCGATTTCCGGAAAAATAAAATGGGACGGCTTTTGAAGGCCGTCCCATTTTGGAAAGAAAGGATAATACCATGAAAAAGATAATCGCACTTCTTCTTGCAATGATGCTTGTGCTCAGCTTTTTTGCGGGCTGTTCTTCCGAACCTTCCGAAACCCCGGAAGAGGAAGAAGAAATCGCCCTTAAAATCGGCAGCACCGAATTCACCGCAAAAGATATAAACTTTATGTATATCACCACTTTCAACAATATGTATTCCGAGCTTTATTATAATTACGGCGAACAGATTGGAAGCATTGTTGACATTAAAAAGCCCCTTGAAGAGCAGATGTTCGACGATACCTATACCTGGGATGAATATATCCTCGGAACTTGCGTAGATACCCTTCTCAACTATACCGGCGTTTATGAAAAGGCGATGGAAGCGGGCTTCGAAATTCCCGAAGAATACCGCGCAGAGCTTGATGCACTTGAAGAAAGTTACAAAAAAACCGCCGAAGAAGCCGGCATGACCATGGAAGAATATGTTTCCCTTATGTACGGCGAAAGTGTGGATTTCGAAACCATTTATAAAATGAGCGAATTCCAGTATATCGTCGGAAGCTATGCTCAGGAATTCCAGGACGGAATTTCCGTCAGCGATGAGGATATAAGAGCATATTACGAAGAAAACAAAAACAACATCGATACCGTCGATTTCCGTTTCTTCATCTCCTATTATTCCGATGAAGAAGGTGCGCTGACCGAAGAAGAAGCCATCGAAAGAGCCGAACTTATCGCAACCGCAAAAACCGCGGAAGAATTCAATGCCTTTGCTTACGAATATGCAGAGGAAGATTTGAAGGAACATTATAAGGACGAAAACGGAACTTTGTTCCCTTCCGCAACACCCGAAACCATCGGAATCGAGGAACTTAGCAACTGGCTTTTCGATGAAAGCAGAATCCAGGGCGAAACTTATGTTTATAACGACGCAACCTTCAAAGGCGTAATTTCCGCCATGTTTGAAGAACGCGTTTCTGCGGATTATAATTTTGTTGATGTTCGCCATATCCTTATCATGCCCGAAAAGGACGAAAGCGGAAAAGCTTCCGAAGAAGCATGGGCAGAAGCAGAGAAAAAAGCAAACGAAATTTATGACGAATATCTTGCGGGCGAAATGACCGAAGAAGCCTTCTCTGAACTTGCAAAAGAAAATTCCATGGACGGCAACGCTTCCGTCGGCGGAATTTATGAAAACGTATATAAGGGCCAGATGGTAGCTCCTTTCGAAAACTGGTGCTTCGATTCCGCAAGAAAAACCGGCGATACCGGAATAGTTGAAACTTCCTTCGGATATCACATCATGTATTTCGTTGGCATTGGCGATAATAACCTTGTAAGCATTGTTGAACCCACCATCGCAAACGGAATTTTTGCTGAATGGGTCACCGCGAACAACGCAAATCTTGAAATCGAATATTTCGATGCTTACGAAACCACCGGAAAAATAATAGATGATATCATGGCTGCAGCGGAAGAAAGAGCCGCAGAAGAAGCAAAAAAATCTTCTGAAGAAACCGGCAACGTAACCAACGAAGAAGTTGTTGCAGAAACCGAATAATATGGATAAAAACAAAATGCGTGCTCGATTTTGAGCACGCATTTTTTGCAAAGGAAAAGCGGTGCTCGTTTTGAGCACCGCTTGTTTTTATCCGATGATCGTTACGCCGGGATTGACATATCCGGGGTCGTCATATCCGCTCCAGCCGGAAGAGGAAGAACTGCTTTCGGGGAATTCCTGTGCGCCGTAATAAATATAGATTTTGTTCACTCTGTCGCCGACGGTAACAAGGCTTTCGGCTTCAACGGACTGTTCATAAATCTTCATATATTCATACTGTGCGCCGAAGTTCGGAACAGCCTTGAAGTTGATTCCAAGTTCCACAAGGGCGGCGGAAGCTTCATCAAGTGTCATTCCAACAAGATTCGGCATCGGGATTTTTTCTGCGCCTTTGCTTACTTTAATGGTGATGGTCGTGCCCTTTTCAACTTCGGTTTTATATTTCACCGACTGCTCGAAGATCATTCCTTCGGTATAGGAATTGTTGTTTGCTTCTTCAAAGACAAGGACAAAATCGGAATAATTGCTGTTGCCTTCAACATCGTTTCTCATTCTTCCGACGAAGTTCGGTACGGAAATTAGATAATCGTTGTTTTCGATAACTTCGGACTGGCTGCTCTCGGAAGAATTTTCTTCCGGATCTCTGCGGTTTCCGAATCCGAGAATTTCCGTAAAGCGGAAAAGGAAAGCGACGATTCCGAGAAGGATCGCCATGGCAATTATGGTTGCGATGAATCCCCAGGGAAGGCGAACTCTCTTCTTTTCGCGGTGTCTTTTTTCAATTTCCTCCTCGAAATATTCCTCTTCGGCTTTTTTGATTTCAACTTCTTCGGAAACGCCGAAAAGCTTTGTGTTGGAACCGGTGGATTCCAGAAGTTCCGCAGTAAGGTCATCAATGGAACGTGTGCGGTATTCGCTGTTCATATACATGGCGTTCATGATGGCATCGGAAACGTTGGAAGGAATATTTTTGTTGAGTTCTTCCGGCGGGCAAAGATGGTCAACTTCTTTTCTGGATTCCGCATCCACCGGAAGAGTTCCGGTGAGGGATTTATAAAGTACCGCCGCAATGGAATAAACGTCGGTCCATTCACCCTGCCAGCTTCCGCTTCCATATTGTTCCGGTGCGGAATATCCGGAGGAAAGGCTCGGTTCCACCATGGAACCTTTCGAATAAAGTGCCGCGGTTCCGAATCCCCAAAGCATCAGCTGGCCTTTGGCGTTTACTCTTATGCTTTCGGGGGAAAGCCCGCGATGGACAAAACCGTTGCTGTGAAGATAGCTGAGGGTTGTGAAAAGGGGCATGAAAAGTTTTTTTACCTGGGTCCAGGTAAATTCTCCGCCGTTGTGGCTGAGGTAATCCCCATAGGAAACGGTTTTTATGAATTTATAAACCGCATAAACGGTATTGTTATCGTTTACAACGCTTATTACGGGCATCATATATTCCGTATGACGGAAGTTGCGCAGGGCATCGAAAAGATCAAAGAAATCGGCCATAAAGGTCTTATACTGCGCTTCAAAGCCGGAAAGAGGCATAACCTCTCCGGTAAGCTCGTTTCTCTTCGCAATTTTCTGGGGCATATATTCATGGAGGAAAACCTTTTCCTCGTTTTCTTTATCAAATCCGATATATGTAATTGCTTCGCCGTTCATTTTAACCATTCTTCCGACGATATATCTTCCGCCGATAAGGGTTCTTACCGGAAGGCAGGCTTCATCGGTGGGCGCATCTTCGTCATAACCGCAGCGGCAGTTTCCGTTTTCATCAAGCATGGACATACAGCCCATACAAAGATAGCGTTCTTCTGTAAGCATCGGACAAACCTCCTTCATCAAGGTACTTAATATGTGATGCCGCCTTTAAGACGGCTTTTATGCTTTTTAAATCAGAACATATCTATACATAATATATAATATACTATTTTTTAAAATCCTGCAAGTTTTTTCTGAAGTTAATTTTATGATGTTTTGGAATATTTTAAAACAAAAAACGAAAAAGCAAAAACAAACCGGCGGAACAATTTCCGCCGGCAGTGGAATCAGAATATCAGTTTTATAGCGGAACCGAGGTTTTTGATAAAAACATTATCTTTGCCGCTTTCAAATTCTCCATCAAGGCTCCAGCCTCCGGAAGGATTTTTAAGAACATTAAGTTCCGCCGCGGAGAAAAATTCGATCATATCACAGTCAATATATTGTTTGGTTGTTACCGCACGGATTATCTTATTGAGCTGCTGAAGATTTTCCGGGTGTTTTATAAGCATTGCTTCAAATTTTCCGTCGTTCATATCAACAAAATCCGGCGAGATGGTAAGAACTCCGCCGAGGGAGGTGGAATTGCTTACCGCGCCGAAGATATAATTGCCTTCGTGAATTTCGCCGTTTGCTTTTATGGAAGTAAATTCGGGTTTCAGGTTGCGAAGATCAAGTCCGCCCTCAACAATATATGCAAGGTGTCCTATAATATTCTTGAAACTTTGTGAAGTGGTATAGCTTGTTCTTGTAAAAGCACCGAAGGAAGCAACATAGGTAAAAGGCCTTTCACCAAAAATCCCTGCGTCAAAAAAATGTTCCGTACCGCAGGCGATATTTTGCGCCGCGGTGGGAATATCCGGAGAAAGCCCGATGCTTGCGGCAAAATCATTGGTGCTTCCGCAGGGAATATAGCCCAGCGGCTTTTTTGCGCCTTCAAGATTTCCTGCAACGACTTCGTTGAAAGTTCCGTCGCCGCCGCAGGCAACTATGATGTCAAAATCTTCGCCGTATTCTTTTGCCCAGATTTTTGCATCGCCGCGTTTTATGGTCATCATAACAAAAACGTCATAACCGGCAGAAGAAAGAGTGGTTATGATTTTCGGCGCATATAATGTTCCAAGCCTCATGCCAGAAACAGGATTAATTATCAGCAAAAGCTTTTTTTGCATAAATCAGACCTTCTTTACAAATCTGTTCGAACATTTGGGGCAGCAGATTTCAACTTTTCCGCGTCCCCGGGGAATTCGGATTTTCTGTCCGCAGGAAGGGCATTTGAAATGTTTATAAGTTTTGCGTTCCTCAAAATCCGCCCGGAAGCCGACCCAGCGGTTTTTGATCTTCCACCAGAATTCCATGAATTTTCGGTTTTCTTTCTGCCTTGCGGGGATATTCTTTGAAAGGGTGCGGAAAAGCGCATAGCCATAGGCCGCAAGAGAAAGAATGTAGAGAGGGCGGAAGTCGCTCAGAACATAAAGAATATTGATGACAAAGCCCGCGACGATAAGAGCAAAGGAAAACATATCGGTTCCGTTTCTTCCGTACATGAATTCCCTGAGTTTTTGCAAAAGCATAAAAAATCTTCCTTTTTAATATGATATATTAATTTTACCATGGATATTTTTGGAAGTGGTGAACGAATTATAAATTTTTTGAACAAAGAATATGGACAGAAGTTCAAAAAAATGTTATAATATTATCCGCAATTTAACGGAGGCATAGCTCAGCTGGTTAGAGCGCTTGCTTCACACGCAAGAGGTCCACGGTTCGAGTCCGTGTGTCTCCACCAAAAAAGTCGGAAGGCAAATCGCCTTCCGACTTTTTTATATCCCAAAAGCGAAAAAAACACCGCCCGGAAAAATTCCGGGCGGTGTTTTTCAAAAATAGAAAGAGGGGGTATGACTCTTTTCTTTTTGTGGATTAACGAACCATCATGGTACCGCCGTCAACGCAAATGGTCTGGCCGGTGATGAATTTGGAGCTGTCGCTTGCTGCGAAAGCGATAACGGGAAGATAATCTTCGATGAGGTCACCGGGTTTATCGCCGAGCATAAGTCCTTTCATGCCGTCCATGAAGGCCTGTTTTTCTTCGGGGCTGAACTGTGCAACAAGTTTGTCGGTAAGAGGAGTCCAGATGTTAGGAGCGATCATGTTGACTCTGATGTTATAAGGCATAAGGTCTTTTGCAAGGGTTCTGCTCCAGGAAGTTACAGCACCTTTGGTTGCGCCGTAAATGGGCTGGAAGGGGCTTACGATGAATGCGGAAGCACTGGTGAAGTTGATGATGTTGCCGTAGCCCTGATCTTTCATATATTTGAAAGCTTCCATGTCAACAAGATAAGTACCGTCTGCATTGATTGCAAAGAGTTTTTTCCAGGTTGCAAAATCGCAGTATTCAATGGGGGTTGCGGGAGCGATTGCTGCGCAGTGGATAACTACGTCAAGACCGCCGAGCCATTCAACAGCTTCTTTGAAGCCTTTCTGAACTTCTTCTTCACTGGAAACGTCAACGTGGATATATTTTGCGCCGCTGATTTTTTCAACTTCAACACCGTCTGCATCGTTTACGTCGAAAAATGCAACTTTTGCGCCGAGGGAAGGGAAGTTTTCAACAGTGGTTCTGCCCATGCCGTTTGCGCCGCCGGTGACAATGATTCTTTTTCCGTCAAGTCTTTCCATTATAAAATCCTCCTTGATATTCGTGTTTTTATTAACACATCAAATATATTATATCGCACCAAATGTATTTAATAAAGAACAAAAAAGAGCCGATATAAGAACTAAAAGTGCTTATAAAGGCTCTTCGCTGTTAATATTTGGGCGCAAAACTTTTGATTTTTTCGATGAATGCGGCGACCCTTTTTGAAGGATTTTCGGGGTAATATATTCCGAAAGGAACGGTATATGTTTTATTTATAGGAATTACCTTGCAGAAGGGATAGACCTTTCCGCTGTTTTCTGTCATGAAAACAATGCGGTTTTCGTTTTCGCAGCGGTTGAAGGTTTTTATACTGTATTTGTCGATTTCAAAAAAATCAATACCGAAAAAATCTTTTTTGATGTTCCGCAAAACTTCGTCCCAAAGCTCGCTTCTTCCGACTTTCAAAACAGCGGCTTTTTCACCGCAAAGATCTGCGGGTGTAAGCTCTTCTTTTGCATAAAGCCTGTGACCCAGCGGCACAGCACAGCAGATTTGCGCTTCGGAAATTTTTTCGGCTTTCACTCCGAATTTTGCCGCAAGTTTTTCATCGCAGATATCGACCGCAAAGTCGATTTCGTTTCCGAGGCTTCGGAGCATTGTTTTCACTCCTTCGCCGGAAGTTCCGTAAAAAACCATGCTCGTTTTTTCCCGTTCGTTTTTTTCGGAGGACTGGAACCATTTCGCAATCATGAATTCATCGGCGAATGTATCCATGATTCCGATTTTCAGGACGTCGTCGTTGCTTTCCTGAATCCTTTTTGCCCTTTCAACCGCATTGTTATAGCTTTGAACAAGCTTTTTTGCTTCGGAATAAAAGGATTTGCCCGCCGCGGTAAGTTTTTCACCCTTGAGGGTTCTTTCAAAAAGCTGAAGGCCGGTGCCTTCCTCTACCGAAGCTATTCTTTTCTTTACCGCGTTTGGCGAAAGAAAAAGAAGTTCCGCCGCTTTCGTGAAGCTTCCGCATTCCGCAACACAGATGAAGGTTTTAAGATGTTCATCAAACAAAAAAATCGCCTCCCCATGCCAAGAGTATAACATATTTTTGCGTTAAAACAAGCAAAAACAAAAAAATCCCCGCACTTTTTGTGCGGGGTATTCTTCAATAAAAATGTGATTTGCCATTCGGAAGGGCTTAAAAATCAAACGCATCGTGAATGACCTGAACGGCTCTTTCGGCTTTGTCGCGGTCGATGAGGACGGAAATTTTGATTTCGGAAGTGGCAATCATTTTGATGTTGATATCCGCATCCGCAAGGGCTTCGAACATTTTTGCGGCAATGCCGGGATGGGTTTCGATTCCGGCGCCGACTATGGAAACCTTTGCGACGGAATCATCACAGGTGATTTCCTTCGCTTTGAAAAGTTCCGCCACTTCCCGAAGAGCTTCGATGGCTTCGTCCTTCTGGTCATGGGCAACGGTGAAGCTGATATCTTTTGTATTGTTTCGTCCGATGGACTGAAGGATGATATCAACGTTGATATTTTTCTTTGCAAGAATGCTGAAAATCTTGAAGGCAATGCCCGGAACGTCCGGAATTTCAACAAGGGATATTCTTGCGGTGTTGTTGTCGCGGGTAACTCCGCGGATAAGCATTCTTTCCACTTTAACGACCTCTTTCAATATAGTTCCGGGTTTGTTTTCAAAGCTGGACCGAACTTCCAGTTTAACGCTGTATTTCTTTGCCATTTCAACACTGCGGCTGTGAAGCACGTTTGCGCCGAGGTTTGCAAGCTCGAGCATTTCGTCATAAGTTATTTCGTCGAGTTTTTTTGCGTCTTTGACTATCCTCGGGTCGGCGGTATAAATTCCGTCAACGTCCGTATAAATCTGGCAAAGGTCCGCATGAAGTGCGGCGGCGATTGCAACTGCGCTGGTGTCGGAACCTCCTCTTCCAAGGGTGGTTATATCGTCATAGCGGTTTATGCCCTGGAAGCCGGCAACTATTACGATTTTTCTTTTATCAAGCTCGCTTTCGAGCCTTTCCTTATCGATTCTGCGGATTTTTGAACAGGAATGGGAAGCGTCGGTCTGGACTCCAACCTGCCAGCCGGTTAGGGAAATTACCGGGAAGCCCATTTTTTCAATGGCCATTGCAAGAAGCGACATGGAAATCTGCTCCCCGGCGGAAAGCAGAACGTCAAGTTCTCTTTTGGATGGATTCTGGCTGATTTCCGCCGCTTTTGCGATGAGGTCATCGGTGGTATCGCCCTGTGCGGAAACCACCACAACGACGCTGTTTCCTGCGGAATAGGTATCCGTCACTATTTTTGCTACGCGGAAAAGCCGCTCGGCATCCGCGACGGAACTGCCTCCGAATTTTTGTACTATAATGCTCATAGTTCTTACCTCGGTATATCACAGCGCGGAGACGCCGGAATTATCTGCATGAAGAATAAAATATTTCCAGCCGGAAAAAACTTCGGCCGAAAGGATTGAAAGGGCAATTTCTTCCGCGGCGCTTTTTTCGCAGTCGAAAATTGCGGCCATGGTTGAACCCGCGCCGCTTATAAATGCGGCAAGGGCGCCTTTTCCGTAAGATTTTTCGATGATGGTTTCTCCCCCGGGAATAAGAGGAAGGCGATAGGGCTGATGAAGTCTGTCGGAACAGGCACAGCGAAGATTTTCGTATTTTCCGCAAAGGAAGGATGCCGCCGCAAGGGCGCTTCGGGAAAGATTAAAGACGGAATCCTTCACCGAAATCTCTTTCGGCATTGCGGCTCTCGCATCGGCGGTTTTAAGTTCAAAAGGAGGAACGAACGCCACAAAAACAAGGTTTTCCGGAACTTCTGCACGAACGAAACGAACGGATTTTTCCTCCATTGCGTTTGCGGTAAAGCCCCCCATTATTGCGGGAGAAACGTTATCCGGGTGACCTTCGATTTCCGCGGCGATATCGAGAAGCTCTTCTTTTGAAAAGGGTTTGCCGAGAAGTTCGTTTGCGCCGAAAACCCCGCCGGCAATGCAGGCGGAACTTGAACCAAGCCCCCTTGCGAAAGGAATATTGTTTTCTTCGATGATTTTCAGCCCGGAAAAAGGAACGCCTGCTTTTTCGAAGACCTTTTTCGCCGAAAGATAGATAAGGTTATCTTCGCCTGCGGGAATTTCGCTTCCGTCGGCGGAGGAGATAAAACAGCCTTCGGCAATTTCCATTTCGACGTAATTATAAAGATTCAGCGCGATTCCAAGGGAATCAAATCCGCTTCCAAGGTTTGCTGTGGAAGCGGGAATTCTTATTTTTACCATAATTTCAACTTCCCTTGTGATATATTATTCAAAAAGGGGTATCTTTGACAGAAGAGAACCGTGCTCAAGAATTTTTTCTTCGAGCACCGTAATTTCGCTTTCGGAAAGCGGCGGTGTGATATATGCGTTTGTTCCGATGATTTCAGCGCCGGGAATGAGCATTGAAGCGTCGTAATCGGTGCGAATACAATATCTTTCGGAAACCGCATCGGCATTTGCAAAAACACTTTGAGCACCGTCTTCCCAGAAAACTTCTTTTATATTGCCTTTTGCTTTTGCACATTCGATGATATCCGCGATGACGGAAGATGCTGTCGGCATTTTTCCTGCGCCCTTTCCGTAAAAGAGCACTTCGCCGGTGGTTTCTGCCCTTATGAGCACGGCGTTGAAAACGTCGTTTACCGATGCGAGAGGGGAATCGTTTTTTATCATTGCGGGGGAAACTTTTGCGAAGATTTTTCCGTTTTCAAGGAGCTTTGCCCTTGCGATGAGTTTTATCGAAAAACCGCATGATTCCGCCAGATTTACATCATCGGAAGTGATTTTTGAAATTCCTTCCGTAGGAATTTCGGAAGGGCGGAGGGTTCTTCCCCAGATGAGGGAAGAAAGTATTGCCGCTTTGCGGCAGGCATCCCATCCAAGCACATCCGCGGAAGGATCCTTTTCCGCATAGCCGAGAGTTTGAGCACCGGAAAGCGCTTCTTCATAGCTTTCGCCGAATCGGAACATTTTTGTGAGGATATAATTCGTTGTTCCGTTAAGAATTCCGGCAAATTCGGTGATTCCGGCGGCGTTCATGGAGGAATAAAGCGGCCTTATAAGCGGAATTCCGCCGCCGACGGAAGCTTCGAAGAGGAAGTTCGCGTTATGAGCACGGGCGATGCTCAAAAGTTCCGCACCTTTTTCGGCAACCAGTTCCTTGTTGGAAGTTACAACACTTCTTCCGCTTTCAAGGGCGGCCTTAACATATGAATGGGCGGGTTCAAGCCCGCCCATAGCTTCCGCAACTATGCCAACTTCCGGGTCGGCAAGCACAGCGGAAAAATCTTTCGTAAATTTTTCGGAATAGGGAACGTCTTCAAAATCCCGGATATCAAGGACATATCCGAGTTCAAGTTCTTTTCCGGCGGATTTTGCGATTTCCTTCGATTTTTCAATAAGGATTTCGCAAACGCCGGAACCGACGGTTCCGTGACCGAGTACTGCGATTTTCATAGAAATCATTTCCTCTCTTTGAGGTTTCGGCAGGTTATAACTCCATCAACGGCACGAAGCGCCTCTCTAAGGGTGTGACCGTCGCATTTAAGATTTCCTGTGGTGAAGGAAATTGTGCAAAGGGCGGCGCCGTCGATCGGAATATTGAGGTTGAGGGTAAGGACGTTCGCACCATACTTTGAAAGAACGGTGAGAACATTTGAAAGAACGCCGGGTTTATCGATGAGAGCCATGCTGTAGGTGACGATTTTATCGCGGCTTTCATCGCTGTAAACCGAAACGCCGTCCTTATATTTATAAAAAGCACTTCTGCTTATTCCGGCCATTCTTGCGGCTTCGGAAGAGTTTTTGGCTTTTCCCTGCGAAAGCAGTTTTTTTGCTTCGATTACCTTGAGAAGAACCTCCGGCAGAAGGTTGGATTCAACCACGATTTTATCTGGATTATCGTTCATAAAAAGTCCGCTCCTTAAAAACGATTGTTTTTCGTACGAATACAAATATAACACCCCGAAGAAGAAAAAGCAAGAGCTTTTTTCATTTTTCGGGGTGGATTTTCAATAAATATTCAATTTACACTCCTTCAAGGTCGAAAGGAGGAATAAAACTTTCGCCGACTGTTCCGCCTTCCTGAACAAACGCGTTTTCGATTCCGAGGGAGCAGGCAAATTCAATGGCTTCGTCATATTCCTCATCGGAAACTGTTCGGGAAAGTTCCGGATACCGTTCATCGCTGCAAAGGGGAGTATATTGGTTCATAATGCTTATCCAGATTTTATCGCCAAAATTTTTCCAAAGGAGCGAAAGCACCTTTTTAGTATCATCAAGATGCCCCGGAAGCATCAGATGGCGGACTATTATTCCTTTTTTCATCATGCCCTCATCATCAAAAACCGCTTCGCCGGTTTGTTCCACCATTTTTTTGAGGGAAGAAAGGGCAAGTTCGGAATAATTTTTTGCGGAAGAAAATTTTTCTGCCAAAGAATTATCAGCATATTTGAAATCCGTAAGCCAGATATCCGCATAATCCTTTACGGATTCGATACTTTCCGGAAGTTCCCATCCGCCGGTGTTCCATACTATCGGAAGAAAAAGTCCTTTTTCCCGGGCGATATCAAGGGCTTTTGTAATCTGCGGAGCATAGTGCATCGGGGTGACAAGATTGATATTATTTGCGCCCTTTGCCTGGAGTTCAAGGAAAATTTCCGCAAGGCGATTGACGGAAACGCATTTTCCGGCTTCGCCGCGGCTTATTTCCCGGTTCTGGCAGAAAATGCACCTCATGGTGCAGCCGGAAAAGAAAACCGTTCCGGAGCCGGATTCACCGGAAATGCAGGGTTCTTCCCAAAAATGCAGAGCTGCTCTTGCGATTTTTACATCCTTCGCGCCGCCGCAGAAACCGGTTTTTCCGGAAAGGCGGTCTGCGCCGCATTTTCTCGGGCAAAGTTCGCATTTGTGCGAAAGTTCCAAAAAAATCCGCCTCCTTTCGATTCATTGACTATGATACAATATAGCATAATTAAGGCTTTCTATCAAGAAAATTAACATAAAGTTGACTTTACTTTAAAACTGAAATGCTTTAATATGAAATATGCAATAAAAAGAAATATGAAAATTCGTTAATTTTATAACAAATTTTTGTTTACATTGGTATTCATTTGTGGTATTATTATAATAACTAATAATGTAACCAAAAGCGCAAAGGAGAGGAAGAAAAAACCTATGGATAAACTCTGGATAGTTCTTCTTTTTCTCGGCGTTTTTTTGATAGGCAGCAGTTTTGCCAAAAAGCTGATGATCCGTTTTATCAATTCCGCGGAAAATCAAAGCGCGGTTTCTGTTATAGTTTCCGAAAAGGAAGACCCGAGGGTTTTTTGGAACGAAGAGGGAAAACGCCGGGAACCGGAACAGGCAGAATTTGAAATTCCGGATGAAGATTTCTTCGGAAACGAAAAAACGGAATTTTTCGAAAAATTTGAAGACGAATTTTCATCCCTTTCCGATGATGAGATAGAAAAGGTGCTTCGGGAAGCGGAGATTTTTGAAGAAGAAGGTGAATCCCGATGAAAGCGAGCGAACAGCGAGATATAATCAAAGCTTCTTCAATGGTGCTCCAGGTTTCGCTTTCGGCAATCTGCCCGATTCTTCTTTTGCTTTCCGTCGGAATGTGGCTGGATTCCGAATTTGGAAACGGCGGATATTGGTTCACCGCCATCGGAATTATCTGCGGAATTTATTCCGGATATAAAGGAAGCTATCAGCTTATAAAAGATGTTTGGTTAAAGGAAGAAAAACAAAATGGCGAAATTCCTGAATCGGATGATAAATGAATATGACGATGGGGAAGAAACGCTTATAACGCCGAAAAACGCGAGAATAGCGGCAATCGCAATCTGCGTTCTTTCAATCATCGGCGGAATCCTTTTCGGGGATTTCGCAAAAACCGCCAAAGGAGTTTTCCTCGGCGGCGCCGTTGCCCAGCTGCTTTTCCGCCAGCACGAACTTACGGTAGGGAAAAGCATCAAAAGCGCAAATCCCCAGGGCATGACGGTTTCGAATTATATGGTGCGCCTTCTCATCAGGGGGCTGACGCTTTTTGTGGCGATTCAGAACCCGGATGTTGGCATAATAGGATGTATTCTCGGTTTGCTGAGCATTCCTTACGGAATTTATGCTCTTGCATTTGCCGATTGGATAATCCACAGAAAAAACGGAAAGGAGGTATAGGATGAATGTATCAATCCCGGAAATAACGAGCGGCTTTACGGTATTCGGATTTGAAATCACGAACACTATGGTGTGGACATGGCTCATACTCGCTATCCTTTCTGCTGTGTTCATCTGGCTCGGAAGCGGACTTGAAGTTAAACCGACAGGCAAAAAACAGGTCGTTGCGGAAACAATATACGGTCTTGTGGGAAATCTTGTTGAATCCAACATCGGTCCGAACACGAAGGCCTTCATTCCATATTTTACCGCGCTGTTTGCGTTTATTCTCACCGCAAACCTCAGCGGCGTATGGGGACTCGGTGTTATCCGTCCGCCGACGGCAGACATTGCAACGCCTTTTTCTCTTGCGCTTATGACCTGCGTTATTTCGCAGTATTATCACATCAAGGTGAACGGAGTTAAGGAATATTTCAAAGGCTTCCTTGGTCCGGTTCCGTTTATGGTTCCCATCATGCTGCCAATGAACATCATCAGCGAAATTGCAAACCCGATTTCACTTACCCTTCGTATGTTCGGCAACCTTTTGGGCGGACTTATCATCGGTACCCTTATCTATTCAATGCTCATCGGTTCCAACGTGATGCCAATTTGGATTGCAATAGCTTCCGTTCTGCTTTGTGCGGTGCTTCTTACCAAGCAATATAAGAAAATTAAAAATCTTGATAAAGGCAAAAAGAAACTTGTTATGGGACTCGGAATTCTTTGCTGTCTTCCGCTTTTCGCAATGATATTCGTTCACGGATATTTCGATATCTTCAGCGGATGCCTTCAGACTTACATTTTCTGTTTGCTTTCGATGATTTTTATCTCACCGTAACTTTTGCTTCCCTTATCAAAGGGAGCGGGACCGTTGCGGTACGCACGGTGGAGGGATTCTTTCAAAACCCTCATCCGTCTTTTTGACCGCAAGCGGTCAAAAATCCACCTTCCCATCGAGGGGAAGGCTTTTGAAAAAACTTGTGTTAAATTAAAATTCTATACAAAAAAGGAGAAAACACATGGAAGGACTTAACATCACTGGACAGGATCTTATTTATGCAGCAAGCGCCATCGGCGCAGGCCTTGCAGTAGGCCTTGCGGCAATCGGCCCCGGCATCGGCGAAGGTTTTGCAGCAGGCAAAGGCACCGAAGCAGTCGGTCGTCAGCCCGAAGCACAGAGCAAAATCACCACCACCATGCTCATGGGTCAGGCAGTTTCCGAAACTACCGGTCTTTACGGACTTGTTGTAGCACTCCTCCTCATCTTCGTAAAACCGTTCTGATTCAGTAATAAAAAATTTACGGAAAGATTGGTAACAATATGGAAAGCTGGCTTATAAAAATTGACGCCGGTCTCATCAGGCAGGTTATCATCCAGGGCGCAACATTCCTTGCATTTTTCGTGGTAGTCAAAGTTTTCTTTGCGGATAAAATCAAAGCCATCCTTGAAAAAAGGCAGGAGGCCATTGAAAAAGACCTTACCGCCGCGGCAGAAGCAAAAGAATCCGCAGAAAAGCTTGAAAACGAATATGCGGAAATCATGAAAAGCGCACATGATGAAAAGGCCGCCATCATTCATTCCGCAGCCGAAGACGGCGAGCAGATGAAAGAAAAAATTGTTGCGGAAGCCCGCGAACAGGCCGAAACCATCGTAACCAACGCCAGAAAAGAGATTGACAGAGAGCGCACGCAGGCCGAAAAAGAGCTGCGTGATTCCATCGTCGATATCACCATCGACGCCGCAGAAAAAATTTCGGGAAAATCCTTTACCAAAGAGGATCATGCCCAGCTTATCAGTGAATCCATCTCCATGATCAAGGAGGTGTAAGCTTATGAGCCTTGCGGTCAGAAGATATTCGGAAGCACTTCTTGATATTGCTTTTGAGGAAAAATGCGAAGAAGAGGTTTATGAGCAGTTCAGACTGTTTTATGAGCAGATGAAAGCGGATAAACAGTTTGAACGCCTTATGACGGAAAAAATTCTTTCTTCCGAAGAGCTTAAAGCAACCGTTTCCAAAATCCTTGATGGAGGAAACACCTTTCTGATAAGCTTCCTTATGACTCTTATCGACAGAAACCGCATGGAAGAAGTTATGGAAATGTTCCTTGATTTCGAACGCGGTTATAAAGAAAAGAAAAACATCCTCGAGGCAGAGGCAGTCACCGCCGTTGAAATGACCGAAGAGCAGATTGCGGAAGTCAAAAAAGCTCTCGGCGAAAAATACGGCAAAGAAATAGTTCTCAAAACCTCGGTGGATCCTTCGATAATCGGCGGAATGGTGCTTTATATCGGAAACGATATGCTTGACGCTTCCGTCAAAGCAAAATTCGAAGGACTTAAAAAACAACTGAAATCTATTCAAATATCATAAAAGGGGCATGAAAAGTTAATGAATCTCAGACCCGATGAAATAAACAAGCTGATCAAAGAACAGATCAGAAATTATGAAGGCCGCCTCGAAACTTCTCAGTTCGGAACTGTAGTTCAGGTCGGCGACGGTATCGCAAGGGTTCATGGACTTGACAACGCAATGGCAGGCGAGCTGATCGAATTCCCCGGAGAGGTTTTCGGCATGGTACAAAACCTTGAGGAAAATAACATCGGCTGCGTACTTCTCGGCGACGACAGCAAAATCGTCGAAGGGGATAAAGTCCGCTGCACCGGAAAGATCGTTTCCGTTCCGGTGGGCGAAGCCATGATCGGTCGAGTTGTGAACGCCCTTGGCCAGCCCATAGATGGCAAAGGCCCGATACTCGCAGAAGAATACCGCCAGGTTGAGAAAAAAGCTCACGGCGTTATCGAAAGAAAATCCGTTGACAGCCCTCTCCAGACCGGATATAAAGCTGTTGACAGCCTTATTCCCATCGGCCGCGGCCAGCGCGAACTTATAATCGGTGACCGCCAGACCGGTAAAACCGCACTTGCAATCGATACCATCATCAACCAGAAGGGCGAGGACGTAATCTGCATCTATGTTGCAATCGGCCAGAAGGCTTCCACCGTTGCACAGATGGTTCAGAAGCTTACCGAAGCAGGCGCAATGGATTATTCCATCGTTGTTGCTTCCACCGCTTCCGAAAAGGCACCTCTTCAGTATCTTGCACCTTATTCCGGTGTTGCAATCGCGGAATACTTCATGGACCAGGGCAAAGACGTGCTCATCGTTTATGATGACCTTTCCAAGCACGCGGTTGCATACCGTTCCATGGCTCTGCTTCTCAAACGTGCTCCGGGCCGTGAAGCATATCCCGGCGACGTTTTCTATCTCCATTCCCGTCTGCTTGAAAGAGCAGCGAAACTCGAAAAAGGCGGTTCCATCACCGCTTTGCCCATAATCGAAACCCAGGCAGGCGATATTTCCGCCTATATTCCGACCAACGTAATTTCCATTACCGATGGTCAGATCTTCCTTGAAACCGACCTTTTCAACCAGGGTGTTCGCCCTGCGGTAAACCCGGGTATTTCCGTTTCCCGAGTAGGCGGTTCCGCACAGATCAAATCCATGAAGAAGATCGCCGGTCCTCTGCGTATCGAATATGCGCAGTACCGCGAACTTGCTTCCTTTGCACAGTTCGGCGCAGACCTTGATAAAGAAACCAAAGCACAGCTCGAAAAAGGAAAACGCATTGTCGAGATCCTCAAACAGGATCAGTATGCTCCCATGAGAGTTGAAGACCAGGTTCTTATTATCTTCGCGGTATCCGATAACCACACCAACGATATTCCCGTCGAAGATATCAAGCGTTTTGAAAAAGAACTTATCGAATTTGCAAGATATCGCTATCCCGAACTTCTTCAGGAAATCAAGACCACCAAAAACTTCGATAAGGATATGCAGGCAAGAACTGCAGCCGTTGTTGAAGAATTTAAAGCAACCTTCATGGCTGAAGAAAACAAGTAATGCAGAGGTGTATTTATGGCTGACTCCATGCGTGATATAAAAAGACGCATAAAAAGTGTCACTTCCACAAAACAGATCACTCACGCCATGCAGCTTGTTGCAAGCGCAAAGCTCCGCAATGCAAGAATGAAGGCTGACGCAAGAAGGGAATATACCAATTACGTCATCGAAACCATGCATATGATTGCCGGCGCTCTTGAAAGAGAAGAACCCAACGCTTTTCTTAAAGCGAACGACTGCAAAAAAGACCTTTATATCGTCGTAACAAGCGATAAAGGCCTTGCAGGCGGATTCAACTCCGGGCTTCTCAAATTCACCGCCGAAGCGATGAACAGAAGCGAGGAAGTTGCCGTAATGGTTTCCGGCGCAAAGGGACTTGATTATTTCAAACGCAGAAATTACGAAATTCTCGGTTCCTATATCGGAAACAGCGACGAAGCGGATTTCGGTACCGCAAGCCGCATCGGAAAAGCGGTAACGACCCTTTTCCTTGACGGAAAAGTCGGCAATGTTTATATCATGTATAACCGTTTCGTTTCCGTGATTTCACAAAAGCCCACCATGATAAAGCTTCTTCCTCTTTCTCGAGAGGAACTTGCCAGCAAGGAAGATGAAATCGATACCGAAACCGCCGTAGGCGAATACAGACCCGAAAGCGGAATCTTCGGAACGGAAACGGCGAAAAACATGATTTTCGAACCTTCCGCGGAATATCTTGCGAATATGCTCATTCCTTCCTATATCGACAATGCCGTTTACGGTGCGCTGCTTGAAAGTGCCGCAGGCGAACTTGCCAGCAGAAGAATGGCCATGGAAAACGCAACAGACAACGCCGATGAAATCATCGCGGATCTCAGCCTTGCATATAACCGTGCAAGACAGGGTGCCATTACCCAGGAGATCACCGAAATCGTCAGCGGCGCCAACGCCATAGGTTAAGGGGGTCTGTTACGATGAGTGATAAACTTATAAAATTAAAAGCAATAACCCCGGTCGGAGTTCTTTTTGACGGCGAGGCAAAAAGCTTCATCGTCAAAACAAGGGGCGAAAACGGCGAATTTGCGGTTTTGGCGGATCATATTCCCATGACTGCCGCAGTGGGCACCGGAACCCTTGTTGTTAACCTTCCCAATGGTGAAGAAAGAAGAACCACCCTTTTCGATGGATACTGCGTCGTTCACGACAACAGCGCGGTAATCATAGTTGAAGCGGGCGAAAAACCGGAAGATATCGACTTCGCGCGCGCAGAAGAAGCGAAAAAACGCGCCGAAGAAAGGCTCAGAGGCGGCGAGGGCATTGATAAAAACAGAGCTGAACAGGCTCTTTATCGTTCCATTGCCCGACTTGAGCTCTATAAAAACAAATAATCAGGGAGGGATACGAATTCGTGAACAATATTGGTAAAATCGTTCAGGTTATCGGCCCGGTCGTTGATATTAAATTTGAAGAAGGCGAGCTTCCGAAGCTCAACGACGCAATCGAAATAGATAACCACGGCGCACGCCTTGTTGTTGAGGTTGCTCAGCACATGGGCGATAACGTCGTAAAATGTATCGCGATGGATTCCACCGACGGACTTAAACGCGGACAGGAAGCGGTGAACACCGGCGCCCCCATCACCATTCCCGTTGGCAAAGTTACCCTCGGAAGAATGGTAAACGTCCTCGGCGAACCCATCGACGGCATTGAAATGGATGCCGAAAACAGCCCCAAGGCTTCAATCCACCAGCCCGCACCGACTTTTGCGGAACAGAAAACCGAACCGGAGATTTTTGAAACCGGTATCAAAGTAATTGACCTTATCTGCCCCTATACCCGAGGCGGTAAAATCGGTCTTTTCGGCGGCGCAGGCGTTGGCAAAACTGTTCTTATTCAGGAACTTATCAGCAACATCGCCACCGAGCACGGCGGAATTTCCGTTTTTGCCGGAGTAGGCGAAAGAACCCGTGAAGGCAACGACCTTTATTATGAAATGAAAGAATCCGGCGTTCTTGCAAAAACCGCCCTCGTCTTTGGCCAGATGAACGAACCTCCGGGCGCAAGAATGAGAGTTGCTCTTACCGGTCTTACCATGGCGGAACATTTCCGTGATCAGGAAGGACAGGACGTTCTTCTTTTCATTGACAACATCTTCCGTTTCACCCAGGCAGGTTCCGAAGTTTCCGCACTTCTCGGCCGTATGCCTTCCGCAGTTGGCTATCAGCCCACCCTTGCAACCGAAATGGGCGCTCTTCAGGAAAGAATCACTTCCACCCAGAAAGGCTCCATCACTTCCGTACAGGCTGTTTACGTTCCTGCGGATGACCTTACCGACCCCGCACCGGCAACAACCTTTGCGCACCTTGATGCAACCACCGTTCTTTCCCGTTCCATTGCGGAAAAAGGTATTTATCCCGCAGTTGATCCTCTGGATTCCACTTCCAGAATCCTCGATCCGAACGTAGTTGGCCAGGAACATTATAAAACCGCCCGTGCAGTTCAGGAAATCCTTCAGAAATATAAGGAACTCCAGGATATCATCGCAATCCTCGGTATGGACGAACTTTCCGAAGACCAGAAACTTATCGTTTCCCGTGCAAGAAAGATCGAAAGATTCCTTTCCCAGCCGTTCCATGTTGCGGAACAGTTCACTGGTATCGAAGGTAAATACGTACCCCTTTCCGAAACCATCCGCGGCTTCAACGAAATCCTTGAAGGCAAGCACGATAACCTTCCGGAAGGCGCATTCCTCCTCGTTGGTACCATCGAAGACGCTGTTGCAAAAGCAAAAGCTATGGCAGAAGGCAAATAATTTATTCAATAAAAAAGCAGCGCCGCTTGCGGTGCTGTTTTTTTACTTTTGCTGTTTAGCAAAATAACCTCCCTTGTCAAAGGGAGGGGGACCATCGCCAAAATGGCGATGGTGGATGGATTCATTATAAAAAATATCTGTGTTTAAAGAAAGAATCCCCCAGTCTTTTTTAACCGCAAGCGGTTAAAAAATCCAGCCCCCTTTGCACAAGGGGGCTTAATGAGATAAACAATAATTTATCTTGACAATAAAATAACGGAGTGTTATAATCCTTATGTTATCTAAAAGGCAATGATGGAGAGTGCGCATTGCAAAGCCATTTTAAAAGAGAGCCGGCGGTTGGTGAAAGCCGGAATTGGCTGCTTTGTGCTGTAGCTCCGGAGCCGAAGGGAAGAAAACCGAAAAGGCGATTAGAACCCTTCCGTGAAGGCTGCGTAAGTGCCATGGGGCAGATCCGATGCCCCGAAGAGCGGTATCTGCCGATAAGGCAGATGCAATTTGAGTGGTACCGCGGGTTTGTGATATTACAGCTCGTCTCAAAGAAATTTTCTTTGGGACGAGTTTTTTTATTTTTCCCAAAAGAGAAACGGAAATAATATAAGAAAGAGGAAAAAATCAATGCGCAAAGAACTTGAAAAAACCTATGACCCTGCGCAGGTGGAAAAACGCACCTATCAGTTCTGGCTCGACGGCGGCTATTTCCATGCAGAAGTAAACCCAGATAAAAAACCTTTCACAATCGTAATTCCCCCGCCAAACATCACCGGTAAGCTCCATATGGGTCATGCTCTCGATAACACCCTTCAGGATATTCTCATCCGTATGAAGAGAATGCAGGGCTATGAAGCCCTTTGGATGCCCGGCACAGACCATGCTTCCATCGCAACCGAAGTTAAAATCGTCGAAAATATGAGAGCCGAAGGCCTTTCCAAAGACGATGTCGGCCGCGAAGGCTTCCTTGAAAGAGCATGGGACTGGAAGAAAAATTACGGCGGAACCATTGTTAAACAGCTCAAAACCCTTGGCTGCTCCTGCGACTGGGAACGTGAAAGATTCACCCTTGATGAAGGCTGTTCCAAAGCTGTCCGCAAGGTTTTTGCGGAACTTTATAACAAAGGCCTTATCTACCGCGGCGAACGCATCATTAACTGGTGTCCCAAATGCGGAACTTCTATCTCCGACGCAGAAGTTGAATATGAGGATCAGGCAGGTCATTTCTGGCATCTTCGCTATCCGCTTACCGATGGAAGCGGCTGGCTTGAACTTGCAACAACCCGTCCGGAAACCCTCCTCGGCGATACTGCCGTTGCGGTAAACCCCAAAGACGAAAGATATACCCAGTATATCGGAAAAACCGTAACCCTTCCCCTTGTAGGAAGAGAGATTCCCGTTGTTGCGGATGAATATGTCGATATGGAATTCGGTACCGGCGTTGTAAAAATCACTCCCGCACACGACCCCAACGACTTTGAAGTTGGCCTTCGCCATAATCTTCCCGTCATCAACGTAATGACCGATGACGCAAAAATCACCGAAGATTATCCCAAATATGCCGGCATGGACCGTTATGACGCAAGAAAAGCCATCGTTGCCGACCTTGAAGAAGGCGGATTCCTTGTTCGCGTTGAAGACCACGAACACAACGTAGGTACCTGCTACCGCTGCCACACCACCGTTGAACCGAGAGTTTCTCTCCAGTGGTTTGTAGCAATGAAGGAACTTGCAAAACCCGCCATCGAAGCCGTAAAGAACGGAGAAGTACGCTTCGTTCCCGAAAGATTCGATAAAAACTATTTCCATTGGATGGAAAATATCCGCGACTGGTGCATCAGCCGTCAGCTCTGGTGGGGACACAGAATCCCCGTATGGTATTGCAGCGACTGCGGCAAAGCAACCCTTTGCATTGATGGCGAACCCACTTGCTGCGAACATTGCCACAGCGAGAACATCCATCAGGACCCGGATACTCTCGATACCTGGTTCAGCTCCGCACTCTGGCCTTTCAGCACCATGGGCTGGCCCGAAGAAACTCCCGAATACAACTATTTCTATCCCACCAATGTTCTTGTTACCGGATATGATATCATCACCTTCTGGGTTTCGAGAATGATTTTCTCCGCACTTGCCTATACCGGCAAAAAACCTTTCAGCGACGTTGTTATCCACGGACTTGTTCGCGATGCCCTTGGCAGAAAAATGTCCAAATCCCTCGGAAACGGCATCGACCCACTTGAAATTATCGATACTTATGGCGCGGATGCTCTTCGTCTTGCTCTTGTAACCGGAATTTCCGCAGGTAACGATACCCGCTTCACCGATGAAAAGGTAACTTCCTGCCGCAACTTCGCAAACAAACTCTGGAACGCCGCAAGATTTGTTCTTATGAACCTTCCGGAAGACTTCAACGAAACCGAACTTCCCGAAGAACTTGCTCTTGAAGATAAATGGCTTCTTTCCCAGTATAACGACCTTGTAAAAGCTGCCACCGAAAATATCGAAAATTACGATATCGGCGTTGCAGAACAGAAAATCGTCGATTTCATCTGGGATACTTACTGCAGCTGGTATATCGAGCTTGCAAAAGCAAGACTTCAGGGCGAATCCGCCGATTCCGCAAGAAGAGTTCTCGTCTATGTTCTCACCGGCGTTCTCAAACTTCTCCATCCCTTCATGCCCTTCATCACCGAAGAAATCTGGCAGGCACTTCCTCACGAAGGCAATTCCATTATGGTTGCAAAATGGCCCGAATATGACGAAGCGCATTGCTTCACCGAAGAGGCAGAGGACTTCACCAAAGTTATGGATGCAATCAAAGCAATTCGTAACCGCCGCGCAGAAATGAACGTACCGCCTTCCAAAAAGGCAAAACTCTTTATTGAAACCGAATCCGCAGAAGTATTCGAACAGGGCGCACCCTTCCTTATGAAGCTTGCTTCCGCTTCCGAAGTGGAAATCAACGCAGAATTCGATAAAGCAGGCGCTGTTCAGGTCATCACCGATGCCGCTAAAATCTATATCCCCATGGCGGAACTTATCGACATGGAAAAAGAGATTCAGCGCCTTAACAAAGAGATGGAACAGTGCAGAAAACAGGCAGAAGGCCTTGAAGCAAGACTTAATAACCCCGGATTTGTGAACAAAGCTCCGGAAAACGTTGTTGCCGCGGAACGCGACCGCCTTGCAAAACTTAAGGAAAAACTTGCGAAACTTGAAGAATCCATCGCAGCAATGAAATAATAAAAAAAGAGCCGCCGTTTTCGGCGGCTCAAACATTTTAGCGAAGAAAGGGGAAAGGCAAAAATGGAATATGAAGAAAGCCTTGAATATATAGCGAATTTTCCGAGGTTTAAAAGAGAGCCTTCCCTTGAAGAAATGAAAATGCTTCTGGAAAGGCTTGGGAATCCGCAGGAAAAGCTGAGGAGCATTAATGTTGCGGGAACGAACGGAAAAGGTTCCACCGTTGCGATGCTTGCTTCGGTTCTGAGCACCGCGGGCTATAAAACCGGAAGATATATTTCCCCCTATGTGCTCGAATTCCGCGAACGCATGATGATAAACGGAAAAATGATCGGCAAAAAGCGCCTTGCGAAGATTGCCGAAACCGTAAAAAAGGAAGCGGATGCTCTTCTTGAGCAGGGAATCATGCTCAATGCATTTGAAGTTACCACAGCCTGCGCAATGCTTTGGTTTGCGGAAGAAAACTGCGATTTTGTGGTGCTCGAAGCGGGAATGGGAGGAAGATTTGACGCGACAAATACCGTTTCGGAACCGGTTTTGCAGATCATAACCGCCGTCGGTCTTGACCACATGGAAATTCTTGGCGACAGCATTGCTAAAATTACCGAAGAAAAATGCGGAATTCTGCGTCCGGGCTGCACTTTGCTCACTTCTCCGGGGCAGGAGCAGGAAGCTCTTACCGTAATGCTCAATAAATGTAATGAACTTGACGCAACCTTTGTTACCGGTGCCGCCGGAAGGGCAAAAATCGTTTCCTGCGATGTTTCGGGAATGGATATCCTTGTCGGGAAAACGGAACTTTCCCTTTCCCTTGGCGGAAGACACCAGATAAACAACCTTCTGACTGTTTATTCCGCGGTAAGCATTCTTCGGGAAAAACATTTTGTGATCAAGGATGAGCATCTTGTGGAAGGCATTGCGGCCGTAAGGTTCCCGGCAAGGTTTGAACTGTGCTCGAAAGAACCGATTGTGATACTTGACGGTGCTCATAATCCCCAGGCGGCAAAGGCTCTTGCGGCGAACGTGAAGGAATTTCTTCCCCGAAAGCGTACTTTGCTTTGCGGAATGATGGCGGATAAGGACTGCGAATCCGTCATGGCGGAACTTGCACCCTGCTTTGAGCACGTCATAACCGTTCCGGTGCAGAACCCGAGAATGGTTTCGCCGGAAAAACTTGCGGAAATGGCGGGGAAATACTGCAAAAATGTTACCGCAAAGGAAAATGCGAAGGAAGCCCTTGCGGAAACCCTCGAAAATCTTCAAAACGACGAGGCACTTGTAGTTGCGGGTTCACTTTATCTTGCTTCGGAACTCCGACCGATGCTCATGCGTTTTAAGGGGAATCCGAACACATGAAAAACGAGCACATGATAAGAATAAACGAGCATATTTCATATATAAAGGCTTCAGAAAATCCTCTTTCCGCGGATATCGGCATTATCGAAGGGGAAAAGTTCCTTTGGATTTTCGATCTGGGTGCGGATGAATCCGCGGCGGAATTTCTTAACGGAATAAAAAAACGGAAAAATGCGGTTATTTCGCATTTTCACCCGGACCACATGGGGAATCTTGAGCACGTAAAACTGAATGAGGTTTACCTTGGAGCCAACACCTTTAAATATGCAAAGCTTGGGAATGTTGTTGATGAGGACATTTTCATTGATGACGGCATAAAGCTTCATATTTTCCCGCTCCCTTCAAGTCATGCGAAAGGGTCCCTTGGGCTGGAAACAGGTGATTATGCCTTTCTGGGCGACGCAACTTATGCGACAATGAAGCAGGGAAGGGTTTGCTATAACTCTTCCGTGCTCAAAGAGGAGATTGCTGTGCTCGAAAACCTTTCGGCAAAATACTTCCTCATCAGCCACGATGAAAGATTCATAAGATCGAAGGAAGAAGTCATCGCAGAGCTTAAAGAAATTTATAAAAAGCGCGACCCGAAAGAAAGTTTTATATGGATATGAAAAATCCCTCCGGAAATCCGGAGGGATTTTTTTGCTGTAATAATTTATTCCTCAAAAACCGGAAGCTCGATCCAGAATTCACTTCCCTTGCCGAGTTTACTTTCAACTCCGCAGGTTCCGCCGCACATTTTTACTGCAGTGCTTACTATCGCAAGGCCAAGTCCGGTTCCGCCGCCCATTCCTTTTTGATAACGCTCCCAGATATCCTCGAGCATCTCTTCGGGGATTCCGCGGCCGTTATCGATTACGGAAATGCGCACTTTTTTATCAATTACGGTCTGGCGGACTATTACGGTGGTATCTTCGCCGCCGTGAATAACGGCATTATTGATAAGGTTATAAATTGCTTCGGAAATAAGAACTTCATCCGCTTTGACGAAGATATCGCCGCTTTCGATGAAACTGATTTTTGTTTTTCCGGCGGAAAGTTTTTCGAACTGCGTTACAATATCGGAAGTTTCATCCGTTATGCAGAAGACCATGGGATGGAAATTAAAAGTTCCGCTCTGGAGCTTTGAAAAATCGAGGGCGTCATTGACAAGCTTTGTAAGGCGCTTTGTTTCGTCAATAATTATCTGGATGTTTTCCGCATTGTTTTCGCCGGGAATATCACGCATCATCTCGCCGTAACCGCCGATCATGGTAAGAGGGGTGCGAAGGTCGTGGCTTACGTTTGCAAGAAGTTCTTTGCGGAGCTTATCTGTTTTGCGAAGCTGGCGTGCGGTGTTGTTAAGGGTATCGCTCAGCTGGGTTATTTCGCTGCAGCCGCCGCCTTCAAAAACAACTTCATAATCCCCGGTGGCAAGTTCCTTTGCGGAATCCGAAAGCCTTTTTATTGGCATTGAAAGCCCTTTTGAAGCAAGAAATGCAAGAATTATACCTGCGCCGAGGGCAAAAAAGCTTGCGATTATAAGAATAAGCCGAAGAACTTCACCCATAGAAGAGATGGGTTCAAGCCTTGAAAGAAGAACGAGAAGGGAAGATTCCCCGGAGGAGGAAACCACTTCCGTTGCAATAATAAAGCTGTGATAGGTGTTTTTGCCGGGAACGTTTCCGACGAAAAGGGTCGGGTCATATTCAAGGGCGGTTCCGCTATCGGTAAAAACCCCGGAAGATTCCACTTCCGTCATATATGTTCCGCCGTTTTGGGAAGCAAGATCCCAATATTCAAACATACCCTGCGCAGCCTTATTCACTCGGACGCTGGTGGAACGTTCTGTTGCGCTTTTTATGTATCCGTCTTCGTTGAGAAGATAGATGGAAATTTCGTTTTCCTGGCTTATGGAAATCAAAAGGCTGTTAAGTTCCGGATTATCGATGTTTTCCGCAATGGTTTTTGAATGGCTTTTCATGGTTTCACGGGTATAAAACGCATATATGCCATCAAGGAAGACAGTCTGCATGAACCAGAGAATTATAAGAAGAATTACCGCAAGAATAATGAAATATTTGCAAAGCTTCCAGCGGATTGAAACTTTATCACTCGTCAAAACGATATCCAACTCCCCTCAGGGTGGAAATACAGCTGCTGTAAGGGCCAAGAACTTTTCGGAGCTGTTTTATATGGGTATCAATGGTTCTGTCGTCACCGAGGAAGTCGTATCCCCAGACTTCATTGATGAGTTTTTCGCGGGAAAGGGCGATTCCGCGATTTTTTACAAGGAAGAAGAAAAGGTCATATTCCCTCGGGGACATATCGACGTGTTTTCCGTCAACTGTGACGAGCCTTCCGGTGAAATCAACTGTAAGGCCTTCGTGCTGGAAAATTTCCTTCGATTCGGGAAGGGTAATTCCGCCGCGTTTAAGGATAGCGCCAACGCGCATCATAAGTTCCTTCGGGGAAAAGGGTTTTACCACATAATCATCGACCCCGGATTCGAAGCCGTGAACTTTATCATATTCTTCGCCCCGGGCGGAAAGCATGATTATCGGAACGTTGGAAAATTTTCTGATTTCGCGGCAGGCAGAAAAACCATCCAGTTCCGGCATCATAACGTCCATGATTATGATATCGAATTCATGGCTGCGGCAAAGTTCAAGAGCCTGAAGTCCAGTTCCTGCTTCGCTTACATCGTATCCTTCAAATTTCGCGTATTTTTTGATAAGGTCGCGAACGCGAAGTTCGTCATCAACAATAAGAATCTTGCTCATTGATAGAAACATCCTTTCCTTTTCTGCTGATTTGCATTTTATCATCATATAGTGTCCGATTTGTGATGATAAAGGGCTGAAAGGTTATAAAAAAGCCATACAGCGGGGAATATATTTATTTTTCCGCAATTATTTCATCAAGGAGGGATGAAATAAGTTTTCGGCGTTTTTCGGTTTCGGTTTTTGCCGGAATAAATCTTCCGTTTTCAAAGGTAAAGCAATCGCCGGATTTTGCTCCTTCGGGCAAAACTTCCGCTTTTTGGTGTTCAATTCTGCCATTCGGCGTTTCAATTGCGGCGATGCCGTCTTCGATGCGGTCAAGCTTATAAATTTCCGTTTTTATCATCTCATTTCGCTGTTTTTACGGTGATAGTTTTTCCGTCGGTGTAAAAAACTATGTGCGATTCAAAATCGGTTCTGTAATATTTTATTCCGCGGTTTTTGAAGGCGGAAAGAACTTCCCGGTGGGGATGGCCGTAATCATTGTTTAATCCGCAGGAAATTGCCGCATATTGCGGATTTGCGGCATCAAGGAATTCTTCGGAATTCGAAGTAAAGCTTCCGTGGTGACCGGCACTTAAAACGGTGCAGGAAATATCCGCGCCGGAATCGACAAGGGCTTTTTCGGCGGAAGATTCCATATCACCGGTGAAAAGGAACGAAGTTTCGCCAAAGGTGAATTTTGATGCCACGGAATAATTATTGAGGTTATCGCCCATATCGCCGGAAGGCGAGAGAATTTCGAGCGTTCCTTCGCCCAGTTCGAAAACCGTTTTTGGCTTTGCATAAGAAACTTTGCAGCCCTTTTTATCAAGAGCGCGAAGAAAATCTTCAAAAACGGAAGAGGTGGGAAGATATTCCGAAGGAATCTTCGGCATTATAACTTCGCCGATTGGAAAAGATTTTATTATTCCCGCGGCGGAACCGATGTGATCGGAATGGGGATGGGTGACGATGAAAATATCAATGCGCCTTATGCCGACGGTATAAAGATAATTTTTGATCGTTTTTTCGGAACCGACGTCACCGGCATCTATCAATACGTTCTTTTCGGGAGTTCGGATAAGAATACATTCAGCTTGCCCGACGTCGATGAAATGCACGGAATAATCATATTCTTCAGATATTCCGGGATTAAGCGCACCGATGATTTCGTTATAGGTTTTTTCGGAGATGAAGCCGCCTTCATAAAGAACGGCGCTTACAAAAAGAACAAAAAGCGCAAGAAGTGCGGCAAAAAGTCCGCTTGGATTAGAATTTGCTCTCATAAAGATTTACCGTTTCAAGGCCTTTTTCAAGGGCGTATTTCCAGCAATGGGCGGTGCCGTTCGAAAGGCCGTTATAATATCCTATTATTCTTGAAGAATGATCCACCATATATCTGTTGCGGATAAGTTCGCAGCCGGAAAAATAGTTTTCGCTTACGGAAAAAACGAAATCCGCTCTGCTTAAAATTTTTTCGATGCGGGAAGTTATCGCTGCGGAATGGCGGCTTTTTGAATCGGAACAGGGAAGAACCGCCACAAGGCAGATTCCATCAAAATCCTCCTTCATTTCAAGGACTGTTTCCGCCGCAAAAAGGTCAAAGCCTTCTGCCATGCCGCTCATAAAAAAGCGGAAGCCTTCGTAATAAGCATCAAAAACCGCTGAACGGATATCCCTTTTAAGTGAAAGAATTTCCGGCGAAGATTCGTTTCCGTTTTCGGGAAGGCGCAAAGGACGGGGACCGGTGAAGCAGCAGGTGGTTTCGCGGTTCATACTGCGCTTCCTTTCTCGATAACCCAGAAGAATGCCCAGAGAAGAGCATAGGTTATGGGCTGGTGAACAATATAAATCGCAAGGGTGTTTGAACCTATTGCGCAGAGAAAATCGCTGTGCTTTTTCATCATAAAGGAAGGAATCTTACGCTCCTTGAAATATTTTCCGATGAAGCAACCGGAAAGATAGAGGAAAAACCACGGAAGAAGCGGGAAATAATCCGCAGAGCGGAAACCGGGCCCCGGAAGACCGATTATTCCGAGATATTTGCTGAAATAAAGTTCATCCGGAACAAAAACATTGCCGAAGAAGATACTTCCGGAAGGAAGCCCATAAAGACAGAGGAAAACCGCAAAGGAAACCACCGCACCGAGAAGGGCATTTGTTTTGTTCACGGTTTTTCTGAAAAGATAATAAATCATCATGGAAGCACCGAGGAAATGGAGAACGCCGAACCAGATGGCCTGATCGGGCATGAAAAAATATGTTCCGACAGTCATAAGCATTCCGCAGCCGAAAACCACAAAACCGTGTTTAAGCGCGTTTTTGGTAAGGCGGGAAGAAATCCCGGCTATTACAATAAAAGTGCAGCATACCGCCATCTGAAGGGTATCCCAGCCCGGGGAATAAAAATTGAAGTCAAGCCCAAAAAGGGCATAAAGATCATAAGCGGCATGATAAATTATCATTCCAATAAGAGCAAGAGCCCGCATTTCATCAAGGAAAAATATTCTTCCGCCTTTTCCTGCCATAAAAATCATCTCCTTTTATGATATCATTATATAACAGATTGCGAAGTTCTGCAATGCGTTTTGAATTTATGCTCTTATAAGGGCAAGCGTTTTTTTGAAAAAATAATGTAAACATTTTTCGGGGATACTTGTATCCCGGAACTTTTTTTGGTATTATTAATGTGTATAAATCTGAATAAATGAGAAAAAGCATATTAATTGCTTCATATATGAAAGGAAAAACTATGGCAGATAAAAACAACGGCTGGAAACAGCCGGAAGCAAAATTCCCGGAAACCGAGCTTGAAGACAGCTTTGCGGGCTTTTTCAGCGAGGAAGAGGAACAGACCGAACAAAAGAAAAACAAAAAACACCGCAAAAAGAAAAGCGGACCGGATATTCTTGCGGTTTCGGAAGAAACGGATTCCGGATTTGTCATCACCGAAGTGGTTGCGCTTGATACCGGTGACGAGATCGTTCAGATAAAGGAAGAACCGGAAGAAGTTTTGGCTGAAGATGATGAACCGAAAACCGAGCAGGAAGAAAAGGAAGATGAGCACGGGGAAGAAAAAGCTGATGCTCATGCGGAAAACGAGGAAGACGAAGAAACAATAATCGTCGATCTTTCTGCGGAAGGAAATGAAGAACCGGAAGAAACCGAAAGCGTTCCGGCAAAAAAACCGCTTTTTGCAAAGGCAAAAAGACATATAAACCACAGAAGAACCCATAAGTATGCAGCGACTGTCGGCGCCGTGCTCATTGCGCTTGCACTTATCGGAGCCATTTCTCTCTGTTCCGTGCTCATAAATCTCGGGGCAAGGGTTCTTGATAATACCAGCCAGAAAGAGGCTTTTGAATGGAAAATTTATCCTCTTCTGATGTTCGACCCGGCGACTTTTGATGATCCGAAGCAGCTTGATGAGGAATTCCTCCTTAAAACCGCTCTTTGGTCAACCCTTCTTGAAAATAAAACCAAGTATAATTATGACGAATACGGCTTCCTTCTTGTTCCGGCATCGGATCTTGATGTTGCGGCAAAAAGCCTTTACGGAAGCGGAATCACTCTTCAGCACAAGAGCTTTTCCGAAGGTTATGATTACGCTTATAACTACGATGAGGAAAGCAAAATCTATTCCGTTCCGGTTCTTGGCCAAAGCGCAGGATATGTTCCGGAAGTGGTTGAAATTCAGAAAAACGGAAATATCTATACCCTTATCGTCGGATATGTTGCGCCGACAACCCTTTGGAACGTAAGCGAGGACGGTTCCGCCGAATCCGTTCCGGATAAATATCTTTATTACGATCTTGAAAAAGTCGCAAGAGGGGAATTCACCGTTAAAGCGGTAAGAAATATCCCCGCCGATGAACTTCCGGAGGATCTGGAAGTTTCCGATATTCAGTTCATGAACCCGACCCAGTATCTTGATTATGACGCTATCCAACAGGAAGCAATGAATCAGGAACTTGCTCAGGCGGAAGCGGAAGCGGCTGACGCCGAAAATGCAGAAAATCCGGAAAATGCCGAAGGCGAAGCAAGCCCGGAAGCTTCTTCCGAAGGCGAATAAATAGAATAATGCAGGAAATCCCGCGGAATCCCGCGGGATTCTTTATTTTTATTATGAATCCTTCCGTCATCGCTTCGCGATGCCACCTCCCTTTGACAAGGGAGGATTTTGAATTAAACAATAATTTGCCGCGGCATTTTTTGTAACTTTTCATTGAAAAAAAGCGGATATGGTGCTATAATTATTTAAATATTCTTATTTATAATGGATTAGTGTTTTGATTGCGGAGGTTATGGGATGAAAAAATGGAAACTTTTGACCGGCAACCCGGGAAAGGCAAAGCATATTGAGGATGAACTTGGCGTTCCGGCGCTTGTCAGCGAAGTTCTTGTTGCAAGAGGAATTGACACCCCCGCAAAAGCAAAGGATTTTATCGCAAGGGAGATTCCTTTCAGTGACCCGATGGCATACCGCGATATGCAAAAAGCGGTTCAGAGAATCAACGAAGCTCTTGATGAGGGTGAGCGAATCTGTGTTTACGGCGACTATGACTGCGACGGAATGACCGCAACGGTTCTTCTTTATGATTATCTTTCTTCCATCGGGTGCGACGTCTGGTATTATATTCCGGACAGAGAAACCGAAGGTTACGGACTTAATAAAGGAGCGATTGATTATATAGCTTCGAAGGAAACGGACCTTATCGTAACTGTCGATAACGGTGTTTCCGCCATCAATGAAATAGATTATGCTTCCTTCCTTGGAATAGATGTTGTTGTTACCGACCACCATAAACCGAGGGAGATTCTTCCGGATGCCGTTGCGGTTGTTGATCCGCACAGAGAAGATGAAGGCGGCGAAGGAGAATATAAGGAACTTGCGGGCGTAGGCGTTGCCTTCAAACTTGTTTGCGCCCTTGAAAATGACAACGGCTGGGGAATTATGGAACAATATGCCGACCTTATCTGCATCGGAACCGTTGCGGATATCGTTCCCCTTACCGGAGAAAACAGAATTCTTGTGCGCCAGGGACTTTCCCTTATGAGCGAAACAGCCAATATGGGTCTTCAGGCGCTTCTTGAAGAAACCGGACTTGCGGGAAAACAGCTTACCGCGGATATGGTCGCATTCGGAATTGCGCCGAAGCTCAATTCCGCCGCAAGGCTTGGTTCCGCATATCAGGTAACGGAACTTCTTACCACCGAAGACGAGGAACTTGCGCACCAGCTTGCTTCCGACCTTTGCGAACAGAACCGCCAGCGCCAACAGCTTGAAGCGGAAATTGCAAAGGATATTGATGCAATGTTCATCGAAAAAGCAGATATCCTTAACGACAGAGTTGTTGTTCTTGATGGGGAAGGCTGGCACCACGGTGTTATCGGAATCGTATGTTCCAAAGTGGTGGAGCGCACCGGAAAACCCTGCGTCCTTATTTCCCGTGACGGTGACGAGGCAAGAGGTTCCGCAAGAAGTGTTGAAGGATTTTCCATGATAGATGCGGTAAGCTATGCGGCGGAGCATCTTACAAGATACGGCGGACATCCTTTCGCCGCGGGAATGAGCCTTGATTCCGATAAAATCGACGCATTCCGCAAAGCAGTGAACGAATTTGCCGCGAATAATTTCCTCCAGATGCCGGTTTATACCCAGAAAATCGATAAAGTTATGGATCCGGCGGAACTTACCGTAAACAATATTTCCTCGCTGAAGCTTCTCGAACCTTTCGGCGCTTCGAACGAAGTTCCGGTTTTTGCGTTCCGCAAGGTTCTTGTGGACGGAATTTATCCCATCGGAAACGGAAAACACCTTCGTCTGCGCTTCAAAAAAGCAGGAATGGTTTTCTATGCGGTTTATTTCGGCATGACGGCAGAAGAATTCCCCTATACCCAGGGCGAAATAGTTGACGTTGCCGCAACCTGTGAAGTAAGCGAATACGGCGGAGAAGAAAGAGTTTCCGTGAAGATAAGGGATATTCGCCCTTCCTCTCTCAGCCAGGAAAAACTTTTCTGCGGAAACCTTATTTATGACGGATACAAGCGCGGTGAACCGGTTCCGGAAGAGGATATTCCGGAACGCAACGATTTTGCCGTTGTTTACAGATTTATCAGAAATATCACAAGCTTCAGGGGCGAACTTGACGTTCTTTTCGGAAGGATCACCGGGCAGAACAAGGAATATCCCATGGATTCCTGCAAAATGCGCCTTTGCCTTGATATTATGGAGGAAATGGGGCTTATCACGAGAAAATTCGACGGAAAATCCGAAGAAATCACCCTCAATCCCCAGTCACAGAAAGTAAATATGGAAGATTCAAAGCTTCTTGAAAAAATAAAAAGAGGAAACATATAATTCCCCTAAAACACATTGAAAGGCGGTGAAAATATGCCCGAATACTTTGCAGAACTGAAAAATGCCATCGACGTCAACAAAGGTTATGACATCGAAAAGATAGAGCGGGCCTATGCCCTCGCCAGAAGCGCGCACGCCGAACAAAAACGTGCCACCGGTGAACCTTATATTATCCATCCGGTTGCCGCGGCACTTACCGTTGTTCAGCTCGGCATGGATACGGATACTGTCTGTGCGGCGCTTCTCCACGATGTGGTAGAGGATACTTCGGTTACTCTTGAAGAAGTAAAAAAAGAATTCGGACCGGATGTTGCCACAATGGTTGACGGCGTCACCAAACTCAGCAAAATCAAGTTTGTTTCCAAAGAGGAAGCCCAGGCGGAAAACGTCCGAAAAATGATGATCGCCATGGCAAAGGACGTGCGTGTTATCATTGTAAAACTTGCGGACCGCCTTCACAATATGCGCACCATTGATGCGAAACCCCCGGATAAACAGAGAAGAACTGCCCACGAAACCATGGAGATTTATGCTCCGCTGGCGCACAGGCTCGGTATCCGTCCCATTATGGAAGAACTTGAGGACCGCTGCATCAGAATTCTCGACCCGGTCGGCTATAAAGCAATTGAGGAGAGAATGGAACTTGAAAAAGAGGAACAGAAAGAATTCCTTGAACATCTTCAGCACAAAATAAGAGAACGCCTCGACGGTCAGGATTTTAAAGCCACCCTTACTGGAAGAATCAAGAGCGTTTACGGCATTTACAGAAAAATTTATACCCTCGGAAAATCCTTCGAGGAGATTTATGACGTTTATGCGGTGCGCGTAATCTGCGATACGGTAATTGAATGTTATTATGTGCTCGGTCTTATGCATGATCTTTTCAGACCGATTCCGGACAGATTCAAGGATTATATTTCCACCCCGAAGCAGAATATGTATCAGTCCCTTCACACCACCTGTATTGACGAAAAAGGTATTCCTTTTGAAATACAGATAAGAACCTGGGATATGCACCACACAGCGGAATACGGTATCGCCGCCCATTGGAAATATAAGGCAGGCATTCAGGGAAAATATAAGCTTGAAGAACGCCTTGCCTGGGTTCGCCAGATGCTTGAACAGCAGCAGGAACTGGACGACGTTGAGGATATCGTAAGCACCATAAAAACCGATATCGCCATGGATGAAGTTTTCGTTTTTACCCCCAAAGGCGATGTTATAAACCTTCCTGTGGGTTCAACCATCGTTGACTTTGCCTATGCCATTCACACCGCGGTCGGAAACCGCATGACCGGTGCGAAAATCAACGGAAGGATCGTTCCCCTTGATACGGAAGTAAAAACCGGCATGATAGTCGAAATTATGACCACCAATGCCGCAGGTCACGGACCAAGCAGGGATTGGGTCAACATTGCAAGAACCAGCGGAGCGAGAGCGAAAATCAGAAGCTGGTTCAAAAAGGAACGCCGGGACGAAAATATTGCGGAAGGAAGAATCATTCTTGAAAAAGAATTCCGCCGCAATGCGGTTATCCTTAATGAACGCGACCATACCGAATTCCTTGGAGAAATTGCCCGCCGCCAGCATTGCAACAGCATCGAAGATCTTTATGCCGCAATCGGTTACGGCGGCATAAGCATGTCGAAGATCCTTCCCTGGGTAAAAGAGGAATACAATAAGAAATACAGAACCCAGGAAGAAGTTGTTCCGGAAGTTGTTAAGCCAAAGCGCAAGCCAAAAGCCAGCAGCGGCGTAATTGTTGAAGGGCTTGAAGGCTGCCTTGTAAAATTCGGACACTGCTGCAACCCTCTTCCGGGGGATGATATCATCGGATATATCACCCGCGGAAGCGGCGTAACAATCCACACCTGCAACTGCAAAACCGCCGTAAACGGTCTTGTGGATAAGGAGCAGGATGGAAGATGGGTCACCGCCAGCTGGAGCGACAACATCAAGGATACTTATAAGACCAATGTCCTTGTTCACGGCATGGACAGAAGCGGATTTGTTGCGGATGTTTCCGTAACTGTTGCAAACCTTCATGTTCCGATGCACACCCTTCTTGCAAGGGAGCTTCCGGACCACCAGGCGGAAGTTCGTCTTACCATCGAAACCCAGGGCGTTGAACAGCTTCGCGGAACCATCGAAGCGCTTAAACGCATCCGCGGAGTTGACAGCGTAGTTCGTATGTAAACCGAAAGGAAAAAAGCAAATGAAAGCTGTTTTGCAAAGAGTTCTTTCCGCTTCGGTGGAATGCGAAGATAAAATAGTTTCCGAAATCGGGAAGGGATTTATGGTTCTTCTCGGCGTTACAAAAAACGATACCGCCGAGGAAGCGGATATTCTTGCCTCGAAGATTGCGGGACTTCGCATTTTTACCGATGAAAACGATAAAATGAATCTTTCGCTGGAAGATGTCGGCGGGGAAGTTATCGTTGTTTCAAACTTCACCCTTTGCGCCGATTGCAAACACGGAAGAAGACCTTCGTTCATCAATGCCCAAAGGCCGATACAGGCCAATGAGCTTTATGAATATTTTATCAAAAGGCTTAAATTTTACGGTGTCACGAAGGTGGGAACCGGTGTTTTCGGCGGGGATATGCAGGTGCGTATCCAAAACGACGGCCCGGTTACGCTTATTCTCGATACCGATGAATGGAAATAAATTTTTTGGGAGGATACACAATGGAAATTCATGAACTTGTAGTTGGACCCCTTAAAACAAACTGCTATATCGTAACTTCCGATATGAACCATGCGGTAATCATCGACCCGGGTTTTGAGGCGGAAAAAATTGCCGCAAAAATAAAGGAACTTGGCGCAAAGCCTAAATTCATGCTCCTTACCCACGGCCATTTTGACCATATCGGGGCGGTAAATGCGCTTAAAAAGACCTTCCCGGAGATGAAATCCGTAATTCTTGCGGAGGATGAGGATATCTGCCTTAATCCGGGTCTTATCAATAAGGAAATCGGCGTTGTTACAAAGCCGGATATGCTTTTTGCGGACGGCGATATTGTAAAGCTTGATGACCTCGACTTCAGATATATGGCAACCCCCGGTCATACCAAGGGTGGAGCCTGCATCATCTGCGGAAGAAAAATCTTCACCGGGGATACCCTTTTTGCCCGCGGATACGGAAGAACCGACCTTTACGGCGGTTCCCTCAGGGATATGAAGCTCTCCCTTAAAAAGATCGGCTCCCTCGAGGGCGATTATGAACTTTATCCTGCCCACGGAAGCGGAAGCACCCTTGATCTTGAACGCTATGCAAACCCCTATCTCAGAAAAGCATTGGGTCTTGGAATATGATACTTGTTATTGATTCCCACCCTTATCGTTATGAAGCAGAAGCTCTCTGCCGCATGTTTCTTCGCGGCAGGGAGCTTAAAATATATGAAGGAAAGGACATTCCGGAGGAGGATTTTATCTATACTTCCGTTTTTGGCGATGATATTTCCGTTCGCATAAAAATGGACGGAAAGGAGCTTTCCTCTTCCGGAAAGGCAGAAGAAAACCCGGCGGCGAAACTGGAATATATCCTTTACGAAATGCTTTCCGAAATAACCGGAATAAGACCGAAATGGGGAACTCTTACGGGCATAAGACCGGTGAAACTTGCACTTTCCATGATGGATAAAGGATTTTCTGCGGAAGAAGTGCGCGAAAAATTCAAAAAAGAACGCCTTGTTTCGGAAGAAAAGCTGGATCTCCTTATGAGCACCGCTGAGCACGAAACTGCCATAAGGGCGCTTTCAAAACCGGAATCCGTGAGCATATATATTTCGATTCCTTTCTGCCCGAGCAGATGTTCCTATTGTTCCTTCACTTCCCACGCAATCGAAAAGGCGGCAAAGCTTATTCCACAGTATGTTGACCTTCTTTGCGAAGAACTGAGAGATACGGCTGTGCTCATGGAAGAACTTGGACTGCATCTTGAAACGGTTTATATGGGCGGCGGAACACCGACGGTGCTCACGCCGGAACAGATGGACAGAGTTTTGAGCACGGCGAGGAGTTCTTTTGATTTCAGCGGTGTCAGGGAACTTACGGTGGAAGCCGGAAGACCCGATACCATAACACCGGAAAAGCTTGAGGTCATGAAGAAAAACGGAGTCGGCCGCATAAGCATAAACCCCCAGACAATGGATGACGGTGTTCTTGAACTTATCGGCAGAAAACATACTGCAAAGGACGTTGTTGAAGCATTCAATATGGCAAGAAGTTTCGGATTCGATAACATAAACATGGATCTTATTTCCGGACTTCCTGGCGATGATTTTGATAAGTTCAGAAGAACTATTGATTCTGTGCTCGAACTTGACCCGGAAAACATAACTTTGCATACCCTTACCGTAAAAAGAAGCGCGAATCTTGTGAATGATGCCCGTGCGATGCTCAGCAGAACGGTTGATGAGATGAATGAGCACGCGTTCCGCTGTTTTGATGAAGCGGGGTATTATCCCTATTACCTTTACCGCCAGAAAGGTACGGTTGAAGCCCTTGAAAACACCGGCTTTTGCAAACCGGGGAAAGAGGGTATTTATAACGTTTTCATCATGGACGAAACCCATACCATTCTTGCAACCGGTGCGGGCGGGGTTACGAAGATGAAAGACCCCCACGGCCCGAAGATCGAACGCATATTTAACTTCAAGTTCCCGTATGAATATATTGACAGATTTGACCTTATGAATGAACGAAAAGAACAGGTGAAAGATTTTTATGAAAGATATCCTCTCTGAGGCGATGTTCGACGTTGAGCACGCAAACCTGCTTTTGAGCACGGACGAAGAAAAAGCCCTTTCGGATTCGGAAGAAAGAATCGAGGGGGAAGTTAAAAGCACCGCGAAGGCAATTTTTGATTCCGGGGCGAAGATCGTTCTGCTCTGCGGTTTTTCTGCTTCGGGGAAAACCACCTTCACCAAAAAGGTCTGCGAAGAACTTTCTTCTCTGGGAAGGGAAGCAAGGCATATTGCCCTTGATGATTTCCTCCTCGGAATGGGATATATGCCCCTTAACAGCGACGGAACTTATGATATGGAAAGCATCGAAGGGCTTGATACCGCCCTTGCAAACGAATGCTTCCGCAGGCTTCTTGATGAAGGATGGGCGGATTTTCCAACCTTCGATTTTCCGCATCAGCGCAGGGGAGAAAGATGGAACAGAATAGAGCTCGGTGAAAAGGGGCTTATCATCATCGAAGGAATCCACGCCCTTAATCCCCTTCTGACGGAAAATCTTCCGGAGGAAGGAATAATGCGGATTTTTGTGGAGCCGGAAAAGGCATATTTCCGCGGCGGAAAAATGATTCTTTCCCCGGCGGAAGTTCGGCTTATGAGAAGGATGACGAGAGATGAACTTTTCCGCGGCTGGAGCACGGAAAAAACTCTCGTTCAATGGAAAAGTGTTCTTGAGGGCGAAAAGATTTATATTGAACCATATATTGATTCAGCAGATATACATATCGACAGTTCCATCGAAACGGAACCTTCGGTTTTCGTGAAAACCCTTACGGAAATGCTTGGGAAAATAGGGGAAGATTCGCCGTTTTTCGGCATTGCAAAAGGGTTTTGCGGAAAACTTTCCGAATTTTATGAAGCCGATGCGAAAAAATTGCCGAAAGATTCGATTCTTAGGGAGTTTCTCGGTTGATTTTTGCATATTAGAGGTATATAATTAAAAAGGAAAATTTTGCGAAAAGGAGAAAGATCATTATGTCCGAATTTGACGATTTCATCAGAGGACTTGGTTCCGATATAAAAAACGCCGCAGAACAGGTTGGCAAAAAAGCGGAGGAAACTTTTGAAATTTCCAAACGCCGCGCAGAAAAAATCAAGATTAAAGGCCATATCAATTCCCTTTATCAGCGCCTTGGCGAACTTACTTACGGCGGAATGAAGAACGGCGAAGATGTTTCTGAAGAAGCAAACGGCTATGTTGCACAGCTTGATGAAGCCTTCGCAAGAATCGAAGAACTTTACGAAGAGATAAACGCAATCAGAAACGGCACCTTTGCCCCGGAAGAAAAAGAAATGGACTGGGAAGAGGAATATGCCGAGGGATTTGACACCGATGAAGAAGTCGAAGTTTCCATCGTTGTTATGGAAAATGACGGCGAAGTAGTCGAAGAAGCCGCGGTTATCGAAAGTGAAGAAGCACCCGCAAAGGAAGAAGTTCCCGCAGAACAGAAATTTGATATCAATATCGACTAAAATCCGAAAACGGAGGCAGTATAAATGACATATAACCAGGTTAAAGGCTCTGCCGAATATATTTTTGCCCAGACCAGGGTTCGCCCGAAAATCGCGGTTATCCTCGGAAGCGGACTTAACCCCATTTCTGCGGAAATCGAAAACGCAACCAGAATCCCTTATAAGAACATTCCCCGCTGGAATTCCACGACAAATCCGGACCACGAGGGCGTTCTCATCATCGGAACTCTTGATAAAATCCCTGTTGCGGTTATGAGCGGAAGACTTCATCAGTATGAAGGCAATTCTATGCAGGAATGCGCATATCCCATCGCCGTTTTCAAGGCCATGGGCATTGAAAAAATCATAATCACAAATGCCGCCGGCGGAATCAACACCGATTACAAAAACGGCGATTTTGTGCTTATTTCCGACCATATCAAATTCTTCAATGAAGGACCCCTTACCGGCGAAGATGCTTCTGTTTTCGGCGGAAACCGCTTTTTTGATATGAGCGATACCTATTCCGAATATCTCCGCAACCGTGTTGCGGGAGCTTTTGAAGCGGAAAACGGAAAAAAACTTCATCAGGGCGTTTATGCATATATGCCCGGTCCCCAGTTCGAAACCCCTGCGGAAATAAGAATGCTTAGGGTTCTCGGCGCGGACGTTGTGGGCATGAGCACCGTTCCGGAAGTTATTATGGCCGCTGCCTGCAACATAAAAGTTCTCGGAATTTCCGTTGTTTCCAATATGGCGGCGGGAGTTGAAAACAAAAAGCTTTCCGGTGCTGATGTGAACGAAACCTGCGCTTCCATCAAGGAAGATTTCAAAGCGCTTATCCACACCGCCGTAAGAGTTCTGGAGGAGGAAAAATAAAATGCTGTTCAAAGACATAACCTATATTGACGAAAATTTCAATACCGTTGAACATGCCTATATCGGCACCAAAAACGGTGTTATTGATTATATTTCCACCGAAAAACCCGATTGGGGCTATGGTGAAGTTTATGACGGAGCGGGAAAAGTTCTTATCCCCGGATTCGTGAACAACCATTGCCATGCCGCAATGGGTCTTATGCGCGGATACGGCGAAGGACTTCCGCTTCACAGATGGCTTGATGAAAAGATTTTCCCTTTTGAATCCAAATGGGATGAAAACAGTATTTATTGGGCAGGACTTCTTGGCATGGCAGAAATGATCGCCTGCGGAACCACTTCTTTCAGCGATATGTATTTTTATGATGCTGTTGCAGAAAAGGTAGTCCGTGAATCCGGAATCAAATGCAATTTTGATAATCCGCCCATCTGCTTTGACGGAACCCCCCTTAAAAAACAGAAATATTTCCCGCCGGTTGACGAAATGGTGAAAAAATTCGGCCACAGCAAAGGCCGCTTCGTCGAAGAATTCGGCCTTCATGCAGAATATACTTCCACCGAACCGCTGGTAAAAGAAGTTGCCGCTTATGCAAAGGAAAACGGAGTTCGCCTTCATATCCACATGGACGAAACCAAGGTCGAGCACGAAAACTGCAAGAAAAACCGCGGAATGACCACCGCAAAATATTTTGAATCCTGCGGAATTTTCGAAAACAGAGTAAACCTTGCTCATTGCGTATGGGTCGAGGACGAAGATATCGAACTTCTTGCAAAATATCCCGAAGTTTCCGTAACTCACTGCCCTTCCAGCAATATGAAGCTTGCAAGCGGATTTGCTCCCATCAGAAAAATGCTTGATGCGGGAATCAACGTCTGCCTCGGCACCGACGGTGCTTCCAGCAACAATAACCTCAACATCATGGAAGAAATGCACCTTGCCGCAATGATCTGCCGCGGAAATACCGGCGATGCGGATAATGTTTCCCCGAAGGAACTTTTCAAGATGGCAACCGTGAACGGCGCAAAATCCCAGGGCAGATTCGATACCGGCGTCATCAAAAAAGGAAACAAAGCGGACCTTGTTGTTCTCGATTTCAACAAACCGCATCTTACCCCCTGCTATGACGTTATTACCAACATCGTATTTTCCGCACAGTCCTCCGACGTTGTGCTTACCATGGTCGAAGGCGATGTTCTTTACCGCGACGGAAAATACAAAACCATTGATATCAACAAAGTTTACGATAAAATCAGCTATTATCTCCCCAAAATTCTTGAACAGCTTTGATTTTTCCCGTTTAACAAAGGATTTTAAAGTGACCGGAAAGAATTGCTTTCCGGTCACTGTTTTGACTTTATGATGAAAGGAGGACGGCATTTGGGTTCCAAAAAACAAAATTTTCTTCAGGGTGCGCTTATCCTCAGCATGGCGGCGATAATCGTTAAAATTATCGGGGCGGTTTATAAAATTCCGCTGATGAACATTATCGGCGGCGAAGGATTCGGTTATTATAACACCGCATATATGATTTTTACGCCCCTTTATACCATTGCGACGGCGGGTATTCCCGTTGCGGTGGCAAGAATGGTTTCCGAATGCATGACCCTCGGAAGATTCCGTGACGCAAGAAGAATATTCCAGATTTCCATGACCTGTTTCCTTGTGACTGGTACTGTCGGAAGCCTTATAATGCTTTTCGGAAGCAGATTCCTTGCGGGAACCGTTTGCGGCAACCCGGGAGCTTTTCTTCCGGTGATAGTTCTTTCCCCGGCGGTGTTTTTCCTTTGCATGACTTCCGCTTACCGCGGATATTATCAGGGACTTCGCAATATGTATCCCACGGCAATTTCCCAGGTGGTGGAAGCGGTGGTAAAGGTCGTAATCGGCCTTGCACTTACCGTTCTTGTAACAAGCTGGGGACTTTCCGAAGCGGCTGAAAGCGGAAAATTCCTTGGAATAGACCTTGGACTTTCTGTGGAAGGACTTTCGGAAGCTTCCGCCATTGCGCCGATTGCAGCAGCGGCTGCCATTGCGGGTGTTATGATTTCCACCATGGTGGGAATGATATATATGATGCTGCACTATCATATAAAGGGTGACGGCATCACACAATCCGAACTTCTTGATGCGCCGGAAGCGCAGCCCAAGAAAAAACTCCTCAAAACCCTTGTGGTTATTGCGGTGCCGGTTTGTCTTGCAACCCTTTCCACCAATATCACGAACCTTATTGACCTTGTTTCTCTTATGAACCGCATGGAATATGCCATAAGGCTTGACCATATAACGGTTCTTGAGATGTATGAAGGACTTTTACCGGAGGGACTTGAGCTTGAGGGAGTGCCGAACTTCCTTTACGGCGTTTATTCCGGAATGCCGGTTACGCTTTTTAACCTTGTTCCCACCATTGCCATGACCTTCGGCACGGCGGCTTTGCCGAACGTTGCTTCCGCATGGACCACCCATAACCGCCACAGAATCAAAAAATCCATCGATACCGTTCTTCGACTTACAACTTTGCTTGCAATTCCGGCGGGAATCGGTCTTTCGGTAATGAGCCATGAGGTTCTTGCGTTGCTTTATCCTTTGCGCATGAACGAAGTGGAAATTGCCGCACCTCTCCTCCAGGTTATGGGAATAACCGTTGTTTTTGTCTGCACCTGCGCTTCCTGCCACAGCATTCTTCAGGGAATCGGGAAAGAGCGCCTTCCGCTTATATTCATGCTCATCGGTGCGGCGGTGAAACTTGTTTTCAACTATATCTTCGTGGCGGTGCCTTCCATCAATATCCAGGCAGCGCCCTATGGTTCTCTTCTTTGCTATATTACAATAATGATAATAGATATTATATCTATTAATAAATATGCACAGATAAAAATCAATCTTTATTCGACCTTTATTCTTCCGGCTTTCTGCGGAGTTCTTTGCGGAATCGGGGCAAAAGGTTCCTATTATCTTTTCGATATTCTTCTTTCGGAAAGGCTTTCCACCGTATGCGCCATCGGTGTTGCGGTAATAATTTATGTTGTGGCGGTATTTTTGACCAAAGGAATTACAAAAAAAGATTTTTTAATGGTTCCGAAGGGCGAAAAAATCGCGAAAGTACTTGAAAAAATCCATTTATTGCGATAGAATAGGGGGTAGCCGCGCCGTGGGTAATGATTTTTTGAAAAAGGAAAGGTATTCGATAGAGGACCTTCTGGAAATCATGTCGCTTCTGCGAAGCGAAAACGGCTGCCCTTGGGATAGAGAACAGACACATGAATCAATCAGAAAAAACTTCATAGAGGAAACTTATGAAGCGGTTGAAGCCATCGACCTTGGCGACCCGAAGATGCTTCGGGAAGAATTGGGCGATGTGCTTTTGCAGGTCGTGTTCCACACCCAGATGGAAAAAGAAAAGGGCAATTTTGATTTTGACGACGTCTGCGACGAAATCTGCAAAAAGCTTGTTGTGCGCCATCCCCATATTTTCGGGGAGGAAAACATCGGCCGTGCAGAAGATGTTGCGGACAGATGGGAAGAAATCAAAAAAGAGACCAAAGGACAGAAAACCGGAAGCGAAACACTTCGCGCTGTTCCGAAGCAGCTTCCTGCGCTTATGCGTTCGGCAAAGCTTCAGCAGCGGGCAGAAAAATCCGGCGGTTATCATTTCGATATCGCCTGGTCGCTGAGAAAGCTTGATGAAGAAGTTTCGGAACTGCGGGAAGCCATTGTTTCGAACAATGCTCTCCGCTGCGGAGAAGAAATCGGTGATTTGCTTTTTTCCGCGGTTTATGCCGCAAGGACTTTGGATCTTGAACCGGAAGAATGCCTTACCGCATCTTCTGAGAAATTTATAAGGCGTTTTGCCGCCGCGGAAGAAATTGCGGCAGAGGAAGGAAGAATCCTTTCCGATTACAGGGGAGAAGAACTTTCTGCCCTTTGGCAAAAAGCCAAAGAGAAAACAAATCAAAAACGCGGATGATCCGCAGGTACTTGAAAAAAACGGAGGTTAATTAAAATGACTAAATCTGATCTTATCGCAGCAGTTGCAACCAAAATCGGTTCTTCCAAAAAAGACAGCGAAAAAGCTGTTTCCGCAGTTCTTGAAGCAATCACCGAAGCTCTCGCAAACGGCGAAGCTGTTCAGCTTGTCGGTTTCGGCACTTTCGAAGTAAAAGAACGCGCTTCCAGAAAAGGCATCAACCCCAGAACCAAAGAAGAAATCGAAATCCAGGCTTCCAAACTTCCTTCCTTCAAAGCAGGCAAAGCTCTTAAAGAAGCAGTTAAATAATCAAATCGATTTTTTAGAAAAAACTTCCCCTGCCGTGATTCGGCGGGGGATTTTTGGTAGATTCTGTTTAACAAAAAAGTAGGGAACGGTCTTGACCGTTCCGAAAAAAGAGGAAACAAAATGGAGCTTCCAAAAAGAAAATTAACGCGACTTGCAGGATATGACTATTCAAAAACAAATTGTTATTTTGTAACAATTTGCACGGAAGAAAGAAAAGAGTTATTTGGAAAACCAGACAATCTTAATATTTTCGGAAAAATAGCGAGAGAAGAGCTTTTGAAAATAGGGAAACATTACAGTGGAGTATTTATAGATAAATATGTTATAATGCCAAACCATATACACGCAATTATTGTGATTAAGAAAGAGAAAGCGGAACGGTCAAGACCGTTCCCTACACTTTCACAAGTGGTCGGCCTTTATAAATCCGGTGTAACAAAAAAGATACACGAAATAAAACCCGATTTAAAGGTTGGCAGAAATCGTTTAATGATATAATTATAAGGAACGAAAAAGCATATTTGGAAATGTGCCGGTATATTTATGATAATCCGTTAAAAGCGGAAATAGATTATTGATATAATAGTATTAACATTTAATTCATCTTTGCTGACAGCTCCAGTTTCAAGGGATGTTTATAAATCAAGGAGGAATAATATGCGTCTTGATAAATATTTAAAGGTAACAAGACTTATTAAGCGCCGCACCGTTGCAAACGAAGCCTGCGACGCAGGAAGAGTGCTCGTCAACGGAAAGGTCGCCAGAGCCTCTTATGAGGTCAAGGAGGACGATATCATCGAAATCCAGCTCGGAATGAAGCCCCTTAAGGTTCAGGTGGTTTCAATCGTTGAATCCACCCGCAAAGAGGACGCCGCGCAGAATTACAGAGTGGTGGAGTAAAAAAACGCCCTTTGCCAAAGTGGCGAGGGGATTTTTTATGGACTATAAACATTATTAATGAATGAATCCCTCCACCATCGCCAAATGGCGATGGTCCCCCTCCCTTTAACAAGGGAGGTTTTTTATTCCAATTAGGCATAAATATTACAAAACTGTAACTTTTGTCATCATTTTTCAATATTTTTGTAAAAAAGATGTTGACAACTGGATTTGGGTGTGGTATATTATGGTCGATGAAAATTGTTACAACTTTGTAATATGTTTGTAACAGAAAAAACATCACATTAAAAACGATTGGATGAGTCCGATTTGGAGAGACGGACTTTTCTGATAATTGCTCAAACAAAATATTAATTAGGAGGAAACTAAACATGAAAAAAGCTCTTGCTCTTGTTCTTGCTCTCGTTCTTGCTCTCAGCATGGCTGTTTCTGCTTTCGGTCTCGTAGTTCTCGAAGAAGAAAAAGCAACTGGCGCATCCAAAATCCCTGTAGCAGTAGTACCTTCCGTTGAAAAAGGCGAAGTTCTCTACGCTTCCGACGCTGGCACTTACTACATCGCTCTCGAAGACAAACCCTACACTGATATCAAAGTTTCTACCAACGGCATCATCTCTGCTGAACTCGTAGAATACAATCCTGATACCATGGCAGTAACCGGCATGGACATCTTCTGGTGCGTAACCCGCCAGGGCAAAGATATCCCCACCGCTGGCCTTTCCTATGAAACTGCTAAAGCATATGCAGCAGACTTCAACACCAATGGTCATCCCGATTATCCCGGCGAAAGCAAAGTAACCTACTATGGCTACAGACTCATGACCAACGTCAACATCATCAAAGTAACCGTTGCTGAAAACTACGGTGTAGCACACAAAGAAGGCTCTCTTACCATCTCTGCAAAACTCGATGGCAAAACCTACAGCCGCACCCTTACCGTTATCAACGACGTAACCATCTTCGAATACGAACAGGTTAAATGGGCAGCAAACACTGCTGATGCATACCTCGTATGCGGCGATGAAGGTTATTCTGAATACGACGCATCCCTCAAAGGCTACAACTTCACCGACGACAAATACGATGTTCCTGAACTCCGTACTGAAGACGATGCAGCAGTAGTATCCACCACTGCATTCCGTGCAATCGCTGGTAAAAACCTTGTTATTGCTTGCGACGACATCACCGTAACCCTCAAAGCTATCGCAGCTGGCCAGAAAGGTGTTAACTTCAAACACTACACCGACATCGCTTACACCGACCTTAACGGCAACTTCGCATACGATGAAGGCGAAGCAGACGCTATCGAATTCGGATTCTATGGCGATCAGGTTGTTCTCGGCGACTTCACTGTAAAATATGCAACCGGCTACACCTGGTTCACTCTTCGTGAAGCATTCGGCGAACAGGTTGAAGAAGACGACATCATCTCCTACTATGTTCTCAAAAACGGCAAAGTAGTTAAAGAGATCGTTGTTGACTACATGACTGCTGACATTTATCAGCCCGTAGTAGTTGAACTCGCTGGTTCCAACTCCACTCTCGGTCAGTATCAGATCGTTATGGAAGTTCCTGCTGTTGAAGGCGAAACCAACCCCAACACCGGTGCAGAATCCGTTGTAGGCGTTGTTGCTGCTCTCGCAGTAGTATCCGTTGCAACCGCTGCTGCTGTTTCCCTCAAAAAATAATTTTTGACTGATACAGTATTAGTTAAGTAACTGAACTATCCTCCGCCCGGAACTCTCCATCCGGGCGGGTTTTTAATAGGAGAGAAAAATCCGTTCTTTTCCCAAAAGGGAAGAGAACGGATTTTTTTGTTTTCCGATTATTTGATGCTATCTTATTCAATTATAGTTTTGCAGATAATTGCCGGAGAAGTCTTTCCAATGCTTGGGGATCGAAGGCTGAAAATGCTGAATCCGGTCTGTTCGGATAAGGCAAACTTAAGCTCCTGGGAAATATATTTTGCGGAATGGAAGATGCTTTTATTCGCTGCCGGGGCGGTATTTCTTTTATACATTATTATATATATAAAAGGATGTTTGGAAACGTTTCCAGAACTGCAAAATAATACGCACACGAATTCGGGTGTTCCTTTTATTTGTTGTTGGCAAAGGGAAAATTTGCATATGTAAAAACTGTTCATTTCGCAGATTTTATACTTGATTTTTTGGTGAAAATGCTGTAAAATATATATGAAACACCCGGAAAGGTGTGTCAAAAAGCCTTTCGTGAAAATTTACGAAAAAAACATGAAAAAATCTTAAAAAATCACGAAAAAACGCTTGACAAAGGGCTTGACATATTATATAATATGTCTTGCGTGACTGCAACAAGGCGGATGCTGTGCAAGCATATCACTTGTGAGGCGTCCGCACGATATGCGATGAAGCGGGAGGTTGCCGTCTGTGTGACGGGTAATTTCCGCAGAGTATGTCCGATTTTAAACCGGGCGACAAGAAATACTGCACACCCATGTGTGTCGGCGTATGTGATGAGCTGCGTTCGACGGGTCTTGTTATTAAGCGTGCCATAGCGCTATGCTATAGGTGCGTGCGTCCGGAGATACTTGCGTCTATTATATATAATATATAATAGGGTGCGGGGATTTCCGTTTTTTAATGATGAGACGTGAAACACACGGGAGCGTGGAATGTGTTTCACAAGGTCGCACCCCGTGCAGAGTCATCGGGAATCAATTAAGGAGGCGATTTTAGTGGCAGTCAAAGAAAAAATCAGAATCAGACTGAAGAGCTATGATCATCAGCTTATCGATCAGGCAGCAGAAAAGATTGTTGAAACTGCAAAGCGCACTGGTGCTCGCGTTTCCGGTCCTATTCCGCTCCCTACCGAAAAAGAGATCGTAACCATTCTCCGCGCTGTTCATAAATACAAAGACAGCCGTGAGCAGTTTGAACTTCGTACCCACAAAAGACTCATCGACATTCTGAGACCTTCCAACAAAACTGTTGAAGCTCTCACCGGTCTTGAGCTCCCTGCCGGCGTCGAAATCGAAATCAAGTTCTAATTAAGACTGAAATCGAAAACGACCATGCAGGTCATGTCGATCCGCGAAGCTTATGCGGAACCGACCAATAACCAATAGGAGGCAGAATAATGAAAAAGGCAATCGTAGGCAAAAAGATTGGTATGACCCAGCTTTTTGACCAGGCAGGAAAAGTAATTCCTGTAACCGTTGTTGAGGCAGGCCCCTGTGTTGTTACTCAGAAGAAAACTCTTGAGAACGACGGCTATGAATCCGTACAGATCGGCTACGGCGAAATCACCGAAAAACACCTCAACAAACCCCTTAAAGGACATTTTGCAAAAGCAGATGTCGCAGCGAAGAAATATCTCCGCGAATTCAGACTTGATGACTGCTCTGCTGTAAATGTAGGCGACATCATCAAAGTTGACACTTTCGCAATCGGCGAAAAAGTTGACGTAACCGCAAAGAGCAAAGGTCACGGTTACGCAGGCACCACCAAACGTTATGGCTTCAAAGGCATGCGCGCAACCCACGGTGTTGGCCCTATCCACCGCCACATCGGTTCCATGGGTAACTGCTCTGACCCCGGCCGTGTTTTCAAAGGCACTAAACTCCCGGGTCACTTCGGTGTAGAACGCACCACCGTTCAGAACCTTGAAGTTGTTAAAATCGATGCAGAAAACAATCTCATCGCAATCAAAGGTGCAATTCCCGGCCCCAAAGGCGCAATCGTAAGCGTTATGGCTGCTGTCAAGAAACAGAAAGTCAAAAACACTTCCGTATCCATTTCCAAGAACCCGCAGAAAGCATCTGCACGTAAATAATGAAGGAGGAAAAGACACATGTTAGACGTTAAAGTTTTGAACATGAACGGCGAAGAAGTCGGTACTCTTTCCCTCTCTGAAGCCGTTTTCGGTATTGAACCGAACACCGTTGCAATGCATGCAGCTGTTGTTAATTATCTTGCAAACCGTCGTCACGGTACTCAGTCCACCAAGACCAGAACCGAAGTTCGCGGCGGTGGCCGTAAACCCTGGAGACAGAAAGGCACCGGCCATGCTCGTCAGGGTTCCACCAGAGCTCCTCAGTGGACTCACGGTGGTGTAGCTCTTGGCCCGAAACCGAGAAAATATCGTTTCACTCTCAACAAAAAAGTTCGCAGAGTTGCTCTTCTTTCCGCACTCAGCTGCAAAGTTGCTGCAAGCGAAATGATCGTTCTCGAAAACCTCGAGCTCAACGAAATCAAAACCAAAGCAATGGTAAAAACCCTTGCAAATGTTGGCGCAAACGGCAAAACCCTTATCGTTATGCCTGAAGTTAACGAAAACGTTATCAGAAGCGCACACAACATTCCCGGTGTAAGAACTGCTCTTACCAACACCATTAACGTATATGACATCCTCAACCATGATAACCTTGTTATCACCAAAGAGGCTGTTGCAAAACTTGAGGAGGTGTATGCAAAATGATGAAGACCGCACAGGACATCGTTATCGCTCCGGTCATCACCGAAGCTTCCATGGCTGCTATTGCCCAGAAGAAATACACTTTCCGTGTAATGAAAAACGTAAACAAACAGGAAATTGCCAAAGCTGTTGAAGAACTTTTCGGCGTTAAAGTTGCAAAAGTAAACACCATCAACATGAGAGGCCGCAACAAAAGAGTTGGCCTTCACTTCGGCAAAACCGCTGACTGGAAGAAAGCGATCGTAACCCTTAAGGCTGACTCCAAGGGCATCGAGTTCTTCGAGAGTATGCTGTAAGGAGGACGGACTGAATGGCTATTAAGTTCTATAACCCCACTACTCCCGGTCGTCGCGATATGTCCACTATCGATTACTCTGGACTTTCCAAGGTAGCTCCGGAACGCAGCCTTCTCGAACCGATGAAGAAGCATTCCGGTCGTAACTCCTACGGCCGCATCACCGTTCGTCATCGTGGCGGCGGCAACAGAACCAAATATCGTATTATCGATTTCAAACGTAACAAAACCGGAATGATGGCAGACGTTCTCACTCTTGAGTACGACCCCAACCGTTCCGCTCACATCGCTCTTGTTCAGTATGAAGACGGCGAGAAGAGATACATCGTTGCTCCTCACGGAATGAAACCCGGCGATAAAGTTACTTCCGGTCCGGAAGCAGACATCATCCCCGGCAACGCTCTTCCCCTTGTCAACATCCCTGTTGGTACTTTCATCCACAACGTAGAGCTTTATCCCGGAAAAGGCGCACAGCTTGTTCGTTCTGCAGGCACCATGGCACAGCTCATGGCTAAAGAAGGCAAATATGCTCTTATCCGTCTTCCCAGCGGCGAGCTCCGCAATGTTCCGAATGGCTGCTATGCAACCATCGGCCAGGTTTCCAACGTTGAACACGCAAACGTTTCCTACGGTAAAGCAGGCCGTATGCGTCACATGGGCTGGAGACCTACCGTTCGCGGTTCCGTAATGAACCCCTGCGACCATCCTCACGGCGGTGGTGAAGGTAAATCTCCTATCGGCCGTCCGGGTCCTGTAACTCCTTGGGGCAAACCCGCACTTGGTTACAAGACCAGAAACAAACACAAGGCATCCGATAAATTTATCGTGAAACGCCGCAACGCGAAATAATCGAGAAGGAGGATAAACGAAATGAGCAGAAGCGTTAAAAAAGGACCGTTCGTACAGCCTGTTCTTCTTGCAAGAGTTCGTGAAATGAACAAAGCAGGCGAGAAAAGAGTTCTTAAAACCTGGAGCCGTTCGTCCACGATCTTCCCGGATTTCGTAGGACATACCTTTGCGGTTCACGATGGACGTAAACATGTTCCGGTATATGTAACCGAAGATATGGTTGGTCACAAACTCGGTGAGTTTGCTCCCACCAGAACCTTCAGAGGTCACGCCGGTTCCAAAAAAACTAACAACGGTAAATAAGGCCGAGAGGAGGATTTCAAATGGAAGCAAGGGCTATATTGAGATATGCCCGCATCTCGCCTCGTAAAGTCCAGATCGTTCTTGATCTTATCAGAAACAAACCTGTTGACTATGCGATGGCAGTGCTTAAACACACCCCCAAAGCGGCCTGCGAGCCGCTCGAGAAGCTCCTGAAATCGGCTATCGCCAACGGAGAGAACAACCACGGCATGAGCAAAGACAATATGTACATTGCAGAATGCTTCGTAACTCCCGGCCCGACGATGAAACGAATTCAGCCTATGGATCACGGTAAAGCATTCCGTATCCTTAAGAGATCTTCTCATATCACCCTGGTTCTCAGAGAAAAAGACTAAGTAGGAGGTAAATTAATGGGACAGAAAGTTAATCCCCACGGTCTCCGTGTTGGTGTAATTAAAAATTGGGATTCCCGCTGGTTTGCCAAGGACGCAGTCTTCGGCGACACTCTTGTAGAGGATTACAACCTTCGTAAATTCCTCAAAAACAAACTTTACGGCGCAGGCGTTCCGAAAGTTGAAATCGAACGTACCGGCGACAACAAAGTGAGAATCCACATCCATTGCGCAAAACCCGGCATGGTCATCGGCCGTCAGGGTTCTGAAATTGAAAAACTTCGCCTTGAATGCGAGCAGATGCTCAACAAAGGCAAAGAAGAAAAAGTTCAGGTTTTCCTCAACATTGTTGAAGTTAAACAGCCTGATAAAGACGCACAGCTTGTTGCAGAAAACATTGCTGCACAGCTCGAACGCAGAATTTCCTTCCGTCGTGCAATGAAACAGTCCATCGGCCGTTCCATGAAACTCGGCGTAAAAGGTATCAAAGTAATGTGCTCCGGCCGTCTTGGCGGTAGAGAGATTGCCGGCAGCGAATGCTATCATGAGGGCACCATTCCGCTTCAGACCATTCGTGCTGATATCGACTACGGTTTTGCAGAAGCTGCAACCACCTATGGCCGCATCGGTGTTAAAGTTTGGATCTACAACGGCGACGTTCTTAACGACGTAAAAAAACAGCCCTCTCGCAAAGAAGGAGGTCGTAAATAATGCTTCTTCCGAAGAGAGTTAAATACCGTCGTGTTCAGAGAGGCCGCATGAAAGGTGCTGCACACAGAGGTAATTTCGTTTCCAACGGCGAATACGGCCTTATGGCTCTTGAGCCCTGCTGGCTCAAAGCAAACCAGATCGAGGCAGCTCGTATCGCTATGACCCGTTACATCAAACGTGGCGGTCAGGTTTGGATCAAAGTTTTCCCGGATAAACCCATCACTGCAAAACCTGCAGAAACCCGAATGGGTTCCGGTAAAGGTGCTCCTGAATATTGGGCAGCCGTTGTTAAACCCGGCCGCGTAATGTTCGAAATCGGCGGAGTATCCGAAGAGCTTGCAAGAGAAGCAATGAGACTTGCTTCCCACAAGCTTCCTATCAAATGCAAATTCGTAAAAAGGGAAGAAAAGGGGGTTGACGAGCAATGAAAGCAGCACAGGTTCGTGGAATGAATAAAGCAGACCTTGAAAAGAAACTTTCTGAGCTCAAAGCCGAGCTTTTCAACCTGAGATTCCAGCACGCCATTAACCAGCTTGAAAATCCGATGAGACTTGTTGAAGTCAGAAAAGACATCGCAAGAGTTAAAACCGCTCTTCGTGAACTCGAGCTTAAGGCAGAGCAGTAATTGAAGGGAGGATAAAGCATGAACGAAGAAAGAAATCTTAGAAAAACCAGAGTCGGTATCGTAGTTAGCGACAAAATGGACAAAACCGTTGTTGTTAAAGTCGAAGACCGTGTTCAGCACCCCCTTTATAAAAAGATTATTAAGAGAACCGTAAGATTCAAAGCGCATGACGAAAACAACGAATGCGGAATCGGCGACCGTGTAGAAATCATGGAAACCAGACCTTTGTCCAAAGACAAACGTTGGAGAGTTTCCGAGATTATCGAAAAGGCCAAATAATTAGAGTCGGACGGAAAGGAGGAAATAATCTGTGATACAGATGCAATCTCATCTGAAGGTTGCTGATAACACCGGTGCAAAAGAACTTCAGTGCATCCGTGTTCTCGGCGGTACCAGAAGAAAATATGCTAACATCGGCGACGTAATCGTAGCCAGTGTTAAAAAGGCAGCTCCCGGCGGCATGGTCAAAAAAGGCGATGTAGTCAAAGCTGTTATCGTCCGCTCGGCCAAAGGTCTCCGTCGTGATGACGGCAGCTACATTCGTTTCGACGAAAACGCAGCAGTCATCATCAAGGAAGACAAAAACCCGCGTGGAACCCGTATCTTTGGACCGGTAGCTCGTGAGCTCCGTGAAAAAGATTACCTTAAAATCCTGAGCCTTGCGCCCGAAGTTCTCTAAGAAGGAGGAAATTGACGATGAATAAAGTACACGTAAAAACCGGCGACAAAGTCATCATCATCTCCGGAAGAGATAAAGGCAAAGAAGGCAAGGTACTTGAAGTAAGCCCTTCCGAAGGCAAAGTTATTGTCGAAGGCTGCAACATTGCAACCAAACATGCAAAACCCAGAAGAATGGGTGAGCAGGGTGGACTTCTTCAGGTTGAAACCGCCATCTACGCCTGCAAAGTGATGCTTGTCTGCCCCAAATGCGGCAAACCCACTAGACTGGCCCATAAAGTTCTTGCTGACGGAACCAAAAAACGTCTTTGCAAGAAATGCGGCGAAACTTTTTGAGTAAGGAGGAAAACACATGACTAGACTTAGTGAGTACTACAAAAACGATGTAGCACCTGCTCTTATGAAGAAGTTTGAATACAAAAGCGTCATGCAGATCCCGAAACTCGATAAGATCGTCGTGAACGTTGGCGCTGGCGATTGCAAAGATAACTCCAAAGCAATGGACGCTATCCTCAAAGACCTCGGTGCTATCACCGGTCAGAAAGCAATCACCTGCAAAGCTAAAAAATCCGTAGCAAACTTCAAACTCCGTGAAGGAATGGTAATCGGTGCAAAAGTAACCCTTCGTGGTGCAAAAATGTACGAATTCATGGACAGACTCTTCAACATCGCTCTTCCGCGAGTAAGAGACTTCCGTGGTATCAATCCTAACGCTTTCGACGGACGCGGCAACTACAGCCTCGGTCTGAAAGAACAGCTGATCTTCCCGGAGATCGACTATGATAAAATCGAAAAGCTTCGTGGTATGAACATCTGCTTCATCACCACCGCACAGACCGATGAAGAAGCTCGCGAGCTGCTCACCCTTATGGGCGCTCCGTTTGAAAAGTAAGATAGGAGGATATAAAACATGGCAAAAACGTCTATGAAGGTCAAACAGAAAGCAGAACCTAAGTTCTCCACCAGAGCTTATACCCGCTGCAAAATCTGTGGCAGACCCCACGCCTATCTTCGCAAATTTGGTATTTGCCGTATCTGCTTCAGAGAACTTGCTTACAAAGGTGAGATCCCTGGCGTAAAAAAGGCAAGCTGGTAACTTATAGAGAACAAAGGAGGTTTGAGGAATGCATATCACCGATACAGTCGCTGACTTGCTGACCCGCATCAGAAACGCGAATTCCGCTAAGCATGATACCGTCGATGTTCCCGCTTCTAACATGAAAAAAGCAATTACCCAGATCCTTCTCGATGAAGGTTACATCAAAGGTTACCAGGTAATTGAAGATGGAAAACAGGGAATCATCCACATCACGCTTAAATACGGCGCAAATAAAACCCCGGTAATCACAGGCCTTCGCAGGGTTTCCAAACCCGGCCTGCGCATTTACACTAACGTTGAGGAAATGCCCAAAGTTCTTAAAGGCCTTGGTATCGCAATTCTTTCCACCAATAAAGGAATCATGACCGATAAACAGGCACGCAAAGAGAACGTCGGCGGCGAAGTCCTTGCGTTCATTTGGTAAGAAGGAGGGAAACTGAATGTCTCGTATCGGTAAAAAACCGATTGCTATACCGGCAGGCGTTGAAGTCGTTATCGACGGAAACGTTGTAGAGGTAAAGGGTAAAAACGGTACCCTTAAACAGAGCTTTCGACCTGAGATAAACATCGCAGTCGAAAACGGCGAGATCATCGTGTCCCGCCCCGATGATACTAAGGAAATGAAAAGCCTTCACGGCCTTACCAGAACCCTTGTATCCAACATGGTAACCGGCGTTTCCACCGGTTTCGCAAAAGAGCTTGAAATCAACGGTGTTGGTTATAAAGCAGTTAAAGAGGGAACCAACCTTGTTATGAACCTTGGTTATTCCCACCAGGTCATCGTCCCCGAAAAAGACGGTGTAACCTTCGAAGTTCCTGCACTTAACAAAGTTATTGTTAAAGGCGCTGACAAACAGAGAGTTGGTCAGATCGCAGCAGAGATCAGAGAAAAACGTCCGCCCGAACCTTATAAAGGCAAAGGTATCAAATATGTCGGCGAAACCATCATCCGCAAGGAAGGTAAAGCCGGTAAAGGTAAAAAATAAGAAGGAGTGAAAAAACATGGTATCTAAAGCTGATAAAAACGCAGCACGTGTTAAAAGACACTACCGCGTAAGAAACAAAATCAGCGGAACCGCTGAAAGACCGCGTCTTAATGTTTTCCGCTCCGCTAAACACATCTACGCTCAGATTATCGATGACGTAAACGGAGTTACCCTCGCAGCAGCTTCCACCACCGAAAAATCTTTCGAGAATTACGGCGGCAACAAAGAAGCAGCAAAAGAGATCGGCAAACTCGTAGCTCAGAGAGCTATCGAAAAAGGTATCACTTGTGTCGTATTCGACAGAAGCGGCTACCTCTATCACGGACGTGTTAAAGAACTTGCAGAAGGTGCCCGCGAGGGTGGACTTCAATTCTAAGAAGGAGGATACAGATGGCTTTAATCGATGCTTCTAAACTCGATCTTGTTGAAAAGGTCGTAGCAATAAACCGCGTATCCAAAACCGTCAAAGGCGGACGTGTTATGAAGTTCAGCGCTCTCGTAGTAGTTGGCGACCAGAACGGAACCATTGGTTTCGGCATGGGCAAATCTAACGAAGTTCCGGACGCAATCCGCAAAGGTATTGAAGACGCAAAGAAAAATCTCAAACACATTACCCTCAAAGGAACCACCATTCCTCACGAGGTTATCGGTAAATTCGGCGCCGGCGAAGTTCTTATGAAACCGGCTCCCAAAGGTACCGGTGTTATCGCAGGCGGCGCAGTTCGTGCCGTTATGGAAGCAGCAGGCATTCACGATGTTCGTACCAAATGCCTCCGTTCCAACAATCCTTGCAACGTAGTTTCTGCCACCATGCAGGGTCTGCTTTCTCTCCGTGATGCGGAGCAGGTTGCAGCAATCCGCGGCAAAACCGTTGAAGAAATCTACGGTTAAGGAGGAAAACAGTTAAAATGCTTAAAATCAAACTTGTTAAAGGTTTCATCCACAAGAAAGATGGCCAGATCGCAACTGCAATCTCCCTTGGCCTCCGCAAAATTGGTGCGGAAACCCTTCAGCCCGACAATGCAGCAACCCGCGGCAAAATTGCCAAAATTGCTCACATGGTCGAGGTAACCGAAGTAGAAGAATAAGGAGGTGCACCGATATGAAACTTCATGAACTTGCACCGGCACCCGGCGCAAATACTGAAAGCTACCGCAGAGGTAGAGGCCACGGTTCCGGCAACGGCAAAACCGCTGGTAAAGGTCATAAAGGTCAGAAAGCCCGTTCCGGCGGCTCTATCCGCCCCGGATTTGAAGGCGGCCAGATGCCTCTCCAGAGACAGATCCCGAAACGCGGATTTAAAAACATTTTCGCCACCCAGTACGCAATCGTAAACGTTGGCGATCTTGAAATTTTCGAAAACGGCACTGTAGTAACCGAGGAACTCCTCGTTGAAGCAGGCCTTCTCAAAAAGACTCTTGACGGAGTCAAAGTTCTCGGTAACGGCGAGCTCACCAAACAGCTCACTGTTGAAGTAGCTGCTTTCTCTGAGTCTGCTAAGCAGAAAATCGAGGAGGTTGGCGGAAAGGCCGAGGTGAAATAAAGATGTTTGATGTCTTCAAGAATGCTTGGAAAGTAGAGGATATCCGCGAAAAACTTCTTTATACCCTCCTCATTATCGTAATTTTCCGTCTTGGTGCTGCAATTCCGGTTCCTTTCCTTGATACCACCGCACTTTCTGCGATGTTCGCAGCAAACTCCGGTAACCTTCTCGGTTATCTGAACATGCTCACCGGTGGTGCTCTTTCCATGGCAACCGTTTTTGCACTTTCCATCTCTCCTTACATTACATCCTCCATCGTTATTCAGCTTCTCACTGTTGCAATTCCTGCACTTGAGAAAATGGCAAAGGAAGGTCCTGAAGGCAAAAAGAAAATCAACATGATCACCCGTTGGTCCACTGTTGCTCTTGCTCTTATTCAGTCCTATGCTTACTATGTAACCCTTAAAGGATATAATGCAGTAGCTTCTTTCGACAATGGTTGGGAAAACGCACTTGTTATCGTAACTATCCTCTTCGTTTTCACCGCCGGTTCCATGCTCGTCATGTGGCTCGGCGAAAGAATTGATGAAAAAGGCATCGGAAATGGTATTTCCATGATCCTTTTTGCCGGTATCGTTTCCGGTGGTCCCAGACTTATCAGCACTCTCTGGGCTTACCTTACCAGCGGCGAAGTTAAATATTATTTCTTCGTTCCGGCACTCGTCATTATCTTTGTATTGCTTATCGCATTCATCGTTCTTATGAACCAGGCTGAACGCCGTATCCCCGTCCAGTATGCAAAACGCGTAGTCGGACGCAAACAGTATGGCGGCCAGTCCAGCCACATTCCGGTAAAAGTAACCATGGCCGGTGTTCTCCCGATCATCTTTGCGGGTGCAATCCTTGCCATTCCTTCTACCATCGAGGCATTCGTAAACGTAAAAGCCGGTTCCTTCTGGGAAGGTTTCTTCAATATGTTTGAACAGACCCACTGGCTCTATTCCGTTCTTTACTTTGTCCTCATCGTGGCATTCAGCTATTTCTATATTGCTATTCAGTATAATCCTGTTGAGATGGCAAATAACCTCCAGAAGAACAACGGTGCAATCCCCGGAATTCGTCCCGGTAAACCTACCGCAGACTTCATTTCCAGAATCATCGGCAAAATCACCTTCATCGGTGCTATGTTCCTCGGAATCATTGCTCTTCTCCCCACCATCATCGGTGCCGTTTCCGGCATCCAGGGCGTAACTATCGGCGGTACCACTGTTATCATCGTAGTTTCCGTTGCACTTGAAACTGCAAGATCCCTTGAATCTCAGATGATGATGAGACATTATAAAGGATTCCTTGAATAATTATAAGGAGGTATATCCATGAATCTTATTCTTCTTGGAGCTCCTGGTGCAGGAAAAGGAACTCAGGCCGAAATTCTTAAAGAGAAACTCGGAATTCCGACTATTAGCACAGGCAATATCCTGCGTGAGGCAGTTAAAAACGAAACTCCGCTTGGACTTGAAGCAAAAGGATACATGGACTCCGGAAAACTTGTTCCGGATGCACTTGTTATCTCCATCATCGAGGAGCGCCTTAAAAAGGACGACTGCAAAAACGGTTTCATCCTTGATGGCTTCCCCCGCACCATTCCTCAGGCAGAAGCTCTTGAGGAAGGCGGCGTTCACATCGACAAAGCACTTGAAATCGCCGTTCGCGACGAAGTCATTGTTTCCCGTCTTTCCGGACGCAGAGTTTGCCATGGATGCGGCGCTCCCTATCATATGATTTCTTGTCCTCCCCCTGCTGATAACGTCTGCCCGAAATGCGGCGGAGAAATTATCATCAGAAAGGACGATCTCCCTGAAACCATTAAGCACAGACTCGATGTTTATCATGAACAAACCGAGCCGCTTAAAGGTTTTTATGGGGAGAAAGGCAAGCTTGCAGCAGTAAACGGTGAAAATGGTATTGAAGAAACCACCCGTCTTGCTCTGGAAGCTCTGGGGGTCTAAATCATGGTGATTCTGAAAACCGCAGGTGCCATCAAAAAGATGCGTGAAGCCGGAAGACTTTCGGCTCTCGCTCTTAAGGTCGGCGGCGAAGCTGTTGTTCCCGGTGTTACCACCGCGGAAATTGACAGAGTTATTCATGATTTCATCGTGAGTCAGGGGGCAACCCCCTCGTTCCTGAATTTATACGGTTTTCCCGCCAGCGCATGCATCTCTGTAAATGATGAACTTATCCATGGTATCCCCGGAAACAGGGTTATCAAGGAAGGCGATATCGTTTCGATTGACGTGGGTGCATGCCTGGATGGTTACCACGGCGACAACGCCGCAACTTTTGTGGCGGGGAATGCTTCCGAAGAAGCTCTTGCTCTTCTTGATGTTACCAAACAGAGCCTTTATAAAGGTATTGAAATGGCAACTGTCGGGCACAGAGTCGGAGATATTTCAAACGCCGTTCAAACTTACTGTGAAGAACGCGGCTATTCCGTTGTTCGCGAATTTGTCGGGCACGGAATCGGACGCAGCGTCCACGAAGACCCGGAAGTGCCGAATTTCGGCGCGGCTGGTCATGGTCCAAGGCTGGTGAGCGGAATGTGCATCGCCATTGAACCCATGATAAATGCCGGAACAAGGTTCGTATCAACGGACTCCAACGGATGGACAGTAAGAACCAAAGACGGCAAACTTTCTGCTCATTTTGAGCATACCATCGCCATCACAGAAGACGGTCCGATCATTCTGACCGACCCGGACTGATGAGGTGAAATATGCTCGGACAGGTAGTTTTGTCAAAAGCGGGTAAAGACCGCGGCAGTTTCTACGCAATAGTGCTTGAGGATGAAGAATTTGCATTTATTGCCGACGGCAGACTCCGCAAAGTCGAAAAACCCAAACGCAAGCGTAAAAAG
>JAFXGY010000016.1 GCA_017536625.1 Oscillospiraceae bacterium | reverse complement strand
TTCAGGACGTTAAACAAATCAAAGTCTTTGTTTCCTTAGCATCAAGTCTCACTGACTTGCTATTACTTTTGGAATTTACTCAAATGAATACAAGGGTTTAATTCTTTCTTTCCATTTGTTGTTCATTTTTCAAGGTCCTTTCTGTCACTCGAAGTGACAGCTTTGTTATTATAGCAAATCGTTTTTGAAATGTCAATACCTTTTTTCGATTTTTTTTGCTTGAATTTAAAAAAATTTTTGCTATACTATTTATAGCGATATGCGCCCGTAGCTCAGTGGATAGAGCACCGGCCTCCGGAGCCGGGTGCGTGGGTTCGATTCCCGTCGGGCGTACCAAAAAAGCAAGGCTTCTTTTATTACGGAAGCCTTGCTTTTTTATTTCTTTCTGTAAGTTCCCTTTTCCCTTTCCAAAATGCCTTCGGAAATCATATCTCTTCGGATGGTGCAGTAATCATCATTATATTTCATTATGATTTCATTCACTTCGTTTTCCGGATATTCTTTTCCGTTTTCAAAATCTTTTGCAATCTCCTCGAGTATTATTCGTTCCTTTTTGCGCTGGGCAGGAACAGCCTTCAGCTTTCCGTATTCAAAAAAGCTTTCTATGACTTTTCGGCGGTAAGCTTCCTCCCTTTTTTTCTGCTCGTTTTCTTCGGAAGAAGCTTCATTTATGATTTCCATAATGCTCGAAGTGAAAATCTCTTTATTTAATGTATATATAGTATAATATTGTTCTTTGTGAGAAAAAACCGCACCAGCATCCTCAAGCTTTTTGAGATGGAACGAAACTGTTGCAGGGGTGAGTTCCAGCTTTTCCGCAAGAAGTTCCACATAGCTTTCGCCTTTCGAAAGGATTTTTAAAATATTAAGTCGCGATTTATCTCCCAAACACTTGAAAAGTTTAAGCGCAGCTTCTTCCTGCATTTTATTCACCCCGAAATTCAATAAATTTTGCGCGTATATCCCCAAGGGCTGAAAGCTTCGCTTCCTCCGCCGCAGATTTTTCCGTATCTCCGAACCGTTTTGCCTTTTCCAGAGAATCCGACCAGATTTTTTCGAATTCATCGAGTTTCTTCAGATATTCATCATAAAAGCTTTCTTCCGGCTTCACTTTTTTGAAAACGCCGAAAACGGTTTTGCAGATTTCATATACGTTGTTTTCTATTTTAGCAAAAACCGCCTCGTCCTGTCGATAATTTTCCGCAAGATTTTTCTCTTTTGCGGAAAGTTCGCTGATTTTTGCTTCAATATATTCACAGAACTTTTCCATATTATCATTCTCTTTCCAAATTTAATTTGATGTACATCTAATCAGATTATAGCACAAGTTTTTCTTTTGTCAACATTTAATTCGATGAGCATCTAATTATTTTATATAAAAAATGCTCCGCATTCCTGCGGAGCATTTTTTATATTTCTTTAATATATCCTTCTTCACCTTTTAAATATCCCATTTTTTCAAGATATTCCGCGTGCTTTTTATCGGCATTTTTATAAACAAGCCTGTTTATTCCCCGGTTCGAAAGATTTTCATAGAGGAATTTTCCGACAGAGCAATCTCTGTACATGGGACTTGTATATTCGAGAGATATCAGAATTTCGCTTCCGTTTTTCTTTCCGAGGAAAATTCCGGCAGGATCCGTTTTGCAGCAGATTATGTAGGCTGCGTCGAAGAAATCTTCGTTTCTGAATTCCGGAAAATAAATTTCAATATCTTTTTTATAATGTTCAAGGAAATATCCCGCAAAGGAATCATCCGCCTTTACTTCCACAAGATCATATTCCTTGGTTGTTTTGAGAAGTTTTATCAGGTTATAAATATTTACCCCGACGAGAATTACGTTCATGATCGCCGTTGGGTAGGACTGAATTATAAAAGCATATATCGCAAAAATAACGCTTCCGACGGTATTGATAATCCTCAGCTTGATTACCGATGACATGAGCATCGAAACAAGAACGAGCACCGAACCGAGATATCCTATCATTTCTATGAGCATTGCGGGATCCATAAATCTGCCTCCTTATATTAAAACTTTATTTTTTCGAGCACAAGTTTTTTATTTATATACTTATCAAGAAACTGACTATGCTTTATTCTTTTTTTCAAAAAAGTCCTTTCTCAGAGCCATATCGCAGAACTTTGTGCAAAAGATTCACAGCGGTTTTATCTATATTCTTATAATATGAATTAAGATTCGTTCATATCACCTGTAAAGTTCCTCAATATCCACAAGCTTCAGCTTCATGTTTTCCATATTTCGGATTTCGCGCGGGAATTTTTCGATGGAAAAAAGCATATCGAAGCGTTCCCAATATTCCGTAAAAAGTTTATCGTTTTTGCGAAGACGGGAAAGAAGCTGTTCACCGGGTTCATCAAAGCTTCTGCGGTATTCCGCAAAAAGGATCTGGCGGTTGCGCTGGTTTGCGGCAACAATTTTTGCGTCGGAATATTCGCGAAGCGAACTCCAGTATCCGGCAATGACCGGGCTGAGGAAAGGAAGCATTCCCTGTTTGTTTTTTCTGGTCATATACTGCATACAAACTTCTTCATAAAGTTTTCCGCTTATATATTCATCAATTTCCGCTTCAAGATTTTCGAGCACCGGTTCGCCCATGGCGATTTTCGTTTTGTTAGGAAGAACAAAACGGAACCAGAACGCAAGCGCCTTCGAGGAAATGGTATAGATACCTTTTCTGCTGGATTTGTTTTCTTCACCAAAAGGAATTCCTCGGCTGACAATCTGCATCTGGAGAAGGGTGAGAAGATATTTATTGACCTTGGTGGAACTTTCGCCGGTTTCGGCAACAATTTCGTTTATGCGGAAGCTCCCTTTCGCAAGGGCAAAAAGAATGGAATTATAAAATTCCGGTTCGCGCAGTTCATCAAGAAAAATCATCGGCGGTTCTTCAAAAAGAGGAGATTCCTTTTTGAGGAAAATATTCCTTATGTTTTCCTCAAAATTCATTTCTCCGTTCACCATTTTAAGATATTCCGGAATTCCGCCGAGGCAGCAATAATATCTCATTTTGTCAATGGCGGAAGTTCCCTTCGGCAAAAGTTTCGCCGAATCGGAATAATCCAGCTCGTCCAGCTTATAAATCACAGGGCGGCGAAGGGATGCCGCGGAATTTTCCGCAAGAATTTCATTTTCTGTAAAGAAAACTCTTCCGCAGCCTGCAGCGGCAAAGATATTGCTGTTTCGCCACTCGTTTTCAAAGGCGTTTCTGAAATCTTTAAGAATGTTTCTGTCCTCGAAAACAAGGTCGGCAAAATTATCTATGGCAAGAAGGAATCTTTCTTCCTTCGCAAAATCCGCAATCCTTCTGAAAGCGACCTTCCAGGTCGGGAATTCTTCTTCCTCGCCGGAAAAGGCAGATACCGCTTTTTCGAAAAGCCGAAGATTCATATAGGAATTGAGTCTTTCCGCGGAAAAGAAAACCCCTCTTTTCCCTTTGGAAAATTCCGCAAGAACTTCGGTCTTTCCGCTTTTGTGGCTTCCGTAAACTACGACAAATTTTGCCCCCGCCGAAGCCCAGTTTTTTTCCATGGAATCAATTTTTCCTTCGCGTCCGATTACCATTTTTCTCCGGCCTCCATTTTATATATTTTAAGGTATTATAATTCTGTGGTTTTTAATTCTATCACCGCTTATTCCCTTTGTCAAGAAAAATGGCGAAAATATGCGGTTTTTTGCAAATAATTCGAATTTTTGTCATATTATCATAAAAGGAATCCCTCCACCGTGCTATAAAGCAACAGCCGCCTCCCTTTAGACAATGAAGACAACTAAAAAAAATCCCCTTCGGCGGAGAGTTCCGAAAGGGATTTTAATAAAAGAGGTTTTATTTCAGGGTATTCTTTAAAAATTATTTTCTTTTGCCGAGGGCAAGAGCTGCGCCCGCAGCCACGGAAACAACAGCCATTGCTGCTGCAACGCCGATCATATCCTCTGCACCGGTGTTGGGGTTGCTTTCGTTGGAAGAACCGCCGTTGGAACCGGTGTTTCCGCCAACGGAACCGCTGTTTCCGCCGGTGGAACCGCCTGCGGTAACTTTGTTTGCGGAAAGAATGTATCTTCCGAGGGTGCTGTTGGAATCACGCTGGATTTTGATTTCCACTTCGTCATAAAGATTTACATTTTTATAGTTGATGGAAATGGTGCTGTCCTTGCCGTCGATGTTGAGGTGAAGCTTGATAACTTCGCTTTCATCGGTGTTAAGACCGAATTTATCGAGAAGTTCACCATAGGTGCAGCCGGGTTTCCAGGTGATGGTGTAATCGCCGAGAATGCGCTGGGTGCCATAGAAATTGAGGTAATAGTTATCGAAAACCTGTTTGCCGTCAACGTTTTTATATTTTGCACCGCTGTCATTAAGGAAGTTTACGCCGCTCTGTGCAGTTGCAACTTCGTCAATTTCGATGATTACGCTGGGGTTTACCGCTTTGTTGCCGATGGTGATACCTTTGCCCGCAATGGAACGGAAAGCAGTGGTGGAAATTACGAATGCTTTGTCGGAAGACATTCTGTCCTCATAAAAATCCCAGTAACCGAAATCGGGTTTGCTGGTTTTTTCGTTGATGGGGAAAATTTCACCTTTTGCGCCGGCTTTGAAGTGTTCGGCATAATATTCGACGGTATCTTTGGAAGCGATTGCAACGTCTGCAACAACGTCGTTTTTAATACCTACATAGGATTTGCCGTCGGAAGCGCCGGTTGCTTTTGCCTGGAAGGAACCTTTTGCATAGTTCACGCCGAAGTTATCCGCAATTTTTACTTTTACGATATAAACATCCTGGTTGCAGATGACCTCATATCTGGTGGTTTTGCCTGCGTCGTTAAGAGCTTTTGCTGCTGCTCTTACTTCCATATAATCGGTGGTGAAGTTCACGGTTTCAACGGTAACAACGGTCTGTTCGGTTTTTTCATCATTAAGAACAGTATCTGCAGAAGCAGTTCCACCCTGAGCATAGGAAACAGAAGCTTTGCCTTCCTCGGTTACGGTGAAAACGCCGGTTTCTTCATCATAAGTACCTTTGTTAATAACGGTGGTTACTTTGTCATAAGAAACTACGGAACCGCTTTTGCTGTCGTTTATGCTGAAGGTGATATCTTCGCTGATGGATTCCCAGATATCATCTTTTGCGGAATATACTGCCGGGTCATAATTAAGGACTTCGGCAGAAACGATGCCGGTGGTTTCTACTTTTACGTTTTTATAAGTGTTGGGTTTAAAAATCATAGAGAAATATACAACGCCGCCCATACCGTTGGTATAATAGGTTGCGGAATTTCCGCTGGTGGAAGGCGGTGCGGTCCAGATGTCGGAGTTGGAGATCTTGATGTAGGTGCCGGATGCGCTGGTAATCTCCTCGGTAAGGTCGAAAACGGGAATATCCGCAAAAGCGGTTACGCCCATTGCCGCGACCATCATAAGCGCGAGCACAAGAGCAAGAGCTTTTTTCATGTTAAATCCTCCGTAATTATAATAGCTTTTTGGATATTGATGAATCCGCTCTCTCTCCGAAGAGCGATTCATCGCAGGAACGATTTTACCGTTTCCGCACCCAAAAACCCAGCGTTTTTTACTAAAACCGTCAGCTTTCACTATTGAAAAAACGATTTTATTTTTGTTTTTGTGCTGAATTTTATTTCTTTTCCGAAGGATTTGGAAAAGCATGAAGCCATGCCCAAATCTGCCTTTTCCTTCTTTCACAAAACCATCATTGGGCATTTTTACCGCGCAAATTATTGTTTATCGCCAAAACCTCCCTTGCCAAAGGGAGGGGGACCATCGCCATTTTGGCGATGGTGGAGGGATTCATTATAAAAAACACATATAATTAAAGAAAGAATCCCCCAGTCTTTTTTAACCGCAAGCGGTTAAAAAATCCAGCCCCCTTTAACAAGGGGGCTTA
>JAFXGY010000003.1 GCA_017536625.1 Oscillospiraceae bacterium | reverse complement strand
CCTTGAGGGGGAGTCGATTGCGGGAGCAATCGGGTGGGGGTGAAGGCGTTTCTTTGGCGGTTGTACCGCCGTTTCTTTGCGCCAGTCAAAGAAATGGGGGTACATTTCATAATAATCCAAAAACAATGAAGCGCTTATCGGAATTGGACAGGGTTACAATCCCCCAGTCATTTTCTGATGAAAATGACAGCCCCCTTTACACAAGGGGGCCTGACCCAACCGGAAGGCTGTTTTTTTCAGCCCACAGCGGTTTTATCTTTATCAAGGCGCTCTTTCCAGCCGCCGATGATGGTATCCACAAAATTCCTGCGGTCTTTTTCGCTCCAATCCGCCATGCCCCAATAATCCGAAAGGGAATTTCCAAGGATTTTTTCGGCAAAATCCGCCGGAAGAGCAAAGGTCATATCCGGAAGCCAGTTTCCTTTTGCGTAATATTCACCCAATGAAGCCATAAGGGAATTTTCGATTCTGTGGCTGGGGTTTCCTTCCCCGAAGGTGGGCGCGTTTTCGCCGTTTCCGGGATTTTCCCCATCGGAAGGCTTGCTTTCTTCCGGGGACTGTTCTTCGTTTTCGGAAGAAAGAGTTCCGTTTTCGGTTTTATCTTCGGTGCTTTCGCTTTTGGAAGAAGTTTTTCCTTCCGGCGCGGGAATTTCCCCGGCGGGATTTTCGGTATTCCCGGAATTTCCGGAATTTTCATTTTCTTCTGTCATAAGATATTCAAAATTGTGGGGAACGGTGCCGAATGCTTTTGAATAGGCCGCTTTTCCCGCTTCGTCATTGCTGAGCCAGTTAATAAAATCCCTTGCCTCGGCGGAAAGTTCTTCCGAAGCCTTCGGATTAAGGGTGAGGTAATATCTGCTTCCGATTATGATAGAGCTTTGAAGTTTTTCCGCAGTCATTCCGGCGGCGGTTATATCCTCTTCCGCAATGGGAAGCTTCAGGGGAATGATATCGAGATTTTCCGAAAATCCTTCGGAAGATTTTTCAAAATCTGCCGCATCGGAAGTTCCGCCCGCATAAAAAAGCGCATTTCCGCGAGTGAAAAGATCGATGGCGGTGGAATAGTTATAATCCCCGCCGGTGAATTCTTCCCCTCTGCCAATGCTGCCTTCGGCGCCGGAAATATGACTCGTCATAAAATCAAGTGCCTTTGCATAGGCAGAAAAAACTTTTTCCATACCGGAAATTGCCTCTTCGCCGGCGGTCATAACTTCGTAGCGGCTTGAAAATTTTGCGCCGAGAGCCGCGCTTAAAAGATGTTCCGCTGCACGGGTGCTTTCGTTATTGAGGGAGAAAACACCGGTGAGATTTTTGGCTTTGCCTGTTTTTTCCGGAAGGAAGGAGAATTCCTTTCCGCCAATGGTGATTTTTGCGGCGGAAGGAGCGGAAATATAGGTTTCCGCAGCAGCGGCAAAGCCTTCGAATTCCGTGAAGGAGCAGGTCTTCAGTTTTTCAAGAAGTTCTTCGGATTCCTCCCCGAAAAGATCCCGAAGCATGGTTTTATCCACAATAAGCCCGTAACCTTCCAGCATAAGGGGGATTCCATAGCTTCCGATGCCTTCCTTATTAAGCTGGATCCCGGCGGGAATTCCGCCGAAAAGGGAGGAAAGCCCGGAATCGTTCATAAAATCCGCAAACATTCCCTCGGAATGCCAAACCGAAAGATCGGAATGGGTATCCACGATATAAACAGCGCCGCCGGAATTTTTCATTTCCCCAAGGAAGTCATTCCCCGCAAGCTTCGGGGTAATTTTCTTCCCGGTGGCGGAAGAATATTCTTCCGCAATGGACATAAGCATCGGCGCTATGGCCGTGCTTTGGTGATAAAGAACAAGTTCATCTTTTTCGGTAACTTCCGTTTCCGGCGCAGGTTCATCTTCGCCGCGATTTCCGCACCCGCCGAGGGAAAAAGCAAGAACCGCCGCCATGATCAGGGCAAGAAAGCGTTTTATCTGCATAATTTTCATTCCTTTCGATAATTTTGCTTTTAGTTTTCTCGATTTTTCCGAAAATATGAGCAGATTCAAAAATTTGCTTGACACTAATTATTTATAATGTTAAAATATCTAATACGAATGCGGATCAGGCTCTCGTTAAAGTAAGATTCCATCTGAAAAAAAGCCCCGCCCCGGGAAAGGATTCCCCGTGTGAAAATTGAATCCGTTATTTTTGCGGATGTGGCGGAATAGGCAGACGCGCTGGATTCAGGTTCCAGTGGTGGCAACACCTTGTGGGTTCAAGTCCCATCATCCGCACCATTTAACCGACCCTTATTGATACAATTCGTGTCACTTAGGGTCGGTTATTTATTATCTTGAAACAAAGCATTGTTATGGTATAATACTTCCAAGTAAATAGCGACTTTGAGCTTTGCCCAACGGCAAAAGGGAAACATACTCTAGACTTGACAGACCTATGGTATCTTCCGGCGTTCACGCACTTTTGGTCGCAGGCTCACGGGCTAAAATTGTCTTTTTGCGTCTGCGACTATTGACAGGCGCTTCTTTTTGTCCTTTTTGCTAATATTCAAAAAGGGGGAAACCATATGTTTTCCAAATTGAAACTGTCACTTCGCAATGTAAACTATAAGATGTATTTTGCGCTCCTGATCCTGGGCTTTGCGCCTACGGTCTATAACACTGTCCGGGTGTTTTTTCTCGGTCAGCTGCCGGGAGAATGGTCCTATTCCATTGCCGGGCAGCTTTCCTGGGTGAATCTGCTTTACGAAATATTAAATGAAGCAATTATTTTGCCCTTATTTTACTTTGTGGGAACGGTCAAAAACAACAAGAAGGAATTTACCAATCGTGTCCGCACAGGGATGCTGATCTCCTTTTTGGTTTATGCTTCGTTATCTGCGGTCGTATTTGTTTTTGCAGAACAGTTACTTATGCTAATGGCTGCCGACACAGCGATCCTTGCCGAGTCTGTAGCCTACATACGCATCGAAAGCATTGCCAATATTTTTATCGTGTTGACACAATTTGCCCTTGTTGCGCTGGTAACAATGAATAAGCGCAAATATCTATATCTGCTTACCGGCGCGCGACTGATGCTATGCCTTGTTACAGATACCTTTCTTGTTTCCGGTTTGCCGTTTTCTGCTAATTTAGGTGTAAATGGCATTGGATATTCCAATATCATCGTGAATGCATTGCTGCTTGCCGTTTCCCTTCTCTTGCTCGAGAGAGAGGAAATTCGAATTTTCAAAAGAGCAAAATGGAGTTTTTCCTGGGCGAAGGAATTTATGAAAGTCGGCGGCTTGTCCGGTTTGGAATCTCTTGTAAGAAACATTGCCTATATGGTGATGATCGCACGAATGGTCAATATGGTCAGCGAGCAAGGCACTTATTGGGTCGCCAACAACTTCATTTGGGGTTGGTTGCTTTTGCCGGTGCTGCAGCTGGGAGAACTCATCAAGCAGGAGATTGCTACAGATAAAAACAACCTGCAGAGGAATACACTGGGTTATTTGGGAATCACTGGTTTCATTTGCGTTTTGTGGTTTGTTAGTATTCCGGTATGGAAGCTTTTTATGTCGCAGATCCTGGGCTTTACGGATGTGGACAAATTATTTTCTCTGGTGGTGCTTCTAATAGGGTTTTATGTGCTGTTTGCGTTTCAAAATGTATTTGATGCCACATTCTATGGTCTCGGCAAAACCAACTATATGCTTTTTGAGTCGGTGATTACAAATACGATCTATTATGGCATTGCTTTTGTTTTGTATGTAACCGGAATCTGGGTTCCTACACTGACCGGAATTGCTTTGTTATTTGGTATCGGAAATGCTTTTGACAGCATTGTTTCTCTGTGCGCATATGTATTTATGTTAAGAAAACAACGAATCAGCATATATACTCCACAATTGCAATAATCAGTCGTTTAACGAATACAACGCTCGGGCGAACTGCGTTGCATTGTATCAAATTGTGTAGTATATGCCAGAAAAAGCCGTGGTTCTTTTGAACCGCGGCTTTTTTTCTTATGATGATGTTCAATTGAAGCCACCCCAAAAAAGGGATCCCCGAAAAATCCAAAAGATTTTTGGGGAAGAGGAGCGGCAACAAAGCGGCTTCGGCGTTTTATCGAAGATAAAATGCCGCCTCCCCTGATAGAGGAGGCAAGATTGCGGAACGGTCAAGACCGTTCCCTACAGTTGGCAAGGGAGGCTAAGCCTTTCGGGTTCTTGGATTTCTCTCCCTCATTCACCTTCGGTGACAGCTCCCTCATCAGAGGGAGCTGATTCCACCATTTCGTCAAAGCATTTTAGAAGGCTTTTTGCGGCGAGGCGGAAAAATTTACATTTCGTCTTTATTTGCGGGGCGGTTTTATTATATAATGTATATAAATGAAAGGCGGTGTTTTTTTGAAAAACAAAAACCGCGATGCCCTTATCGCGAATATCATATATCTTCTTGTCGGCGCTTTCTGCGGATTTTTTATGATTCTTTCTTCCGGAACGGAAAATTTCTTTGAAAGCGGAAGCTATGGCTTCATAATGCATCTTGCCCTTTGCTGCCTTCTGGTTTTCATCGCCTATTTTATCCAGGCGGTAATTCACGAAGGCGGACATCTGGTCTTCGGGCTTCTTTCCGGCTACAAATTCATTTCCTTCCGCATAGGAAGCTTTATGTTTATAAAGGATAACGGAAAAATCCGCGTTAAGCTTTATAACATAGTGGGAACCGGCGGACAGTGCCTTATGATGCCGCCCCATTGGAGCGAAAAGCTTCCGACGGTGCTTTATAACCTTGGCGGTTGCATTGCTAACCTTGTTTTTTCCGTAATTTTCCTTCTGCTTCTTCTTTATTCGGAAAAAGGAACCTTCATGGCAAGCTTTTTTGCAATGCCTGCGGCAGTCGGATTCGGAAACGTCCTTCTTAACGGAATTCCCCTTCAGGTGGGCGGAATTTCCAACGACGGAAGAAACGCTCTTCTCCTTGGAAAAAACCCCGTTGCTCTCCGGGCATTCTGGCTCCAGCTTTATGTAAACGGGCTTATTTCCAAAGGCGAAAGAATGAAAAATCTTCCGGAAGAATGGTTCTTCCTTCCGGAAGGCGAAGATCTTTCCGACCCCATCATTTGCACGGTCGGCGTTATGCGCTATAATTATTATTTCGATACACATGATTTTGAAAAATCGGAAGAAGCCGCGGAATATATGCTCAAAGCTCCGGGAATACTCGGCCTTCACAAAAACGAACTTCTTTGCGAGCTTATGTTCCTTAGGATATTCCGTGGCGCTCCGGCGGAGGAAATTGATTCGCTCAACACAAGGGAGCTTGATAAATACATAAAAGCGACTGCGAACTATGTTTCGAGAAGGCGCCTTGCCTTTGCGTATCAGCTTCTTTACCGTAAGGATATCACCCTTGCGAGAAAATGCCTTGAACTTTTTGAAAAAACGGTAAAGACCTATCCCTATTCTTCGGAAATTGAAAACGAAGAGGAAATCATCGAGCTTATAAAAGCGAAAGCGGAGATATACTGAAAAAAAACGCCTCGGAAAGAGGCGTTTTTTAATGCGGCGAAGTAAAAACCTCCTCGGAGGAGGAGGTGGCATTTCCGAAGGAAATGACGGAGGAGGGATTTCATTAAGTGGAAAGTTGTTTTGATTCGAGAACTTGGCTCCCCTAACAGGGGAGCTGTCTGCAAAGCAGACTGAGGGGTTTAAAAATATAAAACCCTTTCGTCTTTTGCCCTTCGGGCAAAATCCACCTCCCCTTTCAGGGAAGGCAAGATTGCGGAACGGTCAAGACCGTTTCCTACAGTGAAATGGCGGTGCAACAAAAAAACGGTCGGGCGGCAAAGGGAAAATGAAAATCCGTTGTCGGCCTGAACGACGACGGTTGAGATTCGGAATCTCCGTTCTTTCGGTGGAGAGTTTATTCCCCCTGGATAGGGGGAATCGCTCGCGGGAGCGAGCGGTTAGGG
>JAFXGY010000015.1 GCA_017536625.1 Oscillospiraceae bacterium | reverse complement strand
TTCAGGACGTTAAACAAATCAAAGTCTTTGTTTCCTTAGCATCAAGTCTCACTGACTTGCTATTACTTTTGGAATTTACTCAAATGAATACAAGGGTTTAATTCTTTCTTTCCATTTGTTGTTCATTTTTCAAGGTCCTTTGTGACTGCGTTTTTCGCGGTCAGCTTGGTTATTATATCATCGAAATTCACCAATGTCAACGGTTTTTTAAAAGTTTTTTTCAAAAGTGTAATGGTGCCGTGTGTTCTGTGGATAACATTTCACATTTGGTTGAAAGTTCCAATTTTGCACGCCTTGTTTTCAACAAAATGCCCTGTTTTTCCACCATTTATTAACAAAAACAGCCTTTGGAACATAAAAATCAATTTATCCCCAAAGGCTATAATTATTATTTTATTTTTATAATTATTAATTATCCTTAAAGAACTCTTTGTTCTTCCAGCAATAATTAAGCGCCGAAACAAGGGTCAGAACGGTCATTGCTGCAACAAAAATATGTTCCGCAATTCCGAGGAAGCTTCCATCTCCCGCGCCAAAAGCGCTTTTCAGTAGCACAGCAATTACGGCAGCATCCTGGGATATCGTTTTCAGCTTTCCCCAGATATCCGCCGCGATGACTTTTCCCCTGGTGCTGGCAATGCTCCGAAGTCCGGTCACCAAAAACTCTCTTGTCATTATAATAATTGTTATAACAGGATGGAGTATTCCCACTGCGGTGAAACAAATAAACGCGGTCATAACCATGACCTTATCAGCAAGGGGATCCATCAGTTTTCCGAAATCGGTAACTATATTCTGTTTTCTGGCAATGGCGCCGTCAAGGGCATCCGTTATGGCCGCAAGTGCAAAAATCCCAAGGGTGACCCAATCGCTGATTCCGGGGCTGAGAAAAGCCCATGCAAAAAACGGAATCATCACAACCCTTGTGAGGGTGAGTATATTGGGAAGTTTCAAGCACTTACCTCCTTTCGTTTATTCGGCAAGTTCACCGAGAAGATCGTATTCGGAAGACTTGACGATTTTTACTTTGACAAAATCGCCGATGCAATGTTTTTCCGGGCTTGCAAAATAAACAATACCATCGATTTCCGGTGCATCCTGGCTGCTTCTTCCGCGGAATACTTTATTTTTATTGTCGTATCCTTCAACCACAACCTCCATCACGCTGCCGACTTTCTTTTTAAGAAGCGCCGCGGAAACAGCGGTCTGGATTTCCATGATAACTTCGGCACGGCGTTCCTTGGTTTCCTCATCAAGCTGATTCGGCATATCATAGGATTTGGTTCCCTCTTCCCTTGAATACGCAAAACAACCGAGGCGATCAAACTTTGCCGCCTTGACAAATTTGCAGAGGGCTTCAAAGTCGCTGTCGCTTTCACCGGGGAAACCTGTGAGCAGCGTTGTGCGAAGGGTGATTCCCGGAACTCTTTCACGGAGATGTTTTACCATTGCAACAAGTTCCGCCGGGGTACTCTGTTTTCTGTGCATGGCTTTAAGCACTTTTTTACTGCAATGCTGAAGGGGAATATCAAGATATTTCACAATTTTATCCTCGGAAGCCATTACGTCGAGAAGTTCTTCGGTAACGCGTTCCGGATAGGCATAAAGAATTCTTATCCATCTGATGCCGTCGATTTTGCAGATTTCGCGAAGAAGCTGGGGAAGCATACGCTTGCCGTAAATATCTTCGCCGTATCTGGTGGTATCCTGTGCGATGATAATAAATTCCTCAACGCCTTTGGAAGCAAACTGTCTGCATTCCTCGATGATATTTTCCATAGGTCTGCTGCGGTAACGCCCGCGGATCATTGGAATCGCGCAATAGGAACAGCGGTTATCGCATCCGTCGGCTATTCTTATATAAGCATAATAAGGATAGTTTACAAGAATTCTTTTGCCTTCCATCTCAAGGTTTTCCGGCGCATAGAATTTTCTTACCTTCTGCCCTTCAAGAGCCTGCTTTATGGACGCGGCAATTTCATCGTTTGCACCGATGCCGAGAATTACGTCAGCCTCCGGAATAAGTTCTGCCATTTCCTCGCGGTAACGCTCCGCAAGGCAGCCGGTTACAACAACAAGCTTCACAGCTCCCTGTTCTTTAAGCTGGCAGCACTGGAGAATATTTTCGATGGATTCGCGCTTTGCGCTTTCAATAAATCCGCAGGTATTTACAATCACGACGTCGCATTCCCCTGCATTTTCCACAACTTCGAATCCTTCTTTTTCAAGGGCGCCGAGCATAAGTTCCGCATCGACCTGGTTCTTGTTGCAGCCAAGTGCAATCATTCCGATTTTAATGCGTTCATTCGTTTCCATACAGTTCATCTGCAATTTCTTCCTTTACTTTATATATCGCTTCTTTTATCATATCATATCCGTAGCCAAGACGAAAGAGTGAATTTATGGTTTTTGCGCGATTTTTTTCATCAGAAAGCATATTTTTGTATTTTATTTCGATAAGCCGCTCCAATCTTTCCTCCGCAAAGCCGATTTCTTCCTCCGCAGCCCAGATTGCCCGCTGAGCAGTTTCCTCATCAATCCCTTTGCGGGAAAGTTCGATTTTAAGTCTTGCGGGACCTAAAAGTTTCATTTCCATAAGGTCGTGCGCATACTGAAAAGCATAGGCTTCATCATCAAGAAGTCCGCCCTCTTCCAGCATATCAAGAACTTCGTTCACGGATGAAATTTCCGCAAAGCGTTTCAGCTTATCAAAAAGTTCTTTACGCGAATGAGCCCTGTACTCTAACAAGTTCAGGGCTTTTTCTTTGGTCTGTTCAGTTGTAAGTTTTTTTCCGGAATTATTCTTCGTCGTCCACATCTGCTTCAATATCAATGCCCGTGGGCGCTACGCTCAGAACTTTGGATTTTTTCGACGGTTTGGAAATTTCGGTAAGTTTATCCATATTGGCGCGAACTTTCGCTTCGATTTCTTCGCAAAGGGCGGTGTTGGAACGGAGAAGTTCCTTTACGTTGTCGCGTCCCTGGCCAAGACGTTCGCCGTTATAAGAGAACCATGCGCCGGATTTATCCACTATATCAAGTTTTACGGCAATATCAAGAAGTTCGCTTTCCTTGCTGATTCCCTGGCCGTACATAATATCGAATTCCGCTTCACGGAAAGGCGGTGCAACTTTGTTCTTGACTACCTTTACCTTGGTGTGGTTGCCGATTACGTCGCCGCCCTGCTTAATCTGTTCCTGTTTGCGAACGTCAAGACGAACGGAAGAATAGAACTTGAGTGCGCGTCCGCCGGGGGTAACTTCCGGGTTGCCGTACATAACGCCGACTTTTTCACGGAGCTGGTTGATGAAAACCGCGACGCAGTTTGTTTTGCTGATAACGCCGGTGAGTTTTCTAAGCGCCTGGGACATAAGTCTTGCCTGAAGACCAACGTGAGTATCGCCCATAAGACCTTCAATTTCTGCCTTCGGAACCATTGCGGCGACAGAGTCCACAACAATTACGTCGATTGCTCCGGAGCGCACAAGGGCTTCGGTGATTTCAAGAGCCTGTTCACCGGTATCCGGCTGGGAAACAAGAAGAGAATCAATATCAACGCCAAGGGCTTTTGCATAAACCGGATCAAGGGCGTGTTCAACATCGATGAAAGCGGCTTCGCCGCCGGCTTTTTGCGCGGATGCAATGATATGGAGCGCAACGGTGGTTTTACCGGAACTTTCGGGGCCATAAATTTCGACTATTCTTCCTCTCGGAACGCCGCCGATTCCAAGGGCGTTATCAAGAGAAATCGAACCCGTGGAAATTGCCTCAACATTAAGCGCAGGCGCCTGGCCAAGTTTCATAACGGTTCCTTTTCCGTACTGTTTTTCAAGCTGTTTAATTGCGGTTTCAAGTGCTTCTTTTCTGTCTGCCATCTTAAAAAAATCCTCCATTCATTCATAATCCAGCGGTGTCATTTCTGTAATATAGTATAATATATAAACAAATTAAAATCAACTGTTTTTCTTCAAAAAATCGAACATTTGTTCTGAATATTTAAAAGCCGGTGCAAAAACGCACCGGCACATATTTTCAAATATAATGTAAATATTATATATACATTATATTAGGAGATGATTTTTTGAGCAGAAACGGAAAATTCGCGAATCTTGACCGTACCCAGCTGGATAAGCTGAATTCCTTGCAGCACGAAATAACCGATACCGACGGAAACGGAGTTATCCTTGTGGCATACTGTAAAAACTGCCTTGGATGCGGCGGCTGCAAATAAACAAAAAAACGGCGGGCCTTTTGGCTCGCCGTGATTTCAGCTGTTAGAATTGCTCGGAAACTAACATCTTTTGCTCTTTTTTGCTCTGGTTATATAATACCCGCCGTTTGTGATGACTTTGTGATGACACGTTTTCACTTTGGTTACAATATGGAACCGGTTTGGTTAAACTTTGTGCAAAAGGTGTTACAAAAGGCAAAAAAATAACTCCGCAAAACGGTACTTTTCCGTCTGCGAAGTTCATCTATGTAAAAGCTCCACACAATAGCAAAAAGCCGCTTTGTAGCGGCTTGATGGAGCTGATAATCAGATTCGAACTGATGACCTCTTCCTTACCAAGGAAGTGCTCTGCCTACTGAGCTACATCAGCAAAGTGGCGACCCGGAAGGGGCTCGAACCCTCGACCTCTAGCGTGACAGGCTAGCGTTCTAACCAGCTGAACTACCGGGCCACAATGACCTTGTGGGGTCAACGTTGATTATTATACACGAGTATCCCTCAAATGTCAACACTTTTTTTCAAAAAAATTTCAATTTTTTGAAAGTTTTTTTGATACACCCAAAAAATGGCTTAAATATGCGGCAAAAGGCATCTGCCCTTTGCCGCATTTTTATCAAAACATACCCATGGGGTCATATCCAACCGGAGGATTTTTTATTCTTCCGGTGCAAACATCACCGGAAACGCCGGTGATCACAACCTCCTGCACGGTGCAAAGAAGGCTTTTCACTGCCGGAATCACAACGGGAGTATAGTTCATGGTATATCCCTGCATCATGCCGTCTTTAATTTCGGATTCGATAAGCACACTTTCGGTTTTGCCGATCTGTGCATTGAGGAACTTTTGGCGAACGGCCTCTGCCCTTTCTGCCATTTTTGCCGCTCTTGCGGTTTTAACGGCGTTGGGAACCTGATCCGGCATTTCCGCAGCGTCCGTTCCGGTTCTTCTTGAATACGGAAAAACATGGACCTTTGCAAATTCCATTTCCTCAATAAAACGGCAGCTTTCTTCAAAATCCTCATCCGTTTCGCCGGGGAAGCCGACTATAACATCGGTGGTAAGGCTTCCTTCCGGAAAGAATTCCCGGATATTTTTGACCACTTCGCGGTACATATCGGTATTATATCTTCTGCGCATTCTTCCAAGGGTTCTGTCGCATCCGCTTTGGAGCGAAAGATGGAACTGGGGGCAGAAGTTCGGAAGCTTGGCAAGGCGCTCCACGTCCTCTCTGCTGAGGAGTTCCGGTTCAAGGGAACTTAGCCTTACCCTCGGCATAATTTCGCAGGAAAGCTCCACAGCGTTTATAAGCCCGATTCCGAGATCTCTTCCGTAAAAGGGAAGATTGATTCCCGCAAGAACCACTTCATTGTATCCGTGGGAAAGAAGGCTTTCAAGTTCCCTTTCAATATCTTTAAGGGGTTTTGAACGAATGTGCCCTCTCGCTTTCGGAATAATGCAGTAAGAACAGCAGTTGTCGCATCCGTCCTGAATTTTCACAAAAGCCCTTGTGCGGTCAAGCATACCTTCCGCCTGCATGGGTTCAAATTCCTCAAATTTTTCGTGAGGAGTGATATGGACGACTCTTTTGCCGTCAAGGGCATCCAGAACTGCCGGAAGCACCTGACTTCTGTCAGCGGAACCGGTGATAACGTCCGCCTCAAGAAGAGCGGAAGCATCATCCGGAAAGGCCTGGGGATAGCACCCGGTAAGCGCAATTACCGCATTGGGGTTCTTTCTGCGGAAATGGCGAAGCATCTGGCGGGATTTTTTATCGCCTGTGCCGGTAACCGTGCAGGAATTGATTACATAAACATCCGCACCGTTTTCCGGCTCCACGATTTCGAAACCCGCTTTGCTGAAAGCCTGTTCCATTATCTGTGTTTCGTATTGATTCACCTTGCAGCCAAGGGTAAAAAACGCAGCCTTCATTTTTTCCTCCCGAATCATTTGATTTAACAATTTATTATACTATATTAAATTTATTTTTGCAAATTATTGTTTATGTCATAAGGCCCCTTTGTGCAAAGGGGGCTGTCATCGAAGATGACTGGGGGATTGTAATCCTATCAAATCATGATGTATAGACAATCCCTCCGTCACGGCTTTGCCGTGCCACCTCCCTTTATACAAGGGAGGCTTAATTGGATAAACAATAATTTCCATCACCGTAATTGCAATATCAATAAAAACATAATATAATAGTAAAAAACACAGCCCACCGGAGGTTTTTATGTTCATCACAAAGCGCATCGGCGCAAATTCAAAGGATATACGAAAAATCAAAAAACTATATATGGAAGCTTTCCCGGAAAACGAGCGTTTTTCCTTTGGCATGATGATCAAAAACGAAAGCGGAAATTACGAAACTTTCGGTTTTTATCAGGACGATAAATTCATCGGTTTTGCCATAATGCTGAACAGCCTTGATATTTCACATATCATCTATTTCGCAACCCTTCCGGAAATTCGCGGAAAAGGGCTTGGTGCAAAGGCCCTTGGCGCAATTTCAAGAATCAAAAAAGGTTTGCGCGTCATTGTTGATATCGAGCGCGAAGTTCCCGACTGCCCGGAAAACGAAATCCGCCGCCGCAGAAAAAACTTCTACCTCCGGAACGGATTTTCCGAAACGGAGGTTCGCTATCGCTGGCAGGACGAAGCTTATGAAATCCTCGTTTCCGGCGGCAGCCTTTCAAAAGAGGATTTTGGCGCATTCTGGAAGAATCTCGGCATAAAAAAGAACACCGCGGATGATTGAGCACCGCAGATATAAAAATGAGCACGGCATTTTTAAGCCGTGCTCATTTTTTATTTTTCAGATTATATTTTTCTTGTGCTTTCCCTTTGGCGAACGATGAACGGAACTATTCTGTGCTCAGCCTTTTCGTTTTTTTCGATGCAGCGCAGAAGAATATCAACGCTTCGCTTTGCCATAAGCTCGACGGATTGTTCCACCGTGCTCAGCTTCGGAACAAGGAACGAACCCAGAGCAAGACCATCGAAACCGATTACCGAAACATCTTCCGGAACCCGAAGCCCCGCATCTTTAAGCGCTCTTACGGCTCCAATGGCCATAACATCCGCCGCAGCGAAAAGCGCAGTAAATTCCCTTTTGCTATCGATAAGGCTTTTTGTTGCGTCATATCCGTCCTGATAAGAGAATCTGACGCCGCGGTAATCAAGCTTTGTATCAAAGCTCGCTCCGTGCTCAAGGCAGGAATCAACGCACCCCTCAAATCTGAGTCTTCCCGTATCGGAAATTTCCGTATCACCGCCGACCATAACAATTTTTTTGTGACCCAGCTCAAAAAGCGAATCCATCGCTTTTTTTGCCGCGGCACGGTCGTCGGTACAAACGCTTGAAAGGTTATCAAAATCAAGATTTTCCGCAGAGTTTGAAACAAGGACACACGGGATTTCAATTTTATCGAAATCCATGATGAAATGGTCGCTGTTTCCGCCAAGGAAGAGGATACCTTTCGGTTTTTTCTCTCTGCAAAGGGTCACCGCGCGCAAAACCTCGTTTGCGTTTTCATCGATATAATCCACCACAAGGGGATAATCCGTTTCCGCAATGCGGCTTTGAATCGCTTCCACCAGCGCACCGAACATTTCGTTGGAAGTTCCCTTTACAACAATAAGAATGGAAGTGGGGCGCTGCTGCTTAAGCTGTTTTGCGTTTTCGTTAATCTGGAATCCGCTTCTTTCAACAGCCTGCAAAATAGAACGGCGTGCCTTTTCGCTTACGTTCGGGTGATTATTCAGCACACGCGAAACAGTAGCGACGCCATATCCGGTCTCTTTCGCAAGATCCTTTATGGTCATAAGGGCACGCCTCCTTCAATTATAAAATTTTATAAAATATCAGCCTTTAACCGCGCCGGCAGCAACACCTTTGATGATATGTTTCTGGCAGGTGAGATAGAAAATAATAACAGGAATGATGCTCAGAAGAATAAGAGCCATGGTTGCGCCAAGGTCAACGGTTCCGTAGCTTCCCTTAAGGTACTGGATATGAATCGGAATGGTTCTGTATTCGGTACGGTCAAGAACGAGATACGGAAGAAGATAGTCGTTCCAGATCCACATGATTTCAAGAATCGCTACGGAAACAAGAGTCGGTTTCAGCATGGGAAGAACAACGCTGAAGAAAGTTTTGATGGGGCTGCAGCCGTCGATGGCGGCAGCTTCTTCAATATCAAGAGGAATACTCTTTACAAAACCAACAAACATAAAAACAGCAAGTCCTGCGCCGAATCCGAGATAGATTACCGGAATGGTCCAGGGGGTGTTGAGTTTGAGGGTATCTGCGGTTTTGGAAAGGGTGAACATAACCATCTGGAAAGGAACTACCATGGAGAAAACGCAGCCGTAATAAACAATGCGGCAGAAAAGGGAATCAACACGGGAAATATACCATGCAGCCATGGAAGTGAAAAGCAGGATAAGGAAAGTTCCGAGAATGGTTATAACAATGCTGTAAAAAACGGAATTTGCAAAAGGATAACCGCCGAAGGTCATACCTTTGATGAAGTTATCGAAACTTGCATAACTTTCCGCAGTGGGGAATTTGAAAGTTTCGGTTTTTACGAATGTATTAAGCTTGAAAGAGTTGAGCACGACCATTGCCACCGGGAAAACATAGGCAATGGAAATTATGGTAAATAAAATCGTGGTTAAGGTTTTGCCGAGTTTTTCTCTTTTGAAGGAGTCTTTCATTATTGCTGTACCTCCTTTTTACGGGTTGCGGTGAGCTGTGCAATGGCCAGGGTCGCAACAAGAATAAAGAACAGAACTGCTTTTGCCTGGGCAACGCCGCGGGATGCGGTGTTTTCGCCATAGAAGGTGTTATAAATGTTAAGAGCAAGCATTTCGGTGGTATGTACGGAAGTACCGTCCGGATTGATGGAATAAGGAAGACCACCGGTAAGTGCAAGGTTCTGGTCGAAAAGTTTGAATCCGTTGGTGAGAGAAAGGAAGGTGCAGATGGTGATGGAAGGCATTACGTTCGGAATGGTGACTTTGAAAAGGGTCTGCCAACCGTTCGCACCGTCAATCTTTGCCGCTTCAAGCATATCCTCCGGAACAGCCTGAAGTCCCGCAATATAGATAATCATCATATAACCTATCTGCTGCCAGCAGGTAAGGATTATAAGTCCCCAAAAGCCCCAGGTGGTATTGGTAAGAATGGAAGTCTGGTAATAACCAAGGAATCCGTCAAAAATCATGCTCCAGATATAACCAAGAACGATACCTCCGATAAGGTTCGGCATAAAGAATACGGTTCTGAAAATATTGGAACCTTTGATTTTCTGGGTAAGTGCATAAGCAACCGCAAACGCAAACACGTTGATAAGCACAAGGGAAACAATTGCAAAAGCCGCGGTGAATCCGAAAGAATATACAAAGCTTTCGTCATTAAGCGCTTTTACATAGTTGTTGATGCCAACCCATTCCCATTTGCTGGTGGTCTGGAATTTGCAGAAAGAAAGGAAAAGACCGTGCAAAAAAGGCCAGATAAACCCGATGATAAATGCCGCAACCATCGGGAAGATGAAGAACGGTGCCCAGCGCTGAATCGGTCTGCGAATCATATCGCTGTTTACCGCAGTGCTGTCGTGTTTGATTCTCATTTGCTTCAACTCCTGCTAATTGAAATAAAAAAAAGGTCCGTTCGCCGGCCTCGTGCAGCTTTTGAACGATATAGCAAAAACGGAGCGAGCGGAAAGCTCGCTCCGTTTATCAAAGCGAAACTGCTTTGAAGTTTTAAGCCTTTAATCAGCCGTTTACTGCTGCGTACTGAGTTGCCCAGCCATCGATATAAGCGGTTACAACTTTCTCCCAGTTTGCATCGGAAGGATCTGCGTTGTAATCGTTCATAGCGGAAACAGCGGTTGCGCGGTATGCGTCAACGTTGGGCTGATAGTTGGTTACCCATGCAAAGTTATAGCAGCCGTCTGCAAGATATGCGTTTGCCTGTGCAAGGAATCTGTTGGTGGATTCTGCAGCAGATTTATAGGGCATTACACCGAAGGTTGTAACAGCTTTTTCAGAAGCTTCCGCATCGGTTACGAGCCATACGAGGAAGTCCATAGTTGCCTGGATGTCAGCTTCGGAAGCTTCGCCGTTGATTGCCCAGTAGTTTTCGGTACCGCAGTTAAGACCTGCTTTTTCTTCGCCTTCAACGCCGCTGTAATAAGGGATCATGTAAAGATCTTCAGCGTTCATGCCTTTGTCGAGGAGGCCCTGATATTCCCAGTTGCCGTTGCAATAGAATGCTGCTTCGCCGTTTGCGAATTCTGCTGCTGCATCGAAGCCGCCGTTTGCAAGTTCTTTGCGGTCAACAGTGGAGTTTTCTACCATAAGGTCATAGAGAGCTTTGTAGTTATCCATGTAAGCACCGGTAAGGGTTGCGGGACCATAAGCGCCGTTGCCCCATGCTTCGGGATCATCACGATATTCGTGAACATATTCGAGGTTGATGAGGTGGCCGGTGAATCTCCAGGAAGAAGAACCGTCCATGCCTGCGGAAGTGAATGCTGCGAAACCGAGTTCTTCGGAACGAGCGGTAATGTCTTCTGCAACAGCTTTGAGGGTTTCAAAGTTGGTGATTTCGGAAACATCGTGGCCTGCTTCTTTAAGAAGAGCGTTGTTTACGATGATGCCGTAGCATTCATAGCAGTAACCGATGGAAACGAGTTTGCCGTCTTCATCATATACGTTGTATGCGTCGGTGGAAAGTTCTTTTGCGATAGCGGTGTCGGTAAGATCAAGGCAATAATCGCCCCAGGTGGGAACACCGTTGGGAGATACTACGAAGATGGTAGGAGCATTGCTCTTATCCATTTCAGCAGTAAGGGTTTCGCTGTAAGTACCGGATGCAGCGGTTTCGATTTTTACTTCGACACCGGTTTTTTCGGTATAGATAGCAGCGATTTCTTTGAGAGCTTCGTCAGATTCGGGTTTGAAGTTGAGCCAATAAACGGAGCCGCCTTCTGCGGAAGGTTCGGAACCGCAAGCTGCAAGGCCAAGAACCATTACGAGAGCCATGAGAACAGCAAGAAGCTTTTTCATTTGTTTTCCTCCTAATTAACTTTCGGGTTTTACCCATTTTGTTTTGTTTTGGAAACGATTCCACGCGTTTCCACGCAAATAATTATACTCATTCACCAAAGAATTTCAACAGATAAAAAAAACTTCTGCCTTTTTCCTAAAGAAACGTGCCTTTCTTTGTTGATTTTGCCCACAACTTTCCACGCTTTTTTTCCAAAATAATGAAATTTCTCCTTCATTTTCCTCATATATTTGTGTTGAACCCATTTTATGCAAAAAAACTGACGGGATTCCTGCGTTTATTTCTGTTTACGGCAATATCACCAAAAAAAGTGCCCAATAACTATTAATTGCCACAATTGCATTTTCATTTTATCAATGATATGATTATATCAATTATGTTGCGCTGTTTTCTACTCCACCGAATTAGATTCTGCGCAATGAAAAAGGAGGATAATTTATTTCCGTTTTGCTCACGGTGCGGCAGTGTGGAGACCTGCCGTAATGCCGCGCACCGCTTGCCGGTGGCGGCGAGGATATTCGCCCGGATGGGGAATATTCGGAGCAGTTATTTATGGCAACTGTAACCCTTAAAAACATCAAAAAAGTCTATCCCTTCAACGGTGATGACCTCAAAAAGGTAAAAAAAGGCGAACAGCTTAAAACCAATCTCGAGGTCACCGAGGACGGCATCGTCGCAGTTCAAGAATTCAACCTTGAAATCAAGGATAAAGAATTCATCGTTCTCGTCGGTCCTTCCGGCTGCGGAAAATCCACCACCCTTCGTATGATCGCCGGTCTTGAAGAAATTTCCGACGGTGATCTTTTCATCGGCGATAAACGCGTAAACGACGTCGCCCCCAAAGACCGCGATATCGCAATGGTTTTCCAGAACTACGCTCTCTATCCCCACATGACCGTTTATGAAAACCTTGCATTCGCCCTCAAACTCCGCAACGCCCCCAAGGATGAGATTGACAAAAAAGTTAAAGAGGCTGCAGAGATCCTCGATATCACCCAATACCTCGGCAGAAAACCGAAGGCTCTTTCCGGCGGTCAGCGTCAGCGTGTTGCAATCGGCCGTGCAATCGTCCGCGATCCCCAGGTCATGCTTATGGATGAACCTCTTTCCAACCTTGACGCAAAACTCCGTAACCAGATGCGCGCAGAAATCATCAAACTCCGCCAGCGCATCAACACCACCTTCATTTATGTAACCCATGACCAGACCGAAGCAATGACCCTCGGCGATCGTATCGTCATCATGAGCAACGGCCATATCCAGCAGATCGGCACCCCCCACGAAGTATTCAGCCGTCCCGCAAACCTTTATGTTGCGGGCTTCATCGGTTCTCCCCAAATGAACTTCTTCGATGCAAAACTCCTTAAAAAAGACGGCGTTTATTCCGTTCTTCTTGATGGTTACGAAGTTGTTCTTCCTGAAGAAAAACAGGCTCTTCTTACCGAAAAAGGCGTTGAAGAACAGGAAATCACCCTTGGCGTCCGCCCCGAACATATCGTTCTTTCCGAAAACGGCGTAGGCGCAAATATCGAAGTTTCCGAAATGATGGGTTCTTCCGTACATCTTCATGTAAACGCTGTTGAACAGGACGTCATCATCATCGTCAATACCATCGATATGAACGACAGCGAAGTTGCCGAACTCAGCCAGGGCAAAGAAGTCCGCTTCAGCTTCAGCGGAAACAACTGCCACCTCTTTGATAAGGAAACCACCAAAAACCTTATTTATTGATTCTTCAAAAAAGAATTCCCCCGGCCGCAGAAACTTTTTTGCGGCCGGATTTATGTATAATTTATGTTGTTTTAAGAGGTAATTATGAACGAAAGAAAAACCGGTGTCCTGCTCCATATCTCTTCCCTTCCTTCACCTTACGGAATCGGAACTTTTGGACGCAGCGCTTATGAATTTGTTGATTTTCTCGTTTCTGCAGGCCAGACCTATTGGCAGATTCTTCCGCTCGGTCCGACCAGCTATGGCGATTCCCCTTACCAGTCTTTTTCCACCTTCGCCGGCAACCCCTATTTCATCGACCTTGACTTCCTCAATATCGATGGTTTCCTCGAAAAATCCGATTTTGAAAACCTTAACTGGGGAACCGAACCCATGTATGTCGATTATGCCCATATTTATGAAAATCGTTTTTCCGTTCTCCGCAAAGCTTACGAAAACTTCATGAAAAAGGGCAATGTCGCCGCTCTCGAAGCGTTCTGCGACAAAGAAAAGGAATGGCTCGATGGCTACGCTCTTTTCATGTCCCTCAAAAATGCCCATGGCGGAAAAAGCTGGCGCGAATGGGAAAAACCTTTTTATTCCCGCGATGAAAAAGCCCTTTCCGAATTTGCAGAAAAAAATTCGGAAGATATCGGCTTCTGGAAGTTCCTCCAGTATGAATTTACCCGCCAGTGGAACAACCTTAAAAATTACGCCAACGAGCGCGGCATAAAAATCATCGGTGACCTTCCCATTTATGTTGCCGATGACAGCAGCGACGTTTGGGCAAACCCCGAACTTTTCGATTTTGATGAGGAACGCAGACCCCGCTGCGTCGCAGGCTGCCCCCCGGATGCTTTTTCTGAAGACGGCCAGCTTTGGGGCAACCCAGTTTATGACTGGGATTATAACAAGGAAAGCGGATATAAATGGTGGATCGCAAGGCTCCGTTCCTGCAGCGTAAGATATGATATAATCCGCATTGACCATTTCCGCGGTTTTGCCGGATATTACTGCATTCCTTACGGCGAATCCACCGCAAGAAACGGCGAATGGAAAAAAGGTCCCGGAATGGATCTTTTCAGCGTTGTGAAGAAGGAACTTCCGGACTGCCCCATCATTGCGGAAGACCTCGGCTTCCTCACCGATGACGTCCGTCAGCTCCTCAAAGATACCGGCTTCCCGGGCATGAAAATTCTTGAATTCGCCTTCGGTGCTGATGACGACGCCAACGACAGCCTTCCCCATAACCTTCTCAAACATTCCGTATGCTATCCCGGAACCCACGATAACCCCCCGGTCATGGAATGGAAGGATACCATAACCGAAAAAGACCTTGCTTACTGCATGGATTATATGCGCTGCGAAAAGGAAGAGGACTTCATCGAATGCTTCATCCGCATGGCTCTTGCAACCGTTGCGGAAACTGCAATAATCCCCATGCAGGATTGGCTCGGGCTCGGAAAATACACCAGAATGAACACCCCTTCCACTTCCGGAGGAAACTGGCAGTGGAGACTTCTTCCCGGTCAGATAAAACCCGAACTTACCGAACACATGAGCCACCTTACCGAACTTTACCGCAGAACCCGCTGATATATGCATCAAAAAAAGACGCTTCGGAATGACGCGTCTTTTTTACGTTTAAAAACCTTCCCCCTTTGGGAAGGCTATTTTATACCAGCTTTTTCAAAAGCTCCTCCGGAGGAATTTCATAAAGCTTTGCTATTGCAATAAGGTTTGATGTGCTCGGTTCGGAAGTTCCGTTTTCCCATTTTGAAACCGCCTGGCGGCTCACCCCAAGATTTTCCGCAACGAATTCCTGGGTCATTCCATGCCCGCTTCTCATCTCCCGAAGAATCTCCCCGAGGGATTTTCTTATTTCTTCCTGCTGCGGAGTAACCGTTTCCGCCGGCGGATTATATACTGTTTGTTTATTATTCGACTTTTTCACCGCAAAGTATATTATAAAAATGATTATCGCCAGAATAACAAGCGACGTAATTCCAAAACCCAATAAAAAAAATAACCCAATACTTGTGGACATAAAAAAATCACTTCCTTTCATGGCGCATTATAGCATTTTAAAAGCGGTTGCACCACCAATTATTGCGCAACCGCCGCGCAACTTTCGGTTGCGCGGCGGTTTTTCCTTTTGTTTTTAAAGCAAAGGCGCAATCACCTTTGCGATATATGAAATATATTTAAGTTTCGGATTATTTTCCCAGATATTCTTTTTTGTTATTTTTTTGCATTTTGTAAGGGTTTCCTGAAAATCCTTTTCAATATCCCCTATGCAGGAAGTTTTATAGCAATATGCCGCACATTCAAAATGATGATAAAGACTGCGGTAATCAAGGTTTATGGTTCCCACGACACCTTCTTTGTCATCAGAAACAAAGGATTTTGCGTGGATGAACCCGGGAACGTATTCATAGATATTCACTCCTGCATCAAGAAGAGCCGCATAGTGGCTTTTTGCAAGGGAATATGCCGCCAGCTTATCCGGAACACCCGGAAGAATTATGCTGACCTCAACGCCCCTTTCCGCCGCAAATTTTATGGCGGTTTCCATTTCTCCGTCAAGAATCAGATACGGCGTCATAATATGGACATAGCGCTTTGAACGGTTAAGAATATCCATATAAACCCTTTCGCCGACTTTATCCTTATCCAGCGGACAGTCACCGTAAGGAATTACATATCCTTTGGATTCTTCCGGAGAAAGAGTCGGGAAGCAAAGGAATTTATCGAATTCCCCTTCCGTTTCATAAATATTCCAGTTCTGAAGGAACATAAGGGTAAAACCTTTTACAGCTTTTCCCCTAAGCATAACAGCGGTATCTTTCCAATGGCCGTGAACGGATTCTCTGTTGATATATCTGTCGGCAAAGTTTATTCCGCCGGTGAAAGCCGTGTTTCCGTCGATAACCATGATCTTGCGGTGGTCGCGGTAATTATAATGGGTGGAAACGAATGGCGTAAGCGGTGCAAAAACCTTGCATTTTATGCCGAGTTTTTCAAGCATTTCGGGATAATTCCGGGGAAGGGTCGCAAATTCGTTAGTTCCGTCATACATGACCCGAACATCAACGCCTTCCTTCACTTTTTTCGCAAGGATTTCAAGCACTTTTCCCCACATGATTCCTTCATCAACGATAAAATATTCAAGGAAGATGAAATGTCTTGCCTTTTCAAGCTGATTGAGCACTTCTTCAAACATATCTTCCCCTATATGGAGATAGGAAACCTCCGTATGATCAAAAACCGGAAAGCAGCCTGTGCGCTGAAGATAATGGGCGATGGAAGCGGCGCCGGGGTCTTCGCTTATGAAAGAATCAAGAACTTCTTTATCCTGGGGAATTTTATCCTTGTTTTCTTCGATTATCCCTTCCACCCTGTCGCGGAAATTTCTGTGCCCGATGTCAAATTCGGTATAAAAGAAAAGCAGAGAGCCGAAAATCGGCACCGCCATTACGAATACTATCCAGGTAAGCTTCGCCGTCGGGTCTATCCTTGTGTTGAGGATATAAAAAGCCATGCAGATGGAAATGATGATTCCGCCGAAGAAAAGCTGTGAAACAAAGGACTGGAACCAGACGAAAGTTGCCATAATAACGATTATCTGGAGGAAAAAGAGAAGAAGGATTACTCCGAATCTGCTGAAAATCGCATGAACAAGGCCCTTCTGCCCTTTTTTTAGAAGTCTTAAGCCCGTGCCTTTAATATTATTTCTTTCCAAAAAAAACAGCGCCTCCTTCCCGCTCTTTTTTATGTTATATTATAGTATAACCTTAAAACCCCCGGGTGTAAAGTAAACAATTTGTTAAAAAAAGCCTTTTCCGAAAACCGGAAAAGGCTTTTTTGTGTATTATTCGTCCAAAAGGGGATTCCACTTCCCTTTTATGAAGCATCGCAGGAACATACAGAAAAGGAACATGTTATGCGCAATCATGCATCCCCACGCCGCAACAAGGTTAAAGCTGAGCAGCTGGGTGAAGATGAATGTTCCGACTATCCTTATTCCCCACATTCCGATTATGTTATAAACAAAAGGCTCCTTCGTTCTGCCAACTCCCTGCATCATTCCTTCGATGATTATTGAAAAACCATAGAATGGTTCCGAAACCGCAACCATTCGGAGAACCGTGCTTCCAAGGGAGATAACCTCCGGGCTGTCGGAGAAAATATCCATAAGCCCCGGTGCAAGAACAAAAAGGCTTGCGCCGGAAACAAGCATCAGCACAACTTCTATGGGGATAAACATATTTGCAAGGTCGTGCATTCTTTGTTTATCCTTTGCGCCGTAAGCATTTCCGTTAAGGGTCGCCGCGGCGGTCTGCATTCCGAATCCGGGAATATAAAAAGCGGATTCAACCGTGTTCGCAATGGTATGGGCAGCGGTGGAAACTTCACCGAGGGAATTTATCATCGAAGCAAACGCCACAAAACCAAGGGAGGTTCCGAAGCGCTGGAGCATGTTCGGAAACGCAACTTTAAGGCAGGGCCGCAGAATTTCCATATCCGGTGTAATCTTCTGCCCTTTTGGGGAAAGAACAGGGTGCTTCCAAAGAATAACGGTTATCATAATTCCGCCGACTGTAAATGCAGCGGCACTTGCAATTGCCGCGCCGATAACCCCGAGCCCCGCTCCGAAAACGGTGAATTCTGCTCCGAAAAATTTGAGCACGCGGGTTTCATAAATGAGCACGAAGTTGAGCACCACGTTCACCGCGTTCACAATAACACCTATCTTCATTGGCGTTTTGGTATCTCCGGAAGCGCGAAGAACTGTTCCAAAGATGATGCTTGCAGTTCTTGGGAGCATGGGAAGATATACTATAAAGAAATACTGCGAAGCGGTTTCGCGGATGTTTTCATCCACCTGCATCCAAACCGGCACCATATTGCTCAGCGAAAGGGCAAGAACAGTAAAAAACGTTCCGAAAACAAGCACCGCGAGCACCGATTGTCCAACAGCTCTTTTGGCTTTTGCTTCTTCTCCTGCGCCCCTTGCTTTTGCAATAAACGCAAGGAATCCGATGCTCATGGCGGAAATGCTGCTGCTTATAAGCCAGTTCACCGTGCTCGTGGAACCGACTGCGGCGGTTGCGGCAGTTCCGAGAGTTCCTACCATGGCGGTATCAATATATTGAACGGCGGTCTGCATTGCTTGTTCAAGCATGGTCGGCCACGCCAAAGACCATATTATGGCAATCATCGCAGGGTTGAGCTTTTTAAAATAATCCTTTAACATAATACCTCAGAATTTTTTGAAATCGGTTGCTTTAAGTTCAACATATCCGCATTTGTTGCAGACATAAACTTCAACGCTGCTTCTTTCCGGTGTTTCAAAAATCGAATTTGTTTTTGTTTCAAGGCTCATTCCGCCAAAGGTAAAAAAGTTTGCCTTCGTCATTTCGTTTCCGCATTTCATGCATTCCAAAGAAAAGCACCTCCGCAAAACTGTAATCTTACTAAATTATAGTTTTGCGAGGTGCCTCTGTCAATGCCTCACGGCTCAATATTTCTGTGCGATTTTATAACTGTATATGACGCAGATTATGGTATCCGCAATAATAAGCCCAAGTGCTATTGCCATTGCGGTGTATCCTTCGATTAAAATTCCCGCCGCAACCATAATGATGCCGATTATTATGAAGGAAATTCCGCCGAAAAGCTGGCATTTCTTCCATGTGACGTCGTTTTTCATGCTCCATGAAGTGCGAAGACCGATCATTCCGTTGTTGCGGAGCTTCGGCATAAAATTCCCCATGATCACAAGGCTTATTCCAAGCAGAACACAGATGAGCTGGTTTATATCCGCCGGGCTTGAATATCCCATACCCGACGCCGCGGCAAAATCTTTGTAAAGAAAATAGCAATGCTCAACCGTAAAAAACACCGAAAGTCCCATCCCGGTATAAAAAACAATCTTTTCGTTGTTTTTTCCGCCCTCTTCCTGTTTTGCGGAAATTTTCGCCATCCAAAGCATAAAAGCACCCATTCCGATGGTGCAAAAAGGAAAAATCAGTGATTCATATTTGCTTCCCCAGCGGTCGATTTCCCCTGCAAAATTATAATGTGCGGGAATCTGCTCCGGCAGGAAAGGAAGAACAATCACCGTGATTATAAGCGGCAGAAACATCAGCAGAAAATAAATAATTTTTTTAGCGTTCATCGTTTTTCTCTCCTTTCAGGGTGCTTATCCAGACTATCGCTTCATCAAGCACGGTCAGATCCAGCTCGTAAAATATAAAATTCTTTTCCTTCGTTTCATAAATAAGTCCGGCTTTCTTCATCTTCGCAAGGTGATATGAAAGCGCCTGGGGAGAAAGGCCAACCGCGGCGGCAAGTTCGCCGGAATTTATTTTTCCTTCCCGAAGCTTTTGGAGTATCTTCCTTCTTGTTTCATCCGCAAGTGCGGAAAGAACTTCGTTTATCGCCAAAAAGCCGCCTCCCAACTATTTAAATTTTTCTTTAAATAGATTAAATCATATTATGCAAAAGATGTCAATATGACCGAAGAAAATCATATTTTTCCATCAAAAAAATATTGCGTATGGTGTTTTATGCGAGTATAATAATTCTATTAAGGTTGTTTAAATACAAACTCAATATATCCGATATACAGGAGGAATTCAAATGTCCAGCAACGTCCGTCCCGAAAATATGGAACGAATCACCACCCCGGAACTTGCCAACGCTTTTATCGAAGAACAGGTTGCCGAAATCCGCAGCCAGGTCGGCGATAAAAAAGTCCTTCTTGCCCTTTCCGGCGGCGTTGATTCTTCTGTTGTTGCCGCACTTCTCATCAAAGCCATCGGCAAACAGCTTGTTTGCGTCCACGTAAACCATGGCCTTATGCGCAAAAACGAATCCGAAAACGTAATCGAAGTTTTCAGAAACCAGCTTGACGCAAACCTTGTTTACATTGATGCCACCGACCGCTTCCTCGATCTTCTTGCAGGTGTTTTTGAACCCGAAAGAAAGAGAAAGATTATCGGAAAAGAATTTATCGAAGTTTTCGCCGAAGAAGCCCGCAAACTCGAAGGCGTTGAATTCCTCGCTCAGGGAACCATCTATCCCGATATCCTTGAAAGCATCAAAGCCGCTGAAGGCAAAAAAGCAGTCAAAAGCCACCACAATGTCGGCGGCCTTCCGGAAGATCTCAGCTTTGAACTTGTTGAACCCATCAAGCTTCTCTTCAAAGATGAAGTCCGCGTAGTGGGCGAAGCTCTCGGTCTTCCTCATACAATGGTTTACCGCCAGCCGTTCCCCGGTCCCGGTCTTGGTGTTCGCTGCCTCGGCGCAATCACCCGCGACCGTCTTGCCGCTCTTCGTGAAGCGGACGCAATTCTTCGTGAAGAATTCGCTCTCAACGGTCTTGCAGAAAAAGTATGGCAGTATTTTGTAATCATTCCCGATATGAAGAGCGTAGGTGTTAAAGACGACAGCCGTTATGAAGGCTGGCCCGCAATCATCCGCGCAGTCAACACCAAAGATGCCATGACCGCCACCATCGAAGAAATCCCCTATGAGGTTCTTCACAAAGTGACAAACCGCATCATCACCGAAGTCGAAGGAATCAACCGCGTTCTTTACGACCTCACCCCGAAGCCCACCGGAACCATTGAGTGGGAATGACCCACGGAATCCGAAAAAGCCTTGATATATAAGGGTTTTTCGCCTCTCCAAAGTCGTCCCGCGGACAAATTGAGGACACTAGCTTTTTTGCTAGAATAATATCAAGATGTCTCATCGCTCTCAAAT
>JAFXGY010000014.1 GCA_017536625.1 Oscillospiraceae bacterium | reverse complement strand
TTGTGCAAAGGGGGCTGTCATCGAAGATGACTGGGGGATTGTAATCCTATCAAATCATGATGTATAGACAATCCCTCCGTCACGGCTTTGCCGTGCCACCTCCCTTTACACAAGGGAGGCTTAATAGGATAAACAATAATTCACCGAAAAATTTTTTCAAAAAACCTGTTGACTTTATCGCTTTACTTTGCTATACTGTTTCACATAGTTTTAAAAAACTATGAAAACAGAATACATATTGTTTCTGGCTTTGCCAAAAACAATGGTAGAGGCGCGAAAGTTATCAGTAACGCAAGACATTCTAAGGGCAGGCTTCCCGGTTTTGCAGGAAAGGAACTTTCGCCGAAGCTTTCGGAAAAATGCCGTTTTCCGTCTGCTGGGCCAGAGGAAAATATCCTTTGGACTGTCACTTCGGTGGAGAGCTATCATTGGTTTTAAGCAGGCATGGTTTTTGCCTGTGAAGCATTTTTGTAAGAATGTACCATGAATCTTCATCCGAAAGTATTCATGGCTTTTTTATTTTCAAAAAAAGCCGCAAAAAAATGAATTCTTAGGAAAGAAGGAAATCAAAATGACAAGAAGAATTATCGCAATCGTAATCGCAATGGCAATGTGCCTTGGCTTCGCAGGCTGCGGCGCAGAAGAAAACAGCAACGTACTTCGCGTTGCAATGGAATGTGCATACGCTCCCTATAACTGGAGCCAGGCTGACGATTCCAACGGCGCTGTTCCGATCGCAGGAACCAATAACTATGCTTACGGCTATGACGTAATGATGGCAAAACTTATTGCCGAATCCATGGGCAAAGAACTCGAAATCGTAAAGCTCGACTGGGACGCACTTGTTCCGGCAGTTATGTCCGGTGACGTTGATATGGTTATCGCCGGCCAGTCCATCACTTCCGAAAGACTTGAAATGGTCGATTTTTCCGACCCTTATTTCTATGCTTCCATCGTAACCCTTACCAAAAATGATTCCGCATACGCAAACGCTGCTTCTGTTGCAGATCTTGCAGGCGCTGTCTGCACTTCCCAGCTCGGCACCATCTGGTATGATATCTGCCTTCCTCAGATTCCGGATGCAGATATCCAGAACGCACAGGAAACCGCACCCGCAATGCTTGTTGCACTTGATTCCGGCGCAGTTGACCTTGTTGTAACCGATATGCCCACCGCAATGGCTGCAGTTGCAGTTTATGATGATATGACTCTTCTCGATTTCACCGGCACCGATGGCGAATTTGAAGTTTCCGAAGAAGAAATTAACCTCGGTATCTCCATCCAGAAGGGCAACACCGAACTTCTTGATGCAGTAAACGCTGTTCTTGCAACCCTTACTGTTGAAGATTACGAAGCAATGATGGCTGATGCTATTGCAGTACAGCCCCTCAGCGAATAATCCGCAAAATTAAAAAAACACCGCCCGGTTAATTGCCGGGCGGTTTGTAATGTAAAAAAGGCTTCACTGACAAAGGAAGCCAATATATAAAAAAGGAGAATAACCTTGGCTGAATTTATCGAAGGCGTTATCAAGGTATGGAACGGATACGGTTCCGCATTTCTTGATGGCGCGCTCAACACTCTCATCGTTTCATTCATCGGCACGGCGGTCGGCTGCATAATCGGTTTCGGTGTCGGCATAGTCCAGACCATTCCGATTGAAAAGAAAGACCCACTTTGGAAAAGAATTATTCTTACCATTGTGAACCTTCTTCTCAAAGGATATGTGGAACTTTTCCGCGGCACCCCGATGATTGTCCAGTCCGTTTTCATCTATTACGGCGTAATCATGATTTTTGATTACAAGATGGATATCTATTTTGCAGCGCTTCTCATCGTTTCCATCAATACCGGCGCATATATGGCCGAAACAGTCCGCGGCGGTATTCTTTCAATCGATCCGGGCCAGACCGAAGGCGCAAAAGCCATAGGCATGAACCATGTTCAGACCATGCTGAACGTAATTATTCCCCAGGCTTTCCGCAACATCATTCCCCAGATCGGAAACAACTTCATTATCAATATCAAGGATACTTCCGTTCTTTCCGTAATTGGATTTGCGGATCTTTTCTTCCAGCACAAAAGTGCCGCCGGCGCACTTTATCGCTTCTTCGAATCCGCAAGCATCGTAATGGTTATCTATCTTGTTATGACCGTAACCGCTTCCTTCCTTCTCAGACTTCTTGAGAAAAAGCTCGACGGCGACGATAACTATGACCTTGCAACCACCGATACCCTTGCACATACCAGCGGAATGTACACCTATCACGCAAAAGAAAAAACTTTGGAGGACTTCAGATGAGCGAAAATATCATTGAAATTCAGCATCTTGAAAAGAATTTCGGAAGCCACAAAGTTCTTTCCGATATTGATTTTTCTGTAAAAAAAGGCGACGTAACCACCATAATCGGCGTTTCCGGTTCCGGAAAATCCACCCTTCTGCGCTGCATAAACGTGCTCGAAACCCCTTCCGGCGGAAAAATCCTTTTCCACGGGGAAGATATTGACGCAAAGGGTTTTTCCGTTCCCGCTTACCGCGCAAAAGTCGGAATGGTCTTCCAGAGCTTCAATCTTTTCAATAACATGACCGTTCTTCAGAACTGCATGGTCGGTCAGATAAAAGTTCTTGGCAAAAACAAGGCCGAAGCGGAAGAAAAAGCAAAATATTTCCTCGAAAAAGTAGGAATGCTCCCCTATATCAACGCAAAGCCGAAGCAGCTTTCCGGCGGACAGAAGCAGCGTGTTGCAATTGCAAGGGCTCTTGCGATGGAACCGGAGGTTCTTCTTTTTGATGAACCCACTTCAGCACTCGACCCTCAGATGGTCGGCGAGGTTCTTGCTGTTATGCGCCAGCTTGCGGATGAAGGACTTACCATGATAGTGGTAACCCACGAAATGGCCTTTGCAAGGGACGTTTCCAGCAGGGTCGTTTTCATGAAGGACGGCGTCATCTGTGAAGAAGGCACCCCGGAAGATATATTCGGAAGCCCCAAAAAGGAAGAAACGAAGGAATTCCTTGCAAGATTTATCAGCTGATTAAAAAGCACCCGCAAGGGTGCTTTTCTTTTTAAACTTTCCGGCTGAATTTCCCGAACATAAAAAATACCGTCCCAAGAGGGACGGTATTTTTTTGGTGCCGGTGGCGGGGGTCGAACCCGCACGGGTGATTAGCCCAACGGATTTTGAGTCCGTCACGTCTGCCAATTCCATCACACCGGCATATTACTATAATATTATACACTTTTTTTATTCAAATGCAAGAATTTTATTCCGAAAAACGCACAGGAATCGGTTTATCAGCAAAAATTTCGTCTGCAAAAACTTTGCAGTCCACCGCAAAAACTTCAACGCCGTTTTTATGCGCTTCAAAAAGCGCTTTTGCAAATTTCGGGTCGGTGGCGGAATTTGCCGCAAAGGAAGAACAGCCCTTCATGGCAATTACAAAAAGAACGCAGGCGCGAAAACCTTTCTTTTTTGCTTCAATAAGTTCATAAAGATGTTTTGCGCCGCGCTCGGTGGGCGCATCCGGAAAGCGCGCTTCACCCTCAATATCAAGGGTAACCCCCTTTACTTCAAGGAATATTTTATCGGAATTATCCTCTATGTAAAAATCAAAGCGGCTTTTTTCGAAAAAAGTTTCGGGTTTAACGGTTTTTGCATTGGGAAAAAGCGTTTTGATATATTCCCCCGCAACCTTGTTCGGGGCGATGGAATCTATATTGATGATTTCTCCGTCAAAGCGGCGAACGCCGATGAGGTCAAATTTTGTTTTGCGGTTCGGGTTCTTTCCTTCGCAAAGAAAGACTTCCGCCCCGGGAAGAAGAAGTTCCTTCATTCTGCCGGTGTTCATAACGTGACAGATTTCTTCTTTGCCTTCGATTTCAACATGGGCGATAAAGCGGTTCGGACGGCTGAGAAAACGCCCGGAAATCACGTTTTCATATTTCATAAACGTTCCCCCTGAATAAGGTTATCTTTCGTGAAGGCGGCGTTCACCGCGTTAAGCACTCTTTTTTTATCCGCTGACCAAAGCGGCGCAATAAGGTGTTTTTTGCTGCCGTCGCCGGTAAGGCGGTGAACGGTCATTTCTGGCGGAATGCGCCGGATGCATTCTTCGAGGATTTTTATATATTCGTCCGGTTCAAGGGTTTTGAAAAGCCCTTTTTCATAATCCGCCGCAAGGTCGGTTCCGCGGAGAACATGAAGAAGCTGGAGCTTGATTCCGTCGGCACCGCTTTTCCCGATATATTCCGCCGTTTCGGCAATCATTTCCGGGCTTTCGCCGGGAAGACCGATTATCATGTGAACTATAACATAAATTCCGGCGGCTTTCAGCCGTTTTACGGCGGAATCAAAAACAGAAAGAGGATATCCCCGGCGGATATATTCCGCGGTTTTCGGGTGGATGGTCTGAAGCCCAAGTTCCACCCAGACCGGCTTTGTTTTGTTGAGCCTTGAAAGAAGTTCGATAACCTCATCCGGAAGGCAATCCGGCCTTGTTCCGATGGAAAGGGAACAGATATCCGGGTGGCTTATGGCTTCGGAAAAAAGCTTTTCAAGCTTTTCCAAAGGGCCATAGGTATTGGTGTAGCTTTGAAAATATGCAATATATTTTCCGGAAGGGTTTTTGTGGGCAACTTTTGCTTTTGCCTTTTCGATTTGCTCAAAAACGCAGTCACAGGGTTTTTCGGCAAAATCCCCGGAACCGCCAAGGCAGAAGATGCAGCCTTTTTTACCGAGGGTGCCGTCCCTGTTCGGGCAGGAAAAACCGCCTTCGAGGGCGAGCTTATATACTTTTTCACCGAATTTTTCCCGAAGTTCGGTATTGAGCGAACGGTATATCACAGAAAAATCCTCCTTCCGCCGCAATCTTAAGAATATCTTAACATATATTGCATTTACTTTACCATAGAAAAAGAGTATAATTTTTTTATAAAAGCAATTAATTTTCCCAAAATGGATATTATTTTTTCGAAAAAACTTAATGGAATTACAATCCCTCAGTCACCTTCGGTGACAGCTTAGCTACCCTTTTGTCGTCTTCGACGACATTTCCCCTGGTAGGGGAATCTTCTTTACACAAGGGAGCTGAATAATTTGCAACGAATTGCTTTGTTTTGCGTCTTTTATGTTGAAAGGAGGTTTTTCGTTTGAAAAACTTTTCACTTTTTGCATATACCTTTTCCCATTTTGCGGTGGATTACGTTTGCCTTCTCACCGTTCTTGATCCATGGGGATATAGAACGGAAATCCTCGGCGGGGTGCAAAATTACGCGCTTTTTGTAATTACATATAACTTCCTCGCATTCGGGCTGCAAATGGTTTTCGGTGCTTTTTGCGACGAACACAGAAAATTCCCGGCGGGGGCGTTCGGATGTTTTCTTGTTCTTTTAGGTGCGCTTTGCGTTGCATTCATTCCTGAATCATATCCGGAATATACCTTTAACCTTTGGGCATCGGTAATCCTTGTCGGAATCGGCAACGCCTTTTTCCATGTGGGCGGCGGAATTGAAAGCCTTGTGCATTCCGGCGGAAAACTTCGCCGAAGCGGAATTTTCGTTTCTTCGGGTGCCCTTGGCGTTGCGCTTGGAATTTATAACGCCGGAAGAACCACCGGTGGAATCGGCGTTATTACTTTTCTGATGATTTTCTGCATGGTGCTTTGCCTTGCGGCACAAAGAAAAAATCCTTCCGAAGGCGAATGCGAAATCAAAGGAACCGCAAGCGAAAAAAACGCCCTTTGGCTTGTGGTTTCTCTTGCGCTTTTTTCCGTTCTTATCCGTTCCTTCGGCGGAACGGTGATTCCCATGGAATGGAAAAACACTGCGGAACTGGGACTTGTTTCCGGTGCGGCGGCCTTTGGCGGAAAATTCATCGGCGGCTTTGCGGCGGATAAATTCGGGGCGAAAAGAACCGGAATTTCAAGCCTTCTTCTTTCCGTTCCTTTTCTCGCTTTCGGGAAAGATATAATTTTCGTTTCCGTCATCGGGATAATCCTTTTCAATATGACCATGCCCATAACCCTTGGAATTCTTGCGGAAAAATTCCCGAAGAACCCGGGAATAGCCTTTGGGCTTACCACTGCGGCTTTGCTTTTGGGCGCGGTGCCAAGCTTTTTTGTTCCTCTGGGCGGAGGCCTTCTTTTGCTCGTACCCGCGGTGCTTGTTTCCGCGGTTTGCATATATTTTTCAGCAGATAACAAAAAATCCATTACGGAGGTGTAAATCATGTATCTTCTCGACGTTGCAGCTGGCCCTATGTATGCCGTAATCGGCGGAACCTTCCTTCTCATTGCCGCTGTTATTGCAGCGGTGGTGTTCCTTGCGGTATGGCTTATCAAAAAAGCGATAAAGAAAAACAAAGGCGAATGATTCGGAAAATATGATGATTCCTCAGGAAAAGGCTGCTGCCGTACCGGGGAATATAAAAAAGAAAAGGGTTGGAAAAATGAATATTCTTCTTGATCTTGCGCCTCTTCCGCAGGAAGTTGAAATACTGGAAAAAGCTTCCGGCGCGGCGGTGATAATCATCGTTCTTGCGGTGGTAATTCTTGCTTTGACGGCGGTTTGTGCCGCAATCAGAAAAAAGAGAAAATAAGGAGATAACGAAAATGAAGTTTTATACCGTTCTTATGGACCTTATTCCGGTGGAACCCATCACCGAAGCGGAGATAGTGGAAAAAACAATTTTTCCCGTTGAACTTTCCACAGCGCTTATTGCCGCGGGAATAGGTTTTCTTGCGGTGGCCCTTATCAGCTATATAATAAAGAAAAACAAAAAATAAAATGGAAAAATATCACTATCTTCCAAAAGCGACAAAAACGAAGGATTTCGTGATTCTCGGTTCAAAAGCCGGTTTTGCCGCGCTTCTTTTTGCGGCACTTGCAATTCCCGCGGTTTGCGCTATAATATTAGTTATCAGAAAAAACAAAAAATAAGGAGATAACAAAATGACTGCAACCCCTGTTCTTATGGCTGCCGGCGGCGCAACCCCGGCGCTGGTGCTTATTGTTACAACAATGTTTTCCTTCGCGCTTATAACCGGCGTTTTCTTCTTCTTAAGATGGAACCACAACAGAAAGAACCCCACCAAAGAGGATATCAAGGAAACCAACCGCCAGAGAAGAGAACGCGAAAAGCTTCAGCGCCAGACCAAGGAAAAAGTCAACGCATATATGCGCGGCGAAAAGAAAAACGAAGGCGAAAAAGTTCCCAATGGAAAACGCAGCGGAAAATATAAAAAGAAAAACAAAAAGAAATGAACCCGCTTTTTGTTCTTTTTCGCAACCTTCTTCTGACGGTGCTCATAGAGGGCACGGCGGTGCTCATATTTGTAAAAAGCCGCAAGGTCCTTTATCACAGCGTGCTCGTCAACATGCTCACGAATCCGCTGGTGAACCTTGCCCTGATTTTATGGGCTTCTTTTGTGACGGTTCCTGCGGTTCCGTATTATTACATAGCCACCGCATTCCTTGAAATTGCGGCGGTAATAACGGAATGGCTGCTTTATTATAAAATGGGCGATTTCGGCATTAAAAAGGCATTTTTGGCCTCTCTGCTCCTGAACGCCGCAAGCTATTCCTTCGGATTATTAATTGCATAAACCAAAATGAGCACCGTGCATTTGCACGGTGCTCATTTTTTTACCTCCCTTGTCAAAGGGAGGGGGACCATCGAAAATGGTGGAGAGATTCATAAAAAACTACCCGAATAGGGGACATTAAAAGCGAATGACGGAGGGTTTAAACTCTTCATTCACAATAACATATTTATTGCGAGGAAAAACCGTTTATAAAAGCTCCTCCAGTTTAAACAGATTCCAGGGATATTCTTTCGGCGGCATGGATTTTGCTTCGATGTTTTCGCCGGTTATGGGGTGGCTGAAAGCAAGACGGAAACTCCAAAGGGCGGTTTCGCAATGGTTATCGCGGCTGCCGTATTTTCCGTCGCCAAGAAGGGGCATTTTTCTGCTTGCGAACTGAACGCGGATCTGGTGGGTGCGCCCTGTGTGGAGTTTTACCCGAACAAGGGAGATAACCCCGTGGCTTGGGTGTTCGGTTTTCGCAAGAACCTTATATTCAAGGCTTGCTTCCTTAACTCCCCTGCGTTCGCGCTTTACAACAAAAGTTTTGTTCTTTTGCGAATCCTTGAAAAGCAGGTCCTTGAAGATGCCCTCATCTTCTTCCGGAGCGCCCTTTATTACCGCAAGGTATTCTTTTTCAAATTCCCGCTTCTGAATAGCTTCGGAAAGTTTTCCGGTGGCCTTCTGCATTTTTGAAAGCACCATGGCGCCGCCGGTGTTTCTGTCCAGCCGGTGAACAAGATAGCAGGGTTTGCAAACATGTTCCGAAGCCATGGTGACAATATCTTCGCCGCCATCGCCAGGTTCAGAAAGGATATTTGCGGGTTTTTCGCAGATTATGATGAATTTATCTTCAAAAAGGACTTTCATAGAATTCTCCTGAAAAATATGTTTCGGGCGGATGATATCTGCCCCTACGGATTTTGCGGTGCATTATAACTTATTTATACCATAAAGGGGAACACAGATAAACCCTTTTTGATAAAATCTATTGAAAAAATCCGCAAAAACGGATATGATAATATCATATAAATTCACATCTTTCGGAGGTGCGCTATGTCCGAAAAAGATTCCGTAAATGCCGCTCTTGTGAACCCGGAGGACAGGGAAGAATATCACCGTTCCCTCGGCCTTACGAAGAAGATAGAATCCCGCAAGATAATCCTTGTGGGGCGTTCCCGCTGTGGAAAAACCACTCTTATCCGCCGCCTTCATAACCTTGATATGACCTATCACAAAACCCAGTCCATCGAAGCATGGTCCGATGCCATCGATACCCCCGGGGAATATACCGATACTCCGTTTTTCAGCCGCGGAGCCGCAATCACTCCTGCTTATGATGCGGATATAGTCTGCTTCTGCCACGACTGCGGAAACGATATCTGCCGTTTGCCCCAGATGTTTTCCATGAGCTTTGCAAAACCGGTAATCGGCATTGTGACAAAGGCGGATTCCGAAGATGTTTCCACCGAGCAGGCGGAACTTTTCCTCCATAACGCCGGCGCAAGGCATATCGTAATCACAAGCTCCCTTACCGGAAGAGGCATCGAAGAACTTATCGATCTTATCAATACCATTGATCTGAACGATTATTGATTTAAAGCCTCCCTTGCCTAAAGGGAGGGGGATCATCGCCGACGGCGATGGTGGAGGGATTTGTTTATAAAACAAAAACCTCCCCTGATAGGGGGTTCTGCAAAGCAGACGGAAGGGTGGAATCCCCGGCCCATTTGCAGATTTCCATAAAATCAACCGTAGGGGCGGATATTATCCGCCCGTTTTATTTTCCAAGCATAACAAAAAAACTCCCTTTATGAAAGGGAGTTTTTTTATTTAACCGTTATATCGATTTTTTTCTGCATTTTTCTTACCGCAACGGAAAGGCTGAAGTTGATTACAAAATAAATCAGCGCCGCCGTTCCGAAAAGGATGAAAACGTCCTGGGCGGTGATGGGGTGCCCGGTGAAGGTGTTGGCAGTGGACATAAGCTTTTTCACCACGAACATAAGCTCCGCAACTCCGATTTGCGCAAGATAGGAAGTATCTTTTATGATGGTGATGCTCTGGCTTGTGAGGGTGGGAATAATTCTTCTGAAAGTCTGGGGCAGAATTATATAAATCATAATCTGCAAAAAGCTGAAGCCCTGGCTTCTGCCGGCTTCAATCTGCCCTTTCGGAATGGAGTTTAATCCGCCGCGGATTATTTCGGATATTATCGCCGCGTTGAAAATTACCGTTGCGACCAGCGCCCTTGAAAGAAGTGAAGGCAGCGGCACCGCCGCAATGGCGACGAAAACCCAAAGAAGAAGGGGCGTGTTCCGGAAGATTTCCACTATTACGGAAGCGATTTTTCCGCTCCATTTGCCATAGGTATTGAAAAGTGCAAGAACCGTTCCGAGGAGAGTTCCGCCGAAAAGGGTAATTACCGCAATGAGAAGGGTCATTCCAAGACCGGCGATGATATAGGAGATATTATAGCTTGTGAAGATAAGGGCGATTTCCTCCATCATTCGGCGCTCACCTCCTTATTGGAAGCAGCTGCGCGGTTTTTAAGCTTCTGCTCATAACGCTTTGCAAAATATGTAAGCGGGAAGCAAAGGCAGAAGAAAAGGATTCCGCAGGTGAGATATGCCGGGCCGTAGCTCAGCGTTCCGTTGGAAGCCCATGCGTTCGAACGATACATAAGGTCGCCGCCGGCAATCATCGCAAGGACGGAAGTGTTCTTGATGAGTGCGACCATCTGGTTCACAAGCGGCGGAAGAGCGATTTTTACCGATTGGGGAAGAATAATATAAGTCATAGCCTGGAGATGTGTGAACCCCTGGGAAAGGGCTGCTTCCGTCTGACCATAGGGAATGGAAGTTATTCCGGTGCGCACAACTTCGGAAATATATGCGCCGGTATAAACCCCAAGACCGATTATGCCGATCTGCTCTTTGGAAAGATCGACCCCGGCATAAAGAAGGCCGTAATACATGAAAAGCACCTGAAGAACAAGGGGAGTGTTCTGGAAAAATTCAACATAAACCCTTGCGATGCCTTTGAGTATTTTATTGTTTCCGGAGGAGAAAAGCCCGAACGTTATTCCGAGTATGAGCGCGAGAATAAGCGCAAAAACCGAAACTTCAACAGTCACGAAGAACGCGTCTATGAATTCCTGCCGGGAATTCCAGAGCGCTTCCCAGCGCCACGGGGCAAAAACTCCGCTGTTCATGCTTTTCATCTCCTTTCAAATCTTTTTCTTTTCTACCCTTTCAAGGAGCCTTTGTTTATCCTTCGAAGCTGGGAAGAAGTCCGTTTGCTTCGCGCATGGAATCAATGGTTCCGTCGGAAAGCCATTCGTCGATAAGTCCGTCAACATAAGCGTTGAGCTGGGTGTTGGAAAGTTTGGAAACAACGCCGAAGGGCTGTGCGGCAAATCTGTCTTCAAGAATAACGGTGGTATCGTCCATATAGGTGGTAAGAACGACGGTATCGACACAGTGAGCGTCAATTGCGCCTGCGGAAAGAGCAAGCTTGATTCCCGCATGGTCGTCGAATTCATCAAAGGAAAGTTCATATCCTTCGCCAAGATATTCTTTAAGGGAAGCGGCGGAGGTGGAGCTCATGGTGACGCCGATGGTTTTTCCGTCAAGGTCTTCAAGGGAAGAAATTCCGGAATCTTTAAGAACCATAACACCCACGGCATCGGTATAATAAGGTGCGGAAAAATGATAGCTCATTTTGCGTTCTTCGGTGATGGTAAAGTTGGAAAGGCTGATGTCGATATCGCCGGAATCGATCATCTGAAGGCGGGTGGTGGGGGTTACAACAAGGAATTCCACTTCAACGCCCATTTCTTCGGCGATTTTTCTTGCAATGTCGATTTCAAGGCCTTCATATTCGCCGGTTTCGGGGTTGAGATAGCCCATTCCGATGAGGGAATCTTTTACGCCGACCCGGAGAACGCCACGTTCCTGGATGGATTCGACGGTAACTTCAGCATTGCCGCCGCAGGCGGAAAAGCTGAACATCATAACAAAAACAAGGACAATTGCGATAATTCTTTTCATAAAATACTCCTTTCATTTTGCGCCCCTTGTCAAAGGGGAGAGGGCCACATCGCGTAAGCGGTGGCGAGGGGATTCATAAAAGCTTCGAAAACGCAGAAAAGAATCCCTCCGTCATCGTCGCTGTGTTCCGATGCCACCTCCCTTTAGGCAAGGGAGGCTTTCTTATTGTCTTAAGATTTTTCCGAGGAAGGCTTTTGTTCTTTCGTTTTCCGGATTGGTGAAAAAATGTTCCGGGGTGCCTTCTTCAATAATTCTTCCTTCGTCCATAAAAACTATTCTGTCCGCCACTTCGCGGGCAAAGCCCATTTCGTGCGTAACAACCACCATGGTGATGTTTTCTTCCGAAAGACGGATCATAACATCGAGCACTTCCTGAACCGTTTCCGGATCGAGGGCGGAAGTGGGTTCATCGAAAATGATGATTTTCTGCTGGGTGGTAAGCGCCCTTGCAATGGCAACCCTTTGCTGCTGTCCGCCGGAAAGAGTTCCCGGATAAACATGGGCCTTATCTTCAAGCCCGACGAGCCTGAGATATTTCATGGCGAGTTCTTCCGCTTCCGCTTTGCTCTTTTTTTGGAGCTTTATGGGAGCGAGGGTGAGATTCCTGAGAACGTCCATGTGGGGATAAAGATTGAACTGCTGAAAAACCATTGCGGAAGTTCTGCGTACAAGTTCGGTTTTATTTTTGTGGGTAAGAAGCTCTCCGTCGATATAAACTTCGCCGGAAGAAGGTTCTTCAAGGAAGTTCATGCAGCGAACGGTGGTGGATTTTCCGCTGCCGGAAGGTCCGATGATTACGAGCTTTTCGCCCTCTTTTACCTCAAGGTTTACGTCTTTGAGAACGTGGAGGTTTCCGAAATATTTATTTACGTTTACGAGCTTTATCAATATTTTCGCCTCCCGATAAACATAATTTAACTAATATATTTTATAGTAAAACATCGAATCCGTCAAGGCGAAAAAAGGAAACTCCGAAAAACTTTACAGATTCGCAACAAAATTGTATAATAGAAACAGCTTAAAGGCTCCCCTGAAAGGGGAGAGAAAATGAGTTTAGGAGGATTGAAATGCCCGAACTTTCGAACATAAACGTGGTGAAAGAAATTCTCGGCCGCCACGGATTTAAATTTTCAAAAAGCCTTGGACAGAACTTTATAGTGAATCCGGACCTTTGTCCTCGTATTGCGGAAGAAAGCGGGGTTCGCAAAGGAATCTGCGCTCTCGAAATCGGTCCGGGAATCGGCGTGCTCACAAAAGAACTTGCTCTTCGGGCAGAAAAAGTTTTGAGCATCGAAATAGATAAAGCTCTTCTGCCGGTGCTCAAAGAAACTCTCGCGGAGTTCGATAACGTAACCATCCTCAATGCGGACGTGCTCGAACTTGACCTTAAAGCGGTAATAAAGGAACATTTCGGCAATATGCCCTTTGTTGTATGCGCAAATCTGCCTTATTACATCACTTCACCCATAATTATGAAGCTGCTCGAGGAAAATATCGGTGCTCAAAACCTCACCGTAATGGTTCAGAAGGAAGCTGCGGTGCGCATTGCCGCAAAACCCGGAACGAGGGATTGCGGAGCAATTTCCGCCGCAATCAATTATTACAGCGAACCGGAAAAACTTTTTGACGTTTCCAAAGGGAATTTTGTTCCGCCGCCGAACGTAACTTCCGCGGTGCTCAGGCTCACTCTCCGGAAGGAACCTCCGGTTGAGATCAGCGACGAAAAGCACTTTTTCCGGGTGGTGAAGGCTGCCTTCAGCCAAAGAAGAAAAACCCTTACGAATTCTCTTTCTTCCGGAATGGGAATTACGAAGGAAGAGGTTCTTTCTGCGCTGGAATCCTGCGGGCTTGGCGCAAATGCAAGGGCAGAAGAACTTTCTCTCGAAGATTTTGCGGCCCTCTCAAAAATCATCTGACCGAAAGAAAGCAAGTTTGGAACAGTATTGAAACTTGCCAAAGCCCGGGAATGGGAGTATAATTCAGTTGTGGAAAATTTCCGCCGGAAAAGGCGGAACACAATAAGGAGGAAAGAAAAATGAAAAAGATCCTTGCAGTTATCCTTGCCCTTGTTATGGTGCTGAGCTTTGCGGCCTGCGGCGCAAAACCCACCGCAAAATTTGTTATCAGCGATGCGGTCAATGACGCCGTTCTTTATGAATTCGAAGCAGAGATTGAAGAAGGCAAAACCGCCGGCGCAATGATCGAAGAATACCTTACCGCAAACGAAGTGGATTATACCATTTATGACGGCGATATGATCGGCAGCATCGGCGAACTTGAACAGGATGCCGAAAACTGGAGCGTTTATTGGGCTTGCTATTATAACAGCGAATACGCAACCGTCGGTCTTTGGGGATATGTTCCCGCGGAAGGCGATCTTATCGAAGTAAAATTCGAAGAATCCACCTGGTAATTTTCAATAACCGAACAAAAATCCCTTCCTCTGCGGGAGGGATTTTTCTTTTGCGCCCCTTGTCAAAGGGTAGGTCGATTTTCGGTCGCAGACCGAAAAGAAGGAAGGGTTTTAAACTTTTTAATCCCGTTTTACAATCACTGTTTTTTGTGATAAAATAGAAAAAATATCTCCGAAAAAGGAGCGCGATTTTTTATGAAGCCCAGCCGTGAAATGCTTGAAAAAGCGGTGAAATCATATAAAAAACTTACCAACAGAAATTTCGTTCTGGCTTCACAGCTCAGCGAAAAGCAGATTTCCAACGCGATAAAACATATTGATAAATATATAAAACCAAAAGACGTTGTGGCGTTCCTTGATAACACTCTTTTCGGCAGCGGAAAAGGAGGAATCCTTCTTACCACGGAAAAAATCGCATGTTCCGATTCGGTAACAAGCGTTGCATATCTTGATAACCTTTCAGGTGCGGAATGGCTCGGAGACGAAGTTAAAGTTTTACTTTCCGGAAGTTCTTACAGAAAAATAAAAGTCAAAATTTACGGAAGAGAAGTTACCTCACTCCTTAACGCCATTGCAAAGGAAAAACTCCTTGCGGAAAAAGCCGCCCTTGAAGCAGAAGCGGCGGAAACCGAAAAAGAAGCCGAACTTTTGAAACAGAAGGAAGCAGAAAAAGCAAAAGCAAAACCGGCCCCGGAAGCCAAACCGGCAGTAAAAATTGAAGAACCGCCGAAAAAACCGGAAGAAACCGACGAAGAACTTTTTGCAAGGGCAAACCGCCTTTATAATTCCAAAAATTATGCGGAGGCCTTCCCGATTTACGAAAAACTTGCGGGAAAAGGAATGACCAAAGCACAGCAATACTGTGCGGAGATGTATTATTTTGGTACCGGAACGGAAAAGAACCCGGAAAAGGCTTTTTATTGGTTTGAAAAAGCGGCGGAAGGCGGCGATGAAAAAGGCGCTTATGACCTTGCGATTTTTTATAACGTAGGGGAAATAGTAGGAAAAGATAAAAAGAAAGCCTTTTTCTGGTTCGAAAAATCCGCCGGAAAAGGATATGCTCCCGCCCAGTATGTTGTCGGAAAAGCCTATGTTTACGGCGAAGGAACCGAACAGAATTATGATAAAGCGGTTTTCTGGCTCGAAAAAGCGGCAAATCAGGGCAATGAAAAGGCATCGAAACTTTTAAGACAGCTTAAAGCCGCCCTTGCCGAAGAAGAAAAAAGAAAAGCGGAAGAGGAAAAAGCAAGTAAAGAGGATGAAAATTTTTTCTCTTCCATGGATGGAGAAAAACTCTTCTATTACGGCAACAGTCTTTATAACGAAGGCAAAAAGGAAGACGCTTTCGACTGCTATATCAAAGCCGCGGAAAAGGGCGATTCTTACGCAATGTGCGCGGCGGCGGAAATGCTTTTTGGCGGCGAAATGGGAAAAGGCAGGGAAGAGGAAGCGCTCGATTTGCTGGATAAAGCAAAATCCCGCGGAGAGAAACCGGCGGATAATCTGGAATATAAATTCAAAGATATCATTGCGGAAATAAGAAGAAAAAAAGAAAGTGAAAAAATCTTTGAAGCGGCGAAATTCGATTTGAAAAATGACCGGTGCTTCAAAGCTGCGGACGGATTCAAAAAAGCTGCGGAAGCAGGCCATGCGGAAGCGATGTATGAATACGGTGCTCTGCTGGAATCCGGCCGTGCAGGCAGAAGGGATATTGACGAAGCGATTTTCTGGCTTGAAAAAGCGAAGGAAAACGGAATTTCAAAAGGCGACGATATGCTCTCGCTTCTCCGATACGAAAAAGAAAGCCTTCGCACCTATAAAGAAGAAAAAAACCGCCCGAAACCCGCAAGAAAACATGAAGAAACCTATCCCGAGCTTGTAAAAAAAGCCCTTGCGGGAGATACCGCTGCAATGCGCAAATGCGCATACAGATGCGAAAGAGGGCTTGAAGGCACGAAAACGGAAGCGCTTTTCTGGTATCTTGAAGCCGCAAGAGAGGGCGATGATATCGGCAGGGCGAACCTTGGAAGACTGTTCCAGTTCGGAATCGGCGTTCCGGTAAATAATTTCAAAGCCCTTGAATGGTACGAAAAAAGCTGCGCCGCAAAAAACGATTGCGAACTTTTGGGAGGACGCCTTGCGGAAGGTGAAATCGAGGGTATTCCGGACCCAGAAGCTTTGGCTGAATTTATCGAAGACTGCTCCGCAGAGGGCGAGATGTTTTATGAAGTTGGCCTCGGCTTTGAAGACTGGTTCAGAGGATATATGAATCTTTCCATCGCCGCGGAATTTGATGAGCCCCTTGCGCAGTATTACCTCGGCGAAATGTTCTGCGAGGACGGGCAATATAACAAAAAAGACCTCGAAAAAGCAAAATACTGGCTTGAAAGAGCGGATGAAAACGGAAACGAGGATGCCGCCGGCATGATTAAAAACATAGAAAAAGGATTGTTTGACTGAGCGGGAGCTGAAAAAGCTCCCGCTTTTTCCTTTTAAGCCTTCCTTATTCTAAGGAAGGAGGCAGCCGGAGACTGACGGAGGGATGCATTTATAAGCAGGCGATTGCAAGGGCCGTCACTGCGTTCCGATGTGCAAACAAAAAAGAGGCTTTTTGAGCCTCTTTAATCTGTTCGATAAATTGGAATTTGTTGGTTTAATGCTTTTGCATATATTCAATGAAATCTTTTGTTTTAGACCAATATTTAACACCCCAATTTTCAAAATTCCATTCATCCATGTATGGATTGCATTCATAATCGATATAAAAAATAGCCCCATTCGTAACCACGAAATTCGTCGGAAAGAAATCTATATTTAGTCCAGCAGAATAAACCATCTGTGCCATTTCCCGCACTTGTACGATGTACGAATCATCCATAACATCATCTTTCACTAATTCGTATATAGTTGGCCCGTCGATATATTCTTTAACAATTCTTTCGTTCTCAATATCAACATCCAACATTTGAGGCAATCTGATTCCAGTATGCAACAGTCTGTTATAATCGTTGATTTCTGCTTCAATTTTGTTTCCAAAGGAATAATAATCACATGGCTCGTGGTGAATCTGTTTCAACACATATTGGCCTCCATTCCTTTCTACCAGATAGGAATATCCACCTTTCCCGTGTCCTAATAACCGAATAACCGTATATGGCTTATGATTAACAACAAATGTTTCCTGCATCAGTTTGCCTCCGTCAAATTCAAGTTTATCAGTTTGTTCATAGTATAGCATCAAGGATATTGTTGCGCAATAAAAAGCCGTCCGGAAAGGACGATTTTCTATATTAAATATTTTTACTTGTATATTTAATATTATTTTGTTATAATGTAATTTACGAAAGTTTGCGCTGACGCATATAAGGCTTTTTTCGGAGCATAATATTAAAAAAATCCGGAGGTCTTATAAAAATGTCAGAGGAAATCAGGAATTGTTCGGACGAAGAAAACGAACAGAACGATATTGAAACCCAGACCGAACAGATAATCGAAACCGGCTCCGTCATAAAAACGAAGGGCAAACACTGCATCCATTGCCTTACCATAGTGGGGCAGGTGGAAGGGCATTATATCCTTCCGCCCCAAAATAAAAGCACAAAATATGAACACGTTATCCCCCAGCTTGTGGCTATCGAAGAAGACCCGGAAATTGAAGGGCTTATCGTGATGCTCAATACCGTCGGCGGAGATGTTGAAGCGGGGCTTGCCATTGCGGAACTTATTTCCGGCATGAGCAAACCGACTGTTTCCCTGGTTCTTGGGGGCGGACATTCCATCGGCGTTCCGCTGGCCTGTTCCGCGAAGGAATCTTTCATCGTTCCTTCCGCAACAATGACCATTCACCCGGTAAGGATGAACGGGCTTGTTCTCGGCGTTCCCCAAACCCTTTCATATTTTGATAAAATGCAGGAACGAATTACAAAATTCGTGACGGAAAATTCCAATATAAAAGCAGACCGCTTTAGGGAACTGATGTTCAACACCGGCGAACTTATAACCGACGTCGGAACGGTGCTCGACGGCGAAGCGGCTGTTTCGGAAGGGCTTATCGATAATCTCGGCGGGCTTTCCGAAGCGATCAGATGCCTTTATTCCATGATCGAAGGGGGAAAGGCAGAATGATTCTCTGGACTCCCGAACCTTTCGACAGAATTTTTCCGGCGGATATCCCCGAAACCATAACAAGGGATATCGGCGGAGGATACCTTGAGGGAAGAATGACTCCCTCGGGGTTTACCGTTTCCCGTTTGGTTTCGACAGATCTTAAAAAATATCTTAAATCCGAATACTCCCCCGGTTATATCAGAAAAAACTGAACCGCCGCTTTGCGGCTACATATAAAGGAGAAAACAATGAGCATTTTTGACGCAGTAATTCAGGGAATCATCCAGGGACTTACGGAATTCCTTCCCGTATCTTCCAGCGGACATCTTTCGATTTATCAGCATTTTACCGGAAACAGCGGCGAAGCCGCCGGAATTTATTCCATTCTGCTCCATCTCGGAACCCTTCTTGCGGTTATGATTGCCTTTTGGGGCGAAATTCTTGATATGATAAAGGAATTCTTCGCCATGGCGAAGGAGATTTTTACCGGAAAATTCGATAAAGAGAATATGAGCGGTTCCAGAAGAATGATTTTTCTTCTGATAATCGGACTTCTGCCACTTTGCTTTTTCTATTTCATTTCCGATTTTTACAATTCTCTTTCCACCGATAATGATATAATCGTTGAAGGACTCTGCTTCCTTCTCACGGCGGTGCTTCTCATCGTTTCCGGAAAATGCGTGAAAACCGGCGGCACCACCGCCGAAAACATGAGCTGGAAGCAGGCTTTGGGAATGGGTATTGCCCAGGGAATAGCACCTCTTCCGGGACTTTCCCGTTCCGGTTCAACCATTTCCACCGGATTAATCCTTGGAGTTTCAAGGGAACAGGCAGTTGCCTTTTCGTTTATAATGGGTGTTCCCGCGGTTCTTGCGGCGAATATCCTCGAAGTTCCCGCGGCAATCACCGGCGAAGTGGAAATCAACTGGCTCGCCGCATTAATCGGAATGGCAGTTTCTCTTGTTGTAGGGCTTGCGGCAATAAAAACCGTAAAACTTCTTGTCAAAAACGATAAATTCACAAAATTCGCGTGGTATCTCATTCCCCTCGGCATTATCATTATTGCCGCCGGAATTTTTGAACGTATCACCGGAACAGTTATAACATTTTAAGGAAGGCTTTCTTAATGGCTGAAACAAAAAAGACTACTACGAAAAAAGGAACAAAAAAAGCTCCCGCTAAAAAGCAGACCGCGGCAGAAATTTCTTCCCGCCGCCAGCTTTATGCCATCGGATTTTTTGCCGCGGGCGTAATTTTCCTCGCCATAACTTTATTCAAGGGCGAAAGCCTTTGGCAGGATATGCACTATGCGCTTTTCGGACTTTTCGGCTGGTGCGCATATCTCATCGGCCCGGTGCTTATTTATCTTGCGGTGATGAACACCCTTGAAAAACCGACTTTTTCCACCTCTGCCCAAGGGTGGGAAAGCCTTGTTCTTATGATTCTTCTTTCGGGAATAACCACGGTTTTCAGCGAAAATATGCTTCTTGAAGGAAGCGTTTTTCAAAAGATAGGCCAGCTTTATACATACGGAAAAGAACTTATCGGCGGAGGAGTGCTTTCGACCTTCTATGGTCTCACCGCAATGGCTCTTATGGGAAGGCTCGGGGCAATAATCGTCGGGCTTGTTCTTATTGTTGCGGATATTATGCTTCTTACCGGAACGACCCTTATCGGCATTGCCAGAAATACAAAAAAAGTCGGCGAAAAGGTGAAGACCGTTTATACCGAACAGGTGGAACAGCATAAAATCGCCGCGGAAACCCGCAGAAACGTCCAGATAGATATTCCCCTTGATGAACCGATAAAATATAATTCCAAAGATACGGAGGATTCCGTAAAACGCTCGAAGGAAAAACTCCTCGGCACAGCTGCCGTTCCGAAAACGGCAAACCCCGGGGAAAGAATGATTGATATTCCCCTTGATGACGAACCTTCCACGAAGCCGGAAAAGGAAGCGCCTTCCGTTCCCATAACTACAGTTAAGAACGAAAGACCGAACCCCACCGCCAAAAAGGAAGAACCCATAAACGGCTTTAAAGCCCACATGGAAGTGGAAGTTCCGGAAGAAAAGGAACTCGAAGATTTTACTCCCGCAAGGGAACAGATGGCTGAAGCGGCGGCGAAGGATCCGAAGCTCGAAGAGCTTATCAGCAAAGCAATGGTCGAACAGGCCAACACCAAAAAAATCGAAAAGGCGGAAATGAAGGTTCTTGCGGATGAACAGCAGAAGAAGATCACCGAAATTATGGAAGATCTTGAAACCGTTCCCTATGTTTTCCCGCCGACGGATATTCTCAAACTTCGGGATAACGCCGACGATGAGGACATCACCGAAGAACTCCGCAGAAACGCAGATATCCTTACCAACACTCTCCAAAGCTTCGGTGTTACCGCAAGGGTAATTGATATAAACCGCGGTCCGGCGGTTACAAGATATGAACTTCAGCCCGGAGCGGGAGTAAAAGTCAGCAAAATCGCGGGACTTTCCGATGACCTTGCCCTTAACCTTGCGGCAAAGGGAGTCCGAATCGAAGCTCCCATTCCCGGAAAAGCCGCTGTGGGTGTCGAAGTTCCGAACAAAAACCGCGATATTGTCAATATCCGCGAACTTATTGAATCGAAGGAATTCCAGGAAGCAAAATCAAAGCTTACCGTTGCCCTCGGAAAAGATATAGTCGGCAACGTGGTTCTTGCGGACCTTAAGGAAATGCCCCATCTTCTTGTTGCGGGTTCAACCGGTTCGGGAAAATCCGTCTGCATAAACGCAATGATAATTTCGCTTATGTATAAGGCAAATCCGGACGAAGTTAAGCTTCTTCTCATCGACCCGAAGGTCGTGGAACTCAACGTATATAACGGAATCCCCCATCTTCTCATTCCGGTAGTCACCGACCCGAGAAAAGCCGCTGGGGCCCTCAACTGGGCTGTTTCCGAAATGCTCAAGCGTTACCAGATTTTTGCGGATAATTCGGTCCGCGATATTGAAGGATATAACAGACTTGCGGATTCCAGGGACGATATGCAGAGAATGCCGAAAGTCGTGATCATCATTGATGAGCTTGCTGACCTTATGCTTGTGGCATCGAGCGAAGTCGAAGATTCCATCAACCGCCTTGCCGCTCTTGCAAGAGCGGCGGGAATGCATCTTGTCGTTGCAACTCAGCGTCCTTCCGTTGACGTAATCACCGGAACTATCAAATCCAATATCGGAAGCAGAATCGCATTCAAAACCTCTTCCCAGGTGGACAGCCGCACCATCATTTCCGATGGCAGCGCCGAAAAACTCCTTGGAAAAGGCGATATGCTTTTCTATCCCCAGACGGAAATGCGCCGTGTTCAGGGGTGCTTCGTAAGCGACAGCGAAGTTGAGGAAGTGGTGCGCTTCGTCAAAAACGGCGGAACCGCTTCTTATGACGAGGGCATTATGGACGATATCGAAAAACTTGCGGCGAAGGAAAAAGGAAAAAAATCCTCCGATGAACCCGTTGGCGACGGCGGCGGATTCGACGACGGCGACGATATGCTCGATGCCGCCATCGACTGCGTAATCGAAATGGGACAGGCTTCCACTTCGCTTCTTCAGCGCAAGCTGAAGCTCGGTTATGCAAGGGCCGCAAGAATCATCGACCAGATGGAAGAAAGAGGAATAGTCGGACCTTTTGAAGGCAGCAAACCCCGCCAGGTTCTCATCAGCAAGGAGCAGTGGCTCGAAAAACAGCTCCAGAGCGATGAATAAAAGCCTCCCTTGTCAAAGGGAGGGGGACCATCGAAGATGGTGGAGGGATTCATAAATGGATTACCGTCACAATCCGAAATTGACTGAAAACGCAAGAAAACTCAGAGAGAACATGACCAAAGAAGAAAAACACCTTTGGTATGACTTTCTGAAAAATTATCGGGTTCGTTTTCTCCGGCAAAAAGTAATTGATGATTATATTGCGGATTTTTATTGCCATTCCGCAAAACTTGTGATAGAGCTTGACGGAAGTCAGCATTATACAAAAATCGGTTTATTGAAAGATAAAATCCGAACAGAACGCATTGAAAAACGTGATTTGACCGTTATGAGGATACCGAACGGCGAAATAAATCATAATTTTGAGGGTGTTTGCAGATTCATTGACGAATTTGTAAAGGAATCCCTCCGTCAGCCTTCGGCTGACACCTCCCTTTGACAAGGGAGGCTCATGGAAGGAGGAACAAACTTTGGGATTTTTCAGTAAAATAAGCGAAGGACTTAAAAAAACAAGGGAATCGCTTCGGGAACGCTTCGACGACGTTTTTTCCGGCGGTCATGTTGACGATGACCTTTTCGATGAACTCGAAGAAGCTCTCGTCCTTGCGGATACCGGCGCCGTTACCGCAGGCGCAATCTGCGAAGAACTTCGCAAAAGAGTAAAAAAAGAAGGCGTCACCGATTCGGAAAAAGTCCGCGAAATGATGTACGAAGTTGTTGCGGAAATGCTTCGGGGCGGCCAGGAACTTAATATCGAAAACAAGCCTGCAATCATCATGATGATAGGCGTCAACGGAGCAGGAAAAACCACCACCATCGGAAAACTTGCGAAAAACTTCATCGATGAAGGCAAAAAGGTAGTTGTTGCCGCGGCGGATACCTTCCGTGCCGCAGCCATTGACCAGCTGGAAGTCTGGACCGAAAGATGCGGTGCGGAACTTATCAAACATTCCGAAGGTTCCGACCCGGCTGCGGTTGTTTTTGATGCCATTGCCGCCGGCAAGGCAAGAAAAGCCGATGTTATAATCTGCGATACCGCCGGAAGGCTCCAGAACAAAAAAGGACTTATGGACGAACTTGCCAAAATCGGCAGAGTTATTGAAAGGGAAGCACCGGAATCTTCCGTCGAAACCCTTCTCGTCCTTGACGGCACCACCGGTCAGAACGCTCTTAACCAGGCAAGGGAATTCGGCAACGCCTGCCCCATAACCGGAATCGTCCTTACAAAGCTCGACGGTACCGCCAGAGGCGGCGTTGTTATCGGAATCAGAAAAGAACTTGATATTCCGATAAAATTCATCGGAGTTGGCGAAAAGGCGGAAGATCTTCAGCCTTTTGACCCGGAAGCTTTTGCAAAGGCAATTTTTGATTGATCACGAAACAAACAAAAAGTTAATATAAAATAAGGAGAAAATTTAATGATCACTACCAAACAGCGCGCATATCTTCGCTCTCTTGCAAACGGAATTCCCGCAGTTGTAACCGTCGGTAAAGAGGGCGTTACCGAATCCGTCATCGGCAACCTTAACGAAGCCCTTGACGCAAGAGAAATAGTCAAAGTTTCCGTTCTCGAAACTTCCCCTGTTTCCTCAAAAGAAGCCATCGAGGAAGTTTTGAACGCAATCCACGGCTGCGAAGCAGTCCAGGTTATCGGAAGAAAATTTGTGGTTTATAAACGCAACCTTAAAGACCCCAAAATCATTCTTCCCTGAATCCAAAAGGAGAAAAAATGAAAATCGGCATTTACGGAGGGAGCTTTGACCCGGTGCATATCGGCCATGTGAACGCGGCGCTCACATTTATGGAAGAGCTTTCCCTCGATAAGATAATCGTGATACCTGCCTATCAGCCGCCACATAAAAAAGGCCTTGCCCTTACCCCTTCGGAACACAGAATGAATATGTGCAATCTTGCATTCGGCTCCCTCGAAAAATTCGAAGTTTCGGATATCGAGATAAAAAGGGCGGACGAAGGTTATATGGCGGATACCGTTGCACAGCTTCGGGAAATTTATCCCGATGATGAATTTTATCTTCTCATCGGCGGTGATATGCTTCTTTCGTTCCGGAAATGGTATGCATGGAGCAAAATAACCGATGAAGCGGTTCTTGCTGTGGCGGAACGCAATTGGGAAGATTCTTCCGCCATCGAAGCGGAAGCGGCAATCCTCCGCAGCGAAGGCGCAGAGGTGAAGATCGTTCCCATCGACGTGAAGGAAATTTCCTCCACTTCGGTGCGCGAAACGGTGCGCAGAGCCGATGACATATCCTCCATGGTGCCGAAGGGCGTTGAAGAATATATCTGGGATCACTATCTTTATTATAACTGACCGAAAATCAGGAGGCAAAAATGCTTAAAAAAACAGTAACGGCAGTCATTGTTATGATGCTTATTCTTGCAATGATGCTTTCTTCCTGCTCCGGAGGCTGGAAGGAAAGCTATGAAAGCTTTCTTGATGACCTTGTGGGCAAGGTGGACGTAAACGAAACCCTCGAAAGTATTGATACGGAAGAACTTATCCGCGAAAAGCTTGAAGAATACAGCGAAGGCCAGACCATCTGGTTCCATTTTGACGATTTTGACGGTGACGGTACTTCCGAAGCATTCGCGTTCTGCGGAAAAGCCGGCGCGGAATATCTTGAAGGAATGCTTTGGTTCGTCAACGAAAACTATGCCGCGGAACTTGGCGAAAAGGGAAAATGGATCAACCCCGAAATGGTAACGGTCGAGGGAACCACCTTTATGTTCGCGGAAAATTATGACGACGGGCTTACCTATGTTTTCGGAATTGAAAACAGCAAGGTTTATGAAACCGCCGTTTCCGGAACTTTTTCCAACCTTGAATATCAGGGCGGAAGAGATTTTACCGCGGATTTCACTTCCTATGATTATTACGAAGATGAGGAAAAGGCAAAGGAAGAGGAACCTTCCACCAAAAAATACTGGTTCTATCTTGAAAACGGAGAATTCTTTGAATACGGTGCGGATGATTCTCTCCGCCGTGCGGATCTGCGCGAATATGAAGCCGGTTCCGAAGTTATCGATATAATCTATAAGCAGGGACTTACCGATGAACTTCTCGAAAAATACTATCCGGATGCGGATGAGGAAACTCTCGGTTTCATCGCGGAGGAAGCAGGATATTTCCACAGCATCATGCTCAGAGAAAACGGAATTCTCAACCTCAACTTCTATGGCGCTTATGAAGACTGCTTTTATATCACCTTCGCGGTAAGCGAAAACAGTTCCGAAATCATCGACTGCGGCAGAGGATTCTATCTTCCGGCGGCGGTGAAGGAAATTGCAACCTATCCGGCAGAGGAAGAATGATGGATACGAAAAAATTCTGCAGTCTTCCGGAAGAGGAACTTAAAGCTGTGCTCAGAGGAAGAATGAATGAGCACCGTTTTGAGCATTCCCTCAATGTGGCAGAAAGAGCGGTCTTTCTTGCCGAAAAATACGGCGCCGACCCCGAAAAAGCTTATTTTGCGGGGCTTATCCACGATATATGCAAAGGAATCCCGAGCGAGGAACAGCTTGCCATGATAAAAGCCGAAGGAATCGAACCGGATGAGGATACCCTGAAATCCCCGGCTTTGTGGCATTCAATCGCAGGAGCAATTTATGCTGAGCACGAACTTTGCGTGAGCGACGAAGACGTGCTCAACGCCGTAAGGTATCATACTTCCGGCAGAGGAAATATGAGCATCCTTGAAAAAGTGATTTATATGGCCGACCTTACAAGCGCTGAAAGGAACTATCCCGATGCGGAATATACCCGCAATCTTACGGATAAAAGCCTTGATGAAGGAATTGCCTATGGGGTTCGCTGGATTGCCGGCGACCTTGAAAGAAGAGGACTTCCGAAAGGTAAGGATACCGAAGCGCTTTTGAAAGAATATGAAAACGTAAAAATAACCGAATGAAAGGAAAATGATAATGGAATCCAGAGAACTCGCACTTCGAATCGCAAAAATTCTTGACAGCAAAAAAGCAACCGGACTTCGCGTGCTCAAAATCGGCGAAATCAGCAGCATCGGCGATTATTTCGTAATCTGCTCCGCAAGCAACAAAAGCCACGTTCAGTCCCTTTCCGATGACGTGGATTTCGCTCTTGGTCACGAAGACGGAATCGCTCCCCAGAGAGTTGAAGGCTATGCTTCCGCAAGCTGGATTCTTATGGACTACGCAAGCGTAATCGTCCATATCTTCAACGATGAAGTCCGCGAATTTTATTCCCTCGAAAGACTTTGGTCCGACGCCAAAATCGAAGAGATCAACTTCGAGGAAGAATAATATTGCCTCCCTTGCCTAAAGGGAGGGGGACCGTTGCCGTAGGCACGGTGGAGGGATTCTTTTAGCAAATTCTTCGCAAAAAGCCGAAAATCCCTTGACAAAGCCCGTTTAATATTGTTATTATACATTTAATGTTGTTTTATATCATAAATGCTTTGACAAAGAACAAGTAGTCCGATTTTTTCATTCAAAGAGAGCCGCAGTTTTTGGTGCAATGCGGCAATGGGGGAACGGATGAACTCACTTTCGAGCAGCCGGAAGAAAGCGCCTTTGCGCAAGTAAAACCGGACGGCACCGCCGTTATACGGAATCGAGCCGGGCGCAGTTTCTGCGCCAAAGAAAGTGGTACCGCGGGCATTTTTATTCCCGTCTTTCGTATTTTGCGAAAGACGGGATTTTTTTATTTACCTCCCTTGCTAAAGGGAGGGTGACCGTTGCGGTACGCACGGTGGAGGGATTCTTTAAAAGATAACCTCCAAAGCCATCGGGAACAAATGAATCCCCTCGCCACGCCTTACGGCAAGTGGCCCTTTCCCCTTTAATAGGGGGCGTATTTCAAGATAAAACTGGAGGAACAGAAAAATGAAAGGCTATGATTACGCCGCCATCGAGAAAAAGTGGCAGGATATCTGGGACGAAAAGAAACCCTATGCCGCAACCACCGATTATACCAAACCGAAGTTTTACGGTCTGGTGGAATTCCCCTATCCTTCCGGACAGGGACTTCATGTAGGACATCCCCGTTCCTATACCGCTCTCGATATCGTTTCGAGAAAAAAGAGAATGCAGGGCTATAACGTCCTTTATCCCATGGGTTGGGATGCATTCGGCCTTCCTACCGAAAACTTCGCCATCAAAAACCATATCCACCCCGAAATTGTAACCGCAAACAACGTTGCACATTTTAAAGCACAGCTCAAATCCCTCGGACTTTCCTTCGACTGGGACAGAGAAATCAACACCACCGACCCGAGCTATTATAAATGGAGCCAGTGGATCTTCATCCAGCTTTTCAAACGCGGACTTGCTTATAAAAAAGAAGCAAACGTAAACTGGTGCACCGGCTGCAAAGTTGTTCTTGCAAACGAAGAAGTTGTAAACGGAGTTTGCGAACGCTGCGGCAGCGAAGTTATCCACAAAGTAAAATCCCAGTGGATGCTCAAAATCACCGAATATGCTCAGCGCCTTATTGATGACCTTGACGAAGTGGATTATATTGAACGCGTAAAAACTTCCCAGAAAAACTGGATCGGCCGTTCCACCGGTGCTGAAGTTGATTTCAACACCACCCTCGGCGATAAGCTTAAAGTTTATACCACCCGCTGCGATACCCTTTTCGGTGCAACCTATATGGTAATGAGCCCTGAACACGAGCTCATCGAAAAATGGGCTGATAAACTCGAAAACATTGAAGAGATCCGCGAATATCAGGCAGCAGCCGCTAAAAAATCCGACTTCGAGCGTACCGAAATGGCAAAGGATAAAACCGGCGTAATGCTCAAAGGTGTAAAGGGCATCAACCCCGTTACCGGAAAAGAAATTCCGATTTTCATCTCCGACTACGTCCTCACCACCTATGGAACCGGCGCAATCATGGCTGTTCCTGCGCACGATACCCGTGACTGGGAATTTGCGAAAAAATTCGGTCTTCCCATCATCAAAGTAGTAAAAGGCGGCAATGTTGAGGAAGCGGCATATACCGACTGCAACGAAGGCATTATGGTGAACTCCGGCTTCGAAGACGGCATGACCGTTGAGGAAGCGAAAAAAGCCATGATCGAATACCTTGAAAAAGAGGGCATCGGCAAAGCAAAAGTAAACTTCAAGCTCCGCGACTGGGTTTTCAGCCGTCAGAGATATTGGGGCGAACCCATTCCGATGATTTACTGCGAAAAATGCGGCTGGCAGCCCGTTCCGGAAGATCAGCTTCCTCTTCTCCTTCCGGAAGTGGAATCTTATGAGCCCACAGATAACGGCGAAAGCCCCCTTTCCACCATGACCGATTGGGTGGAAACCACCTGTCCCTGCTGCGGAGGTCACGCACACCGCGAAACCGATACCATGCCCCAGTGGGCAGGTTCTTCCTGGTATTTCCTCCGTTACTGCGACCCTAAATGCGAAGACGCCATCGCTTCCAAGGAAGCTCTCGATTACTGGATGCCCGTTGACTGGTATAACGGCGGTATGGAACACACCACCCTTCACCTCCTCTATAGCCGTTTCTGGCACAAATTCCTTTATGATATCGGTGCTGTTTCCACCAAGGAACCCTATTCCAAACGCACCAGCCACGGCATGATCCTTGGCGAAAACAACGAAAAAATGTCCAAATCCCGCGGAAACGTAGTAAACCCGGATGACGTTATCCGCGATTATGGCGCAGATACTCTCCGCCTTTATGAAATGTTCATCGGCGACTTCGAAAAAGCCGCACCATGGAACACCAACTCCATCAAAGGCTGCAAACGCTTCCTCGATAGGGTATGGGCTCTTCAGGATATCATGCAGGGCGAAGGAATCCGTCCGGAGCTTGAAAGCGGATTCCACAAGACCATTAAAAAAGTAGGCGAGGACGTCGATAACCTTAAAGCGAACACCGCCATCGCCGCAATGATGAGCCTTCTCAATGATATCACTGCCACCGGAAGCATCACCAGAGATGAATATGAACTCTTCATCACCCTTCTCAATCCCTTTGCTCCCCATATCACCGAAGAACTCTGGGAAGTTCTCGGACACAATGAACTCCTTTGCAAACAGGATTGGCCCGCATACGACGAAGCAAAATGCGTTGACGCAACCATCGAAATGGTCGTTCAGATCTGCGGAAAAATCAAAGCAAGAATGAACGTTGCCGCCGATGCGGATAAAGATGCCTGCATTGCCGCCGCAAAAGAAGCTGCCGCAAAAGACCTTGAAGGCAAAACCATTCTCAAGGAAATCTGCGTTCCCGGAAAACTTGTCAACTTTGTTGCGAAATAAAATTACCTCCCTTGTCGAAGGGAGGGGGACCGTTGCCGTATGGCACGGTGGAGGGATTCATTCTTCTGCCAAAAGCGGTCTTTAAGAAAACTAAAGCAGGGCGGGAGCTTGCTCCCGCCGCTTTTATAAAGGAGAATACCCTATGAATCAGAAAATGCTCTGGCAATACGCAAGATTAATCGTCGGGGTCGGCATCAACCTTCAAAAAGGCCAGACCCTTGTAATAAACTGCCCCGTTGACCGTGCGGATTTTGGAAGACTTCTTACCACCGCCGCCTATGATCTTGGTGCAAAGGACGTTATCATGCTCTGGCGTGACGATTACTGCACCCGTGAACATTGGCTTCGCGCTGACGACAGCCTTTTTGACGGCGTTTACAGCTGGGACGCCGACCGCCTCAACACTCTTGCAAAAGAGGGCGCAGGCTATATTTCCATCGCCGCCGCGGACCCGGAAAACCTTAAAGGCGTTGACCAGGAACGCCAGCGCCGTTACAGCATCGCTTCCAACCGTGACCTCAAGGATTTTTATAACCTTGAAATGACCAACGGATTCCCCTGGTGTGTTGCTTCTGTTCCGATAACCGCCTGGGCAGAAAAAGTCTTCCCGGAACTTAAAGGCGAAGAGGCCATCGAAAAACTCTGGGAAACCATTTTTAAAATGGTGCGTATTACCGAAGACGGCGACGCTGTTGAAGCCTGGAAAGAGCATTGCGGAAACCTTGAACGCAGAGCGAAAATCCTTACCGAAATGAATCTTGAATCCGTGCATTATAAAAACTCTCTCGGAACCGACCTTGTTGTTGAACTTCCGGAAAACTGCCGCTGGCTTGCCGGCGGTGAAGAAAGCAAAGCCGGACATAAATTTGTTGCCAATATGCCCACCGAGGAAATTTTCTCCGCACCGAAGCGCGACGGAGTGAACGGTGTGCTTTATTCCGCAAGGCCCCTTGTTCTTAACGGCAACATAGTTGACAAAATCCGTTTCGAGTTCGAAAACGGCAAAATTGTGAAGGCCACCGCGGAAAAAGGTGAGGAAGTGCTCAACAAAGCACTTGATACGGACGAAAACAGCCGTTTCCTCGGCGAAATTGCCCTTGTGCCCTATGATTCCCCCATTTCGAACAGCGGAATAACCTTCTTCAATACCCTTTTCGATGAAAATGCTTCCTGCCACTTTGCTTTCGGCGAAGCATATCCTTCCAGCATTGAAGGCGGCGATGATATGACCGAAGAAGAACTTTTCGAGCACGGAATCAACGCCACCGCCGGAGTTCATGTTGACTTCATGGTTGGAACCGCCGACCTTTCCATCACCGGCAAAACCCGCGACGGAAAAGAAGTGGTCATCTTCGAAAACGGAAACTTCGTATTCTGATAAAAATCAATAAATCCGAAAAGAAAAATCCCCTTTTCCGAAAAGGGGATTTTTTATTTGTGAACTTTTCGTTAAATGGATTGACAAAAGCGTTCTATTGGGATAGAATGAAATTGTAGAATTCTACTGCAATAGAACGAGAGGTGAAAATATGACCGAAAAACTCTTTTCCTCGGAAATCCGCGTTATGGAACTTCTTTGGAAAAACGGCGGAATGACCGCGAAGGAAATTGCGTCTGCCCTTGCCGAAACCATTGGCTGGAGCAAAACAACGACCTATACCGTAATAAAAAAATGCGTGGAAAAAGGCGCCGTTATCCGAAGCGAACCGGGCTTTTTCTGCAAAGCGGCCGTTTCTAAAGAAGAAGTTCAGCAGAGCGAAGCCTTCGACCTTGTGGACCGTCTTTTTGACGGAAGTGCCGATCTTCTTGTTTCCGCGCTTATCGGCAGCGGAAAGGTAAGCGCCGAACAGATCAGAAGCCTTCGCGAACTTGTCGGAAAAATGGAGGAAGAATGATGGAGGGCATTCTTTTTGCGAACATTGCGGCTTCAGCCGCTGTTCTGATTATCCTTCTGCTCCGAAGGTTCTTTCGGGATAAGTTTTCTTCGGCTGTTTTCGTTTTGCTCTGGCTTGCCGTGGTTGCAAGGCTTCTGCTTCCTTTCAATTTTTCTTCCACGCTGAGCATTTATAATGCAAAGGAAGAGGAACCGATTTATTACCAGCAGGAAGAGGAACCTTCCGCAATGAAAGAAATTCCGAAAACGCCCGTTTTCGTTTATTACGATGAAGAAAGCATATCCGAAGATACTCCCGATAATAAAAATGTCAAAATCTCAGGCCGGGATATGCTTTTTTGCATCCATGTTTCCGGGGCGGTTATCTGCGGAATTTATTTTGCGGCGGCGCATATAAAAAACGTTCAAAAAATCATGGAATGTGCTGTTCCTTTTTATGACCTGCCGGAGGGATTTGAAACCGGAAGAACAAGCTTTTATAAAAGCGAAAATCTGAAATCTCCCCTAAGCTTCGGGCTTTTGCGGCCGGCGGTTGTAATTCCGGAACAGATTACGAAGGAGCAGCTTCCTTTCGCTCTTTTGCATGAGCAGACCCATATTAAAAACCGCGACGCGGCGCTTAAAACCGCCGCTTTGGCAGCTCTTTTGCTGAACTGGTTCAATCCCTTTTCATGGATTATGGTGAAATATCTTGTGAGGGATATGGAAAGACTTTGCGACGAAAAGGTGCTTTCACTGATTGGGGACGAAAAAGCGCCTCTTTATGCCAACGCTATCCTTGATTTTGCGGAAAAGGAAAGCCTTTCGCTCAGCTTTTTCAGCGCCGCGTCATTGCGAGAAAGAGTGATTTCCATTATGAAAAACAAAACAAGGAAGAAGTGTCTTCCGGCGGTGCTCTGCGTTTTTACCGCGCTGATTATCGTTATGACAGCCTGCGGAACTTCGCCGAGAGAACCGGAAAAAGAACCCATAAAAGCCGGAAACCTTTCCGAAACAATTCAGAATGCGGCGGAAAAAGAACCGCAGGAGCTTCTTGAAATCGAAAACGGCGGAATTTCTTCCGCAGCGGAAGAAAATTCCCCGGAAGAATGGCAGGAAGCCGAAGAAGGATATGAATATACCGTTCCCGGAGATTTCGGCGGATACAGGGTCGATTTTACATGGCCCTGCGAAAGAACCGATGTAAACTGCGGGCTTTGGGGATATAAAGGTCATACGGGAATCGACATCGGCGAAGGCGGAATCTGCGAAATTTATGCCGCTGCCGCAGGCACCGTAATAAAAGTTCAAAGGGTCGGAAGCGCTTATGGCTGGCATATGATAATCGACCACGGAAACGAAGTTTCCACCCTTTATGCCCACTGCAGCGAGATGTATGTTCACGAAGGGCAGAAGGTTGAAAAAGGCGAGCTTATCGGGCTTACCGGTTCCAGCGGGAACTGCGAAAAGCCCCATCTTCATTTTGAACTGCGTTACAAAGATATTTGGCTTGACCCGCAAAAGCATATTCCCACCCCGGAGCAGGAAAAGGTTTTATCCTCTTATTTTGAAGACGGTGAATATATTTTCAGTTTCAAAAAGCCATGTGAAGGCGAGATCACTTCCGCCTTCGGCGGAGAAAGAAATCATCTTGGAGTTGATTTTACCGGAGAAATGGGAAGTGTGATCTATGCCGCCGCGGACGGAACGGTGGTTCGGGTGAGGGAAGACGGAACCGGCGAGGATCTTCATTACGGAAACAACATCATAATCGACCACGGAAACGGATACCAGACCCTTTATGCCCATTGCGAAGAATTTTTCGTAAAAGTCGGGCAGGAAGTCAAAGCAGGCGAAGTCGTTGCTTCCATGGGAGCAACCGGAAGTTCCACCGGTCCCAATCTTCATTTTGAACTGCGCATAAACGGTCAATATACCGACCCGATGCCATATATGGAATAAATTTTGAAAGCACCCGAAAGGGTGCTTTTTTATGGATATCTTCTTTTTAAACAAAATAGGAGAATTTTTCCTCAAACGAAGCCGGGTGTTCCGAAAACCGCAAAAAACCGCCGGAAAATGCGGAAAAAAGCGGTTTTATCATAAAAAAGCAATAAAATTGTTAACATAAATTTAATGAATTTATAAGCAAAATTATACTTGACATAGGTGGGGTTCAAGTATATAATAAGACTGTTACATTTATGTACAAAGAACAGAAATGTTCTTAGCTCCAGCCCAATGGCGAAGGAGGGAAACAGATTATGGCAGAAATTCATGTAAAAGAAAATGAATCTCTTGACAGCGCACTCAGACGTTTCAAACGTTCCTGCGCTCGCTCCGGCGTTCTTGCAGAAGTCAGAAAGCATGAGTGCTATGAGAAGCCTTCGGTAAGACGTAAAAAGAAATCCGAAGCAGCTCGTAAGAGAAAGTATTGATTTCTAACAGAAAAAAAGAGGATGGCGGACGGCTTTTGGCTGTCCGCTTTCTTTATTCCAAAAAAGAAAGAAGGGTTCTTTTGTCTTTATTGAAAGCGGACTACCGCTTTGACAGCATATTGGATATAACTCCGGAAGATATCAAAAGAACCGGCGCAAAATTCGTTCTTCTTGATACGGATAACACCCTTGCGCTTCACGGTTCCCAAAAACCGCTTGAAGGTGTTTCGGAATGGATTGAAAATATCAGAAAAAACGGCATAGAACCCATAATACTTTCCAACAACGATAAAGAGAGGATAGAGCCTTTTGCAAAAAAGCTCGGAATCCCTTTTGTATATAAAAGCGCAAAGCCCCTTAAAAAAGGCTTCAAAATTGCCTGCAGAAAGCTTGGCGCAAAGCCTTGCGAAACCGCCGTTATCGGCGATCAGCTTTTCACCGATGTGCTTGGCGGAAGGATTTTCGGTTCAAAGGTTTTTCTTACGGAACCCCTTGGGCCGGAAACCAATTATTTCATCAAAATAAAACGCATATTTGAAAAACCTTTCAGATAATAACAAAGGAGGAAATCATAATGGACAGAATCAAAAGACTTTCCCAGATGCTCCCGGAAGATATTGATGCCGCCCTCATCACTTCCGACGTAAACAGACAGTATTACACCGGCTTTGTTTCAAGTGCAGGTGCCCTTCTTGTAACAAGAGAAAAAGCCGTGCTTCTTCTCGACAGCCGCTATATTGAAGCAGGCACCAAAAAGGTAACCGACGCAGAAGTTGTTCTTATGACCGATATGGCAAAACAGCTCAACGAACTTTTCGAAGAACTTCGTGTAAAAACCGTCGGAATCGAATCCGGCTATATGACCGTCGAAAGCCTTTTCAGCCTCCGCAAAGTTCTTAATGCGGAAATCCTTGATGACCCGAGAATCAACTCCGTTATTCTTCAGCAGAGAAAAATCAAATCCGAAGAGGAAATGAAGGAGATCCGCGCAGCCCAGGCTATCACCGATAAAGCATTTATCCATATGCTTGATATGATCAAACCCGGCCTTTGCGAAAAAGATCTTCAGCTCGAACTTGATTATTTCATGCTCCGCAACGGCGCAACCGGCCTTGCATTCGAAACAATTCTTGCCGCCGGCGCAAACGGTTCCATGCCCCATGCGGTTCCCAGCATGAACGTAATCAAAGAAGGCGATTTTGTCACTATGGACTTCGGCGCTGCGCATAACGGCTATTGCTCCGATATGACCAGAACCGTTGCTGTGGGCAAAATTTCCGAAGAGCAGGAAAAGGTTTATAACCTTGTTCTTTCCGCCCAGCTTGCTGCCATTGATGCTGTAAAAGCCGGCGTTCCCTGCAATTCCATCGATGCAGTCGCAAGAGATATGATTTACGGAGCGGGTTACGAAGGTAAATTCGGCCATGGTCTTGGCCACAGCCTCGGTCTTGAAATTCACGAAAATCCCCGTTTTTCTCCTCTTTGTTCCGAACTTACCGAAGCGGGCATTGTTATGAGCGTTGAACCCGGTATTTATCTTGACGGTCAGTTCGGCGTTCGCATCGAGGATATCGTTATGGTAACCGAAGAAGGCTGCGACGTCATCACCAAGAGCGAAAAGAAACTTATCACCCTTTAATCATTTAAAAGCCCCCCTTGTCAAAGGGGGGTGGCTTTTTTGAGGAAACTCAAAAAAGGCGGGGGGATTCATCTTGGAAAACGCTGAAAGCAAAAAGAATCCCTCCACCGTGCGTACCGCAACGGTCCCCCTCCCTTTAACAAGGGAGGCAATTTAACAAAAGGAAGTTATCAAATGAGATTATTTATTGCCATCTGCGTTTGCAGAGTGCTCTATTTTATCGGACGCCTTATCGGAAAAGGTACTTCGAAGCCCGGCGATATTGCAAGAATAATCTGCCCGAAGGTGTTAAACCGCCTTAAATTCAGCGGCAAGGTCATCTGCATCACCGGCACCAACGGAAAAACCACCACTTCAAATATGGTCACCCATGTTTTGAGGGAAAACGGTTTTTCCGTAATCAACAACAGTTTCGGTTCCAATATGCTCGGCGGAATCACCACCTCGCTTCTTACCAACTGCACCTTCGGCGGCGAAGTGAAGGCGGATTTTTCCGTGCTCGAAATTGACGAACGCTGGCTTCGCTTCTTCGTGAAGGAAGTCACCCCGGATTACGTTCTTCTCACGAACCTTCTTCGTGACCAGATAGTGCGCAACTGCTGCCCGGAAATCGTTCTTGAAAAAATAAAACTCGGCGTGACCCCCGGCACAACCTATATCCTCAATGCCAACGACCCGGTTTCCCAGCAGGTTAGCTGGGGAATTGATAACCCCGTCGTATGGTTCGCCCTCGGCGAAAACGAACGTTCCACCAGGGAATGCAGAAGCGGCACCAACGACGCAAAGGTTTGCCCCAAATGTATGCACAACCTTTCCTATAATTATTACCATTATAATCACGTCGGAGATTTCCGTTGCGAAAACTGCGGTTTTGAATGCCCCAAGGCGGATTATATCGGTACAGACATGAATTTTGAGGAAGCAAGCCTCAATATCAACGGCAAGCCCGTGAAGCTTACCTTCGACGCCACTTATTTCATGTTCAATGCTGTGGCGGCAACCGCTCTTTGCTGCAGCGCTTCCGGAATCAGCACCGAAAAAGCCCTTGCGGCGGCGGAAACTTTCGATATCGGCGTAATCAAGCGTTATGAGGAAATCGAAGTCCTTGGCAGAAAATGCCAGCTCATCCTTACAAAGCAGAACCCCGCTTCCATTGACCAGAGCGTTGACTTTGTCGCGGATAAGGAAGCCCCCAGAACCCTTATCATCATTTCAAATAATATGTTCCACACCGAACGCAAGGACGTTCTTTTTATGTACGACGTCGCTTACGAAAATCTTAAAGAGGTCGAACATATCGTAATCTTCGGCAAGCGCCGCTATGATATGGCTGTTCGCCTTAAACTTGCGGATATCGATATGGAAAGGGTTCAGATCTGCGACAGGGAAGAGGATCTTCGTTCCTGCCTTGAAAAAACCGAAGGAAATATCTATGTTATGACCTCTTCCGTTTTCTCGAACGAGGATAAAGTTTTGGAGGAGCTGAAAAAATTATGAGAAAGATAAAAATACTCAACCTCTATGGTGAGGCTCTTGACCTTAACGGCGACGGAAAAAACGTGACCGCCTTCGAAAAACGCATTGCCGAAATGGGATATGAATATGAAACGACCGAACTCGGAGTCGGTGACGATATCGACGTTTCCGGTTACGATATCGTTTTTATGACCCACGGAAAGCCCCATAACGTTTCTGCCCTCAGCGAACATTTTATTAAATATAAGGATAATATTATTAATAACATAGAAAACGGAAAGGTCTTCGTCGTTACAGGAAGCACCAATATGCTTTTCGGAAAAAGCTTTTCCATGCTGGACGGAAAAACTTATGAGGGCATAGGCCTTTTTGACTGCACCGCGGAGGAATTTGACAGCCTTTATGTAAGCGATGCGGTTCTTGCCCCGGATTTTGCCCCGGAGGAAAAAATGTTCGGAACCTATTACCGCTGCGAAAGCGTAAAATTCAATACCCCGAACAAAAACCGCCTTTTCAAAGTCCTCAAAGCGGACGAAGGCAAAGGCTCCATTGGGGAAGGGGAAGGCTGCCATTACAAAAACCTTTTCGCAACCTGGTGCCTTGGTCCGGTGCTGGTGCGCAATCCCCTTATGATGAGAGAAGTTTTGCATTGCGTTTTGGGCGAAGATTACCGCGAAACGGACTTTTCTCTTGAAGAAAAAGCCGTAAAAATGATAATCGAAGAACTTTCCTGAGGATTTTTTGGGCAAAAAAGCATAATAAAATTCTTAAACACCGTCTTTTTCCACAAAAGGCGGTGTATTTTTTTAACAAAATGACCGAAATATGCAAGTTAATAAATTATTTCCTGCAAAATCACTTTTGCGCTGTAAAATGGTGCGGCGATTTTCAGCGTTTGTATAAATATACAATAACGCGGTATTTTTATACATTTGATTTAACAAATTAAATTAAAAAAGCAAAAACGGAGAATTGACCGAAAAAGGAGCCTGGTTTTGAAAATTTACGCTGACTTAATCAAAATGTTTTAGCATGATAAAGTAAAATTACACCGTAAATGCACATCTGTTTTTACTGGAAAAACAGATAAAAATGAAAAAATTTATAAAAATTTGTATTTTATACTTGACAACCGCATAAAATGGGTGTAATATACGGATTATCACAATGAAACTTTGATTTGAAAGAATTTCATTGAAGGTGAAATCAACTATTAAATGAGGTGAAATCATGAAACTCAACAAAATCCTTGCTCTGATCCTTGCATTTGTTATGGTCTTCAGTTTCGCAGCATGCGGAAATGACGAACCCGCAAAAGATCCTGAAAATCCCGATGCACCCGTAAGCGGTGATGAGGAAGCTGCAGCAAGAATCCTCAACGTCCACGTAACCGCAGCAATCGATTCCATCGACCCGCATCTCACTTCCGCAGGCGATGACTTCGAAGTAATCGGCACCATGGTCGAAGGTCTTTTCCTTTGCGATGCTTCCGGTGCAGCAATTCCCGGCATGGCAGAAAGCTTTGAAAAATCCGATACGACCTGGACCTTCCATCTCCGCGATGCAAAATGGTCCAACGGCGACCCCGTAACCGCAGATGACTTCGTATATGCATGGCAGAGAGCAATGGCTCTTCCGGCAGAATATGCCTCCCTTTTCGAAACCGCAGGTATTAAAAACGCTTCCGCAATTTATGCCGGCGAAATGGATGCATCTGAACTCGGCGTTTATGCACAGGATGACAAAACCCTTGTAGTTGAGTTTGATGTTCCCTGCGCATTCTTCGATACCCTGATGTTCTTCCCGGTATTCTATCCCATGAACAGAGCATTCGTTGAAGAATGCGGCGACCTCTATGGTTCCGCTCCGGAATATTATCTTTCCAACGGTCCCTTCGTTCTTACCGAATATACCCCCGCAGCAACCGAATTCAAAATGGTCAAGAACGAAAATTATTATAACGCAGAAAACATTGAAGTTCCCGGCCTTACTTATAAAGTAATCCTTGATTCCCAGCAGGCATATCTCGCATATCAGAACAACGAACTTGACGTTTGCGTTCTTTCTTCCGAACTCGCAGATATCCTCAAGGCAGATTCCGAATTCCTTGCAACCGAATCCGGTTACCTCTGGTATATGTCTCCTAACGTATCCAAAGGCGGCGCAATGGCAAACGTAAATATCCGCAAAGCAATCGGTATGGCTTTCGATAAAGAAGCAATCTGCAACAACATCCTCAGAAACGGCTCCATTCCCGCTGATTTCTGTGTTCCCGTAGGTCTTGCAACCGGCCCCGATGGCCTTGATTACCGTGAATCCTCCGGCATCACCTATAACGAATATAATGTTGAAGAAGCAAAAGCCCTTTGGGAAAAAGGCCTTGCTGAAATCGGTGAAGATTCCGTTGAACTTACCCTTATCTTCGATGATGAAGAATCCATCAAACTCGTTGCTGAATTCATCCAGCAGCAGGTTCAGGAAAATCTTCCCGGCCTTACCATTACCCTTCAGCCTTATCCGAAAAAACAGCGTTCCGACCTTATGAAAGCACACGATTATGACATCGGCCTTTGCAGATGGGGACCTGACTATGCTGACCCGCTTACCTATATGGATCTCTGGACCGACGGTTATACTCATAACTACGGCAACTGGCATTCCGATGAATATATGGAAATCCTCAATAAGATCAAAACCGTTGAATATGCACTTGATGCAGAAGGACGTTGGGATCTTATCAAACAGGCAGAACAGATTATTGCTGATGAAGCAGTTATCCTTCCTGTATATCAGAATGCAAACGCATCTCTCGTAAAATCCGATGTCAGCGGCATCGAATTCCACGCAGTCGGCCTTAACCGTGTATATAACAACGTAACTTTCGGCTGATATTTTAACGAAGCTTAATAACTTTAAGATTTAAGGCCTTACAGTGGCCCGTCAATAACGGGCCACTGTATGCTTTTATATTAGGGAGGGGTAATCCTCAGTGAAGAAATACATATTCAAGCGAGTTCTGTACTCCGTAGTGGCAATTCTTGTGCTGTTGTTTCTTCTGTTCCTCATGCTCGATCTGATGCCCGGTTCGCCTTTTAACGACGATAAGCTTTCTGAGGAGCAGATTCTGGTTCTTGAACAGAAATATGGCCTTGATGACCCGTTTTTAGTACGCTATTTCAGATATATTTTCAGCATAATCAAGGGCGATTTCGGCGTTTCTTATAACATTGCGTCGAACGTTCCCATAACGCAGCTTTTGGAAACAAGGCTTCCGACATCGATACGCCTTGGCGGACAGGCAGTTCTGCTCGGCGCTTCCATCGGTCTTATTCTCGGTCTTATTGCGGCGCTAAAGCATAACACGATTTTTGATACCATCGCGACCATCATCTCGGTTCTCGGCGTATCGCTTCCTTCCTATGTTTTCGCGCTGGCTCTTTCTTATGTTTTCGGTTATCAGATGGGCTGGTTCCCGCTGCTTTATGACGGCGAAAACCCGTTCATTTCCTCGGTTCTTCCCACCGTTGCGCTTTCAATGTTCTCCATGGCGAATATCGCAAGATTTACCCGAACCGAAATGCTCGAAGTTCTCCGCAGCGATTATATGCTTCTTGCGGAAAGCAAGGGCATCAGCGGTCCGAAGCTTATCATCCGCCATGCCTTAAGAAATGCGCTTATTCCGATCATCACCGTTCTCGGTCCGCTGATTGTAAACACCATGACCGGTTCCCTCGTTATCGAAAAGATTTTCTCCATTCCCGGTATCGGCGAACTGATGGTCCGTTCCATTCAGCAGAACGACTATAACGTAACCATTGCACTTTCTTTCATTTACAGCCTTATGTATATCGGCATAATGCTGGTGGTCGATATCCTTTACGGTATCATCGACCCGAGAATTCGTCTGTCGAAGGAGGATAATCATGAAAGCTGAAAATTTTGATTATTCCGCTCTTCCGGCAGATGCCTTCGAGCTTACCCATAACGATACAAGCGCCCATGTTGACCGCAACTTCGCTTCCCAGAACTATTGGAAAGATGCGCTTGTTCGATTCCTCCGCAATAAAGGTGCGATTTTCGGCCTTATTATGATTGCGATAATCATTTTCTTCGCTGCGTTCGGTCCGGCAATGACCCCTTATACTTATGAAAGCCAGATTATCGAACAGCAGAACCTTGCTCCGAGGATTCCCAGACTTGAAAACCTTGGAATTTTTGACGGAAGCGAGACTATGCGCCTTGGCGAAGTGGAACTTGAAGTGAACGGCTATGAATCCAAAGGACTTGATGACGTTTATTACTGGTTCGGTTCCGATACCCTCGGAAGAGATATCTTCACCCGTGTTTGGGAAGGAACAAGAATCAGCCTTTATATCGCCATTGTCGCGGTTATAATCGACATTCTCTTCGGACTTTCCTATGGACTTATTTCCGGCTATTTCGGCGGAAGACTTGATTCAATCATGCAGCGCTGCGCCGAAATTCTCAACAGTATTCCTAACCTTGTTATCGTAACCCTTATGATTCTTGTGCTCAGCCCCGGTCTTGGTGCAATTATCGTTGCTCTTATGATCACCGGCTGGATTCCCATGAGCCGTATTGCCCGTGCTCAGATGCTCAAACTTAAGGAACAGGAATTTGTTCTTGCGTCAAAGACCCTTGGCGCGAGCCCTCTGCGCATTATCTTCAAGGAAATCATGCCGAACATAGTGGGCCAGATTATCACCCAGACCATGTTCTCCATTCCTCATGCGATTTTTACCGAGGCATTCCTTGCCTTCGTCGGACTTGGTATTCCGGCACCGATGGCATCCCTCGGAACCCTTATTTCCGACGCGTACAAGAACTTCACCACTCATCCTTATATGATTCTTTCTCCGCTGATTGTTCTTGCGTTCCTTATGCTCAGCTTCAACCTTGTTGCGGACGGTCTTCGCGATGCCCTTGACCCGAAGCAGAAAGATATGTAAAGGAGGGACAGATTCATGAACGAAAAAGGCGATTTTATCCTTAAAGTCGAAGGTCTGTCCGTTTCCTTCGCAACCACCGCAGGCAAAGTTCATGCTCTGCGCAATGTCGATTTCGCCGTAAGAAGAGGCGAAACAGTAGCCATAGTCGGCGAATCCGGTTCCGGAAAATCCGTAACCGTAAAAACCGCCATCGGTATTCTTGATACCAACGGCAAAGTCGAAGCAGGCAAAGCTCTCTTCACTTTCAAAAACGATAAAGGTGAGGAAGAAACCATCGATCTTCTTACCCTTTCCAAAAAACAGATGCGCCGCACCATAAACGGCAAACGCATTGCAATGGTTTTCCAGGACCCCATGACCTCCCTTAACCCCACCATGACCATTGGTGACCAGATTATGGAAGGTATGATCTGGCATTTCAAAACCCCGAAGAAGGAAGCCTGGAAGCGCGCTGTGGAGCTTCTTGACATGGTCGGAATCACCGACCCGGAAAAACGCATGAAGAACTATCCGCACCAGCTTTCCGGCGGTATGCGCCAGCGTGTTGTAATAGCAATTGCCCTTTCCTGCAACCCGGATCTTCTGATCTGTGACGAACCCACCACAGCCCTTGACGTTACAATCCAGGCAAAAATCCTTGAACTCATCAAGGAAGTTCAGCAAAAGCTCGGCATTTCCGTAATTTACATCACCCATGACCTTGGCGTTGTTGCAAAGGTTGCGGATTTTGTAAATATCATGTATGCGGGAAAAATTGTTGAAAAGGGAAGAGTTGACGAGGTTTATTACGACCCGAAACACCCCTATACCTGGGGACTTCTTTCCGCCCTGCCGGATCTTGAAACCCACGACGAAAGACTTTATACCATTCCGGGAAGCCCGCCGAACCTTCTTCATACCATCAAAGGCGATGCTTTTGCGCCGAGAAACGAATTTGCGCTTAAAATCGACGAAATTGCGGAGCCCCCGATGTTCTGGGTTTCCGAAACTCACTGCGCGGCAACATGGCTTTTGGACGACAACGCACCGAAAGTCGAAATGCCGAAGGAACTTCGGGTCAGAATCGACCGCATGCTGAAGGAGGCGAAATAAATGGAAGAAAGAGTTCCGCTTCTTAAAGTAGAAAACCTCAAGCAATATTTCCCCATCAGCAAAAGATTCACCGTAAAGGCGGTTGATGACGTTTCCTTCGAGATTTATCCCGGAGAAACCTATGGTCTGGTTGGCGAATCCGGTTCCGGAAAAACCACCATCGGCCGTTCCATAATCCGTCTTTATGACCCCACCGCCGGAAAAATCATTTTCGACGGAGTGGATATTACCGGAAAAATGAGCGCCGCGGACGAAAAGAAGCTCCGCACCGAGATGCAGATGATTTTCCAGGACCCCATGGCCTGCCTTAACCCCCGACAGAAGGTTGCAGATATCATCGGCCAGGGACTTGATATCCACCATCTTTATACTGATAAGGCCGACAGGGACGCAAAAATCGCAAGGATCCTTGCGAAAGTTGGTCTTGCCCCGGAACACGCAGAGCGTTATCCTCATCAGTTTTCCGGCGGTCAGCGCCAAAGGGTCGGAATTGCAAGGGCGCTTATTATGAACCCGAAGCTCATCATCGCCGATGAATGTATTTCCGCTCTGGACGTTTCCATTCAGGCGCAGGTGGTAAACCTTATGCGCGATATCCAGAAGGAAACCGGTGCGGCATATCTTTTCATCGCCCACGACCTTTCCATGGTAAAATATATCTCCGACAGAATCGGCGTTCTTCATCTTGGACATCTTGTTGAAACCGGAACCACCGAAGAAATCTTCAAAAACCCGGTCCATCCTTATACAAGAAGCCTTATTTCCGCAATCCCACATCCGAACCCCGCGGTTGAAAGAGCGCGCAAATCCATGCACTATGATTATTTCACCAGCGGAATCGATTATATGGCCGGCGAACTTCGCACCGTTGAGGGAACCCACAAGGTTCTTGCAACGGAAGAGGAGTTTGAAATCTGGACCAAAGCAGAGAAAAACTACCGTTGATTTCACCATAATCCAAAGGGAAAAGCCCGTGCTCATTTTGAGCACGGGCTTTTCCTTTTTTTGAGCACGGACACTTTTGGGATATTTTGAGAAAAAATTGTTGATTTTTCGCCAAAAGACGGAAAAAAGGCGTGATATGCAAATTGCATACTTGTAATTTAATGTGATTCCCTTTATAATAAAATATGTATAGGTATGTCTGTTTCCCGGTCAGCCTTTTAATCATAAGGCTGATTTGGAAAAGTGCGCTAAAAAACGGAAATAGTATTTATTAAGAGGTAGAAAATGTATAAACGATTTTTCAAAAGGTTAATTGATATACTCCTCTCTATTATGGGTCTTATATTTCTTGCCATTCCGATGCTGGTTGTGGCAGTGATCATAAAGATGGATTCACCCGGTCCCGTTCTTTTCAAGCAGAAGAGGGTCGGTATAAATAAAACGCATTTTGAAATATATAAATTTCGTTCAATGCCGGTCACGGTTCCGAAAGATACACCAACCCATCAATTCAAAGCAGAAGATATGCTTAGTAAATGGCAGAAGTTTATCAGAAAATCTTCAATTGATGAATTACCTCAACTGTTCAATATATTGAGAGGTGATATGAGTATAATTGGTCCTCGTCCAGCCCTTTGGAATCAATATGATCTTATTGAGGAAAGGGATAAATACAGAGCAAATGATATACGTCCGGGTCTTACCGGTTGGGCACAAATAAACGGAAGAGATGAACTTGAGATTCCGGTAAAAGCGAAACTTGATGGGGAATATGTTAAAAATATAAGTTTTGCTTTTGATTGCAAGTGCTTTTTTGGAACAATAAAAAGCGTCCTTTCTTCAGAAGGCGTTGTTGAAGGCGGAACAGGAAAAATCGAAAATAAAAAGGATCTTTTGCATAAATGAAAAAAATTATGATAACTGGTGCAAATAGTTATATAGGAACCTCGTTTGAACGATACATAAAAGAATATTTCCCAAATGACTATTCAATAGATATAACGGATGTGACAGAAAAAAGCTGGAGAGAAAAAAGCTTTATAGGATATGACAGCATTTTACATGTTGCTGGAATTGCTCATCAAAAAGAAACTAAAGATAATGTCAAGCTTTACTATGAAATTAATCGTGATTTGGCGGTTGAAATTGCAAAGAAAGCAAAAATGGACGGGGTAAAACAATTTGTTTTTATTAGTTCGATGAGCGTTTATGGTATGAATGCGGGCGTGATCACAAAAGAAACGATTCCTGAACCCAAAAGCAACTACGGAAAATCAAAACTCCAAGCTGAAAAGGAAATAAAAAAACTTGAAAATACAGAATTCAAAGTCTGTATTTTAAGGCCTCCGATGGTTTATGGAAAAGGATGCAAAGGAAATTTTAATAAAATTAAGGAGATGGTAAAAAAACTCCCATTTTTTCCATACATTAAAAATGAGAGAAGTATGATTTATGTTGATAATCTATCTTCATTTATTAAAATGTGCATAGATAAAAATGTTTGGGGACTATATTTTCCACAGAATAGATTTTATATATCAACCATGGATATTGCAAAAAACATTGCGTTAGCGATGAATAAAAAAATATATTTTGATTATCTAACAGGGTTGGCAGTGTGGTTGTTGAGATTATTTTCTCCGCTAATAAAAAAGGCTTTTGGTTCCTTAATTTACAAAGACATCAGTGATTTTGATTTTTCTTACATTATAGTTGAAAATGAGCAAAGTTTAATTCAAAGTGTTTAGCTGAGAGGAGAAAACGTATGGTCAGCGTGATTATGCCTGCTTACAATATGGAAAAATATATTGAGGAAGCTGTTCGTTCTGTTATAGCACAGACATATGAAGATTGGGAACTTTTGATCATTGATGATGGATCCATAGATGATACTGTTAAAATAGCAGAAGAAATTGCAAAGGAAGATAATCGCATTTATGTTTTGAAAAATGAAAAAAATATGGGGGTTGCCTATACTAGAAATAGGGGACTGGATTCTTGTAAAGGAGATTTGGCAGCTCTTTTGGATAGTGATGATTATTGGGATCCGAAATTCCTTGAGAAATCTGTTGAATTAGAAAATAAAACGAATGCTGATTTTGTTTATTGTTCATATGGGATTGTGAATGAACAAGGTGGAAAGATATGCAACGATTTTATAGTTCCGAAGAGGACTTGTTTTGAAGATTTTCTGGTTAAAAGTGTGATTTCATGCTCGACAGTTTTATTTAGTAAAAAAATGGTGAGAGAAGCAAGATTCCCTGTTGATGTTTATCATGAAGATTTGGCGCTGTGGCTTAAGATGTTAAAAAAAGGTGCAGCAGCTTATGGGATAACGGAAGTATTAGCTTTCTATAGGCAAAGTAATAATACCAGAAATAATAATAAGATAAAAAGCGCAGCAAGGCGTTGGATAATTTACCGTGATTATCTTGGATTATCGCTTTTCGAGAGTGCAATTACTATGGTGAAATATGCATATTGTGGGTTCCAAAAATACAAAAAATGTGATAAAAAATGAAAAACATATGTTAAATATTTTTAATTATTAAAATATCACGAAACATAATAAAGGAACTTTTTAATCATTTATAAATTGTAGGTATATGGGACAGCGGTAATTTGCTAAAAAATTCGATAAAAACTCCTGAAATTTATAAATTGATATAAAAAAGAGGGATAAAGTGAAAAAAGTTGTAATCATTGGTCATTTTGCGAAAAAACAAAATTTTTTAGATGGCCAAACCATAAAAACCATTATTTTTACGGAAGAGTTAGAACGTTTTTTTGGAAAAGATAACGTTGAAAGAATAAATACATTTTGCTGGAAAAAGAATCCTTTTAAACTTTTTTTGAAGTCCATCCTTGCAGTGCTTAATTGCAAAAATGTTCTTTTTTTCACTGATCAAGGCGGCATAAAAGTTTTCCCTTGGCTTTTGACCATTTCAAATATTTTTGGAAAATGCAAAATACATTATGTGGTAATCGGCGGCTGGCTTCCGGAGTTTATGAAGAAGCACGGGATATTGAGATTTTTTACAAAAAAACTTGATTATATTTATGTTGAAACATCTACGATGAAAAAATCCCTTGACGAACAGGGCTTTGGAAATGTTTACATTGTACCGAACTGCAAGGAACTCGATATACTGGAAAGGCAAGAACTTGTTTACAATGAGTGTGAACCTTTCAGACTTTGCACTTTTTCGAGGGTAATGCGAGAAAAAGGAATAGAAGATGCAGCGAAAGCTGTAACAAAAATAAACGAAAAATATGGGAAAATCATATATACTCTTGATATTTACGGTCAGGTGGATCCGGAACAAACGGAGTGGTTTGAAGAGCTGAAAAAGAACTTTCCGGAATACATACAGTATAAAGGCTGCGCTCCGTTCGATAAAAGCGTTGAAATATTAAAAAATTATTTTGCTCTGCTTTTTCCTACGTATTACGAAAGTGAAGGTTTTGCAGGAACACTTTTGGATGCGTTTGCTTCCGGGTTGCCCGTAATTGCAAGTAACTGGAAATATAATTCAGAAATCGTAAAGGAAGGAACAACCGGAACATTATATAATCTTGAAGAAGATGACGGTTTATTTGAAAAACTTAATTATTTATATAAAAATACTGATGTTCGGGAAAAAATGCGAATAAATTGTTTGCAAGAAGCTGAGAAATACACCCCCAAAAACGTAATCAGCCGGATAATTTCAAAAATAAACTAAAACCGCAAAGGAGAAGTTGTTTTGCAAAAAATAATGTTTATGATACCACAGCTTTTTGGCGGAGGAGCCGAAAGAGTTACAGCAGTTCTTGCCAATGAGCTGTGTAAAAACAATGAAGTTTCCATAGTGGTATATAAGCGCGGTAATAACGATTATTCCATAGATGAAAGAATAAAAATATATGATATGGAATCGCAGCTGACCGGATCCGGACATGACGTTTTTGCAAAAATGAAGGCGCTGAAAAGGATAATAAAAAATACTGATCCGGTTTGTGTTATTTCGCTAGCAGGACCGGGTGCTGCGGTGCTTCTCGCGGTTTTAATGGTTGGGATGAAAACAAAACTTATTCTTTCCGAAAGAAACGATCCGAAGAATTTTCCGAAAGAAAAATTTTTGAGGGTGCTGCGCAGAATTGCTTATGAATTGTGCGATGGCGTTGTTTTCCAGACAAAAGAGGCAAAAAATTTCTTCTCAAAAAGAATTAAAAGAAAAAGCTGTGTTATAAAAAACCCGGTTCTCTGCGAACTCCCGAACAGATTTGAAGGAGAAAGAGAACATAAAATTGTAAATTGGTGCAGATTGAACGAACAAAAAAATCTGGATCTGCTTATCGAAGCCTTCTCGGATGTTGAAAAAGAATTTCCGGAATACACCCTTGAAATTTATGGAGAAGGTCCGGAAAGAGAAAGACTTGCAGATAAAATAAAAAAACTTGGGCTTGATAAAAAAGTTTTTCTTTGCGGACATTCCGATAAAGTTCACGAAAAAGTGTATAAAGCAGCATTGTTTGTTTCGTCTTCGGATTTTGAGGGGATATCCAATTCCATGCTTGAGGCAATGGCTATGGGAATACCTTGTGTGTGTACCGACTGCCCTGCCGGAGGAGCAAGAGAAACAATAGAAAATAAAGTCAACGGGATACTTGTTTCCGTAGGGAACAGAGAATGTATGGCAGATGCAATACGCTGTGTTCTCGGAGATAAAAACACCGCAGAAAATCTCTCAAAAGAGGGAGAAAAGCTTAGAAAAGAGATAGAAGCAGAGTTCATTGCGGAACAGTGGATGAAATTTGCGCTTGAACTATTGTAAAAATATTAAGAGGTAGAAAAATGGGAATTAAATCAAAAGTGAATACGCTTATAGGCGTCATTTTTGATAAAAATGCAAGATATCGTTTTTTGGCAAATCGCGGGCGAAAAAAAGATGTTCCTGCCGAAGAATTTGTAAAAATAAGATACCGCATTGATATGGGAAAAGAACTTGATCTCGAAAACCCTGTTACATATACAGAAAAACTCCAGTGGCTCAAACTTTACGACCACCGTCCGGAATATACCACCATGGTGGATAAATACGGAGTCAAAGAGTATGTTTCGAAGAAAATTGGAGAAAAGTATGTGATACCGCTTCTCGGCGTTTGGGAAAAAGTGGATGATATTGATTTTAATTCTCTTCCGGAAAGATTTGTGCTCAAAACCACCCATGACAGCGGCGGCATAGTGATTTGCAAGGATAAAAGCAAACTTGATATCCATGCGGCGAAAAGAAAACTTAGTTATTTCATGAAACGCAATTATTACGACTGCAACCGCGAATGGCCTTATAAAAACGTAAAGCATCGCATTATTGCGGAAGAATATATGGAAGACAGCCGTCAGGGAGAACTTCGCGATTACAAGTTCTTTACTTTCGGGGGTGAACCAAAAGTTCTTTATATTGCTCAGGGCAGAGGTAAGGGAGAGCCGACTGTTGCGGATTTCTTTGATATGGATTATAACCATCTTCCTTTCACCATAGATCATGATATGGCTCCGGTTCCTCCGGAAAAACCGCAGTGTTTTGAAGAAATGAAGGAACTTGCGGCAAAACTCAGCGCAGGAACGCCCCAGCTTCGAGTCGACTTTTATGAGGTTGATGGAAAAGTTTATTTTGGGGAAATGACTTTCTTCCACTGCAGCGGGCTGGCTCCGTTCCGTCCGGAAGCGTGGGATAAAAAATTCGGCGACTGGGTGGTTCTGCCGGAAAAAAGAATTTGATTTTTAAAGCAAAGGAAATTTTAAGATGAAAAAACAGACTGTAAAACTGAATAGAAGAATTATATTTTACAGCCTGTTCGGGCTGATTTTGGTACTTGTATTCGTAAAATATGCATTGCAGATAGGTTTTCCGGAAACAGGATTCTTGGTTTTGATTGCTGCAGCGGCATGTCTTGGAACCAGAGATGAAATTATCGCAATGGGCATAAGTCTGATTCCGCTGCAGACCGCTTTTCATATACATATTGCCACGATAATTCTTGTGGCGGTTTATGTGTTCAAATTCAGCAGTACAATAAAAATTAATCACAGAATAATATCCATTGCACTGATGGTAATATGGGAACTTTTACATTGTTTTTCAGGCGAATTTTCATTAGTTACATTTGCGGGAAACTTTGCTCCGTATCTGCTTTTGGGAATTCTTATGTGGACTGAGTCCCAAAAGTATGATTATGAATTTATCACAAGATGTTTTGCGATATCGACTCTTGCTGTTGGTATAATGCTTTTGGGCAAAATAGGTTTTGCTTCGGGATTCAGCCTCGAGGCAATTATGCTGAATATGCAAAGGCTTGGAATTGGAGAAAAAGATGTAGAAAGTGTCAGAGGTATCATTAACCCGAATACACTAGGAATTATTTGTGTTCTGGCTGTTAGCGGATTACTTCAGATATTCATCGCCAAAAAGAAGCGAATTTCAGATGTGGTTTTAATAATCACACTTCTTATTATTGGTGCCCTTACGATATCCAGAACATATCTTGTTCTTGTTGCCATAATGGCAGTACTGTTTATCATGGCACAAAAAAGAAGCTTAAAAAGCAAGATAAAAATAATATTGGGAATAGCAATAATAATTATCATTACGCTTTTTCTTCTATCTTTTGTTTTTCCTAATGTTCTGAAAATGTTTGTATACCGTTTTTCTTTGGATAATATAGTGAGCGGAAGAGATGAACTTTTGGTTGCGTATAATGAGTTTCTCTTATCCGATATAAAAAATATGTGGTTCGGCGTTGGCCTTCAAGATTTTAGCTATAAATTAATGGTTCAGAACAGAGTTGCAGGGAATGCTCCCCACAACGGAATTCAGGAGATAATCGTTGCCTGGGGCATTCCTGGATTTATATTCTTCATGATGTTTATATTCGACCTTATCGCAAGTTCGAGAAAGGTCAACAGGCACCAAAAACTTCTGAATTTCATTCCATTCATTCTGATATTCGCAAAAATACAGGCAGGGCAGATTATTACTTCCGGATATACACTGCTCACTTTGGCATATTGTTATCTGAGCCTTTGCCACGATTTTTATCCGGATGAAAATGATGCAAAAATCGGAATACCAGATAAATAATTAAAGGTTGCTCACATGGGGAATCCCCCATGATAGCGATAGATAAAAAATCTCTTGAAAGAGGAGGAAACAAAAATGAGAGATTCATTTGTAAAGCGTCTGCTTTCAATGGTTCTTGCAGTAATGATGGTTTTCGGTGCAGCACCGGCCGCATTCGCAATTGAACTTGAAGAAGCAGGCGCAAGCGAAACGATTTTGGAAGAAGTCGTTGCTGAAAAAATCGATGAGTTTACTGTCGAAAGCGGTGCACCCATCGAAACCCTTTCCATTCCTAACTGGGAAGAAAACAACGTAGTTTATGATGGAAAAACATTTGGTACCAACGGTTACTATAATGTTATTTCCAAAAAAGATTATGTTCTTGTTCCTGGTGCAGCAGTTGAGTCCGAAATCGTTCTCAACAACGCAGCAGGTAACCGCAGACAGGTTATTCATGTCATTGAAGTTGACCCTTCCAACCCTGACGTATCCATCATTCCCGGATATTACCAGATTGATAAAGACCTTACCAATGAGGCTAACTGGTCCCATAAGGAACTTACCGATATGGCGAAATATTATGAGGATACCCTCGGATATAACATTGTCGGCGGTATGAACACCGACCTTTATTATGACACTTATGCTCCCCGCGTTCTTGTCTATAACGGCAAAAATATCGGTATCAAAGGTGAATATGCTCCTTCTTCCTCCATCCTTTATGTTTTCCAGGATGCAGAAGGTAATGTATCCTGTGATGTAAAAGCATTTGACAGAACCGAATTCAACGGCTACCTTGCAAATGGAACTCTTCTCCATGCGGTAGGTGTTTCCTTCGGTATGGTTGTTAAAGATGGAGAACTCGTCTCTAAAACCGAAGAAAGAACTTCTGCGGCAGCGGCACGTTCCATGGTCGGCGTTAAAGAAGACGGTACTCTCGTTATCTGCATGAACGACGGACGCGGCGCAAACAACTCCGTTGGTTTCTGTAACTATGAAGAAGGCGAAGCAATGCTCGCTCTCGGCTGCAAATGGGCAGCAAACTGCGACGGCGGCGGTTCCTCCACCTTCCTTACCAAACGTGTTGGTGAAGAAACCTTCACCATGCGTTCCGTTCCCTGCGACGGTGCACAGCGCCCCACCGCACACGGTGTTTTCGTTGCTTCCAACGTTGCACCTACCGGTATACTTGACGTTGTAAACGTAGAATCCGAGTATGATATCTTTGCTCCCAAAACCGTTTATACCTTCGGTGCAGAAGCAATCGATACCCACGGATACGCAATGGCAATGCCCGCAGACGCAACCTGGGCACTTTCCGATGATTCCTTCGGTACCATTGAAAATGGAAAATTCGAATCCAACGGCAAAACTGGTACTGTTGACGTTCAGGTTCTTTCCGGCGGCAAAGTAGTCGGTACTAAAACCATCACCGTTGCAGACCCCGAAGTTTTCAAACTTTCCGCAACTTCTACTGTAGTTCCTTATTCCACTGCAGAAAAAATCCGCACCATTTCCCTTCCTATCGTTGCAATGACCGGTGAAGCAAACGTATATGTTGATACCAATGCTGTTTCCGTTACTCTTTCCGACAATGCAGCAGGTACTCTTGACGGCTTCAATTTCACCGCAACCGAGGATACTTCTATTGCAGGTGTTGACGTAACCGTTACTTATGGTGAAATCGCTCTTACTTATGCAATTGAATTCGGTAAAGGTTCCGAAATTATCTGGGACTTTGAAAATCTTGAAAATGGCGACAAAGCAGGCTTCATGGGCTTCGAAGAAGCTAAAAAATGGAGCCAGGATAACGGCGTAAACAACACCCTTGTCGGCTCCGATCCTCTTGCAGGTCAGTTCAACGAATATCTCAGCAGTGAAACTTTCATTGCAACCACCACTAATGGCGGTCAGGTAAGAAACGGTAGCAGTGCTCTTGCATGGAGACTCGATAATACCGATGCTGCTTTCGCAAGCTGGAGCTATAACGTTCTTTTCAATACCGATGATGTTGTTGTTCTTCGTGACGTTGCAAACGGAATGAAAGCAACCACCCTCGGTATGTGGATCTATATTCCTGAAAACGCGTTCCCTGCAGCAGGAAAAGGTCTTGCATTCCAGTCTCAGCTGAACTCCTATGCAAACTGGGAAGCTGATGGACAGGCATCTTGCGTGCAGGATCACTTTATGTTCACTTCCGCTGCAACCGGAAAACAGACCAACCTTAACTCCGCAACCAATGCGGATATTCCTGAATCCAGATGGGTTTATGCTACCATTGATATCAGTAAATATGACTATTTGTCTACTATGCCTGCGATGGACGAGAGTAACAGTCGTTCTCCTTCCTTCGTTCGTACTTATGTAAAACCGGATACTGCAGACGTAGTAACTTTCTATATCGATGATATCACTCTCGACTACAGCTCCGCTGTTGACGACAGAGTTCTTCCTACCATTACTGCACCTACTTATTCCACTGCCGATACTGCAGTTGCTCTTGATAACGGCACTGAAGTAAATGGAAACAATGTTGCATTCTCCGCAACCGTTGCTGATAACGCAGCACTTGATCTTTCTTCGGGCAAGATATATGTTGACGGTGTTAAAGTAGAATCTGCTGTTGCAGGCAACGCACTTTCCACCAAAGGCGATGTTGCTCTTGGAGCAGGTGCACACACTGTTGCATTCGAAGTTAAAGACGAACTCGGCAACCCCGCAAGACTTACCAGAACCTTCACTGTTGCAGGCGAAGCTGCTATTGAACTTGGCGGTCATAACGATTCCGGCGAAACTCCGAAAGCACAGTCCATCTACTATGTTGATATCAACGTAGCAGACCTTGCAAACGTAAATAAACTTGTTGCACAGCTCAAGCTCAACAACGCAAACACTTGGGAAACCGATGGCGCAATCGTTGCTTCCGGCTTCGAAGCAACCTTTGAATACAATGAGATTTCTGAACTTCTCACTGTAACTGTTGAGAAAACCGGCGTTTCCGGCAGAGCTCTTAATAACACCCTCGTAAGTATTCCTGTTCGTGTCTGGACTTTTGACAGATACAACTATGTAAACAACACCTATTATGCTCCTGCAGATATGGGCAACAAACCCGTTGTAAACGTTGACTGCGAAGTTGTTTACGGTGTTGTTGACGGTAATTCCTTCGGTGGCGCAATCAGTGTTGCAACCGAACTTACCACCATTTCTTCTCCTTATCATGAACATGATGCGGAACTTACTGCTCTCGAAGATAAAGCAGCAACCTGCACTGAAAACGGTTATACCGGCAGAACTTACTGCGAAACCTGCAGATCCGTAGTTGATTTTGGTACCGTTATCGAAGCAAAAGGACATGATTACGAAATCGTTGACGCTCAGTTTGTTTGCAAAGTCTGTGAAGACGTTCTTGTAACCGGAACCGGCGTCGTTAAAGTTGGTGAATACCTCTACTATTCTGTCAACGACAAACTCGTAAAAGGCTGGCAGGATATGGGTACTTATGAAGGTGAAGACTATATCAACGGCGGCGCACCTTTCACCATGTATGGTTATGCCGGCAGCGATTACAAACTTTATGTAAACACTACCGAAACCATTAACGGTATTACCTATAACTTTGATGAAGACGGCTGCACCATGGGTGCATTCACTACCGACAGCAAAGGCACCAGATACAGCGTTGGACGTTCCTTCATCAAACGCAGCTGGGTAACCCTTGCAGGCGAACAGTACTATTTCGGTGAAGATAACTATATGTACACCGGCGTTCGCGCAATTCCTGTAAACCGTAACAATATCAAAGAAGGTTACAGAGTATATACTTTTGCCGAAGATGGCAAACTTCTTGATGATATGCTTACCGTAAGCGGTATCGTAAATGCGGGTGTTGACGGTTATTTCTATGTAGAAAACGGCCAGTCTGTTTACCGCGGTCTTATGCACCTTGATACCGACGGCGACGGCAAAGAGGATACTTATTATTATGCAAGAACCGGCGGTACACTTGTTTGCGGAAAAACTTATTGGATCACCAAGACCAATGACATTCTTCCCGCAGCAAATTATACCTTCGACGTTGACGGTAAGATGCTCAATCCTCCTGTAGTAGAACCTGAACAGCCCGATCCGGAACCTGAAGTAAAGAACGGAATCGTATCTGAAGATGGAAAACTTTGGTGGTATGTTGATGGTGTTAAGACCTATGGCGGTCTTATGCTCATCGATGGAGATTACTATTACGCAAGAACCAGCGGTGAAATCCTCACCAATCGTACTTATTGGATCACCAAGACCAACGATTATCTTCCTGCAGCAAACTATACCTTCGGAGCAGACGGCAAGATGCTTAATCCTCCTACTGTAGATCCCGAACCCGATCCCGATCCTGAACAGCCCGATCCGGAACCTGAAGTAAAGAACGGAATCGTATCTGAAGATGGAAAACTTTGGTGGTATGTTGATGGTGTTAAGACCTACGGCGGTCTTATGCTCATCGATGGAGATTACTATTACGCAAGAACCAGCGGTGAAATCCTCACCAA
>JAFXGY010000013.1 GCA_017536625.1 Oscillospiraceae bacterium | reverse complement strand
CTGCTCTACCAACTGAGCTACAAAGGCATATCGCTGTCGTTCAGCGACTTTGATATTATACAATGTATTTTCGGATTTGTCAACTACTTTTTTGAAATTTTTTCAATTAATTATGCAATATTCTTTCAAAATCTCAATTGTTTTCTCTCCGATGCCGTCGATGCTTATAAGTTCATCAAAATCAAGGATGGTTCCGTATTCATTCCTGTAATCAATAATCAGCTTTGCGGCGGTGGGACCTATTCCCGGAATAAGCTGAAGATCCTCATAACTTGCGGTATTGATCCCTATCGGGAATACAGAACTTTCTTCATAATTCTCATAATCTTTGAAGGAAATATTTTCTTCGCTTTCGGAATATGAAGGTACAAAAAATCTGTTTGTGAATTTAGGCGAAGATGCAGCATTGAAAATAACCACTGATAAAGTAAGAACAACCGTACCCGCAAACATCAGAACCAGCACTTTTTCGCTTAGCTTATCACCTTTATTCATACATTTCCTCCAGAAACTCTATAAGGTGCGCTATGGCGTTTTCTTCGCAGGAAGGAAGAATTATATCCGCAACTTCTTTAAGGCCTTCCTGAGCGTTTTCGACCGCTGCACCTATACCTGCGGTTAGAAGCATCTCAGAATCATTTTCATAATCCCCTGCCGCAACGGAATTTTCGAGGGGAATTTCAATCATTTCGCAAAGTCTGCGAAGCGAATTGCCTTTTGAGTTTTGCGGAGGAAGAATTTCAAGAAAAAACGGGCTTGACTGAATAATTTTAACATCTCTTCCGGAAACGGATTCTGCATATTTTCTCACTTCATCCATATTTTCCGGATCGCAGCAAACGATATATTTATATACGTTTTCGGAAATTTCCTCATAGCTTCCGCCGAAGAAATGGAATTCTCTTTCGGGAATATATTTCCGCAGATATTTTCCTGAAGTAAGAAGATTCACTGAAAAATCACTTGCGAAATGGCAGTCACAGCAATCGAATTTTTCTGCAATCTTTTTTATCGAATAGCGGGCAAATTTTGAAATATAATTAGGTTCTATAATTTCATTCTTCTGCCAGTCATAAAAATATCCGCCGTTTATATGTACCGAAGGAACATTTATCGGAATATCTTCCAAAAGCTCCCTCGCAACATCGATTGCGCGGCCGGTAGATACTGTAAAGTGTCCTCCCTTTTCAGTAAATCTTTTGATTGCTTCAAGGTTTTCTTTGGAAATTCCTTTGCTTTCGCGCAAAAGTGTTCCGTCAACGTCGGTGATTATAAGAATATCCGAAATGCTTTCAATCATCAGATTTCCTCCAGTTTCCTTTCAAACTCTGTGAAATATTCCGGCAGCGGTGCGGTGAACTCCATATATTCACCTGTTCTTGGGTGGATGAACCCTATGGTTCCGGCATGAAGGCACTGCCCGCAAAGCTGGGTTATAACATTTTTCGGCCCATAAACCGCATCTCCCGCAACCGGATGACCTATATAAGCCATATGCACCCTTATCTGGTGTGTTCTTCCGGTTTTGAGCTTGCACCGAAGATGGGTAAATCCAACATATTTTTTCACGACGGAATAATGGGTCTGTGCGCTTCTTCCGCCATCAACCACTGCCATTTTCTTTCTGTCCTTGGTGCTTCTGCCGATGGGAGCATCAACATCGCCCTCGTCCGGCATATTTACACCGTAAACAATGGTCTGATAAATTCTGTTAAGGCTGTGTTCCTTTATCTGGGCAGCAAGAGAAACATGGGCAAAATCGTTTTTTGCCACAAGAAGAAGTCCGCTGGTATCTTTATCAATACGGTGAACTATTCCGGGACGGAGAACTCCGTTTATTCCGGAAAGACTTTCTTTGCAATGCCAAAGAAGAGCGTTTACAAGGGTTCCGTTATGATTTCCCGGAGCAGGATGAACAACCATTCCTTTCGGTTTATAAACCACAAGAAGGTCGTCATCTTCGTAATAAATCTCAAGAGGAATATTTTCCGCTTCAACATCAAGAGAGACAGCGTCCGGAATTATTACGGAAATATCCTCCCCTTCTTTGAGCACGCGGCTTTTTGCAATGGGTTTTCCGTCGATCTCAACATTCCCTGCCGAAATAAGCTTCTGTAAAGCAGAACGGGTAAGATGATCAATCGCTTCCGCAAGAAATTTATCCGCTCTTGTTCCGTCAGCTTCTTCCGGAACGGTTATAACTATCTTATTCATGCTCTTTTTCCCTGCCGAAAATCGCTTCAAGATCCTTATCTATCTCGTCAAATTCAGCTTTTTTCTCATTTTTCGCCTGTTTTTCCTTTTTATCTTCAAGATAAACCGCAACACACATCAAAAAAGCGCCAACGCAGATACAAATATCCGCAATATTGAAAATCGCAAAATTGATTATGCGCACATCAATATAATCGATAACATACCCAAGGCTGATTCTGTCGATAAGGTTTCCGACGCCGCCGGAAAGAATTAGTGCAAGCGAAAACTGCTGGAGCTTATCGGTCACCTTGCCGGAAAGGAAAAAGGCAAGAACCGCTATGAGCATTACGGAAGTGAGACCCACCAGAATCCATCTGTTATCAGAAAACATGCTGAAAGCAACGCCGGTATTTTCCGTATATTTAAAATAAAAAACATCTTCTATTATTGCAATTTCGCCTTTTGTAAGAACTTCCGCCGCCCAGTTTTTCACCATCTGATCAACGGCGATGAGAACGACAGCAATAATTGTGGAAATCAGCTGAAACATTTTTCCTCCGAAAATTTACGGGCAGAACCCGAAGATTCTGCCCGAATTATTGTTTTTAATTTATCCGACAATTTCGGCGCAGCGTGCGCAAAGAGTGGGATGTTCGGCACATTCGCCTACGGTGTGGCTGTGTACCCAGCAGCGTTCGCATTTTTCGCCGGGTGCAACCTCGACTTTTACATCAACACCGTCAAATTCGGATTTGCCGATTTCAACAGCGGAAACAATGAATGCAGAAACAAAATCGCTTTCAGCGGATTTTGCGAAATCATACCAATCTCTGCCGCAGTTGAGGGTTACTTTTGCTTCGAGAGATTTGCCTATAAGCTTCTGAGCACGGGCTTCTTCAAGTGCTTTATTGACAATATCGCGAAGTTCATCGATTTTTTCCCATTTTGCCATAAATTCTTCATCGGCAGAAATTCCGCTCTTTTCGGGAATCTGGTTGAAGAATACGGAACCTGCGTCATCTTTGGAACTTCTGGGAAGATATCCCCAGATTTCTTCCGCAGTGAAGGAAAGAACAGGAGCAAGGCAAAGGGTCATTCCGCGAAGAATGTTATAAATAACAGTCTGGGCAGCTCTTCTGCTTTCGCTGTCTGCCTTTTCAACATAAAGTCTGTCTTTAAGAATATCAAGATAGAAGTTGGAAAGATCGGTGGTGCAGAAATCGCGAATGGTGGAATAAACGATATGGAAATCGAATTTATCGTATGCGGCTTTGCATTTATCGAGAATTTCGTCCATTCTTGCCATTGCCCATTTATCAATGCCCTCAAGCGCTTCAACAGCGACGGAATCTTTATCCGGATCAAAGTCATTGAGGTTGGAAAGAATGAATCTTGCGGTATTTCTGATTTTGCGGTAAACGTCGGAAAGCTGTTTAAGGATATCGCCGGAAATTCTGATATCTGCATGATAGTCAGAAGATGCGACCCAGCTTCTGAGGATATCGGCACCGTATTTTTCGGTTACTTCATCGGGGCTTACGCCGTTGCCAAGGGATTTATGCATTGCTTTGCCTTCGCCGTCAACAACCCAACCGTGGGTGCAGACTGCTTTATAAGGTGCGCCGCCTTTGGAAGCAACGGAAGTGAGCAGAGAGGACTGGAACCATCCGCGGTACTGGTCAGCACCTTCGAGATAAAGGTCTGCGGGCCATCTGAGTCCGTGTTCTTCATCGCAGACTGCTGCATGAGAAACACCGGAATCGAACCATACGTCCATGATGTTGTTATCTTTGGTAAATTCGGTGCAGCCGCATTCACATTTAAAGCCTTCGGGAAGGATTTCGTTTGCGCTGTATTTGAACCATGCGTCGCTTCCCTCTTTTTCAAAGATGGATGCAACAGCTTCGATGGTGGTTTCGTTTACGATGATCTTTCCGCAGTCGTTGCAATAGAAAATCGGAATCGGAACGCCCCAGGTTCTCTGGCGGCTGATACACCAGTCAGAACGGTCGTTTACCATTCCTTTAATTCTGTCGCCGCCCCATTCAGGAATCCACTGTACGCCGTCTATGGCTTTGCAGGCATCTGCTTTGAATCCGTCAACGGAGCAGAACCACTGTTCGGTTGCGCGGAAGATGATGGGAGATTTGCATCTCCAGCAGTGAGGATACTGGTGGATAATTTTCTCGCTGGTGAAAAGTGCGTTGAGTTCGATGAGTTTGGCATAGATTGCTTTGTTTGCTTCATCGGTGGTAAGTCCTTCGAACTCGCCAGCTTCTGCGGTAAGCTTTCCGTCTCCGTCAACGGGAACGATGATCGGAATTTCGGGATAATGGTTTACGCAGACTTCAAAGTCCTCAACACCGTGACCGGGAGCGGTGTGAACGCATCCGGTACCGGATTCGAGGGTTACGTGATCGCCGACGATTACAAGACCGGTTCTTTCGATAAACGGGTGTTTATAAACGATATATTCAAGGTCTTTGCCTTTAAGGCTGGTTTCGGAAACGGTGTATTCTTCAATTTTTGCAGCTTTCATGGCGCTTTCAACAAGTTCTTTCGCCATGATGTAATATTCGCCGTTTGCTTTTACTGCAACATATTCATAATCGGGACCAAGGCAGATTGCAAGGTTGCCGGGAAGAGTCCAGGTGGTGGTGGTCCAGATTACGAAATAAGTTTTATCGAGTTCGGTTCCGAGAGGAGCAAGTTTTCCCTGATCATCTTCAACCTTGAATTTTACATAGATGGAATGGCAGGTATCCTCTTCATATTCGATTTCCGCTTCTGCAAGGGCGGTTTTGCATTCCGGGCACCAATAAACAGGTTTAAGGCCTTTATAGATAAAGTCTTTTTTTGCCATTTCGCCGAAAACGCGGATCTGTTCAGCTTCGTGCTTATGCTGGAAAGTAAGATAGGGGCGGAAATAATCGCCGATGGAACCAAGGCGCATGAACTGCTTTCTCTGAACATCTACATAATATTCAGCAAATTCCTGGCAGACTTTGCGAAGTTCGATGGCGGAATGAATATTTTCGACACCGACTTTTTTCATAGCTTTAAGCTCGATGGGGAGTCCGTGAGTATCCCAGCCCGGAACAAAAGGAGCTTTGAAGCCGCTCATGTTTTTATATTTTACGATAATATCTTTGAGGACTTTATTGAGCGCGGTACCCATATGGATATCGCCGTTTGCATAAGGAGGGCCGTCATGAAGAATATAAATAGGAAGGTCTTTATTTTTCTCCATAAGTTTTTCATAAAGTTTTTCTTCCTGCCATTTCTGGATCATTCCCGGTTCACGCTGAGGAAGACCTGCACGCATGGGAAAATCAGTTTTGGGCAGATTCATTGTTGCATTATAATCAATGGCCATTTTCGATTTGTTTCTCCTGTCAATTATTCTTGTACGTCAAGCTCGATTCTTTTGGTTTCCGCCATGGAAACTTCATCGAAATCGATCTCTTCGGATTCTTCAGTCGCAGCAACTTCCTCACGAATTTCTTCGGCGGAAGGTTCCTCTTCCCTGACCTCTTCTTCAGCAACCTTTTCTTCGTTGCTTTCGGGCATAAGGCTTATAAGCTCAAGGTGCTGTCTGTACATCGCCAAAAGGCGTTTTTTGAACTCTGCGGTTTCTTTCTGGAGAGTTGCGATGGTTTCTTTTTCTTTGATGATTTTTGCTTCGGATTCGGAGAATACCTGTTTAACCTGGTTTTCCGCTTCGGCAATGATAACTTCTGCTTTTGCTTTGGAATCGCGGACTATGTTATCGCCAAGCTTTTGTGCGCCCATAAGAACGGTTTTAAGGCTGTCCTCATTTGCACGGTATTCTTCAAGTTTTTCTGCAAGAACAAGAAGCTTTTCTTCTGCGGCTTCTTTTTCTGCATAGGCTTTTTCATAAGAATCGAGTATTTCAGAAATGAAATTATCGACTTCTTCGGGTTTATATCCGAAAGCGGATTTTTCAAATTTTTTGCTCGAAATATCATTAGGGGTCAACATTGGTACTCACCTCCGAATTTTCAATTAAAAGAATACGCCGCTGCTTTCGAGTTCATCAAGAAGATCACCCATAATGTTGACATTATAAGGAGTGATGATATAGGTGCTGTTTGCAACGCGTTTGATCTGGCCGTTGTTTGCATAAGCAACGCCGCTGAGGAAGTCGATAAGTCTTCTGGAAACTTCCTTATTGGTTGCTTCAAGATTGAGAACAACGGTATGTTTGGAATTAAGATGGTCCGCAACAGGTCTTGCGTCGTCGAAGCGTTCGGGTTTTACAAGAACGACCTGGAGCTGGGTGGTGGTATGGATATTTACGACTTTGTTCTGTTTGGAATCGCCGGAAACTGCTTTTCCGAAAATGGAAGTTTTTCCTCCGGTTTCTTCTTCAGAAGAATTTTCTGCGCCTTCTTCGGGCATAAGATCATCTTCGTCGTACATTTCTTCGGCATCTTCGGGAATTCCGAGCATGCCTTTAACTTTGTCCATAAATGCCATGTTTAATTTCCTCCTGTGTAAAAATCTTTCGATTAAACTAAACTTATTTTCTTGCGCCGAAAAGTCCCCGCCCGATGCGTACTATTGTTGCCCCTTCGGCAACAGCAAGTTCGTAATCTGCGGACATACCCATCGACAATATATTAATATATATATTATCTATGTTTTTGGCTCTAATGTCAACCAATAGATGACGCATTTTTTCAAAATAATGGCGAGTTTCTTCAATTTCTGCCCCAAAACGGCCAATTGTCATAAGTCCGCGAAGGCGAATATGGGGAAATTCCATTATTTTTTCTGAAACTGAAAGCACTTCGTCAAAGTCAAAACCGCTTTTGCTTTCCTCATCGGCAATATTCACTTCAAGAAGAACGTCCATAACTTTTCCGATTTTTGCGCAGCGTTTTTCTATTTCTTCCGCCAGTTTTATGGAATCCACCGATTCTATCATCGAAACTTTGTCGACAATATATTTGACCTTGTTGGTCTGGAGCCTTCCGATAAAATGAATTTCTGCATTTTTATCATAATGCTCATATTTTTCCAGAAGTTCCTGCACCCTGTTTTCACCAAGAAGATTGCAGCCTGCTTCTATAGCCTCGTTCACCTTTTCCGGCGCAACGGTTTTTGTTACTGCCATAAGGCGTATTTCGGAAGGCTCTCTTCCGGATTCCAGCGCTGCTTTTTTTATTTTTTCAAAAGCTTTTGCAACATTAAAAGCGGTATCAGTCAATGATTTTTCCGACATAGAGATCATTTCCCCCTATCAAAACTTCATCAAAAAGCTGAAGCGCCGTTTTCGAATTCTGGTTCCATTTAACAATATTATAGCCGCTTCCGGTATAAACGATATCGATGGTTCTGAAATCAACGCTTCCTCTGTCGAGAATGAATACTCCCATCTGCTGATTTTCATTGAACCTTACCGAATCGGAAGAAATCCTAAGTCCGCTTATGGTGCTGAAAACAATATCCGCACTTATCTGGCGAAGCGAAGCAAGTTCCGCGGTAAAAGTCCTTGAAAGAAGGACGATAATAATATTTTCGCTTGTATCGTCTTCGATTTTTTCATATATTTCAAGCTTCTGTGAATCGTTTATGCCGTCGAAATTCACCGTAACATTTCTTCCGACTGTGAACCTTTCTGCATCTTCCGGAGAAACGGAAATAACATAATACCATTTGAAATTATCCGCAATTTTTCCAATTTTTTGCTCGGAAAAAACAAGTTCCTGATTAATTATTTCCTCAATTTCGGAAACATTTTTCTCGAAAAGCGTTTCTTTGGTTATGATATTTTCAAATCCGTCAACGGAAGAAATGAAATAGCCGGTTTTCGGCGATGCGACTGTTTTTGCTTCATCTGCATTAATTTCGTTCTGAAGTTCGTCGTATTCTGCTTTGAGAAGAGTTATTCTTTCATCAAATTTATTCGGCTCCCCGGTTATGGATGTTTTTTTATTGATAGAAAGTAAAAGTTCGTCTTTGATGTTAAGAAATTCGCCGTAATCCCCGCCGGCAATGGCATCGGAATAATTCATAACTGAATTTCCTATCTGGTCATTGATAAATTCCGAAGAACCGTAAAGCTGCGAAATTCCGTTTGCCGCTTCTTCAAGAAGTTTTATCTCCTTTTCAAGCTCCGCGGCTTTTATCATTTTTGTAACCGTATCCGAAGAGGTGTGAGCATAGGCGACCGGCTTATTGCGGTTCACCCTTGCCGCATCTTCATGGATATAGCTTACACTTCCGTCATATTGATCCTCGATCACCGTTTCTGTGCGGACGGCAATACCGTCAACATGAATTGCTTCGTTGACGGAATAATCCACCGCAATTTCGGTTTTATATGGATTGTAAAACAAAGTCCAGGCCTGATAGCCCGCATAAACCACAAGGAAAACCGACAAAATCACTGTCAGCGTTTTCAGCATTTTATTTTTCATTTTTTCTCCAGAAAATCATTAATTATTTCAAAAGCGGCTTCATAAAGCGCTTTTTTATCGGGGAATTCATCATGGCAAAGCCAATTTATCTTTTCGTTTCGTCTGAACCATGTAAGCTGGCGCTTGGCATAATGTCTGGTTTCTTTTTTGAGCAGATCAATTGCTTCTTCCCTGCTCATTTCTCCGCGGAAATAGGGGTAAAACTCTTTATATCCTATTGCCTGAGCAGCGGTGCAGGTTCCTGCGTGCTCAAAAAGGAATCTTGCTTCATCTTCCACGCCTTCCGTGAGCATCTCGTCAATCCGGTGCTCAATTCTTGCATAGAGTTTGTCTCTTTCGGCAAAATTCGTGCCGATATAGCAGACTTCATAATCGCTCGGGTTAGGATGAGAATCTTTCTGGTGCTCAGACATAGTCTTCCCGGTAACTTCGAAAACTTCGAGTGCCCTAACGACCCTTGTAAGATTATTTGGGTGAGTCTTTTTTGCGGATTCAGGATCGATTTCCATCAATCTTTCAAAAAGGGCTTCATTCCCGTTTTTTTTTGCAAAATCGTAAAGTTTTTCTCTTACTTCAGCATCGCTTTCTATTTCGGAAAACTCCGTATTTGAAATAAGCGAATCAACATAAAGACCTGTTCCGCCGCAAAGCACCGGAATTTTCCCTCTTGAAAAAATATCCTCTATTGCTTTTTTTGCATCTCCCACAAAATCCACAACGGAATATTCTTCATCCACGCTTTTAAAACCCACCAGATGATGCGGTATTCCGCACATTTCCTCTTCCGTGGGTTTTGCTGTTCCAATGGTAAGTTCCGAATATATCTGCATTGAATCCGCAGAAACAACTTCTCCGCCGAATTTTTTCGCAATCGCAACGGCAAGTCCTGTTTTACCGGAAGCGGTAGGTCCGATTACCGCTATCAGCGGTATTTTTTTATCCATAGCGACACCTTTTATTGCTGACGCCCGAACATTCGCTCGAGCTTATTTTTGCTTATGGTCGTGGAAACCGGTCTTCCGTGAGGGCAGTATTTTATGCTTGGGTCATTGAGGAGAATATCAACAATGGTTTCAAGTTCCGGCTGCGAATTTTTATCATTTGCTTTTATTGCTGCCCGGCAGGAAATGCTTGCATAAAGCTTATCAAGCTTTTCCGGAGTGTGGTCGTGATGGCAATTTATAAGGGATTCGGCGATTTCTCCGATGACGCTTTCCGCTTCCTTCGCTTTTACCCAGAACGGAAGTGATCTTATAAGAATAGTGCCTCTTCCGAAATCATCGGCTATAAAACCGAATTTTTCCATCTCTTCCCTGTTTTCTATTACTGCGGCACATTGCTCGTCGCTTAATCTGCAGGTTATGGGGGCAATAAGATACTGGCAGTCAAAGGCTTTCATTCCTTTGCGCAGTTTTTCATAAAGTATGCGCTCGTGCGCCGCGTGTTTATCCACAAAAACAAGTTCATCTTCCGATTCAAGAAGAATATAGGTTTTGAAGACTTCGCCCACATATTTAAGATTTCCGAAAGGAAGAGGATCCTTATCAAGATTCCTCGGAATTTCCGGAACAGGTGCGCCTGCATTTTTCATTGCGGCAATACTTTCGATATATTCCTTCGGAAGTTCTCTGCCCTCTTCTGCTGCTTTATCCGCAGCCTGGCGGATTTTATACTGAACGGTATGGGTAACGTCGCCGTCAAGTCTGTAAGCAGTTAAATTATCCTTGTTGCGGAGGGTGGTTCTGTCGTCATCCACAAGGTCATATTTTACGTCAACGTATTTTCTCGGAACAAAATCCACCTTCGGTGTTGACGGCAAGGTGGTCTGGATAACCACATTTTCAAAATGCTCTTTCTCTTTTTCGGATTTTATATCGTCCCAGAAAGCTTTGTTCACCTTTTTGGATTCTTCAAGAACAGCAGAAACGTCTCTTGCGTTAAGAGCAGATTTGACTCCGTAATAAACAAGGTCAAAAACCTCTTTTTCGCTTACGAAGCGAACTTCGGTTTTTGCGGGGTGAACGTTTACATCAACAGTTTCCGGCGGAATTTCAATATTCAGCACGCATCCGGGGTATTTTCCTATCATAGCGGAACCTTTGAAAGCTTCTTCAAGGGCTGCCATTGCGGTTCTTGTTTTGATGAATCTTCCGTTTACGAAGAAGTTCTGGAAAGATCGGCTGGCTTTTGAAGCTGAGGGCTTTGTAACAAAACCGGTCACTTTCATTTTATCTCTTCCGATGGGGCTGTAATTGACTTCGATGGTATCTTTTGCAAAATCCCTTCCGTAAACAGCTGAAATTACGCCCAAAAGCTCGCCGTTTCCGTAAGTTGTAAGTTTTGTTTCGCCGTCACGGATAAAACGGAACTGAACTTCCGGATGAGAAAGAGCCATTTTATCCATAACCTGGGCAACGGCATTTGCTTCCGCAACGTCTTTTTTAAGGAATTTCTGCCTTGCGGGAGTATTATAAAACAAATCCCTGACGATTATTGTCGTTCCTTCGGGGCAACCGGCTTCCTCGATTTCGGAAGTTCCTTCGTCGGTTGCTTCACAGCGATAACCAATGGGAGAATCTTTGGTTCTTGTCATGATTTCCACATGAGAAACCGCCGCAACTGAAGCAAGAGCTTCTCCGCGGAAGCCGAAAGTGCAGATTCTGTCAAGATCCCATTCTTCGTGGATCTTGCTCGTCGCATGGCGCAAAAACGCCTTTGGAATATCTTCCGGCTCGATTCCGCAGCCGTTATCGGTAACACGCATAAAGGTATTTCCGCCGTTCTGAATTTCGACGGTTATGCTTGTGGCGCCCGCATCTATGGAGTTTTCAACCAATTCTTTTATTACTGAACAGGGTCTGTCAACAACTTCGCCCGCCGCAATAAGTTCCGCAATATGTTTATCCAGAAGATTTATCTTCGGCATTTTTTCACCACACTTTTTTATTTTACTATGCTTTTAAGTTCATAAAGAAGGTTAAGCGCTTCTATGGGAGTAAGGGTTTCAACATCCGTCTGTCTGATGATTCTTTCTGCATCGCTTTGAACGGAAGCAAAAAGATTTGTCTGACCCATAATGTCTTCATTCTGCTGCATACGGGAAATTTTTTCGACTTCTTTGCCTTCTTCGAGTGCAGAAAGAATCTCCCTCGCTCTTTTTACCACACTGTTCGGAATTCCCGCAAGCTTTGCAACTTCAATACCGTAAGAATCATCCGCACCGCCGCTGATAATTCTTCGAAGGAAGGTTATATCCTCTCCGCGTTTCTTTACCGCAACGTTATAGTTGCGGATATTCGGATAGGCGTTTTCAAGATCGGTCAGTTCATGGTAATGGGTCGCAAAAAGGGTTTTTGCGCCGAGTTTTTTTCTGTCCGCAATATGTTCGAGCACCGCATGAGCAATGCTCATTCCGTCAAAAGTGCTCGTGCCTCTTCCGATTTCATCGAGAATAAGAAGGCTTCTGCTTGTTGCGTTTTTAAGGATATCCGCAACTTCGCTCATTTCAACCATAAAAGTTGACTGTCCGGCGGAAAGATCGTCGGAAGCACCTACCCTTGTGTAAACACCATCAACAATTCCTATCCTTGCGTGTTTTGCGGGCACAAAACAACCTATCTGCGCCATAATGGTGATAAGTGCCACCTGGCGCATATAAGTTGATTTTCCTGCCATATTGGGGCCGGTAATTACGGCAATCTGATTTTCTCTGTTATCTAGAAGAACATCATTCGGAACAAAAGGCGCACCGTGAAGCATCTTTTCAACAACAGGATGGCGTCCTTCTGTTATTTCGATTATATCGCCGATATCCACCGCAGGACGGCTGTAATTATTCTGCATGGAAACCATCGCAAAAGACTGCAGCACATCTATTGCGGCAACGGCGTTGGCACTTTCCTGAACTCTTTCTACCTGAGCACTGATTTGAGCACGGATATTTTCAAAAAGTTTTGCTTCGAGCACGAGGATTTTATCATGAGCACCGAGGACTTTTTCTTCAAGTTCCTTGAGTTCCGGAGTTATGTATCTTTCGCCGTTTGCAAGCGTTTGTTTTCTGATATATTCCTGGGGAACAAGATTTACGTAGGATTTTGAAACTTCAATATAATATCCAAAAACGCGGTTATAACCGATTTTCATTTTCGGAATTCCGGTTTTCTCTTTTTCAGAAGTTTCAATAGCGGTGATTTTCTCGGTGATATTATTGGCAATATCACGAAGTTCGTCAAGTTCAAAGCTGTATCCCGGAGCAATTACTCCGCCGTCTTTAAGGGTTATGGGCGGGTCATCTACTATTGAAACATCAATAAGATTTTTCACGTCTTCAAGAAGGTCTATATCGTCGCGAAGTTCCGCCAGAAGAGGAGAATTCGTTTTCGAAAGAAGGCCTTTTATTTTCGGGAGCTTCCCAAGGCTTGATGCAAGAGTTTTATATTCTTTTGGGGTCGCATTTCCGAAAACGATTCTCGTCATGGTGCGTTCAAGGTCATAAATCCCGGAAAGTTCCTCTGCAATATCTTCGCAAAGCATCGGGTCATTGACGAAAGATTCCACCGCATAAAGCCTTTTATCAATTTTTACCGGATCGAGAAGAGGTCTGTCGATATATGAACGAAGAAGTCTTCTTCCCATGGCGGTACTCGTTTTATCGAGCACCCAGAGGAGCGTTCCTCTTTTTTCTCTTCCGCGCATGGTTTCGGTAAGTTCAAGATTTCGCCTTGCTGAAAGATCCAGCTTCATAAAAGCCTTCTCATCATAAAATTTGACGGAAGAAATTCGGCTTACGCCGTTTTTCTGGGTTTCATAAAGATAGCGCAGGAGCGCGGAAACGCAGTTTTCCTGATAAATATTTTCAAAGCCCAGTTCGTTTGGGCTGTGTTTTCCGAAATGATCATAGATTGTTTTTTCGACCAGCTTTTTCTCATATTCGGAATCATCGGTCTGTTCGCCCATGCAGTTAATGCGTTCTTTGATGAAATATCCCGCTTCTCTGCAATCAAGGAAAGCATCATTAAAAAGGATTTCGCAGGGTTTATATCTGCTGATTTCCTCGATGATTCTGTTATCAAGTTCTTTTGTATTAACCGTGCTCGTGCATTTAAGTTCGCCGGTAGTAACGTCGCAGAAGCATATTCCGAAGGAATTTCCTTCAACAAAAATGCTTGCAATATAGTTATTGACGCTTTCTTCAAGCATTGCATTTTCAACAACAGTTCCCGGTGTGATAACACGGATAACATCGCGTTTTACTATGCCTTTTGCCAATGCGGGGTCTTCCATCTGTTCGCAAATTGCAACTTTATAGCCTTTTTTGATAAGTCTTGCCACATAAGCTTCATAGCTGTGATAAGGAACGCCGCACATAGGTGCTCTTTCTTCCTGACCGCAATCTCTTCCGGTAAGGGTAAGTTCAAGTTCCTTTGATGCAATTTTGGCATCATCAAAAAACATTTCATAAAAGTCGCCGAGACGGAAAAACAGTATGGCGTCTTTATTATTCTCTTTTATCTCAAAATACTGTTTCATCATCGGCGAAAGTTCTGCCAAAATATACACTTCCCTATCATAAATATATATATTATATAATAGCATAAAGTGAGTTTTTGTTCAAGAAAAAAGGAGGACATTTTTCACGTCCTCCTTTTTTGAGTATTCTGTTTCAGTTAAAAAGTTCCGGATGTTTTTTAAACATAAAAACGGCAACGACCGAAGATATAACCGCTTCCGCAAGCATATAGGAACCGTTATAGCAAAGGGAATAAACCGGTGCTATCATTCCAAATTCGTTGGGCCAAAGAGCGTCCCAAATAATCCATCCGGTTATGAAATGGCAAAGGAATCTTGCGAAGAAAGTAACTGCAATTCCCGAAATTACCGCGGTATTGAAATTTTTTGCTGTTTTTCTGAACATTCCGGAAAAACCGATAACGGTATATGCAATTATGTAATCCAGCAGAATGATCGCTATGGCCATTCCCACAGAAGTTGCGTACTGAACGTTATCGAGCCCGAGCAGACATTGCAGAACGCTGAAAACAAATGCCGTGAAAATTCCCCATTTTGTTCCGTATCTGAAAGACACCATAACAAGCGGAAGCATTGCGCAGATTGTAAGTCCGCCACCCATAACAAAATCAATTTTGAGAAGGCTGAGCACCGTTCCGACGGCAATCATGATTGCGCTGAAAACCAATTTTGACGTTTTTTGATTTCTGTTTTCCATTTTGATTTCCTCCAAAAATAAAAATCGCTGCAGCAAGGGAATTTGCCGCAGCGACCATGAAAACAAAGCCAAAAAACGCTTTTCGACACTCCCTCCGCCGGTATTATCCGGATCAGGTAAAGGGTTCGGCAAAATATGCCGTCTCAGCCCGAAAGCACCCCTGTATCTCCTTTATGCAGTTTAGATTATAATATCACTTTTTCACGTCAGAGTCAACAGCAACTTCCTTTACGGAAGAAACAAGACTTGCAAGGGACTGAATTTCGCTCGGAACGATAATCTTGGTTGCTTTTCCGTCGGCGGCTTTCTCGAAGGCTTCATAGCTTTTGAGAGTAAGAACTGCGGCGGAAGGGTTCGCTTCGTTAAGAAGAGTGATGGAATCCGCAAGCGCCTTCTGAACCACAAGAATAGCTTCCGCTTCGCCCTGTGCTTCGCGGATTTTAGCTTCCTTAACCGCTTCTGCGCGGAGAATTGCGGATTCTTTTTCACCTTCCGCAATAAGGATTGCGGATTTCTTTTCACCTTCTGCACGAAGGAGGGTTTCGCGGCGTTCGCGTTCCGCTTTCATCTGTTTTTCCATCGCATCCTGAATTTCGCGCGGAGGAATGATGTTTTTGAGTTCGACGCGGTTTACTTTGATTCCCCATTTATCCGTTGCGGTATCAAGAATGGAAGTTATTTTTACGTTGATGATATCACGGCTTGTAAGGGTGCTGTCAAGTTCCATTTCGCCGATGATATTACGAAGAGTGGTTGCAGTAAGGTTTTCGATTGCGGAAAGCGGTCTTTCAACACCATAGCTGAAAAGCTTTGCATCGGTTATCTGATAGAACACAACGGTATCTATCTGCATGGTTACGTTATCTTTAGTGATAACCGGCTGGGGTTTAAAATCCACGACCTGTTCCTTTATTGAAACTCTTTTTGAGATTCTGTCAAAGAACGGAATTTTGAAATGAAGACCTGTTTCCCAGGTTGCATAATAAGTTCCAAGGCGTTCAATTACAAAAACCGTTGCCTGGGGAACGATTTTTATGTTCATTGCAAGAATTACAAGAACGATAAGAACAAGTCCGAGACCGATAATAAGACCAGTAAATTCAAACGGCATATTTTTTACCTCCTTAGATAAATCAATCCGCTTTTTCCGGATTGCTGATTGTTACAATAAGGGTTGCGCCTTCAATTCTTTCAACTTTAACAACTGCGCCTTCGGGAATATCTTTTCCGTCAAAAGCTCTTGCGCTCCATGTAAGACCGGAAATATAAACCTTTCCCCTTCCCTCAAGGTTATTGATTTCGGCGGTAACTATTCCATCAGTTCCGATAAGGCTGTCGGAATTGGTGGGCTGTTTTTTTACCTTAACAACATCTTTGAAGAATCTTTTGGTGAAAGCAAAAGCAACCGCAGAAACCGCAAGAAAAACAAGTATCTGTCCCCAAAGCGGCACCCCGAAATATGCGGGAATTATTGCGGCAATGGCACCCACTGCGAACCAAACGCTTATGAGCGAAACTGTCACTGCTTCGATAACTCCAAGGATAACAGCAATTATAAGCCAGACAAACGGCATCGGTATTTCAAACAAACAAAACCGCCCCCTTTCAAATCTTTAATTTTATTTTATCACATAAAGCGATTTTATACAATATTTTTTTGCTCAGCTCATATCGTCCGTATTTTCCCATGGGGTATCCGATTCTATGGGCTGTTCTTCTGCAATATCCATAAGGCAGATATATTCGGCTTTAAGTATATATTTGTTGTTTTTTACTTTTTCAGTAACCTTTCTCGAAATAATTTCCATATCCTTCATTTCCGTTTTCTCTTTTTCGCTTAAAAGAGCATAAGCACCATCCTTTGCCTGTTCAAAATTATATGTAATGCCTTTTTCCTTTACAGAATAAAATCGCGTAGTTATCAGCTTAAACGGAAGTTTTATCCAAAAAAACATCAGCTGTTTTTCTTCTGTTTGGATAATGCAGTCCTTATATTTTTCTTTATTTCCAAATGAAAAATTTATTCCGAGTATCTCGAAATCATAAATATTTTTTCGCAGTTTTCCTTTTTCCGTTAATTTCTGTTCCAGCGGAAATTCCACATCAAGAATATAATCGGTCCTTGCAATTACTTTTGCCCTTGCGTGCTTCAGAGTAAGCTTTTTATGTCTGTCTTCAAAAACAGCGCTCACAAGCAAATCACCCTTCATAACAGCATCACCGGTTTTTGCGATTTTCTGCCCGTCAAAAACTTCCATTCTTTCAATCACGCCGTATCTTGAAGCTATTATGTTCACGGGAATATCATCATCCGGAACCATCTCCGGTTTTTCAAGCGCCTCGTTCACTATGATATTTGCTTTGCTTCCCTGAATATTTATTTCAACGGAGGCAAGTCCTTCATTTTCATTCAGAATAAACCATTCCATGGTATCGGTTTTATGTTTTCCCGAAAAAGTTCCTGGGAAAAGACCGTACTTTTCAGCCGAAGCAAGAATATCCTCTGTGTTTACTTCTGAATTGCCCGAAACATCAATTTCCCAGATAAACTGATTCAGCAAAAAAACTATAAAAACAACAAAAACCATTCCTGCTGCAAAACCTATTTTGTTTTTGTTTTTTCTTGCGGAAAAATAAATTCCGTTTTTCTTTATTATTTTAAATTTAAGACCGAATTTTTTTGCAGGTTTGCGAAGCTTTTTATAGTCCCGTGCAAAAACTGTTCCAAAAAAAACATATCCCGTTTTTCTCGGGTTCATTATTTCTATTCCGTTTTTTATGCAAAACCCGAGAAAACCTTCGCTATCTGCGCCTTCGGCGCAAAAATCCACCGTTCCGGTAACATATCTTAAAAAATTATCAAACAAATTCATTCACCTTCGCTTATGAAAATTCGATTTTAATAATTTTTCCGCATATCCTTATTCCGTCAGGAGTATATGCTGCGATAAATAATTTTTCTCCGCAAATTTCGATGCGGTGCTCAAAATATCTGAGTTTGAGCACCGATTCTCCGAGCTCGATTACGTCGACCCTACCCGTGAGCACGATTTCTTTTTCCGAATACAGTTCAATATAAAATCCGCTTTGTATTTCTGTCGGAACATCGAGTGATTTTACCATATTTTTTATTCTTTTCTTTATCTTAACCCCATTCAGCTTTCCATCCTTTCCCTTAAAATATCAATGGCTTTCTTCTCGATCCTGCTTACATAGGAACGGGAAATCCCGAGTTTTTGGGATATTTCTCTTTGTGTATATGCCCTTTGACCTTTAAGACCGTATCTCATATATATTATTTCCTTTTCCCTTGGAAGAAGTTCGCTGTCTATAATTTTATAAAGATTTTCAGCGCAAAGTTTATCTTCAATATCCTCAGTAACGGATCTTTCGTCCGCCATTACATCCATGATTGAAAGTGCGTTTCCGTCTTTATCGCAATCTATAGTTTCTGAAAGAGATACGTCCTGGGCATATTTCTTTTTGCCGCGGAAATACATCAGTATCTCATTTTCAATGCACCTTGCCGCATAAGTTGCAAAGCGAGTTCCCTTTTCATAATTAAAAGTTGAAACCGCTTTTATAAGTCCAATGGTTCCTATCGAAATAAGATCATCCTGTTCCGAAGAATTGCTGTAATATTTTTTTATAATATGCGCAACAAGCCGAAGATTATGCTCGATCAGCTTGTTTTTGGCTTCCTTACTGCCTTTCTTCATTTTTTCAAAGCATTCTCGTTCCTCTTCCGCGGAAAGCGGCTTCGGGAACGAGCTTGCCGCTGTTACATGAAGCGCAAAAAATATTATTCCGGATAAAACCCCGAGCAAAAACAAATAATCCATGCGAATACCTCCGTTCAGATAAATATATTTATAACAACAAAGATATTTGCCTGTCCTTCGCTATTGTTTTTATGATTTTATTATTGTATAATTATTCCATAAACTTAAAAAGGAGTTGAAATCATTGAAAGTTTCCGAAATGCCCTACGAGCATATTCCCTTTGAAGAATTTGAAAAAACAGCCGTCGAAGTTATAAACGGCGTTAAAAACGCAAAAAACGCTGATGAAGTTCTTGAATGGCGTGAAAAATATCTTGAACTTGCCGTGAGATATTCCACCGCCATGAATCTTTCTTACATCAGATACAGCTGCAACACCGCGGATGAATTTTATGTAAAAGAAAACGATTATTTTGATGAGATCGGTCCTCAGGTCGGAAATCTTATGAATCAATATAACGAAGCACTTCTCAATTCCCCTTTCAGAGCTGAACTTGAGGAAAAACTTTCCCCTGTTTATTTCAAACACATGGAAGTTCAGGCAAAGGCAATGTCCCCGGAAATCATCACCGATATGATTGAGGAAAACAAAATCGTTTCCGAATATTCCAAACTTATGGCCGGAATGGAATTTGAATTCCGCGGCGAAAAACTCAGCAGAGCCGCTCTTGCGGGTTATTTCAAATCCGATGACCGCGAAACAAGAAAAGAAGCTTATACCGTCCTCGGAACAGTCATGAACGGTTATGCAGACCAGCTTGACGATATTTTTGACCGCCTTGTAAAAGTCCGCACCAAAATGGCTCAGAAGCTCGGATACAAAAACTTCGTCGAACTTGGTTATTACCGCATGGAACGCGTTTGCTATGATAAAAACGACGTTGAAACCTTCCGCAAAAACGTTCTCGAATCCATTGTTCCCGTTGTTGCAAAACTTCGCAGCGAAAACGCAAAGGACCTTGGCATTGATAAATATATGATTTATGATAACGACGTTATCATCCCCGGCGGCGACCCCAGACCTTCCGGCAGCAAAGAGGAAATCTTCAACGCAGCAAAAGAAATGTATCATGCCATGAGCGACGAATCCGCAGCATTCATTGACCTTATGCTCGAAAACGATGCGTTTGACGTTGAATCCCGCAAAAACAAATGGGGCGGCGGTTATTGCACCGAAATCCCCAAATATAAACAGCCTTTCATCCTTGCAAACTTCAACGGTTCCGCAGATGACGTTGACGTTATGACCCACGAAGCCGGCCACGCATTCAACGCATTCCTTATTGCGGATAATAAATTCGCTCTCGAAATCGGATGCGGCGGCATGGAAACCGCAGAAACCCATTCCATGAGCATGGAATTCTTTGCTTGGAAATATATCAAAAACTTCTTTGGCGAAAACGCAACAAAATACAGATATATGCACGCCCTCGGAGCACTTTCCTTCATTCCTTACGGCACGATAGTTGACTATTTCCAGCACATTGTTTATGAAAATCCGGAAATGACTCCTGCAGAAAGAAATGAAACCTGGAAAAAACTCTGTGCGGAGTTCCTTCCCCATATCAATCTTGAAGGCGTTCCTTTCCTTGAAGACGGAAGACGCTGGCAGTATCAGATGCACATCTATGAATCCCCGTTCTATTATATCGATTATTGCCTTGCACAGACCGCAGCATTCGGATTCCTTCTTGCTTCTCTTGAAGATTATGACGATGCCTTTGCACGTTATATTCGTCTTATGAAGCAGGGCGGTGAACAGTATTACGACCTTCTTCTTGAAGAAGCAAAAATTCCTTCTCCTTTCAAAGAAGGCGCCCTTAAAGAGCTTGCCGAAAAAGTTGAAGCAATGCTCAGCAAAATCAAATCTGAAATCTGATATAAAAAAAGCCCGAACAAATCTGTTCGGGCTTTTTCTTATAAGCAAAAACACCGTGCTCAAATCTGAGCACGGTGTTTTTTTGTTAAAACATTCCTGTTAAAAGGCATGCTATGACGACTATCAGAACAAGAAGAACCAACGCAACGGGAAGCATTATGGCAAGTGCCGAAAAAATCATCGCTGACATATCGCCTTTTTCCATTTTATCCGCAAGCTGAACTTCTTCCTCAAAAGTTTTTGGGTCAAGTTCGGTTCTTTCATATTCTGTGTGTTCGTCGTGACCGTTCTGTTCGGCTTGGAGCTCGAACGCACGGTCAACCCTTTTGGGGAAAAGCATAAACAAGCTTTTTTTCGCCATAGGTCAAGCTCCTTTCAAATCAAAACGATTATTCCTCTGCCTGAGCTTTTTTATTAAGCTTATGATGGCATGCTACGAAGTGGTTCGGAGCAACCTCTTCCCATTCCGGAACAACCTGTCTGCAAATTTCGGTGCAGTAAGCGCATCTGGTGTGGAATTTGCATCCTTTGGGAGGATTTACAGGGCTGGGGATATCGCCTTCGAGAATCTGAAGGTCCTTATGACCTTCGTCTTCGGTGGTGGGGATAGCGTTAAGAAGAGCTTCAGTATAAGGATGTACGGGGTTATCAAAAATTTCCTGAGAATCTGCAAGTTCAACCATGTTTCCGAGATACATAACGCCGATACGGTCGGAAATATATTTAACAACGGAAAGGTCATGGGTGATAAAGAGATAAGTAAGGTTCTGTTTCTCTTTAAGATCCTGAAGAAGGTTGATAATCTGTGCCTGAATGGAAACGTCGAGAGCAGAAACTGCCTCGTCACAAACCACGAACTGAGGGTTGGTTGCAAGTGCACGGGCAATACCGATTCTCTGGCGCTGACCGCCGGAGAACTGATGCGGGAAACGATGGAGGAAGTAAGGTGCAAGACCACATTCATCCATAACTTCAAGAACTCTTTCCTGCATACGTTCGCCTTTGTTGTGAACCATGTTATGAGCAACCATGCCTTCGCTGATAATCTGACCAACGCTCATACGGGGGTTAAGAGAAGAATAAGGATCCTGGAAAATAAGCTGCATATCGCGGCGGAGCTTGCGCATCTCGTTATATTCAAGACGTGCAAGGTCGATTCCGTTATCGCGCATTGCTTCATATTTTTCAAAATCGGGAGCATTTTTATGCTGTTCACGAAGAACATTGATAGCTTCTTTTGCTTCTTCAATGTTTTCTTTTACTTTAGCAATCTCTGCATTGATAGCTTCAACTTTGCTTCTTGCGGAAGCAAGTTTTCCGCTGTCAACGCTGCCCGGTTTTTTGTTCTCGTCAAATTCGAGATCATCAAGGTTGAGTTTTGCTTTGGAAAGCTTTTCGATAAGTTCAGAGTTCTGTTTTGCAAAACCGTATTCTTTCTGATATGCAGCAACAATTTCGCTTACATCTTCAACAACAACAAAGCCGCCGAAAATCTTGGTGATATTGAGCATAGCATCCTCTGCGAGTTTGCGTGCCTGGTCAAGTTCTGCGTGTTTTGCATACTGTTCGGTTTCAGAAAGAGCAGCATACTCCTCTTCAACTTTTGCTTTCTTTTCTTCAAGAACTTTCCATTCATTGCGAAGTTTGGAAAGGTTTTTGATAGTGTTTTCAACATATTTCGGAGCAAGATCATCAAGAGACTGACCATAATACATGGTACGTCCGTAAGTCTGATGATAAAGCTGGAGAATGGTACGGCCGAGGGTGGATTTTCCGCAGCCGGATTCACCAACAAGACCGAAGGTTTCGCCTTTATAAATATCAATGGAAACACCATCGTTTGCTTTAACAAAGCGTCCCTTCTTAAGAGGGAAATACTGTTTAAGGTTGCTGATGCTGAGCAGGACTTCTCTGTTATTTTCCATGTCTGTCCTCCTTATTGGGATAGAAGCAGCGTACCTGGTGATGTTCATTTACATGAACAAGCTGGGGTTCTTCTTCCCTGCATTTGTCTGTTGCATATTTGCAGCGCGGTGCGAATTTGCAACCTTTCGGAAGATCGAGAGGATGCGGAACAGCGCCGGGAATAGCATCAAGACGGCTGTTTGTCGGAGTATCAAGTCTCGGGATGGAGAGCATGAGTCCTTCGGTGTACGGATGGGAATGTTCACACTGATGGAAAATGGTGTGAGCAGGTGCCATTTCAACTACCTGGCCGCAGTACATAACCGCAACGTCATCAGCAATCTGGTTGATAACGCCGAGGTCATGGGTGATGAAAAGAACTGCGGTGTTGTTTTTATCTTTAAGCTCATTGATGAGTTTAAGAATCTGTGCCTGGATGGTAACGTCAAGCGCAGTGGTAGGTTCGTCTGCAATAAGGATCTTCGGTTTGCAGGCAAGAGCCATTGCAATCATAACACGCTGACGCATACCGCCGGAAAGCTGGTGAGGATACTGTTTTGCAACAACATCCGGGTTAGGGATCTTAACATCCGCAAGAAGTTCAACTGCTTTGAGTTTTGCTTCTTTTTTGGACATTCCCTGGTGGTTCATAAGTGGTTCGCAAAGCTGTTTTTCAACAGTGAAAACCGGGTTAAGGCTGGTCATAGGTTCCTGGAAAATAACAGAAATATCATTTCCGCGGATTTTGTACATATCAGCTTTGGAAAGATGAATAAGGTCTTTTCCGTCGAAGGTGATATCGCCGCCGTCAATATAGCCGTTTTCATCAAGAAGACGAAGAACGCTCATTGCGGAAACACTTTTACCGGAACCGGATTCGCCTACAAGTCCGAGAACTTTACCGGAATCGAGGGAGTAGCTTACGCCGTTAACCGCTTTAACAATACCACGTTTTGTTTTGAAAAACGTTCTGACGTCATTAAGTTCCAATAATGCCATTTGCTTCTCCCCTCCTTATCTTCCGTTAGATTTCGGGTCAACCGCATCACGAAGAGCGTCGCCCACAAGGTTGATACAAATGGTACATACACCGAAGATTGCTGCGGTGAATACCCAGCGCCACCAATACTGCTGAATAACAACAGAGTTGTTTGCGCCGTTGAGCATATTACCCCAGGTAGGAGTAGGCGGTGCAATACCGAAGCCCAAATAAGAAAGGGTAGATTCGGTAAGCATACAAGTTGCAAAGTCAAGGGTTGCAGAAACAAGAATAAGGGAAAGAACGTTCGGAAGAATGTGACGGAAAACGATAGATTTTTCACGAACACCCATTGCTTGTGCTGCGGTTACATATTCCTGTTCGCGCTGGCTGAGGATCTGCGCACGGATAAGACGGCAGGTACCGGGCCAGGAAAGAACACCGAGAACGACCATGATGAGGTACATTCTCTGCTCAACAGAAATTCTTGTGCCGATGATTGCGGAAAGAATCATTGCGAAAGGAATGAAAGGAAGACCGCCGATAACTTCTGCAACACGCATTACGATCATATCTACCCAGCCGCCGAAATAACCTGCGATACCGCCGGCGATAATTCCGATTACGAGGGAGATTACAACTGCGATTGCACCAACGGTCATGGTTACCTGACCTGCGTTTACAAGACGGGTAAGAATATCACGGCCGAGGTCATCGGTACCGAATGCATAACCTTTAAGACCCCAGGTGAGAGTTTCACCTTCGGTGGTGATTGCATAGTTCTGATAGAAACCTGCGAATACGGTTTCGATATCGTGCTCAACAACGGAAGCAGGAACAGTGGACTGTTTGTGAACGTTGCTGCCCCAGGAAATAACTTCTCCGTTTTCAAGAAGAGCGGTATAGTGTTTGTTACCGCCGTAAAGTTCAACGGGTTTTGCGCTCATTTCCGGAACATCGCCGAGACCGTCGGAAATGTTGCCCCAAATGGTGATTTTACCGTCTGCATCAACTGCCGCAACGGTTGCACCGGTTGCCGCGATATCAACGATATTGTCAAGTCCTTCGGGAAGACGTTCCTGAATGGAGTTTTTCTGAAGACCGACATAAGCAACAGTACCGTCATCAAGAAGAGCTACGCAGTTATAAGTGGTAAGAGCGATTTTTTCGATATGGCCCTGATATTCTTTTCTTACTTTAATATCGGCCATGTTCTGGTTACCCCACATATAAAGGTTACCGTCTTCGGTAAGAGCACCGGTGAACTGGAATCCTGCTTCAAGCTGTTTGAAGCCAAGGTTCTTTTTCATGAGCATTGCAGTGGAAATGTCGCTGGGAAGGTTTTTCTGACCAAGACGGTCGTTACCCCAAACATAAACATTGCCTGCATCGTCAATTGCGGCGATGTGGTCATAACCTGCTGCAATGTGTTCAATATGTGCTTCTTTAACTTCTTCCGGAATTACACCTACGTCGATAACTTCGGTGATTCTGGTATAGCCCCAGGTATAAACATGTCCGTCATTATCAACACCAACGCCGAAGGTGGTACCGGGGGTGATATCTTTTACGTTTCCTTCAAGACCTTCCGGAACGGAAAGCATGGAAAGCGTAGGCGGAACGTTGGTCTGGGTGTTGTCGTTATAAGAAAGGTCGAGAACAAAGAACTTCGGACCGATCATAACAAAAAGGAAGATGCAGAGGAAAATGATAAGACCCATCATACCGAGTCTGTTGTTCAGGAAGTTGCGAACAATCATTCTGGTAGGGCTCTGGAGCTGTTCCTCTTCCATAAAGCTCAGCTGCTTATTTCTGTTTCCAAAAAGGCGGCCGAACAGGGAAGGTTTTTTATTATCTTTACTCATATTATTATACCTCCCCTATTATTTATCAACACGGACACGCGGGTCAACAAGACCATAGCTAAGGTCCATCGCAAGCTGACCGAGAAGGCTTACTACGATATAGAACATCTGAATAGCGAGAGCAAGCTCGAAGTCGTTGTTCATAAGTCCCTGATAGTAAAGCGCACCCATACCGTTGAGTCCGAATGTGTTTTCAATGATAACAGAACCACCGAAGATACCAAGGAACCAGCCGATGATAACGGTGATTACAGGAAGAAGTGCATTGCGCCATGCATGAGAGTAGATAACTACCTTTTCACGAAGACCCTTTGCACGTGCGGTACGGATATAGTCCTGGCTGAGAGATTCGATCATAGCAGCACGGACATAACGGGTCATACCGCCGAGAGAACCGAAAGTCATTACAATAACCGGAAGGCTGATGTAATAAAGACGGTCTAGGAACTGTTTCATACCGGTATAATCAGAACCGGGTGTCTGAGAACCTGTTACCGGGAAAAGTTCAAGCTGAACTGCAAAAATCCAAATGAAGATAAGTGCGATAATATAAACAGGAATACTGTAACCGATAATGGTAATAACCTGTGTTATCTTATCCACTATGCCGTTCTTATGAACAGCGCAGTAAATACCGAGCGGAATAGTAATTCCGAGCGCAAGAATAGTCGAGAATATATTGATGAAAATAGTATTCTCCATTCTGTCGGGAATTATCTCCGCAACATCCTTCTTATAAAGAGAAGAATATCCGAAATATCCCTGGAGCATTCCGTGGAAACTTTCGGTACGGGTATCTTTTGCAAGACCCATCCATCTTGCATAACGAACCGGAATCGGGTCGTCAAGACCGTACTCTTTACGGAGTGCCTGATACCTTGCCTCATATTCTTCAGGTTTGAGGCTCTGTTTGAGAGGCTCAAGCTCTGCACGGGCAGGGTCAGTAGGGATAAGGTTGTAGACCGAGTACATCAGGAACGAAACTACAAAGAATACGATGATCATGTAGCCGATACGTTTGAAAATATACTTTGTCATCTACAAAACCCTCCTTTACTCTTTTAATAAATGTAGTAACATCTATATTAAACCCATAAAAGGGAATAATCTTCGAAATTAAAATATATTTATAATACCTATAATATCATCAAAAGACGAGGGCAGGCAAACCTGCCCTCGTCTCTAACCTGTCTATCAACAGGATGTAACCTGGAAATTATTCTGCGTTCTCGATGGAAGCGTAAACAACTGCCTGGTTGAATTCCCAAAGGCTGGATTCAGTGAAATCGTTGAGCCATTCAGGATAAATGGTGTAGTAAACGTTGGAGTAAAGCGGGATTTCAGGAAGGAGTTCGTTCCATTTGAGGATGAACTGCTGCCAGAGATCGAGATAGCCTTCACGGTCGGAAGGATCTACGCCGTAAACCATGTCCATAGAAAGTCTGTCGAGTTCTTCATCGAAGATGTAGTTGGTGTTGTAACCAAGAGCTACATAGGTAGGATCGAGGGAGAAGGAGAAGGACTGGTCATAAACAGGGGTGAAGTTGGTTGCAAGGTTGTACATGCCGTAAGTAGGAACACCGTACTGGTCGCCCTGGGTTGCATCACGGTACATGTAGTTAAGGAGCTCGGTGAAGCTCATAACGGTCTGTTCGATTACCATACCTGCATCAGCAGTCTGCTGACCTTCGGAGAGCATGGTTACGAGGAGCTCGGAAACAGGGTTTGCTTCAGAGGAAGACCATTTGATGTGGAGAGGCATGAGGATGGTGCCGTCAGCGAGAGTTACGTTGAGAGCATAATCGCCAGCTTCTTCAGCAGTTACTTTTTTGTAACGAACGCCGGAAACATAATCGTTACCTTCTGCGTCGTATACCCAGCCGTCAGCTTCGAGAAGTTCAACAGCTTTAGCGGGATCGTAAGAATAGGTGTCGATTTCGTCAGCGAAGAGTTCTTCGGAGTCTTTGTACATCCACATTGCAAGGCCATAAGGACCATGTACTACGGAACCAAAGCCCTGGCAGAAAGTGTTAGCGAATTCGTTTCTGTCGAGGAGGTATGCAATAGCATGACGTACAGCCTGGAACTGGGTAGGACCAAAGTCGCACTGGAACTGGATTTTGCCGTAGCCGTTACGCTCGAAGGAAACGGTTTTGTAGCCGCCCTGAGCTTCCATGTCGAGTGCAGTGTTTACTTCGGTACCATCGGAGAGAGAATCGAGAACGTCGATAGCGCCAGTTGCGAGAGCGTCGAACTGAGTTGCGGTATCGGATTTAACGATTACGAGCTGCTGGATCTGGGGTTTAACACCTTCGAAGTTACCAGCATAGTTGGGGTTGATTTCGAGAACAGCTTCAAGAGCACCGGTATCTACGGATTTCATTACGTAAGGACCAGCGGAAACTGCATCTGCATACATCCAACGTGCAGCATCGATTTCAGCAGCAACGAGTTCGCCGCCTTCGAATTTTGCACCGGTTTCGCCTTCAACTACAGTAAGAGGAGCGGAAGCGTACATCGGGATGTAGAGAGGAGAAAGGGAAGCGTAGCTGAGTTCATAGAAATAAGGAACATAATCAGAAGAGATGGTGATGGAGTAAGTGTACTCATCAATAAGGTGGAGACCGGAGAGTTCTGCGGTTTCGCCGTTCTGATATTCAGTTGCGCCTACGATCATGTCAGCAGTGAGTTTTGCGCCTGCTTCAGCAGCTGCAGGAGAATAGCCGATAAGGCCATATGCTACATAGTTAGCTGCAGTGATGGGCTCACCATTGCTGAATACAAGACCTTCGTTGATTTTAACAGTGAAGGTTTTGGTTCCGTCTTCGTTAGCAACGGATTCTACGCCGCCGGAGATGGTGGGGTTAACAATGAGTTCGCCGCCCTGGTTGTAGGTGATCGGGGAATAGTCATTGATAAGGTCACGGATCATCTTATCGGTTGCGTTGTTGGTCCACCATGCTCCGGGGCCGATATCGCCGGAAATTTCGGTAGTGGAACCATAGATAAGTCTGTTGGGGCGAGATTCTGCGGGTTCTTCAACTTCGGAAGAAGGCTCATCAGTAGGATCTTCAACAACAGGCTCGTCGTTGCCGCAAGCTACGAGAGAAAGCATCATAACTGCAGCAAGAAGAAGTGCGAGAAATTTCTTCATTTTGAATTTCCTCCTTGATTTTTATTATGTCATACAAAATAGAACAATACTGCATTGTGTATAACATCATTCCATATTATAATCAATCCCGCTTCAAATGTCAATTCCAAAAACGAAAATATCTGTCAAAATATACAAATTTCCATGAATTTTTTCTACTTTCAACTTGCAGACGTTTGTGTTAAGTTGTTTTGCTTTACATGATTGATGTATTTTAGCGTGGTAAATTGATTATTATTTAACATTATAATACTATTTTATACTTATCTTATGCGCCTAATCCCCTTCCATTCCGGCTGTTTTTGTTTTGAATAATTTATCATCGCTCTTTTGAAAAACGCAGTTTTTTAAATTAGTTGTTTCAGCTATGTTTATTATTTCAACATAAAAAGAAAAAAGCCTTCGGGAAAATATGAATCCCGAAGGCATAAAAATACATTTTTCTGAATTTTAATAATAACTCATGCGTTTTTTCTTGATTCGGCTGTCAACAATCTTTGCAATTACATAAACAGCAACCGCAGCACCAAGGAAAATCGCCTGGAAAACTACTGAATCGCTTCCCTGTGCCATGATATCAGTCCAAAGCCTGTCCGTAAGAGCGCTTGTTTCTGCCGGAAGGGTGAGAAGCGCATCAAGAGAACCTATAAGTTCGGAATCCGGATATGCGATTTCGTTTTCCTGCAGTTCTTCATCAAGAAGCTCGAACGCTCCGATGTGCGGAGTAGAATATCCGACATAATAGCTGTTTGCCGCGGCAACGGTGGATTCACACATATAATTGATATACATTTCCGCCGCTTCCTTGTTTTTTGCTCCTTCTGGGATGCAGAAGGAATCTATGAAAATACTGGTGTTATCCGGAAGGAAGAAATCAAGGTCTTCATTCACGTCCATCATAAGGACCGCGTCGCCGTTATAATATGGGGCAACCGCCGCTTCCCCGCCTTCCATTTTATCATAGATTTCATCCATGACGTACGCCTGAACCAAAGGCTTCTGCGCCCGGAGATGTCCTGCCGCTTCCTCTATTTCCATTGCATCGGTGGTATTGAAATCATAACCGAGATCAAGAAGCGAAAGCGCAAAAGCGTCTCTGGAGTTCGAAAACATGAGCATATTATCGGCATATTTCTCGTTCCAAAGAATATTCCAGCCGGTAAGATCCTCTTCATCGACCATGGTCGTGTTATAAATAATACCGACAACGCCCCAATACATCGGAACGGAATATTCGTTCATGGGGTCGAAGTTTGTATTTTTATATTTTTCATCAATATATTTATAGTTGGGAATGTTATTGAAATCAAGCTTCTGGAGCATTCCCTCGCTTATCATTTTTCCGATCATATAATCGGAAGGAACAATGATATCATAATTCGCGCCGCCGCTGCGAAGCTTTGTATAAAGCTCTTCGTTGGAAGAAAACAGAGTGTAATTGACTTTTATACCGGTAAGCGCTTCGAAATCCTCGTTTACATCAAGGAAGTTTACCGAATCGTTCGCGACATATTCGCCCCAGTTATATACATCGATCTCTATTCCCTGTCCCTGGAACTTCTGATAATAATCATAATCCTCAACTTCGGTGGAATAGCCTTCTGCTTCGCTGTAATAACCGAAAGAAGAAACGGAAAAAGCCAGGGCAAGAACCGCAGAAAGAAGAATTGCGACAAATTTTTTCATTTATCCTTCCTCCTTCACTGCGTTGAGTTTTGCGTTTCTTTTATCCTGTCTTGCGCCGTTTATATTGACAAGAAGAAGAATGAAAAGAACAACAACAAACATTATGGTGGAAAGAGCGTTGATTTCCGGGCTTACCTTCATTCTTACCATTGAATAAATTACAACGGAAAGAGTCTGGGAATCCGCGGCACCGGTGAAAAAGCTGACCGCAAAATCATCGAAGGAATATGTTATTGAAAGAAGGAATCCCGCGGCAATTCCCGGCATAATTTCCGGAAGAACCACTTTTCTGAACGCCTGCGCCGGATTACAGCCAAGGTCGAGCGCAGCGTTATATACGTTTTTATCAAGCTGGCGAAGCTTTGGCAAAACGTTGAATATAACAATCGGCACATTAAAAGTGATATGCGCAAGGATAAGAGAAGTAAAGCCAAGCTCCATTCTTACGAAAACGAAGAGAAGCATCAGCGAAACACCGATAATAATATCCGGGTTCATCATCGGAATATAAGTGATATTCAGAAGAAGCGACTGGAGCTTTTTGCTCATCGCATTGATTCCGATAGCAGCAAGAGTTCCGAGAATAACCGCACAGACACCTGCCACAAGAGCAACTATAAGGGTATTTCTGAATGCGGTCAGAATAATATCGTTTGTAAAGAGTTTTTCATACCATTTGAAAGTAAAATCGGTGAAAACGGTTCGGCTTTTTGCATCATTGAACGAAAAGACAATAAGCACCGCAATGGGAAGATAAAGGAAGGCATAAATAATGCCGACATAGAACTTTGAAAGGAGTTTCATACGACCATTCTTCCCTCCTTTTCCACTTTATCGGAATCGAACTGATTCATAACGCTCATGCAGATAAGTATAATTATCATAAGAATGAACGAAATTGCGGAACCGAGGTTCGGGTTATAGCTGTTGCTGCTGAACTGCATTTCGATAAGGTCGCCTATCATCAGTTCGGAACCGCCGCCGAGCATTTTGGAAATTATGAAGGTACTTACGGAAGGGATGAAAACCATTGTGATTCCGGTGCTTATTCCCGGAAGGCTCTGGGGCAGAATTACATGCCAGAAAACCTGAATGGGTTTTGCGCCAAGGTCCTGCGCAGCCTGAACAAGGGAATTATCCATCTTCATCATAATGGTATAAAGCGGAACTATCATGAAAGGAAGATAGTCATAAACCATTCCGAGCACCACTGCGCCCTGAGTATTTATCATTTCAAAAGGACCGATTCCGAAAATTCCGAAAAAGCGGTTAAGCAATCCGTTGTTTTCAAGAATCGTCATCCAGGAATAGGTTCTGAGAAGAAAGTTCATCCACATCGGAAGCATGATAAGCATGAACATGGTTCTTCTTATGTTGCTGGTTTTCTTCGCCATGATATAAGCAAAAGGATAACCGAGCCCAAGGCAGATGAGGGTTGCGACAAACGCAAGAAAAAGGCTTTTTATAATTACCGGAACATAATCGCCGACACGAATTATGTTCTGTATGGTGAAGCTGCCTTCGCTTGTGGTAAATGCAAAATATGCAACCATAATAAGTGGAACGACAATGAATATCACCATGAAAATGATATACGGAAAAGCAGGATAACGGGATTTTGTCATTTTTCTTCCTCCGTCATCTTATGCATAATATGAATATCATCCGGAATTACGGAAAGTCCAACCTCCCTGCCCGGTTCTTCATAAAGAGTGGAATGGATTTTCCATTCAAAGCCGTTTTTATCAATAACAACGATTTCGTAATGAACGCCTTTGAAAATAATGCTTTCAACCCTTCCGGTTATCTGGCCTTTTTCAGGTTCGGATATTTTGATATCTTCCGGACGGATAACAACATCAACATTTTCATTTTCTGCAAAGCCAAAGTCAACACAGTCAAAATCTCTGCCCGCAAAATTGACAAGATAGTCCTTTTTCATAACGCCATCAATGATATTTGATTCGCCTATAAAATCCGCAACAAATGCGTTTATCGGTTCATTATAAATATCAATGGGTGTTCCGATCTGCTGAATTTCGCCCGCGCGCATAACAATAACGGTATCACTCATGGTAAGGGCTTCTTCCTGATCATGTGTAACGTAGATAAAAGTGATTTTTGTTTCGCGCTGGATTTTTTTGAGTTCAATCTGCATTTCTTTGCGCAGCTTAAGGTCAAGCGCACCGAGAGGTTCATCAAGAAGAAGAACCTGGGGCTTATTGATAAGTGCCCTTGCTATCGCAACGCGCTGCTGCTGTCCGCCGGAAAGAAGGTTTACGTCCCTGCGTTCATAACCGCGCATATTAACAAGGTCGAGCATTTCAAAAACTCGTTCACGGATCTCTTCATCCGGAACTTTCTTAAGACGAAGTCCGAATGCAATATTTTCATAAACGTTCAGATTCGGAAAAAGAGCGTATTTCTGGAATACGGTGTTTACTTCCCTTTTATAAGGCGGAAGGTCATTTATTCTTTTTCCATCAAAAAAAACGTCCCCGCTTTTGGGATTTACAAAGCCTCCGATTATACGCAATGTGGTTGTTTTACCACAGCCGGAAGGTCCCAGAAGTGTGACGAATTCGTGGTTGTGGATATCCAAATTGATGCGACGAAGCACAGTTTCTCCGTCGAATTCAACTACGATATCCTTTAAGCTTATAATGGTATCATTCTCCATTCTGCATCCCCCTTTTGCGGATTCAAGTCACGCAAGGTAAAAACAGGATCATCGGCCGCAGCCTCACCCATTTTTCATACTGCTTTTTACAGCATGGCCGTATTACGATGAAAGATTTCGGAATACGTGTTAAAAACCTGTCGACCCACCGCTTTCCTCTTTGGAACCGACCCCGCAAAAGAGTGTTTTGTTCTAAACGTTGCCGCGCATAAGTATCTACCGCTGTGCCCGGTTTTAGAAGGCTCCCGCTTGAAAGCAATGTTTCATATGACAATAAAGAATCGGTCTAACTAATTCGTTTACGTTATCTATCACCGCTTTTTCCACAAAGGTTTTTGCGGCGACAGTTCCACCTCCTTCTGACCGAAAGTTCGCTGTCAAACAACAGATGCAAAAATAACATTATAACTATAACATATAAAAAGAAAATGTCAATAATAATACCCGATTTTATTAACTTTTTGTTAATTTTTGCTTCATTTAAGAAGTTTTTCGCGATTTTTGTAATCCGGAAGAATAGTTGCAATAAGTTTATAGAAATCTTTTCCGTGATTTTTGTGCTTTATATGTGCAAGTTCATGCACCACGACATAATCAATTGCTTCCGGCGGATAAAGCATCAGCCTCCAGGAATAGCAGATGGAATTCTTTCCGCTGCAGCTTCCAAAGCGCTTTTTCGCGGAAGTAATTTTTATCCCGGTTGGATTCACTCCCATAATCCCCGCAAAATGCTCAGTCCTTTCGGTAAGATAAGGCAATGCTTTCTTTTTGAGCACCGCTTCATCAGCTTCTGATACGGAATATTTTTCGAGTCTTGTTTTCTTTTCCTCAATGTGTTTTTCTATCCACTTTTTATGTTTTTCGACAAAAGATTCGATATCTTTTGTGCTCATTTTCAGCGGAGCTTTTATAAGTACGCAAAGATCATCATCTATGGATAATTCAATCGTTTTTCGTTTGCTTCGGATAAGTTTATATTCCATCTTTTCTCCTCAAAAATTCATTTAACAAAAATGGCTGAATATCCGGATAAGTCAGGTTTTCCGGCAATTCGTTAAAAAGTTTTATTGATTCCATTTCACTGTGGAGCCGGTGCTCAAAAGTTTTTATTTCTGCAAAAAAGAGCATTCCGAAAGTTTCTTCCCCGCTTTCATTCACTCTGTTTTTTCCGGTTACGTAATAAACGCAAACCGGTCTGAGCACGAAATCAACCGCGCCGGTTTCTTCCGAAAGTTCTCGCCTTGCAGTTTCTTCGATTGCTTCCCCGTTTTCTCTGTGCCCGCCGGGGATTTCATACGTTTCACGTTCTTTATGTTTGCACAGCACAAGCTTTCCGTTATATATTGCTATGATAACCGCAAATTTAAGCAAAGCATCGTTCACTTCATCATAAAATTTTACTTGCATATATCCTCCGAATTGACTGAATCTTTTGTTTATGTTAAAATCCATTATATCACAGAAAGGAGCGTGAGCGTATGGCTGATGAAGAAAATATGCTTAAAAAGCGTTTTATCGAACTTGCGGAAAGAGCTTTTTCCAAAAACATCTATACTTTCACCGAATTTCTTTCTCCATCAGAGCAGGCTCTGCTCAAATCCTGCATCCGCGGCGTTCCATATCATTTTGAAGGCGGCTATGAAAATTCCGAAAAGGCAATCTGCGTTTTCGGGAGTGAAGAACTTTGCGGATATGAGGAATCCGCACCTATTTCCTTCTTAAAAATTGAACCGTGCTCAATGAAGTTTTCCGGCGAACTTGCACACCGGGATTTTCTTGGTTCGATAATGTCCCTCGGCATCCGAAGAAGCACTCTTGGCGACCTGATAGCGAAAGATAACGTTGCCTATGCACCCTGCCTTGATAATATTGCAGACTATATATGTGAAAATCTTCTGGAAATAAAGCACACAAATGTCCGGTGCTCAAAAATTGAGCACATACCGGAAGATGCCCTTCCAAAACCTGTTGAAAGCGAATTTGTGGTGGCTTCCGAAAGGCTTGATTCCGTCATAGCCTCTATATATAAACTTTCACGCAGCGAAAGCAAAGGACTTTGTGAGCACGAAAAGGTGCTCGTTGGCGGAACGCCCGTGCTCAGCGCTTCATATACCCCGAAAGAGGGAGATATCATCTCCGTTCGCGGTCACGGAAAATTTATTTATCGAGGAATAAAACTTGAAACAAAAAAAGGACGCCTCCGCTGCAAAGCAGAATTATATAAATAAAAGAGCTGATTTTTTCAGCTCTTTTTTGATTTGTTTTTTCTTAAAAAACCTATTTCTGTTTTATTTTTTATTCTGACTATATTCTCAAAATGTTTATACCAGATAATCACCATAAGCACGGCAAATATGCTTATTGTCAGCACCGAATCTTTCTTTATAAATGCCGAATAAAAAGGCATCAGCGTTGCAACGGTCAGCGTTCCCAATGCTATATAATCAGTAACAAGCGTTATGGCAATAAGCATTATTCCGAATAAAGCAAAATCACCGAAGCCAATAAAAAGAATCAGCCCCATCAAAGCGGCAAGTCCTTTTCCTCCGGAAAATTTCATCCAGAAAGGAAAAATATGACCGATAACGGTCATTGCTCCTGCAATGATTGCGGCTTCGTAATTTTGGTTTGATATCGTAAATATCAGCAAAGCAGCAAGAAACGCCTTCAGAATATCGCCTATCGCGGCAATAACTCCGTATATTTTTCCTACCGAAATAAAAACATTCGAAGCTCCGGCATTATTCGTGCCTACTTTTTTGATATCAATGCCTTTTGCTTTTGCAACCAATTTTGCCGTATTTATGCAGCCGATAAGATATCCGATTATTACAGCAAACAGATAATCCAAAAAAATCCCCCCATCCGATATGCTGATTATAATCCATTATTCCTCTAATTTCAACAATAATTGATTTCCGGGGCTTTTATTTTGTTCCGATTTATTGTAAAATTACAATATTATTTATTTTTCAGAGGTATTTTATGAAAAACAAAGCAATGCTTGGCAATATACTTCTTATAATCACCGCGCTTATCTGGGGATGTGCATTTGTTGCCCAAAGTGTCGGCATGGATTACGTCGGTCCGTTTACCTTCAACGGAACCCGCTGTATCATCGGGGGAATCGTTCTTATAATTGTAAATTTGTTTTTCGATGCCATAAAGAAAAAGAACGGTACTTATAAAAAGCCTTCCGAATATGAAAAAAAGGAGCTTATCAAGGGCGGAATAATTTGCGGAATAATCATTTTCGCTGCTTCCACCATTCAGCAGTTCGGAATAGCGCAAACTACTGTCGGAAAAGCCGGTTTCATTTCTGTTCTTTATATCCTTATAGTGCCTTTTTTCGGTTTGCTTCTTCACCAAAAGCTTCCTCGCATGATCTGGATCTGCTGTGTTCTTGCGCTGACCGGTCTTTATCTTCTCTGCATGAATGAAAGCTTCTCTCTCGGTAAAGGAGATTTCACCGTTCTTATAAGCGCCGTTGCTTTTGCTGTGCATATCCTTGCTATCGACCATTTTGCGCCGAAAGTTGACTGTGTAAAACTTTCCTGCCTTCAGTTCCTCATCGGCGGAAGCATCTGCATAATCTGTATGTTTTTTTTTGAAGAACCGAACCTTGAAAACATCCTTGATGCATGGCTTCCGATTCTTTATGCCGGTGCTCTTTCCGGCGGTGCTGGATATACACTCCAGACCGTTGCGCAGAAATGGACAAAGCCAAGCGTTGCTTCCCTTCTCATGAGCCTTGAATCCGTTTTCGCTGTACTTGCCGGTGCGGTTATCCTTCATCAGATTCCCACTCTTCGCGAAACCGCAGGTTGCCTTCTTATGTTCGCTTCCATCATTATAATCCAGCTTCCCGAAAAGCAGAAAGGCGGTGCTGAAAATTGAAATCGAATATTGTTTCTTCTGCCGAACCGGCAGTATTTCACTGCGTAAGACTTCACCGCGGTGAAGATCTGCTTGGTTCCATAAAAGAGCTTTGCCGCGAAAAAAATATAAAATCCGGCGCGGTTGTTTCCGCAGTCGGCTGCATCAGCAGAGGAAGAATCCGCGATGCTTCCGGAATCACAATCCGTGATATTGATGAAGACTGCGAAATTGTAAGCCTTATGGGAACAGTAAGCGCAAAGCGCTGCCATCTGCACATATCGCTTTCAAAAGAGGATTTATCAACCATCGGCGGGCATCTTTGCGAAGGGTGCATAATCAACACAACCTGTGAACTTGTGATTAGCGAACTTCAGGATATCGAAATTGACGTTGAGGATGACCCCGAAACCGGATATGATGAGCTGATTTTCAGAAACGTTTAAATTTTCTTTACAAAAAAATCTCCGCATGCAAAACATGCGGAGATTTTTTATTTGTTCCCAAATAAATTTTCGAACTGTGACGGTCTTACATAAGCGGTTCTGTAATGTTCATAAACCGCTTTTCCCGGTGCGGATCCCGAAGGTTTTTTTACATTTTTTATTTCGGTATAATCCACCGGAACAAGGGAAGAATCTCTTCCTTTCGAATTATAAGCCGCAACGATCGCTGCCTGCTGAATTGTTGTATCCGGAACTTCCCTTCCTTCGGTAATGATTACCGTGTGGGAACCGTGGATTTTCTGGGTGTGGAGCCATATATCATGCTTTCTTGAATCCTTGAAGGTAAGTTTGTCGTTCTGGATATTATTTCTTCCGCAAAGGATTCTAAATCCATCGGAAGAAATATATTCTTTCGGCATAAGCTTCACCGGCTTCTGGTTATTTTTCCGGTGATTTTTAAGATATCCCTGCGCCACAAGTTCTTCGCGGATTGCAATAACTTCATCATCGGTTCTCGCTCTTGAGAGCAAATCAAAAACAGATTCAATATATGAAAGCTCTGCTTCACCTTTTTCAATAAATTTGCGAAGCATTTTTTCCGCGGTATCTGCTTTTCGGTATTCGCTGAAATAATGCTGTGCGTTCTGCGCCGGAGAAAGTCTTGGGTCAAGCTTGACTTCGACCGGTTTGCAGTCCTCATAATAATTTTCAAGAACGACGGAAGTCATTCCTTTTTCAATCATCCAAAGGTTAGCGTGGATAAGTTCGCCCTTTATCCTAAGAATTTCCCTTTCTGTGGAACGCGCAAGTTCCTGACGCTGGATATCGAGTTTTCTCGAAATTCTGTCCGCAAGGTTCACAACAAATTTGAAAAGGTCGTTTGAACGCTGCTTCATTCTGTCGGCGCCGGAACGTTCCGAATAAAATTTATCCAGCATGGAACTGAAATTTTCGCATTTCTTTACTTCCATGGTTGTTCCGTATTGAATCACCGGCATAAAAGTGAAATCCACCGGATGACCGCTGTCATCAATGATTATGTGCGGTTCGGCTTTGCTGTTTTTTACTTTATCGGCAATTATTTCGATCGTATCAACAACCAGTCCGCATTCTTCATTTGAAAGATCATGGGTTCTTGTATCAAATCCATTTGTTGCGATTTCGGAAATCTCGCGGCATACTATAGGCGAAACCCCGTCAAGATTTTCCATAAGAGCTTTTGAAAGCGGAATATCTCTTCCGTTTTTAAGTCTTGCTGCAAGTTCCATGCCATCAATATCAAGGGTATTCAGCTTATTCTGCGCCGGCGGAAAAACATAGCCCATTCCGGGCATTACCTGACGAACGCTTGACATATCCGCAGTAACGCGTTTTATGGCGTCGATTATTCTTCCGTCCGGACCGATTAGCATAATGTTGCTGTGGCGGCCCATGATTTCCACAGCAAGTTTCACGATAACCGGATCACCGAATTCATTATAAGTCGAAAAAGAAAGATGGAGCATTCTTTCAAGCCCGAACTGCTCAATATCAACGAGCTTTGCGCCCGCAAGATGCTTTCTCATAAGCATACAGAACATCGGCGGATTCTTCGGGTTATCAACCGCGCTTTCGGTAAAATGTATTCTTGGTGCGGATGCAGAAGCCGAAACAAGAAGTTTTCCGCTTCCGCCGTTCCATCTCATGGATATCACAAGTTCCTCTTTTGAAGGCTGGTGAATTTTATCGACCCTTGCCCCGATGAGTTTTTCGGCTATTTCATTTTTGAGCATGCTCAGCATTATTCCGTCAAGTGCCATCCGTGCTCACCTCATTTTCATATTATCTGGCATAATATCTTGCGGGGTCTTCCGAACTTTCAGAAACGATTATTTCAGTATCCTGGAAAGCTTTTGCAGCTTTTTCCGCAAGAGGTTTTATTACTGTATTTTCGGTGCAGAAATGCCCTGCATCAAGAACGCAGAAGTCATCTCTTCGCATTTCAATGAAAAGGTTATGTTTGATGTTTGCCGTTACGTATGCATCGGCACCCGCTCCCATTGCAAAAGAATAAAGATCTCCTCCGCTTCCGCCGCAAACGGCGACCTTTTTTATCATTTTATCTGTGGGAGTATATTTTATTCCGCCGACATTAAGTTTTTCGGCAACGTATCTTATGAAGTCTGCACAGCTCATCTGGTGTTCAAGTTCGCCCATACGCATAAGGCCTTCACCATCATCGACTTTGGCGACATTTTCAAGTCCCAATGCAACCGCAAGGCAGTCGTTCACTCCGCCGTCTGCAATATCAAGGCAGGTATGCGCGCTTATGACGGCAATGCCTTTTTCTGCTGCAAGAAAAGCGATATTTTTCGGGTGGAATTCCTTCAGTGCCCCGAAAATAACCGGGTGATGGCTGATAACAAGCTCCGCGCCTTTTTCTATCGCTTCATCAAGCACCGGTTCGGTTACATCAAGTGCGAAAAGGACTTTTTTTACTTCCCTATTTCCGTCACCCACAAGGAAACCGGAATTATCCCAGCTTTCCTGAGTATCAAACGGCGCTATGCTGTTTATGAATTTATAAAAATCAATTACCCTGCTCAAATTTCCGCCTCCGTTTCATCAGCCTGTTCATCAAGCATATCCGCAAGCTGAATATGCTTAAGCGCATGTTCTTTTTCCTTTTCGGAACGAAGCAGACCGGATGCAATTCCCCTTTGGATATTCGCCTGCCAGCGCAGATATTTAACCGCATATTCGTCATACTGACCGGCAAGTTCACCGGTAAGGCAATAAAACTCATCCGGAGTTTCGCTTCCGCCGATATAGCTTGCGCTCATAACGGTATAAAGATGCTTTTCAACTTCGACTGCTTTTTCATCGTCGATGTTCCATCCGTTTTCGCAAAGCCAGCGGCGGAGCATATCCGCCCTCGACATTGGCTGAAGAACAAGATGCACCATTTCGCTTTTTACCCATTTTGCTTTTTCAAGGATTCCGATAATGGTTTCCCCACCCATTCCGCAAATAAGTATTTCGTCTATCTCATCTTCTGGAAGTCCGGCAAGCCCATCGGTAAGAATTGTTTCTATTTTGTCCTCAAGTTCCAGTTCTTTTATAAGTGCTTTTGCACTTTCGAGGGGTTTTATATTTATATCCGTCGCAAATCCGCGTTTGCATATACCTTCATTCACAAGATGGCAGATAAGATATCCGTGGTCTGTACCAATATCAGCCGCGACTGTTCCTTCTTTTACAAATTCCGCTGCGGCGGCAAGTCTTAAATCGAGTTTTTCCAAAAATGATTCCTCACTTTATATAAACTGAAAGGCAGCCCTGAATAATCACGGCTGCCGAAAGCATTTTATCAGTTTTCTTTTTCGCTGAAATATTTATTGATTTTTGCCACGATCTCGTCACAGCTTACGTCGTGAACCCCGCAGGCTTCTTCAATGCTTTCTCCTCTGGACATCGGACATCCAAGGCAATGCATTCCCATTTCAAGGAAGAAAACCCCGGTATCTTTATCGTAATCAAGAACATCTCCGATGATAGAATCTTTTGTAACCTGATATGCCATTTCAATATATCCCCTTTTAATTTTATATTACTATTATAGTTCCCTATGTGTGCTTTTTCAATATATATTTTCAAAAATCATTCCACAGATTTTTGGGCATAATCGCAGATTTCCCGAAGCACGCAACTTTTACAGTCCGGTCTTCTTGCAACGCAGACTGCTCTTCCGTGGAGCACCATTCTGTGGCAGAAATTATTGGATTCCGCCGGGTCGAGAAGCTCGCGAAGTTCGATTTCGCATTTTGCCGGATCTTTTGTAGTTGTGAATCCGAGCAGATTGGTGATTCTTATGCAATGAGTATCACAAACAACTGCGGGTTTTCCGTAAACATCGCCGACTACAAGATTGGCGGTCTTTCTTCCGATTCCCGGAAGTTTGATGAGTTCTTCAATCGTATCCGGAACAATTCCGCCGTATTCTTCCACAAGCATTTTTGATGCAAGCGAAATATCGTGTGCTTTTGTTTTATAAAAACCGCAGGAACGGATTATATCGCTGATATCCTGTTCATCCGCTTCCGCAAGCGCTTCAAGAGTCGGATATTTTGAATAAAGCACGGGTGTAACCATATTTACCCTTGCATCGGTACACTGTGCCGCAAGCCTTGTTGCAAAAAGGAGTTCATGCGGTTTTTCATATTCAAGGGAGCAAATTGCATCCGGATATTCCTTTTTAAGAAGCTCAACCGCCTTTGCGATTCTCTCTTTTTTATCCAAAACGTTCACCTCCGATTTGTTCATAATGAAAGAATATGCTTTTTCTTCCACATTGTCAAGCCGGAAGCCCTTGCATTTTTTGTAATAATGGATTATTATTATAACAGAACTTTGATGGGGAGTGTTTCTTTAATGATTACAGTTAAAATCAAAGATAACCAGAAAGATGCTTATTCCGTTCGTCTTGCTGTTTTTGTATGTGAACAGAAATTTCAGAACGAATTTGATGATATCGATAATATCTGCGAATATGTGACCCTTTATGACGGTGATAAATGCATCGCCACCGGAAGATATTTCCCCGACCCCAAAGGCAGAGAAAACACTTTCATTTTCGGAAGAATCGCCGTGCTCAAACCCTATCGCGGAAATCATATCGGCATGGGCGTTATCGGAGCACTTGAAACCGCAGCAAAACTTAAAGGCGGCAAAAAAGCCCTTCTTCTTGCGGAAGAACGCGCCATGGTTTTTTATGAAAAATGCGGTTTTTCCAAATGCGAAGACCGCGTTGTTTACAGCGAAGGCTGCCCTTGCTATTGGATGGAAAAAGAAATTTAAAAAAATTTCAAAAAAAGGCTTGCAATTTTGTTTTGTTTGATGTATAATAATCAGGCACTCAAAAATTGCATATATCGCGGGGTAGAGCAGCTCGGTAGCTCGTCGGGCTCATAACCCGGAGGTCGTTGGTTCAAATCCTTCCCCCGCAACCAGAAAAAATCCCTCGAACGCTTTGTTCGAGGGATTTTTTGTTGTTAAAAAACGCCGGTTCTTCCGTAATTTCGTTTTATTTGCATGATTTTTTAAGTCTTTCTTTTGCCTCTTCCGGAGTTTCGTCGTCTTTGGTCAAAAACTTTTCAACAAATTTATCTTCAAGTTTTCCGTATCCTTCAACCGCTCCTTTTTCTATAATTTTATAACCCTCAACAGTTCCTTTTTCGATTTTTTTATAACCTTCGACAACTGTTTTCGATATTTTCTCATTTATTTTTATAATTTTCGCTTTTGTCATTTCCGTTCTTTTTCCTCCAATCATATTGAGTCCCAAAATAAACACGAGAACATAAACCGCCGTACCTGTCAAAGCGTTAAACAATTTGATTTCCGCATAGGTAAGTCCTTCAAAAGTGACGAGCATCGAACGCTGCAGCGAAAAAATTGAAACAAGCGCATCTGCAAAAGATATATTACGCAAAGTTTTTATTGAAGCGTCATCTTTGTTTTTTATTTTTGCAAGATTGACTATCGATATTGCTATTTTGACGAAAGAATAAAGCGCTATTGTAATCATAACAATTATGTGGTGCTCTATCCCCTGCTCTTCGCTGTATGAAAGATACGCCGTTCCCGCAAGCACTATGGAAAGAAAAACAAAAAGTATTCCGGTAAACCTTGAAAGATGATTATCTTTAAATTTTTTGAAAGATGCTGTCCGATGCGAAGTAATTATTACAAAACGCATTATGCTCAGAATCAGATAATAAGCGGCAAGCGTTATAAACCACCAGGAAACACTTTTTATTCCTATGAATGCACAATAAGCTCCATATCCGGCATTAAACATAAATCCGGCAGCGGCGATCATTATTGTTCTTTTGGTTTTCATTTAATTCCTTTAACAATCGGAATAAGAGAAAGAAGCATCAAAATTCCCGCAAGACCGATAATCGTCCCGAAGACGAGGTTTTCCCAAACAAGGCAGAAGCACATTCCTGTTCCGAGAATAAGCGCACCGATAACCGCAAAAATAACAAAAAGGACATTCTTTCCATTAAGTTTGATGGGTGCTTTATGCTCCATTTTCCTCCAGATAATTAAGGTTATCAAACCCATAACAAGACCCACAGTACCGAAAATTATACCTTCGGTGAAAGAATCCCATTCCGGAAGAAGTGCCATGCACATTCCGAGAGCAAACAGAACAGTGCTTACTGTTCCGAGAATCATTGCAACAAAGCTGCTTTTTTTCATTTTTATCTCCTTTCAATAAAACAACAGTTGTATTTTTAATGTGACTATATTATAATATTTTTGTTTTTCAAAAAACAATCATCAATTCTTCAACATCTGTTGCATTAATGAGGTATTTATGAACACAGCAAACAATAAAAGAAGACGGGAATCCATCGAAAAAATTGAGAAAGTTTTTATAGAACTTCTTCAAAAAAAGGATATAAAAGAAATATCGGTTTCTGATATCTGCAAGATTTCGGAACTTAACAGAAGCACTTTTTATGCCAATTTTCTTGATATTTATGACCTTGCGGATAAAACCCGTAAAAAGCTCGAAGATGATTTTTCCGAACTTTTTGCGGATTATGACTATTCAAACGAACACACCGGTGCACTTAAAATGTTCACCCACATAAAAGAAAATCAGCTTTTTTATAAAACCTATTTCAAACTTTGTTATGACAGTAACCATATGATCACAATTTATGATAAAAAAAGAGCTGAAACGGAATTCAACAACAAAAACATCAAATATCATATCGAGTTTTTTCGCAATGGAATAAATGCCATCATCAAGATGTGGCTGGAAGGCGGCTGCGAGGAATCTCCGGAAGAGATGGCAGAAGTAATAAAACTTGAATATAAAGGCAGAGGATAAACATTAACCGCTCCGGATAAGACCGGAGCTTTTTTATTCCCTTTTCGGCTATATATTGCAAAACATTAAAAAAAACGCTATTATGTAGTTGGAATATTGCTTCAGGAGGTGAAATGAATGGCTGAAAAATATTTTCTTCAGAACCGCTGGAAGCTTGAAAACAGCGAACTTTATTATTACGGACTGCGCTGCGGCGAAAACCTTTTCAAAAACCGCGTTAAATTGACACAAAAGCAAACCAAAATAATTGCTTCTCTTCCAAATGTACTTTCCGAAGAAGAACTTTCCGTTCTGAAAAAACTAATCGGTCAGCAAATCGTCACCGAAGATAATCTTAAAATTACCCCAAAATCCATCCACGAAGCACGCTTCTGCAAAAACTGCTGTGCCAATGATTTCATTATTCCCGGCCTTGAATTCAGCGAAAACGGACTTTGCCCCATGTGCGAAACTTCCGAAAAAGCTGAAGAACTCAGAAGCGTTGTGCCTCTTATAGAAGAAATCCCCCATGCAAAAAAATCGCGCTTTGACTGCGCCCTGTTTTATACCGGCGGAAAAGATTCCACCTTCCTGCTTTACTACCTTGCAAAAGTAAAAAAGCTCCGGGTTCTGGCGCTCACATGGGAAATTCCTTTTATTTCGGAAAGCGCAAAAAAGAGCATTGAGAACGCGAAAAAGCACTTCCCGAACGTAGAGTTTATTATAAGAACTATGAGTCGCGATAACCTTCGGAAAATCTATCGCAAACTTTATGAACTGAGCGAAAACACCTGCGCATGCCCTTCCCTCGCCTATGTTCTTTTTTATCCGGAACTTGTGGCGAATAACGTTCCTTATTTCCTTGCTGGCAACGAACCTGTTCAGATGCTTGGGCTTTATTATAACCACATGGCACCGGAATTTGTTTACTCCATCGGCAAAAACAAAGCCGTTTCCGCACTGATCAACATCGGAAGAATACTGACTCTGCGTCCTCCGCTGAAAAAAGGACAGCTCCAGACTCTTCTTTCAATGCGTCAGCTTACGAAGAAAAAGAGCACCGTTATGAACCTTTTCGGCTATTATAATCCACTTGTTTCAAATATTGTGGAGGCTATACACGAAGTCCCGGAAATTATTCCGCCTTTCCGCAAAGCAATAAGCCGCTCTTCAAGAACGGGGAATATCCCGGCTTTTGTTCATCTTGATTTTGACGAAATCTGCGGAGGAAAATATGAATGGAACAAGGTGAAAAATATCCTTACCGAAGAATGCGGATGGGTTCCTCCTTCGGAAAGTAAAAAAGCTTTACATACCAGTTGTCAAATTGAAAAATGCAAGGATTATTCCCAATTTGTGCGTTTTTATCATTGCAGAAGCAAAATGATTCCTTTCAGCGCGCTGGAAATTTCCCTTGCCGGCAAAAACAGCCTTGTTCCGAAAGAACAGATTATGTACGAAATGGAAAACTTCCTTGGTTTTTCCCTTGATGAAATTCCCGAATGTGCGCTTATGTGCGATTTTTTAAGAGAAGATTATGATTAAAGTTTATTATTTTTCCGGAAGCGGCAAAAGCAGAAGGCTTGCGGAATACTTTGGCAAAAAGCTTGATTCCCCTGCTTTTGATATTACAAACTTATCTACCGACGATTATTTTTCTGAAACAGCGGTGGTTATATTCCCAGTTTATTGCCAAAACCTTCCGGATGCGGTTTTTGATTTTCTTCCGAAGCTGAAAGCGGAAAAGGTGGTTTTTGCAGCCACATACGGAAGAAAATCTTACGGAAACGTCATTATGGACGCTTCAAAAATTACGAACGCAAAGGTAATTGCCGGGGTCTGCATTCCCTGCGGGCACAGTTTTCTTGATGAACCGGATGATTTTGATTTTGATGCTCTTGAACCGATTTTTGAAAGAATAAAGAATCCCGAAAACGCCGTTATTTCAAAAGCAAAAAAGGTTTTTTATGCCGATCTGGTTCCCGCCAGAAGAACGCAAATCGGCGTAAAACTTTTCCGAAATCAAAACTGCAATCATTGCGGAAAATGCATCGAAAACTGTCCCACCGGTGCAATGGAAGAAAACTCCATCGGCAAAAACTGTATACGCTGTCTTCGGTGCGTGAACGAATGTCCCAAAAAAGCCCTTGAATTCAGAACCCTTCAATTTATGCGGATTTATCTTTGCCGCAACAGGAAAAATGAGCTGAAATTTTATCTTTAACCACTTGACATTTCATCTCTGTTACACTTATAATATTTTTGTATTAGGAGCAATCCTCGATCCACGTTTGTCAGGGAAAATTTCATGGCAAACGTTTTTTTGTTCAAAGTATTTTTGAAAGGACGTTTGTTATGATTCAGAAATCCGAATTCAAACAAAAGGTTTTCCCTTTTCTTTGCATAATTTTCGGAAATATCATTTATGCGCTGAGCATCAAGCTTTTTGTTCTTCCTTCCGGAATTGCCCTTGGCGGAACAACCGGTATTGCGCTTATTATTGAGTATTTTTTACATATCCCGATTTCCGCCTTTGTTCTCGTTTTCAACCTTGCTATGCTTTGCCTCGGATACTTTGTGCTCGGAAAAGCATTCGCCGTGACCACAATTCTCAGCTCCATCTGCTATCCGCTGTTCCTTGAAATCTGCAACAGAATTTTCGGTGATTACGCCCTTACCGATGATGTGCTTCTCTGCACCGTTCTCGGAGGAATCGGAATCGGAATCGCTCTTGGTCTTGTAATACGTTCCGGCGCTTCCACCGGCGGAATGGATATTCCTCCGCTGATCCTTAACAAATTTTTCCATATTCCTGTTTCGACAACTCTTTATGCCATGGATTTCATTGTTGTTGTTTTCCTTGCGATGTTCAAATCCATGGATGCGATTCTTTACGGAATCATCTTCACTTTCATTTATACTTTCTTCCTTGATAAAACCCTCGTCATGGGCAAATCCAGAACCGAAATCAAAATCGTCACAAGAAGAGCCAACGAAATTACCGATGCGATTCTTACTCAAATCGACCGCGGCGTAACTCTTCTTCATGCGGAAACGGGTTATAAACATTATGAAACCGAAGTTGTTATGTCCATTGTTTCCAACCGCGAAATTGCAAAAGTCGAACGCCTTGCCCACAGCATTGACCCCAAATGCTTCGTAATTATAAGCCGTGTAACGGAAGTTCGCGGAAGAGGATTTTCCTCTGCAAGAAAATACAAAAAACGCCCCGAAGATATGCAGTAAATCAGATAAAAAAAACTCCCGTGCTCATTTTGAGCACGGGAGTTTTTATTTTTGCGGTCAATTATTTTTTCTTTTTGATTTTGTTGAGCTTTCTGTTCATTTCAAGGAGTTCTTCCTTGGTAAAGGTTACTCCGGTCATACCCATAAGTCCGGTAAGACGAAGAAGAGTGAAACCGCTCATCATGTTCATCATGGCCTTTTTATCAACATCAAAGCCGCCGGTTTTTCCTCCGGAAAGTCCTTTTTTGATTTTTTTGAACATTCCGAGAAGAATGAGTTTTCCGCGGAAGGTTTTCATAATGTCGCTCATCTTATCGTTAAGGGAAAGTCTGCCTTCGGGAGCATCAATATCGAACCAGTTGAGGACTGCACCTTTTTCTTTAAGGATATAATCTTCGTTCATGGTATCGACCTTCCGGATTCTGCCTTCATCTTTATATTCACCTGCAACGGCAACAAGTTCGGTTTCGCCTGCGTTGGGAACATCAAAATAGAAGAAGTGTTCCGGGCTTGCTTTTTTGCCAAGGCTTACTCCGTTTGCGAAAAGCTCTACTTCGGGAAGGTTGGAATAAACAGTAACCTTGGTTACGTCCTCAACTCTGTCAATATAGCGTTTTCCGCAAAGATGTACAAAAGGATAATCGGAAAGCCATGCTTTATATGCATAGAAGGAATCCTTTTTGTAGGAACGGTCGAAAGTTACAAGACCCTTGTGGTTCTGGCCATTTTCGCCGCCTTCATTTCTTGCGTCGGCGCCAAAGTCAAACATATTCCAGACATGGGTTGCCCACATATATTTTCTGGTGAAGAGCTGTTTGATGAGTTCTTCGTGGTAATATGCCTGATATTCTTCGGTATAGTCGCCCTGGGTGGGATTAGAAGTGTGCCAGTTAAGAGCTTCGCAGCCGTATTCGGAGCAGCCGATCGGAATTTTGGGATATTTTGCGTGGAACTGATCGAACCAGGGACCGTTCATCGTGGTGTCGCCGCCATACCAACCGAAATAGTGGTTATAGGAAACAACATCAGGAATTTTGTTATATTTTGCATCCATGCTGCACATGGAAACACAGGCAACAACGGTTTTTCTGGTTTCGTCCCAATCGTGGCAAAGTTCGTTGAGGATTCTGTGGTTTTCAAGAAGATCTTCATCTTCACCGCTCATGGTGATTTCGTTGGAAAGTCCCCAGACAACAATGGAAGGATGGTTATAGTTCTGAACGATAAGTTCCTTCATCTGGCTGATGGTGTTTTCGCGTCCATTGGGCAGATGTTTGGAAATATAAGGAATTTCTACCCAGACTACCATACCGTATTCATCGCAGAGATCATAGAAATACTGGTTGTGCTGATAGTGGGCAAGACGAATAGTGGTTGCGCCCATTTCATAAATAAGATCCATATCCTCTTTATGATGTTCGGGTTTAAGCGCATTGCCAAGTCCCCATCTGTCCTGATGGCGGGAAACGCCGCGGAGAGGATATTCTTCCCCATTGAGGATAAATCCGTTTTCGGGGTCGATTTCGAAAGTGCGGCAGCCGAATCTTTCGGAAATGTTATCAAGAACGGTCTCGCCTTCGAGAAGTTCAGCTTTTGCGGTATAAAGATAAGGGTCTTTTCTTCCGTGCCATCTGTGAACGTTTTTGATTTCAAGTTCGGCTTCGTCATCGTCGGTTACTTTTTCTGCAACGACATTGCCTTCTTTATCAAGAACGGTGTATCTGATTTTCTGGCCTTCCTTCATATTGGTGAGGAAAACTTCGATTTCGATTTCAGCGTCGTCGCCTTCGATTTCGGGGGTGACTTTCATTCCGTGGGTGCCGTAAAAATCAAGGTCAAAGTGGCTTTCGGAAACACCGATGAGGTTTACGTCACGGTAAAGTCCGCCATAGAAAGTGAAGTCAGCCATCTGGGGATAAACATAATCGTTTGCGGCGTTGTCAACGTCGATTTCGATTTTGTTTTCTTCGCAAAGTTCATCTGTGATGTCAACTCTCCAGGTGGAATAACCGCCGTCGTGGCTTGCAACTTCTTTTCCGTTTACAAAAACTTTTGCGGAGGAGTTTGCGCCGTTGATTTCGAGATAAACACGGTCGCCTTCCGGAAGTTCGGATTTTGCGATGGTTTTGGTGTAGCGGCAGGTTCCGCGGAAATAATCGTTTCCGCCGTCCTGACCGTCAACGCTGTTCCAGCTGTGGGGAAGGTCAACTTTTTCTGCTTCGCAGCCGGGTTTGGAAAAAACCCATTCGTTGTTGATGTTAAGAATAGTTCTCATAGTTCATTATTCCTTCTGTCAAAATAAAAAATATAGAACAATTATAATATAAACAAGGCGGTCTTTTCAAGCCGCCTTGTCTATAAAGTTTTATTGAAAAATCAGGCTTTTGCTGCTCTTCTTTCAGCAAGTTCTCTGTTCATCTGTTCAAGGGTAGGTTTATCAAGGTTATAGATATATTTGATTGCAAGGAACATTGCGATGCCGCTGAAGGCATAAAGTCCTGCTACGAGCCAGCACATATTGGTTGCGGTCTGGAGGGACTGGCCTTCGGTTCCGAGTTCGGAAACATAACCGAGAGCACCCATGATAAGAAGAACGATGGAGGGGCCAACACCCTGTGCGAGTTTTCTGAAGAAGGAATGGAGAGAATATACGGTACCTTCTTCGCGTTTGCCGGTTTTCCATTCGTTATAATCGATTGCGTCAGCCATAAATGCCCAGGAAACGCAGGTATAAACGCCCATGCCGATGCCAAAGATTGCAAGAGCAAGAACATAAATTACAAGAGCGATGGTTTTGTTTGCGATAAGCGGGAAGATGAACATGAATACGCCGCCGATGAGGGATACTGCTGCACCTGCTGCTGCAGCTTCTTTTTTACCATATTTATTAACAAGCTTTTTGATGAAGGGCATGAAAATGAACATGGGAAGGAAGCCGATGAGCTGAACGATACCGGACATGGAAGCCTGGCCGAAATAAGTAGCAAACATGATGGTGTTTGCGGTGGAAGCAGAGTTCATTCCAAGGAACATTGCCATTGCCGCAACGGTTGCGCCCATTGCTGCACGGTTTTTAAGGAAGTTGCCGAATGCTTTGACAACGTTGAATTTTTCGGTATCGTTGGTTTTTACGCTGTTTTCATCAACGCGGATGGTGATGGTTTTGAGCATGAAAACAAATGCAATGAAACCAAGAACACCCATGATAAGCGCAGCAAGGAATACTCTTTCGCCCATAAGGGTTTCAACCTGAACACCGGTTTCGGGGTTTATGATGGGGTTTCCGTTTGCGTCAACTTCTTTGTGCCAGATAAGCATCGGGAGAAGCATCATGGGAGCCATGTTACCGATCATGGAACCAACGGAACGCCATGTGGAAAGCTGAGCTCTTTCGCCTGCGTCTTCAGTTACGAGGGAAAGCATGGAACCATAAGGTACGTTTGCGGTGGTGTAGCAGGCATCCCAGATTACGTAGCCCATGATAAAGAGCATTGCTTTAATCCAGGTGGAAGCGTTGGGAGCAGGAATGAATACGAGCGCACCAGCAACAAGAAGTCCGCAAGCACCGATGAAGATATAGGTTTTGAATTTGCCGTGTTTGTATATTCTTCTGTCTGCGTCGATCATGGAACCGATAATCGGGTCATTGATTGCGTCCCAGATCTGAACAAGAAGAAGGAGAAGGGAAAGCAGACCGGTTTCGAGGGTCATATAAACGAGCCAGAAGGTCTGAACTGTTCCTTTGAGCGAGAAGCTCATGTTGCAGCCGAAGTCGCCCATTGCGTATGCGATTTTATCGCGCATACCAAAAGGTCTTACGGTTTTTTTGGTTTCCATAGCGTTACCTCTTTTCAAAAATTATCATGCGAAAATAAATGTGCATGACGTTATTCAAAGTATAACAATTATTCATTTATTCTATTAGAACAATTTTTAGGTGTTAGTGCATTATTTTAATGTGAAAGTCATTGTGTGCATTGAAAATATGAATATGTTGTACTATAATTAGGCTGAAAGTTTATTTGTTTTGTTTATGCTGACGGAATTTTGCAGGATTCCATTCATTTTTCTCGGGAGGGAGTTTCATGTTTTATGATGCTGAACTGCAGTTTTTGCGGAATGTTTTCAAAAAATGCCATGTGCAGACTCTTTTGTTCAGCTCTGATAACATTCCCTATGATCGAATCGATAAAGGCTTCCGCAAATTCATGGATTTCGGAACAGATTTTGAGGAAGCGCATAAAAAAATCCTCTCTTCCCTTGAACAAAACACCATTTTTGAATATAAAGACGTTTTTTCGTGTTCCTATATGTTCATGCTTCTTCCGGAGGAAGATGACCTTGCCCTGCTCATAGGTCCTTATATTCTGGAAGTTCCCACAAGAAAACAAATCCTTGAACATGCGGAAAAGATGAACCTTCCGCCGTCGATGCTTGGCGACCTTGAAAGTTTTTATCAAAGCATTCCCCATATTCCCCAAAACAGCCATCTTTTTGCGCTTGTGGATTCCTTCGGCGAACTTATATGGAACGGAAGCGAAAACTTCCGCTTCAAGGAACTCAAAGACGAAAAACTCGAACAGGCTTCTTTTGCGCCCAATATAAAAAAGGATAAAGTCGATACCGAAAAAAGTGCCTGGAACGTCCAGATGATTGAAACCCGTTATGATTTTGAAAATGAAATGCTTAATGCCGTAACCCAGGGACAGTATCAGAAAGCAGTTCTTTTTCTTTCAAACATAAATTCTCTCAGCTTCGAAAAAAGACTTGCGGACCCGGTTCGCAATCTTAAAAATTATTGCATCATCACCAACACCCTTCTTCGCAAAGCCGCACAAAACGGCGGAGTACACCCTTTTTATATCGACAGGGTATCTTCCGATTTTGCTATGAAGATAGAACAGATAAATTCCACCGCCGCCGCGCACGAACTTATGTATGATATGTTCCGTGTTTATTGCCGTCTTGTGCGCAAGCACACCATGAAGCATTATTCTCCGCCGGTGCAGCGTGCAATCACAACCATCGATTCCGACCTAACCGCGAATCTCACCCTCAATTCCCTTGCTTCGATGCAAAATCTCAGCCCGAGTTACCTTTCTGCCCTTTTCAGCCAGGAAACCGGACAGACCCTTACCGAATATGTCAACCAGAAAAGAGTCAAGCTTGCAATGCGCCTTCTTGCGACCACAAAGCTCCAGATACAGACCATCGCCCAACATTGCGGAATTCTTGACGTTCACTATTTTTCTAAGGTTTTTAAAAAAGCAGTTGGCATGACCCCGAAGCAATATCGCGAATCACAGCAAAAATAGTTGAAACCCGATTTGGATATGTTATAATAAAAAAATACTGAATTTTACCGGAGGTAAACAGCTTGAAGCCTTTTATGGACAGCGATTTTCTTCTTTCGACGGAAACCGCAAAAATTCTTTATCACAAGCACGCAGCAAAAATGCCGATAATAGATTATCATTGCCACGTAAGCCCCAGGGAGATTTTTGAAAACAAGCATTTCGAAAATATCTCCCAACTCTGGCTTTCCGGCGACCATTACAAATGGCGCATAATGCGTTCAAACGGCGTTGACGAATATTACATCACCGGGGATGCGCCCGAAAGAGAAAAATTCCAGAAGTTTGCCGAAGCCCTTCCCAAAACCATCGGAAACCCGATGTACCATTGGTGCCACCTTGAGCTGAAAAAATATTTCGGCTATGAAGGCGTTCTCAGCGGTGAAACTGCCGGGGAGGTCTGGAACCTTTGCGAAAAGAAACTCAGCGAAGGAAATCTCGGAGTTCGCGACATCATCAAAAAAAGCGGCGTCGCATTCATCGGAACCACCGATGACCCCATAGATAATCTTGAATGGCACGAAAAAATTGCCGCAGATGAAAGTTTCAATACCGTTGTCGCTCCTTCCTTCCGTCCGGATAAAGCACTCAACATCGATAAATCCGGCTGGTGTGAATATATCGCACAGCTTTCTGCTGTTTCCGGAATCTCAATAAGCAATTTTGATTCGCTCAAAAAAGCCCTTGGCAAAAGAATCGAATATTTTAACGAGCATGGCTGCAAAGCCAGCGACCATGGGCTTGACCACATGGTTTTTGAACCGAGCACCGAAGGTGAACTTGATGAAATCATAAAAAAAGGTCTTGAGCACGAAGAAGTTTCCGCAAAGGAAGCAGCGATGCTCAAAACTGCTCTTCTCATTTTCTGTGCGGAAGAATATGTCCGCCTTGGCTGGGTAATGCAGATTCATTACAACTGCCTTCGCAACCCGAACAGCGAAATGTTTAAAAAAATCGGCCCCGATACCGGTTTTGACTGCATCGGACCGGAAAACGGTTCCGAAGCGCTGGCGAAGCTTCTTGATGCCCTTAACAGCAAAAATGCTCTTCCAAAAACCGTTCTTTACAGCCTTGATCCTTCCGACAACGCTTTTCTCGATACTCTCATCGGTTCCTTCCAGGGAACCGAAGTTCCCGGAAAGCTTCAGCACGGAAGCGCATGGTGGTTCAACGATAACAAACAGGGTATGCGCGATCAGCTCATCAGCCTTGCGAATCTGAGCATGCTTGGGAACTTTATCGGAATGCTCACGGATTCCCGCAGCTTTTTAAGCTATACCCGCCATGAATATTTCCGCCGAATTCTTTGTGCCCTTATGGGTGAATGGGTCGAAAACGGCGAATATCCCTGTGATATGAATACACTTGGCAAAATCGCCGAAGATATTTCTTATAATAATGCCGCAAGATATTTCGGATTGGAGGAAAAACAATGAAAATGAAACTTTCTTTTCGCTGGTATGGTGAAAGCGACCCCATTTCCCTCGAATATATTTCCCAGATTCCGGGGATGCGTTCGGTCGTTTCCGCTGTTTATGACGTAAAACCCGGCGAAGTCTGGCCCGAGGAAAGCCTTGCCAAAATGAAGGCCGAATGCGAAGAGCACGGTCTTGTTTTCGATGTTGTGGAATCCATTCCGGTCTGCGAAGATATAAAACTCGGCAGAGGCGACGTTGAACATCTTCTCGACGTTTACTGCGAAAATATCCGCCGCTGCGCAAAATACGGCGTTAAATGCGTTACATATAATTTCATGCCGGTTTTTGACTGGACCAGAACCCAGCTTGATAAAAAAGCCCCCGACGGTTCCACAAGCCTTGTAATGTATTGGGACCAGATGCGCGGACTTGACCCGCTCAAAGATGATATTCACCTTCCCGGTTGGGATTCAAGTTACAGTCAGGAAGAAGTCCGCGAGCTTATTTCCGCCTATGGCGAACTCGGCGAAGAAGGCCTTTGGAAAAACCTTGAACGCTTCCTTAAAAAAGTTATTCCCGTTGCGGAAGAATGCGGCGTTAAAATGGCAATCCATCCGGACGACCCGCCCTACCCCATTTTCGGAATTCCGAGAATCATTACCTGTGAAGAAAATCTTGACAGATTCCTTAAACTTGTGGACAGCCCTTCCAACACCCTTTGCCTTTGCACCGGAAGCCTTGGCTGCGCCGCTTCCAACGACGTTGTTGCCATGATTAGAAAATATGCCGCCATGGACAGAATCGGATTCATGCATATCCGCAACGTAAAAATTATGGAGGACGGTTCCTTTGAAGAAAGAGCGCATCTTTCCTCCTGCGGAAGCCTTGACCTTTATGAAATCGTAAAAGCCCTTGTTGATAATAATTTTGAAGGCTATGTCCGTCCTGACCACGGAAGAATGATTTGGGGCGAAACCGGAAAACCCGGTTACGGTCTTTTCGACCGTGCTCTTGGCGCCGTTTATATCAACGGACTTTTTGAAGCTTGTGAAAAGAATAAAAAATAAGGAGATAAACAATGATTAAAAATGTTCTCGATACCGACCTTTCGGGAAAAGTCGCGGTAGTAACCGGCGCAGGCGGAATTCTTTGCAGCTATTTCGCAAAAGTTCTTGCAAGAGCAGGCGCAAAAGTTGCCCTTCTTGACCTTAACGAAGAAGCGGCAAAATCTTTTGCGGATGAAATCACCGCCGAAGGCGGAATTGCAAAAGCATATTCCTGCAACGTACTCAACAAAGAAATTTGTGAAAATGTTGCAAAGCAGATTGTCGAAGATTTTGGTCCCTGCGATATTCTTGTCAACGGCGCCGGCGGAAACAACCCCAAAGCAACCACCGATAAGGAATATTTTGAGCTTGGGGATATCGACGCCGATACCAAAAGCTTTTTCGATCTTGATACCGACGGAGTAGGCTTTGTTTTCAACCTCAACTTCCTCGGAACTCTTATCCCCACCCAGGCATTCGCGAAACAGATGGTCGGCAGAGATGGTTGCAACATCATCAATATCTCCTCTATGAACGCTTATACCCCCCTCACCAAAATTCCCGCATATTCCGGCGCAAAAGCCGCAATTTCCAACTTTACCCAATGGCTTGCGGTTCATTTTTCAAGGGTCGGAATCAGGGTCAACGCAATAGCACCCGGATTCTTTTCCACCAAGCAGAACGCAAAGCTCCTTTGGAACGATGACGGAACCCCCACCGCAAGAACAGGAAAAATCCTTGCGGCAACTCCCATGGGAAGATTCGGAGAAACGGAAGAACTTTCCGGAAGCCTGCTCTTCCTTGTAAACAATGATGCCGCAGGATTCATCACCGGCGTTGTTATCCCCGTTGACGGCGGTTTTTCCGCTTATTCCGGAGTTTAATATATAATTTCTGACGATTGGAGAGATTTCATCATGTGTGATATAAACCAAAAAATTTCTGAAATCGGCGTTGTTCCGGTCATAAAACTTAATAACCCGGAAAGAGATGCCGCAAACCTTGCAAAAGCCCTTTGCGAAGGCGGCGTTCCCGTTGCGGAAGTGACCTTCCGTGCCGCAGGAGCTGATATTGCTATTCGCCTTATGCGTGAAGCCTGCCCCGATATGCTCGTCGGCGCAGGAACCGTTCTTACTACTGAACAGGTGGATAAAGCCCTTTCTGCCGGTGCCCAGTTCATCGTAACCCCCGGATTCGACCCGGAACTTGTTGCATATTGCCAGGAAAAAGGTCTTCCCATTTATCCCGGATGCACCACCCCCACCGATTATCATGCGGCGCTTAAATTCGGCCTTAAAGTGCTCAAATTCTTCCCCGCGGAACAGAGCGGCGGCCTTGCAAAAATCAAAGCCATGAGCGCACCCTTCCCCATGTTTAAAGTAATGCCCACCGGCGGCATTTCTCTCAAAAACCTTAAAGAATATCTTTCCTGCCCTGTTATCTGCGCCTGCGGAGGTTCTTATATGGTAACCGCAGACCTTATTGATAACAACAAATGGGAAGAAATCATCGAACTTTGCAAAAAATCTGTTGAAATAGTCAAGGAGGCACGCAGCAATGGCTAAAATTGTAACTTTCGGCGAACTTATGCTTCGCCTTGCACCCAACGGTTATTACCGTTTTTTCCAGAATGACCAGATGCAGGCAACTTTTGGCGGCGGCGAAGCAAACGTTGCCGTTTCTCTTGCAAATTACGGCATGGAAAGCAAATATGTAACCAAACTTCCGAAACACGCCATCGGCCAGGCCGCGGTAAATTCTCTCCGTTATTTCGGCGTTGATACTTCCGCAATCGTTCGCGGCGGCGACAGAGTTGGTATTTACTTCCTCGAAAAAGGCGCTTCCCAGCGCGGTTCTGTCTGCATTTATGACCGTGCACATTCCGCAATTCAGGAAGCTTCTCCCGATGACTTTGACTGGGATTCCATTCTTGACGGAGCAGACTGGTTCCACTTCACCGGAATCACTCCCGCACTTGGCCCGAACCTTGTTGAAATCTGCAAACGTGCCTGCATTGCCGCAAAAGAAAAAGGCATAAAAGTTTCCTGCGACCTCAACTACCGCGGAAAACTTTGGACCCGTGAACAGGCAAGAGAAGCAATGACCGAACTTTGCAAATATGTTGACGTCTGCATTTCCAACGAAGAAGACGCAAAAGATGTTTTCGGAATCGAAGCGGAAGATACCGATATTTACGGCGGTAAACTTAACCACGAAGGATATAAATCCGTTGCAAAACAGCTTGCTGACAAATTCGGATTTGAAAAAGTTGCAATCACCCTTCGTTCTTCCATTTCCGCAAGCGATAACGATTGGGCAGGAATGCTTTATGACGGCGAAAATTATTGCTTCAGCAGAACCTATAACCTTCGCATTGTTGACAGAGTCGGCGGCGGAGATTCCTTCGGCGGCGGTCTTATCTATGCTCTTCTCAGCGGCAAATCCACCCAGGATGCAATCAATTTTGCCGTTGCGGCTTCCGCACTCAAACATTCCATCGAAGGCGACTATAACCGCATTTCCGTAGCAGAAGTTGAAAAACTTGCAGGCGGCGATGCTTCCGGCCGTGTTCAGAGATAATTGAATTGTGCTCATATAAAAAAAGCACCGTGCTCATTTGAGCACGGGGATTTTTATTTAAAAAAGCGGAACGCATTCGCGTTCCGCTTTTTTATTAACTTTGAAGTTTCATATCTCCGTCTTTTATCATTCCCATTTTCTTCATTGCAAAATAGAACAAATAGGAAAGCACCGCCGGAAGAACAAAATAGCAAAGAAGCATACCCATCCACATATTGCTTCCTCCGCCCATATCCGAAAGAGTTCCCAGAGGCCCTACAAGGCCGCAGGTTCCCATTCCGGCGGAAACTCCGGTACATTCAAGTTTAAAGATAAGAGTGCTTATAGGTCCTGTAACAGCCGAAGCAAGAGTTGGAGGAATCCAGATAAGAGGTTTCTTTATGATATTGCTCATCTGGAGCATCGAAGTTCCGAGTCCCTGGGCAAAAAATCCTCCCCAGCCATTATCCGCAAAACTGATAACAGCAAAACCTATCATCTGGGCACAGCATCCGGCTGTTGCGGCGCCGCCGGCAATTCCGCTTATGCCAATCATGGCGCATATTGCAGCGGAAGAAATCGGAAGAGTAAGAATCATTCCGACCACCACAGCAATAATGATTCCCATAAGAAGTGGCTGCATTTCCGTCGCAGTATTTATAAAATCGCCCAGCCAGTACATAATATAAGCAACGGCGGGGCAAATGAGTTTTGCCACAGCATAGCCGGCAATGATCGTAACCGTGGGAGTTACAAGAATATCCACCTTTGTCTTTTTGGAAACGAGCATTCCGATTTCCACCGCAATAATTGCGGCGATATAAGCTCCCGCAGGGCCTGCGGTATATGCAATGGTTTCTCCGTTTTCAAGAAGAATGGTTGCGCCAAGGGAATATGAAAGACTTCCCACCGCGGCGCATGAAAACATAACAAGAGGATCTGCCTTCAGCGAATAAGCGATTGCCACGCCTATTGCCATTCCTGAAGCTCCCTGGGCAAACGCCTTCATTTCGGTAAAAAATCCGCCTATGGCGTTCACCGTTTCGTTCGCTATGTAATTTGGTCCGAGATATGTCCCTATTGTTCCGAAAATAGTTCCGATAAGAAGAGAGGCAAAAAGTCCGAGGGCCATTGCGGACATAGCGTCAATAAAATATTTTTTCGCGTATGTTTTTACTTTTTCCATTTTTTCATCTCCTGAAATATTTATATTATTATTTTAACACTTTTTTCAATTCATTGCAAAATTTTTTATAATAGATTATAATAATTACAGAATTTTCAAGGAGGATGTACCATGAAACCCATTATCGGAATTTTTCCTTCTTTTGACGAGGAAAACAAAAGAGTTTATCTTAATAAACAGTATCTTGATGAAATAATCCGTTTCGGCGGTATCCCTTTTATCATTCCCCTTTCTTCCGACCAGAAAACCATTTATGAAATTATCCGGAATATTGACGGAATCATTCTTTCCGGTGGATATGATATCGACCCGAAATACTATGGACAGGAGAATTCCGGAAAAAGCGTAAATATTTCCGAAATCACCGATGAATGTGAAAACGCTGTTATCCGCCTTGCGCTTGAAGCGAATATTCCCGTTCTTGGAATATGCCGCGGAATGCAGGCTCTCAACGTTTTTTGCGGAGGAAGCCTTATCCAGGATATTCCTTCCGAACACGGATTTGCGGTGACCCATCTTCTTCCGAAGCCGGAAGTCGCCTTCCACAACATCAGAATCGAAAAGGAATCCCCTCTTTCCTGCGCTGCCGGGTTCGGAACTTATCTTGTGAACAGCTATCATCACCAGGCAGTCAAAGATCTTGCTCCGGATTTTTCTGTTGCAGCTGTCGCTGATGACGGAATCATCGAAGCCATATATCATAAAAATAAAAAATTTGTTCTCGGAATCCAATGGCACCCCGAACGCAACCAGGATAAAGTTTCGATAAACGAAAAAATTCTTGAAGAATTCATAAAAGTCTGTTCTTCAAAATAAAAGGAGAAAAAATGAGAAAAACCGTTCTTATAACCGGAGCTTCCTCCGGAATCGGATATGAATTTGCAAAAATTTTCGCCTCCAATGGCGATAACGTAATCCTCGTTGCAAGAAATGAAGAAAAACTCTTCGAAATTCAGAAGAAACTGCAGGAAAAATACAGAATTTTTGCTTATGTCTATGCCAAAGACCTTGCAAAGGAAAATGCGGCAAAAGAACTTTTCAGCGAAGTAACTTCCGACGGACACATGGTGGATTATCTTATAAATAATGCCGGTTTCGGCGATAACCATCGCTATCTCCATACAGATTTCGAAACACACGAAAAAATGGTAAAGCTCAATGTGCTCTCCCTTATGGAGCTTTGCCACCTTTTCGGAAGGGTCATGTATAACCGCGGAGAAGGAAAAATCCTTAATGTGGCATCTATTGCCGCTTTCACCGCCGGACCCTATATGTCCGTTTATTTTGCGAGCAAGGCTTTCGTCCTCAGTTTTTCCGAAGCGCTTAACGAAGAATTCAAAAGCAGAAATGTTTCCGTAACCTGTCTTTGCCCCGGACCTACATACACAAACTTCGGAAAAACCGCAGAATATGATAAATCGAACGCATTCAGATATCTTAAACCCGCAAACGCCGCCGACGTTGCCGTTACAGGTTATAAAGCTATGATGAAAAACAAATCCATTGCACTCCACGGCGCACATATCAAGGCTCTCGCCTTCTTTTCACGGTTTACTCCTCGAACTATCAACACAAAGACCTCTGCTTTTCTCAACAAAGGCAATGTAAATAACGCGCACAAGCTGTAACGTGCATCCGCTTTACACATCAAAAAAGCCCGCAAATGCGGGCTTTTTTTCTGTTTTTATCACATATCCACAAATCTTTCGCCAAGTCCGTACTGTTCCACAACGAAATCCATATCCTTATCGCCGCGACCGGAAAGATTTACGAGGATCGAACCGGTATCATGCTCTCTTGCGTATTTCATGGCAAAAGCAACTGCATGGGAACTTTCTACCGCAGGAATAATGCCCTCGAAACGGCAAAGCTTATAGAAAGCTTCCATTGCTTCCTCGTCGCTGATGGCGACATAATTTACTCTGCCTACGTCACGAAGGAAAGCGTGTTCCGGACCGACGGAAGGATAATCCAGACCGCTTGCTATGGAATAAACCGGGCTGGGATCGCCGTTTTCATCCTGGAGCAGATAGCTGTTGAATCCATGAAGAATACCGGGTTTTCCGTATGCCATGGAAGCGGCATGGTCACCGACCGCAGAACCTCTTCCCAGCGGTTCAACACCGTAAATATCAACCGGATCGCCGAGGAACGGAACAAACATTCCTATGGAGTTGGAACCTCCGCCGACGCATGCAGCCACCGCATCGGGCATGATTCCTGTCATTTCAAGGAACTGTTCTCTTGCTTCAATACCGACTATGGACTGGAAATCACGGACCATCTTCGGGAAAGGATGAGGACCAACAACGGAACCTATGCAGTAAATGGCATCTTTATATTCATTCATATATGCTTCAAAAGCTGCGTCAACGGCCTCTTTAAGGGTTTTAAGACCTTTTGTTACGGGAATTACGTTTGCGCCGAGAAGCTTCATTCTTGTGACATTGGGAGCCTGTTTTTCAATATCAACTTCGCCCATATAAACGTCACACTCAAGTCCGAAATAAGCCGCTGCGGTTGCAATGGCAACGCCGTGCTGACCTGCGCCGGTTTCCGCAATGAGTTTTTTCTTGCCCATATATTTTGCAAGCAGACCTTCGCCCATGCAGTGGTTCAGCTTATGGGCACCGGTGTGGTTAAGGTCTTCCCTTTTAAGGTAAATCTGGCATTTTCCAAGGTGATTCGAAAGTCTTTCGCAATGATAGACCGGGGTCGCTCTTCCCTGGAATTCTTTTCTGATTCTGCGGAGCTCGTTGATAAACTGGGCGCTGTGGCAGATTGTTTCGTAAGCATTGTCGATTTCTCTGAATGCAGGAACAAGTTCATCCGGAATAAACTGTCCGCCGAAAGTGCCGAAAAATCCGTCTTTATTCGGATAATCTTTAAGATAACGGTCAAAATCTTTATAACTCATATACATAGCGGTAATTTCCTTTCAAATTAAAATAATTTACTGCAAATTATTTTAAAAATCGCCATCGCTTCATAATAAACTCCTCCAAAATAAAAAAGCCTCTGTCCCCCATCAAAACAGGACAAAGACGAAAAAATCTCTGCGGTGCCACCCGTATTGGCAAAAGCCCACTTTGCGGATACATTCATATCCTTCCGGTTTGATAACGGTCCGGCGCCGGCAGCTATTACTCGCGCAAAAAAGCGTTTTCCTTCTGCCCTCATGAGCCCATTCGCTTCCATTAAGGTTGCGGCATTTCCATCATCGGCCGCTCTCTTTTAACCGCCATGAAAGTTACTATTCTCAATCATCGGTTTTTAAATATTATAAAATATTTATATCACCTTTTAACGCTTTTGTCAAGTAAACCGCTAAAATAATTTCACAAAAAAAGCGGTGCTCAAAATGAGCACCGCTTAAATTATGTAACTTATGCCTTGAGGTCAAGACCGGAAGCTTTTTTGTCATACATCTGTTTGCAGAGTTCTGCGATATATGCGCCTGCTTCTACCGGAGGAGTACCTGCTTTGTGGATGTTGGAAACTACGGTACGGTTTGCTTCCGGAATGCCGGGATAGCCGCCATATACGCAGTATGCGGAAAGAGAACTGGAGGTTGCAAGTCCGGGTCTTTCACCGAGAAGGATTACGGTTACTTTTGCGTCGAGGATTTTTGCAACGGAGTCTTCTGCACCAACACGTCCGTATTTTACAAAGAAAGGAGTACCAACTTTGAGACCGGTTGCTTTAAGACCGTTATAGATTGCAGGAAGAACTGCATCGATGTTTGCTTCAACTGCGGAAGAAGAAAGACCATCGGAAACAACGATCTGTACGTCGGGTTCTGCGATGCAATCTTTTTTAATCTGTGCAGCGGTTTCGTCATCGAATACACGGCCAAGGTCAGGTCTGGTGAGGTAAGTTTCTTTGCTGTCGCATTTGGTCTGATAAGTTTTGAGGTTATTTCTTTCAAGATATTCTTCATGAACATCGTTGAAAACTGCGTCCATTGCAGCAGCGTTATCTGCGCGGACACGAAGAGTAGTTCTGGTAAGAGGACGAGGGCCTGCTCTCCAAACGCCAAGACGTGCGTCGGTTTTGGCTTTGAGTCTCATATACTCTTCTTTGTTATAAGGATTCGGGATGTTGAATTCTTCTCTGAGGCTATATGCGGAGATGTCTTCTACTTCTCCGTCGCACTCGCATTTGCACTCACATTTCGGAGCTGCTTCGCCTTTGGTGGCCTGTGCGATAGCTTCACGGATGATTTTCATAAGTTCGGTATCGTTCATTATAATTGCAGCCTCCTTTCTTATTTAGCGAAGAACATGGATGCGTCGCCTGCACGTTCGCCAAGACGGCCTTCTTCATCGAGGATGCCCATCTTGATTGCCCATTTGTGGAATTCAGGAGCAGGTTTTCTGTGGCTGAGTTCGCGCATGGTGTTGTCGTCATGGAAGGAAACGTCCTGATATGCAAGCATTACGTCGTCGCCCATAGGAACGCCCATATAATAGTTGCAGTTTGCTGCGTTGAGGAGCAGGCATGCAATTTCCTGGTCATCCTGGGTGATGCCGGTGTGGTTGGTGAAGCAAGGTGCCATACCCATAGGAAGACCGATGATTTTTGCCATGAAGTGGTCTTCAAGGTTACCACGGATCATTTCTTTACCGTCATAAATGGTTTCCGGTCCGATGAAGCCGGTTACGTTGTTTACGCCGAAAGGTTCAAAGTTACGGGCAAAGCCATAGGTACGTGCTTCAAGGGTCATTTCGTCTGCGCCTTCATCGCAGTCGATGGACATTTCGGAACCTTGGCCGGTTTCGAAATAAAGTTTGTTCATACCGGTACCATAGCATTCCTGTTTTGCAAGGTCATAAGCTTCGAGAAGGAGAGCTTTATCAACGCCGAATGCTTCGCAAGCACTCTGGGTTCCGGCGATGGACTGGAAGAACATGGAAAGCGGTGCGCCTTCACGAACGGACTGCATCTGGGTGGTTACGTGAGAGAGAACGGAAATCTGGGTAGGAATATCCCATTTATCTTCGAAGTCGCGGAGTGCATGAGAAATTCTCTGGGTGGTTTCAACGGTGTCTTCAACAGGGTTGATACCGAAGCAAAGGTCACCGGAACCGAAAGAAACAGCTTCCTGAACACCAAGAAGGATGGTTTCGGGGTCGTCGGTGCTGGAGTTGCACTGTGCACGGAAGGAAAGAGTTCCGGGAAGACCGATCTGGGTTTCGCAGCGGGTAGGTCTGCAGCATTTGCTTGCGCCATAGATAAGGTCGGAAGCGGAGCAGATTTTTGCGACTGCTGCAACAGTTTCACCGATCCAAGCATAGCTTGCGCGGTAAAGGTCGTTGGTGGTGGTGTTGTGATCCATGATCCATTCACGAACTTCAGCAATGGTGTAGTTCTTGAATTTATCGTACATACGTTTGTTCATGGAGTCGATCTCAACTCTGGTTACCTCGTCTTTCTCATAAGGAACAACGGGGTTTTCGGTGATGTCAGCAACGGTAAGCTCGCTGAGAACAACTTTAGCTGCGATCTTTTCGGAAACAGTTTCGGGTGCGATACCAAGATATCTGTCGCCGGATTTGGGTTCGTTAGCTTTTGCGAGAACGTCTGTGACATCACGGAATTCATAAGTTTTTCCGTTAAGTCTGGTTTTCAGTTTCAAGGTGAAAACTCCTTTCCGTTTTCTGCGATAAACCGCAAAAAGCTGGTCAATTATTTTATCCGTTTTACGTGAAACCACGTCCCAAAACATCTCCGAACCTCGGACGTAATTTCACATAATTACGTAATCTATAGGCATGGATATACCCCCACCTATATAAATATATTATAGTAATTTTAGCAATTTTGTCAACAAAAAACACCATTTTCATTGTTGGAATTATTCAAAATTTTTCAGTTTTTTCCTCCTGATTTTATAAAAAAAGCTCCCCTTCCGGGGAGCTTGAAAAATCAGTCGTTTTTATTTTTGAAGCGTGCTTTCATACGAAGGTTGTTATCAAGAATCTTTTTGCGGATTCTGATATTTTTCGGGGTTACTTCAAGAAGTTCATCGTCTTTGAGGAATTCGATGGAAGCTTCAAGGCTCATTCTCTTGAACGGAACAAGACGAAGAGCATCGTCGGAACCGGATGCACGGGTGTTGGTAAGGTGTTTGGTTTTGCAGACGTTTACCGCAATATCTTCCGCTTTGGGGGAAGAACCAACTACCATTCCTTCATAAACCGGAACACCGGGTCCAATAAAGAGCTGGCCGCGTTCCTGGGCATTGAAAAGGCCATAGGTGATGGATTCGCCGGTTTCGAAGGAAATAAGGCTTCCGGTTGCTCTGCGCTGGATATCGCCTTTAAAAGGTGCGTAGCTGTCGAAAACGGAGCTCATAATGCCTTCGCCTTTGGTATCGGTCATAAATTCGTTTCTGTAACCAAAAAGTCCGCGGGAAGGAATTTTGAATTCAAGACGCATGCGGCTTCCGAAAGGTGCCATTTTGGTAAGCTCGCCTTTTCTGTTGCCCATGGCGGACATGATATTGCCGACGCTTTCTTCCGGAACGTCGATGGAAAGAAGTTCGATCGGTTCATGAAGAACACCGTCGATGGTCTTATAAAGAACCTTCGGGGTGGAAACAGCGAATTCATAGCCTTCGCGGCGCATGGTTTCAATAAGGATGGAAAGATGCATCTCGCCTCTTCCGCAGACGGAGAATTTATCCGTGGTGTCGGTATCGGAAACACGGAGAGAAACGTCTTTGAGAAGTTCTCTGTAAAGTCTGTCGCGGAGCTGGCGGCTGGTAACAAACTTGCCTTCTCTTCCGGCAAAGGGGCTGTCGTTTACGCAGAAGGTCATTTCAACGGTGGGTTCGCTGATTTTTACGAAAGGAAGTGCTTCAACCGCATCGGGAGCGCATACAGTATCGCCGATATAGATATCAGAAACACCGGAAATGCAGACGATATCTCCGACAGTTGCTTTTTCGCAGGGCTCTTTTCCAAGTCCTTCAATCTGATAAAGGGTTGCGATTCTTGCTTTATAGTCAGCTTTTTCGCCGTGATAATCGGTTACGACAATATCTCTGTTGGGGGTAAGAACGCCGCGTTCGACTCTGCCGATGCCGATTCTGCCCACATAATCATTATAGTCAATGGAAGAAACGAGCATCTGGAGCGGACCTTCATCATCGCCTTCCGGAGCAGGAATATGTTCGAGAATGGTATCGAAAAGAGGCTGGAGGTCTTTGCCTCTGGTATAGGGGTCAAAGGAAGCGGTACCTTCTCTTCCGGAGCAGAAGAGCATGGGGCTTTCAAGCTGTTCTTCGGAAGCATCGAGGTCAAGAAGAAGCTCGAGAACCTCGTCGCCGATTTCATCAAGTCTTGCATCGGGTTTATCGACTTTGTTTACAACGACGATAACCGGATGATTGAGTTCGAGCGCTCTCTGAAGAACAAATCTGGTCTGGGGCATGGGACCTTCCGCAGCGTCAACGAGAAGGATTACGCCATCGACCATTTTAAGAACACGTTCGACTTCGCCGCCGAAGTCTGCGTGTCCGGGAGTATCGATGATGTTGATTTTTACGTCCTTATAATGGACAGAAGTGTTTTTTGCAAGAATAGTGATGCCTCTTTCGCGTTCAAGGTCGCCGGAGTCCATTACTCGGTCTTCAACAACCTGATTATCGCGGAAAGTTCCGCTCTGTTTGAGCATTTCATCAACAATGGTGGTTTTGCCGTGGTCAACGTGGGCAATAATTGCAACGTTTCTTAAATCTTCACGAATCAAATTTTTTCTTCCTTCCTTATGGGATTGTTCCCGGAATAAATAAACATAAAAAACGGACAGTTCCCCGTTTTTGTCAATCGGTGGAAATGCCCGTTATTGGACAAATCTCTTAAAACTTTCCTGCGGACTTTTTTAAATCAGTCCGGAAGATCTTCGGTGGGAAGATCGAGGTTTTCGAGAAGTCTGCGGAGTTCGCCGAGTTCTTCTGCAGTGAATGTAAGGCCTTTTGCCATTCTGCTGTGGTCGGGAGCCCATTCGCGGATATCATATTTTGCGGGACGGTCGTTCCAGCTTACAAGGTTGAGTTCTTTGGTCCAGCCGCGGGAGTTTTCGGAAATTACGCCGCATTCTTCGGTGATTTT
>JAFXGY010000012.1 GCA_017536625.1 Oscillospiraceae bacterium | reverse complement strand
TTCTCTCCCTCAGTCACCTTCGGTGACAGCTCCCTCATCAGAGGGAGCTTATTCCACCCTTCCGTCTTTTGCCCTGCGGGCAAAATCCACCTCCCCTTTCAGGGGAGGCAAGATTTCGGGCGGGGATTTTTAAATTATGCAAAAAGTTTTCGCAGAATGCGGGGGATTTTGATTTTTTGCGCTTTATTTCGATTTTAGGTTTGGCGAAGGCTGTATTTATAATTGTTATAAAGGGGCTTTCTGCGATATGTTTTTATGGAAATTAATGGAAAATTATGCTAAGATAATTTCGGAGGCGGTGAAAATGTTTGAAATTATGAAAAAGCACGGAAGAATTGAAAACATCGCCATCGGGCAGATAGTTCCGAACCGATTCCAGCCGAGGACGGAATTTGACCAGGCAGAGCTTGCTTCTCTTGCGGAGAGCATTCGGGAAAACGGGCTTATCCAGCCGGTTTCTCTTCGAAAAACGAAGGAAGGTTTTGAACTTGTTGCCGGGGAACGAAGGCTTCGGGCCTGTAAAATGCTTGGAAGGGATAAAATTGAAGCGATAGTTTATGATATTTCCGACGAAGATGCCGCTGTGTGGGCGCTTATTGAAAATCTTCAGCGAAGCGGACTTTCGCCCTTTGATGAAGCAGAAGCGATTTTTAAGCTTGTTTCCGCATGGAATATTCCCCGGGAAGAAGCTGCAAAAAGGCTTGGAATCGCTTCTTCGACTCTTTCGAACCGGCTGAGGATTCTGAAGCTTGAACCAAAGGTGAGGGAGATCATCATCGAAAACAAGCTTACCGAAAGGCACGCAAGAGAGCTTCTTCGCATTGAGGGAGAAAAGGAAAGGGAAGAGGCGGCAAGATTTATTGCCGCAAAAAAGCTTAACGTTCCGGAAACGGAAAAATACATTTCTAAAATTCTTGAACACAGAAAAAAGGAACGCAAAACGCCGAAATATATTGTGAAGGACCTTCGGCTTTTTTTGAATACCTTTGAGCACGCGGTGGAAGTTATGAACATTGCCGGAATGGGTGCGGTGAGCACCGTTTCGGAATCCGAAGACTGCATAACCTATTCTGTTTCTGTTCCGAAGAGCAAGGCTTTTCGGCCGGCGGGAAAACCCGCCGAAAATTCTGCTGCTCCGGTGTGCATCGCATCCGCACCGTCAGTTATATAAAACCTGAAGCAATTGCTTCGCCAACACATTCCCCTGAAAACCGCAGAGAGCCGTCCGCAAGGACGGCTTTTTGCGTTGTTCCACGTGGAACAAAACCTTTTAAGCAAGCAGTCTTCCTTTGGACAAAATTGCGGAACGGTCAATACGGTTCTCTGCGGGGAGAGAAAATCTCCTCAGAGGAGATGACCCTCCGGGTTATTGGTTATCTCTCCCTCAGTCACCTTCGGTGACAGCTCCCTCATCAGAGGGAGCTTATTCTACTCTTACGGGGAGATGTGGAGGCTTTTGGAAAAGTTCCATGTGAAATATCTTTAGGAGGAATATTTAAAAGAATCCCCTCGCCGCTTCGTGGCCCTCTCCCCTTTGACAAGGGGCGTTAAAAAGTTCCACGTGGAACAATATTATAATTTGTGATAAATTTTGCAAAACTGCATTGAAAAAAGCGGCGCACTCTATTATAATAAAAAGGTAATAATATTAAACGGAGGAAAGAATGGGCAAAATAATAGCATTTGCGAACCAAAAGGGCGGAGTTGGAAAAACCACCACGGCGGTGAATCTTTCGGCGGCCCTTGCATACAGAACCAGAGGCAGAGTTTTGCTTGTGGATTCGGACCCCCAGGGGAACGCAACCTCCGGACTTGGAGTCAACAAAAGGGAAGTGAAGCATTCCGTTTATGACGTGGTCATCGGAAGCTGCTCTGCAAAAGAGGCTGTAATCCGGACAAAATATAAAAATCTCGATATCATGCCTTCGAGCATTGACCTTGCGGCGGCGGAAATTGAGCTTGTGGATATGGATAACAGAGCATTGCGGCTTAAAAACGCTTTGGCTTCAATTCTTAATGATTATGATTATATATGCATAGACTGCCCGCCATCCCTTGGACTTCTTACCCTTAATGCGCTTGCGGCCTGCACAAGCATTCTTGTGCCGATTCAGTGTGAATTTTATGCGCTGGAAGGACTTTCGCAGCTGATGGCAACTGTTCGCACGGTGAAAAGACTTTATAACAGCTATATTGACATGGAAGGTGTTCTGCTTACCATGTATGATGCAAGGCTGAACCTTACCATGCAGGTGGTGGAGGAAGTGAAAAAATACTTCCCGCAAAAGGTCTTTAAAACCGTAATTCCAAGGAACGTGCGCCTTTCCGAAGCGCCTTCCTTCGGGGAACCGGTAATTTATTATGATTTTGCTTCAAAGGGAAGCCAGAGTTACCTTGCTTTGGCGGATGAAATAATTGCGAACAACAGAACGGAGGGATGATTTTTGGCAAAGGCAAGAGGACTTGGCAAAGGGCTTGATGCGCTTTTTGCGGATTCCACCGGAATGAACCCGGAAGATTCCGGCATAAGCACAGTCCGTCTTTCGGAAATCGAACCGAACTTATCCCAGCCGAGAAAGGATTTTGACGAAGAAGCCCTTGGCGAGCTGGCGGATTCCATTGCCGCACACGGAATTTTGCAGCCACTTCTTATAAGACCCACCAAAAACGGAATGTACCAGATTGTTGCGGGTGAAAGAAGATGGAGAGCCGCAAGGCTTGCGGGTCTTTCGGAAGTTCCGGCGCTTATACGTGAACTTTCCGACGAGGAAACGGATAAGGTTGCGCTTATTGAAAACCTTCAGAGGGAAGACCTTAATGCGGTGGAAACCGCGGAAGGTTATAAGCGCCTTATGGATAAATACGGCATGACCCAGGAACAGCTTTCAGAAGCTGTTGGAAAATCCCGTCCGGCGGTGGCAAATACCCTTCGAATCCTCAATCTTCCGAAGGAAGTGCTTCCGCTTGTTTCTTCCGGAAGCCTTTCGGCAGGGCACGCAAAGGCAATTCTTTCCGCACCGGAAGAAAAACGCACCGAACTTGCAAAAATGATAGTTTCCGACGGGCTTTCAGTTCGTGAAGCGGAAAAAATCGCCGCGAAAATCGGAAAAGAACCGAAGGAGAAGGCTCCGAAAAAGAAGGATTCCTTCCCGAAGGATAAATTTTATCGGGAAATGCAGGTTGCCATGACGGATGAACTTGGCAGACCTTTTAAAATTACCGAAAACGAAAAGGGCGGAACCATCGAAATTCCGTTTTATTCAAAAGAGGAACTTGCGGATTTCTGCGAGAGAATTCTTAAAAAGAAAATGTAAAGATAAGGAGAAAAACCGATGCTTGATATAAGATTTGTAAGAGAAAACGCGGAGCTTGTTAAAAAAGCCTGCCGCAGAAGATTCAAACCCATGGACGAGGTTGTTGATGAACTTGTTGCAATCGACGCAGAGCGCAGAAAACTCAACGCAAAAACCGACGACCTTAAAGCACAGCAGAACCGCGCCAGCAAGCAGATTCCGCTTATGAAAAAGAACGGCGAGGACACCACCGAGCTTATGGCACAGATGAAAGAAATCGCCGAAGAAAGCAAAAAATGCGGCGAAGAGCTTGCAAAACTTGAAGACCGCCAGCTTGAACTCATCCTCAGAATTCCGAATATCCCCAACGAAGCGGTTCCTTATGGCAAGGACGACACCGAAAACGTTGAACTCAGAAGATGGGGCGAACCCAGAAAATTCGATTTTGAGCCCAAGGCACATTGGGATATCGGTCAGGACCTCAATATCCTTGATCCGGAAAGAGCAGGCAAAGTTACCGGCGCGAGATTCCATTTTTATAAGGATCTTGGCGCAAGACTTGAGCGCGCAATCATGAACTACTTCCTCGATACCCACACCGCAAACGGATATACCGAAATTTTCCCGCCTTTCATGGCAAACAAAGCTTCCATGACCGGCACCGGCCAGCTTCCGAAATTTGCCGAGGATATGTATAAACTTGAGGGCGAAGACCTTTACCTTATCCCCACTGCGGAAGTTCCCGTAACCAACTTCCACCGCGGAGAGGTGCTTGATAAGGCAAGCCTTCCCATCAAATACTGCGCATATTCCGCCTGCTTCCGCGCAGAAGCAGGTTCCGCAGGTCGCGATACCCGCGGACTTATCCGCCAGCATCAGTTCAACAAAGTTGAGCTTGTTAAATTTGCGGATCCGGAAAAATCTTATGAAGAGCTTGAAGAACTTACCGGCGAAGCGGAAAAAGTTCTCCAGGGACTCGGTCTGCCTTACAGAGTAGTTGTGCTCACCACCGGCGACCTTACCTTCAGCTCCGCAAAAACTTATGATATCGAAGTATGGATGCCCTCTTACGGAAGATATGTCGAAATTTCTTCCTGCTCCAACTTCGAGGACTTCCAGGCACGCAGAGCAAACATTAAATGCAAGGATAAGGACGGCAAGGCTGTTTTTGCACACACCCTCAACGGTTCCGGCGTAGCTATCGGCAGAACCACCGCCGCAATTCTTGAAAACTATCAGAACGAAGACGGCAGCGTTACCATTCCGGAAGCACTGCGCAAATATATGGGAATTGACGAAATTCGATAATTAGGGAAGGAGCGCCTTTTTAGGCGCTCCTTTTTAAATAGAAAACAGCCCCTCAGAGGAGGGGCTGTCTGCGAAGCAGACTGGGGAGGGATATCCCTGACAAATATTTGTCCGTATTCCGTGTTATTAAATAATCCCTCCTCCGTCATTTCCTTCGGAAATGCCACCTCCTCCTCCGAGGAGGTTTTTACCCAACCGTAGGGAACGGTCTTGACCGTTCCGAATCTTGCCTTACAACTACTGTAGGGCGGGGGCTTGCTCCCGCCGTAAAAAAGTAACCCGGAGGGTATATCAAAACGCGTAAGGGATTTCTCTCCCTCAGTCACCTTTGGTGACAGCTCCCTCATCAGAGGGAGCTTATTAAATCCCTCGGTCATTTACTTATAAGATTCCAGATATTTCCAATTATGTATATACAAAATGCACAAGGAGGCAATAAAATTTTCGTTAAATATGAGCAATAAAGAAAAATGAAAAACTTTTAAAAAAAACAGAAAAAAGGGCTTGAATTTCCCGTGTAAAGGTGTTAGAATAGTTAAAATTTACACGTGAACAATATAACAAATTATAAAAATTCAGGAGGAGAGCGCAAAAATGGTAAACCCGAACACCAATGAAAAATTCCTTTACGAAGGACTTACTTTCGACGACGTACTTCTTATTCCTGCAAAATCAGACGTACTCCCGAAAGACGTTTGCACCAAAACCGTGCTTGCAAGAGATATCGTGCTCAACGCACCTATCATGACTGCGGCAATGGATACCGTTACCGAAGCAAAAATGGCAATTGCCATTGCAAGGGAAGGCGGCATCGGCGTTATTCACAAAAATATGCCCATTGAAAAACAGGCAGAAGAAGTTGACAAAGTAAAACGCAGCGAAAACGGCGTAATAGTCAACCCCTTCTATCTTGCAAAAGATAACACCGTTGCGGAAGCAAACGCCCTTATGGCAAAATTCAAAATCAGCGGTGTTCCGATTTGCGATGAAGACAGAAAGCTCATCGGCATCATCACCAACCGCGACCTCAAATTCCTTGAAAACTTCAACGTAGCCATTGATGAAGTTATGACCAAGGAAAACCTTGTTACCGCTCCTGTGGGAACCAACCTTGAAGAAGCACAGAAGATCCTCCGCACCCACAAAATTGAAAAACTCCCCATTGTTGATGAAGAAGGCAGACTTGCCGGACTTATCACCATCAAAGATATTGAAAAAGCTGTTCAGTACCCCAACGCAGCAAGAGATAAAGGCGGCAGACTTCTTTGCGCGGCAGCTCTTGGCGTAACTTCCGACGTTCTTGTTCGTGCAAAAGCTCTTGTTGAAGCAGGCGCTGATGTTCTTGTTCTCGACTCTGCACATGGTCACAGCGCAGGCATTATGAACTGCGTAAAGATGATCAAGGAAGTTTATCCCGAAGTTGCCCTTGTAGCAGGCAACGTTGCAACCGCAGCAGCAACCGAAGACCTCTTCCTTGCAGGCGCAGACGCTGTTAAAGTCGGTATCGGCCCCGGTTCCATCTGCACCACCCGTGTTGTTGCAGGTATCGGCGTTCCCCAGATCACCGCAATTTATGAAGCAGCAAAAATCGGCGCAAAATACGGCAAACCCATCATCGCAGACGGCGGTATGCAGTATTCCGGCGATATCGTAAAAGCTCTTGCCGCAGGCGGCAACGTAGTAATGCTTGGTTCCATGCTTGCAGGCTGCGACGAAGCACCCGGCGAAAGCGAAATTTATCAGGGCAGAAGATTTAAAGTTTACCGCGGAATGGGTTCCCTTGCCGCAATGGCAAACGGAAGCAAGGACAGATACTTCCAGGAAGACAACAAAAAACTTGTTCCCGAAGGCGTTGAGGGACGCGTTCCCTGCAAAGGCACCGTCGGCGAAGTTGTTTTCCAGATCCTCGGCGGTCTTCGCGCAGGTATGGGTTATTGCGGATGCGGCACTATTGCCGACCTTCAGGAAAAAGCCCAGTTCGTCCGCATCACCGGCGCAGGTCTTAAAGAGAGCCATCCTCACGATATTTATATCACCAAAGAAGCTCCCAACTATTCCACCAACGTATAATTCCGGCTTTGAGCACGGAAATAAAAATGAGCACGGCTTGCCGTGCTCATTTTTTTATATAAGGCCCCCTTGTGCAAAGGGGGCTGGATTTTTATTCGCTTGCGAATAAAAAGACTGTGGGATTGTAAACTTGTAACATTCTGATAAGCGCTTCATTATTTCTGATTATTATGATATGTACCCCCATTTCTTTGACTGGCGCAAAGAAACGGCGGTACAACCGCCAAAGAAACGCCTTTCAACCCCTAACCGCTCGCTCCCGCGAGCGATTCCCCCTA
>JAFXGY010000011.1 GCA_017536625.1 Oscillospiraceae bacterium | reverse complement strand
TTAATATATGTACCCCCATTTCTTTGACTGGCGCAAAGAAACGGCGGTACAACCGCCAAAGAAACGCCTTTCAACCCCTAACCGCTCGCTCCCGCGAGCGATTCCCCCTATCCAGGGGGAATAAACTCTCCACCGAAAGAATGGAGATTCCGAATCTCGACCGTCGTCGTTCAGGCCGACAACGGATTTTCATTTTCCCTTTGCCGCCCGACCGTTTTTGCTGCACCGCCATTTCACCGTAGGGAACGGTCTTGACCGTTCCGCAATAAAAGATTTTTCGGGGTCCCCGTTTTTTCGCGCGTGCGCGCATTCGAATCGCATAAATACATAAAAAAACAAGCACCGTAAAAACGGTGCTTGTTTGGCGTCCCTAGCGCGATTCGAACGCGCGGCCTTTCGCTTAGGAGGCGAACGCTCTATCCTGCTGAGCTATAGAGACAGGAATATTGATATATATTATATCAAAACTTTGGGCGGAATGCAAGTTTTAAGCGGCGCTATTTACCGCTTCCGGCTGACTGTATTAATAATCCGGCATAACAAAATGAGCACCGGGCTAACCAAAACCCGGTGCTCGTTTTTTTGTTTGAATTATATCCGTGCTCAAATTCCAAAAGGGCTTTATTTTTCCGGAAGGTCCATCAGCATATTGATGGTGCGGAAGATTTCCCCGCAATGGGGACATTTCCATTCCGTGCTGCTTTTCTTTGCCTTTTTATGCAGAAATTCAAGGAATTCGTATCCGCATTTGGGGCAGGGAGTGGGTTCTTTGTTCCAAAGCCTTTTAAGGAAGATTACCTCTTCCTCCCTTGTTTTCATATACAAATCTGAACCCTCCTTCAAAGAATCTTCTTTCCGTCAAGCACCGCTTCCCGAAGATTTTCGCCCTCATAACGAAGCTTCAGCGAAAAGAAGGGAACTTCCTTCATCAGAAGGTCGAGGAAGATTTTATCCCCTTCCCATTTCGGAATGGAATCGAGCTTTTCGCGGCTTATCCATTCAAGCTCCCCTTCGTCGCATTCAATAAGTTCGCCGGAAAAACCGTTCGCGGTGAAAAGGTGCATATATTCCGTTTCCCATTTATCCGAAACGAAGGTGACTATTCCGCGGTATTTATATGAAGTAAGGGAAAGGCCCGTTTCTTCCTTCGTTTCCCGAAGAATGCAGTCTTCGGGGCTTTCCTTATCCTCGAACTTTCCGCCGATGCCAATCCATTTATCGCGGTTGGCGTCGTTTTCTTTTTTTACCCGGTGGAGCATAAGGTATTTTCCGTCTTTTTCAATATAGCAGAGGGTAGAATTTATCATTCGGTTCACCTTTTTTCAAGAAGTTTTTCAATGATGGGAATATCCGCCGGTGCGGCGGAAAGCTTTGCCGCTTCCTGCGGAAAAAACCAGCCAAAATCCTTGTGGACATTGAGTTTTATCTCCCCGGAAGTGATTTTTGCCTTTATGAAATAAAAATAGATATCCCTTTCCGGATAGGAAAATTTATATTCCGAAAAAACTTCCCCCGCTTCGGATTCGATTCCAAGCTCTTCACGGATTTCCCGAACAAGAGCTTCCTTCGGGCTTTCGCCATCTTCAATTTTTCCGCCGGGAAATTCCCACAAAAAGGCGCAGTTTCCGCCTTCTCCTCTTTGGCAGAGAAGGATTTTTCCTTTTTCTTCAAAAACCGCGGCGGCAACTTTTATCAAGGCAAAGCCATCTTCTTTCTTTGATAATATAATTAAATCATTATTATATAGGAGAGTTCTTGGCTCCCCTAACAGGGGAGCTGGCATTTGCGCAGGCAAATGACTGAAGGGTGGAACAAGCTCCTTCTGATGAGGGAGCTGTCAGCGCAGCTGACTGAGGGAGAGAAATCTCTGATACATTTTGATGTACCCTCCGGAAATCCTTTTTGGAATCCCTCCGTCTTTTCGGTGATAAATCACCGAAAAGCCACCTCCCTTTAGGCAAGGGAGGCTTTTTTGCGGGCGGATAATATCCGCCCCTACGGTTGGCAAAGCCCTTTGGAAAGGCTTTTTCAGCCCAATGCGATATCGAGGATCATCATAAGCGCAAAGCCGATGGCAACGCCGACGGTGGCGATGTTGCTGTGTTCGCCGTCCTGAGATTCGGGAATAAGTTCTTCCACCACAACATAAATCATTGCGCCCGCCGCAAAGGAAAGAATGAAGGGAAGAACGGGTTCGATGAGCGAAACAAGAAGAATGGTGATGATAGCGCCGATGGGCTCAATGGCTCCGGAAAGGAAGCCGTATTTAAAGGCTTTTCCTTTCGAAAGACCGGTTCCCATAAGAGGCATGGAAATGATTGCGCCTTCCGGGAAGTTCTGGATGGCGATACCGATGGCAAGAGCAAAAGCACCCGCGGTTGTAATTACGCTTTCGCCGGAAAGCATTCCCGCGAGAACAACGCCCACCGCCATTCCTTCCGGAAGGTTATGGAGCGCAACGGAAAAAACAAGCATAAAGGATTTTCCAAGCCCGCAGGGGCGTCCTTCGGGCTTTTCGGAATTGAGATGGAGATGGGGAATAAGGCTGTCGAGAACAAGAAGGAAGCCCATTCCCGCAAGGAAACCGAGAGCTGCCGGAAGCCATGCAATCTGTCCGGCGGCTTCAGCCATTTCAATTCCGGGCATAATCAGCGACCATACGGAAGCGGCAATCATAACACCGGAAGCAAAGCCCAGAAGCGCCTTCTGGAGCTTCGGGTTCATTTCACCTTTCATAAAGAAAACAGCCGCGGCGCCAAGGGTTGTTCCAAGGAACGGAAGAAGAACGCCTATGGCGGCTTTTGCAATATCATTCATAAAATTAATCTCCTTTTTGTTCGGTTCATATTTGCGAAACGAACATTCGGAATCAAATCCCCGTTCGTTTTGAAATCATATAATTATTTCAGGGGAAAATTATATCACAAAAAACGCTCCAAATCAAATTTTTAAAATTTTTTCAAAAATTTTGCAACAAAATTGCCGAAAAAACACACTATTAATATAGACAACCGTAAAATAATATGCTATATTATAGACAGACGTAAAACAAAAAGGTGGTTTTGCTATGAAAAAATTTATGATTATTATGCTCCTTACATTTTCATTCCTTTTTTCTTTTCCGGGTTGTTCCTCCCAAGAAAATCCTCCTCTGCCGGAAAGCGAGATTCCGGCGGAGGAACAGCCCGCCGCTTCTGAAGAAAAGGCGGAAAACTCCGGCAGAGAAAAAAGCATTATCCTCGATGTTGAAAACGAAATCGAATATACCGAATGGAAAAAGGAATTTGAAAAAAGAAATATATCGGTAAAAATCCAAAACGTTTCTTTGATTGATGAAAACCATTGGGAAGGCGAATTCTTCCTCGAAAATTCCGAAAGCGGGAAAAGCCTTTCGATTCCCATAACGGGAACTTCTGCCGAAAACGCATATTTCAGCACCATGTTCGGCGGATTCAGCTTTATAAATGATCATACCGCCGCTTACTGCGGAAAGGAAAAGGCGTTTTTCTTCAATCTCTGGCGTATGGAGGAAGAGGACTTTAAACCAAAGCTTTTGGAAAGCGGGGAATATGAAATCTGGGTAAACGGAGCCGGATACGACTTTCTTTCGGAAAAATACGTCATAATCCTTACGAAGCTGAACTGTCCTTCGGAAGAAAAAGGTGAAACCCTTATCTGTTATTACGGGCACGACGGAGAGCTTTCTTCCTCGGCGCCGCTGGATATCCGCGGTTCCATCGAAAGAAATTCTCTGTATATGCCCTGGTTTTTTGAGGATACGCAGATTTTTGAATTAGGGGAAGAAACCTTCCTTTTTGCGGATTACGGCTTCACTTCGCTTGAAAGCGGGGAAAAATATAATGCGGAATTTTGTACCTTTGCGGAAAACGAATGGAACAAAGTCGAAATTTATAATTTTTATAAACCGGGCGAAGATGAAATCAAGGACAAAAAATATATAGCCTTCCTTTATGGAAGCGGATATCTTACGGATTGCTTCGCCTTCCGTGAAGATAATCTTTCCGCGGCTTACAGTTCCGAAATAAAAGAGGAAACGAGCCTTTTCGGCGATTATAAAAATTTCGTCTATTACAGCGATTATTTCGCCATGACCCTTGAACTTGATTTTGAAAACGAAAGCCACAATCTTCTTTATAACCCGACGGATAAACACACCGGCGGCGGAATGGGAACAAAAAGTTCCGACGGGAAATATACCATCTGCTATTTTGGCGAAACCGGCGGCGGAGATGCCTTTTTCAGCCACTGCGCAATACGTCATAACGATACGGGGAAATATATCTATTTGAACCAAAGAGGCGGAATGTGGGGCGGATACGGCGGCACGGGCTTCTTTAAAAACAACGACGTTTATGTTTATTCCACCGGAATGATGCAGGTCATCGACCCCGAAACCGGAAAAATCAAATTCGATATGTCAAAGAACTTTCCTCTTGGATATGATGAAGAAACAAACAGCGAAAGGGGGCTTCTTGCCTTCCGGCGCGACCCAAATGATTTTGGCTATATCGTGGTTTATTATGAATATGAAAACGGATATGAAAGCGAAGAGGCAGAAAATGAATTCGGCGGCTGGCATTATGAATATGACTTCAACTATAAAATCGGGTTCCTCGATTCCGAAGGCAGGCTGCTCGAAAGCTATGATACTGGAATGCCGTTTTTCAGCAACCATTTCGGAATAAATTCCGTGGATATGTATTATACCCCCGAAGCCATAACTCTTACCGTTCGGGGAGGAAAAGCCGAAAGCGGCTTTATCGGAACTTTTGATATGAAAACGCATGAATTCAGCGCCGTTCCGCTTGAAAACGGCTGATGAGGAGGATTTTTTATGAAAAAGATTTTTATGGTGCTCATGGTTTTGTTTGCGGCGCTGTGTGTGCTCACTGCGTGCTCGAACGATGAACAGGTTATCGAAAAAAACGATGTCTTTTTTGAAAACGAAGAAAATCCCGGCGAAAGCTGTACCCTTCCGGAAGATGCTTTGAGCACGGAAGAACAGAACGAATTGGAGGTAACCGAAGAACCGAAGGGAGAAAAGCCTTCCTTAGAAGATTTTGAGCACGTTGTTCTTTTTGACGGGGATTCTTCCCCCATAATCGCCATGACGGAAGAGGAAAGAGCGGAATTCCTTGAAATAATCGGCGCTTATGATATTGAAAAAACGGAAGAAATCGACCCCGCCATCGGAACAATGGACAGAAGCATAATCTTTAAAAGCGAAGAAAAGGGCGGTGCGCTTTACGTTAAGGAACTTGGCGGCAAAGGGCTTTTATCCATGAAGTGGAACAGACAGACCGAATCCGAAGCATTCGATGTTTCCGGCGATATTTATTACGACCTTGAGGACCTGCGCAACAAAATCCAGAAAAGTGCCCGCGATGACGGAAGATGGCCGTTCCTTTTTCCCGACGAGGAAGAATTCCTTCGCAGCCTTAATCCACCGGAATTTGACGAAGAACACTTCCGCGCGGAATTCGATACCTTTATTCATTGCGTGACCGGGGATTATGATTCGGAATCAAACCGCATCGGCCCGGAAAAGGCGCTGCATTACTGCCTTTGGAAGGTGCTTCGGGACCATAACGCAAAGGGAGAAGCCTTGTCTTCCAACGATTACGGCCAGGCGCTTGCTCCGGAAGAAGAAGCAGACAGAATTGCAGAATACGTCTTTGGCATAGCGGAACTTTCCCATTATGAACCTTCGGAGGAGGGTTTTTATGCCGTTCCCTTCGGCGCAAGAATCATAAATTATAAAATCACCGATATCCGGACCGACGGAAGCTATGTTTTCTGCGAAGTTTTTTTCACCGATCCGGACGATACGGATTTTGAATGGGAACCCCTTGCAAAAAAGAACTATTGCTTCATCCGCTTTGAAGCCGAGGGAGAAGTTTTTTATCGTGCGGTTTCTTCTTCGTGCGAATTCGGCGAAGAATACGGATTTTAAAAAAACGGGAGCGCAGAAAAACTGTGCTCCCATTATTTTTTACCGAAGAGAAATGACATGTTGACACATAAGCAAAACAGGTGTATATTAATAGAAAATAAGTTGATTTATCAACTTTGTTTCAGGCAGCGCTTTTCCTTTAAAAAACAACCGAAGGTGAGGACACAACAATGCTTAGCCGTTTTGAACAGTTTTCCTTTGCAATTTCAAGCATCTATCGCTATATCAGAAAAATCGAACGCGACGAAATGGTAAAACGCGGATTCCGCGGCGTTTTTGCCCAATATCTCACCGCGCTCAATAAATTTGAAGAAGGCCTTACCGCGACCCAGCTTTGCAGCATTTGCGATAAGGATAAAGCCGCCGTTTCAAGAATTGTTGCGGAAATGGAAGAAAAAGGCCTTGTTTTGCGCGAAAACAAGAACAAATACCGTTCCAGAATCGTTCTTACGGATGAAGGAAAGGACCTTGCAAACTTTATTGCGGAAAGAGCGGGCATTGCGGTGGAAGCGGTTTCGGGCGAGATTATGTCCGAAAAGGAAAGCGAACTTTTCTGTTCCACTCTCGAAGAAGTCTGCAAAAATCTTCAGAAGGTGAGCAGGGAAGGAATTCCCCAGGAATAAATCATAAAAAAACAAAAGGACGCTTCCTTTGCGAAGCGTCCTTTTTTCTGCTTGTTTTATTCAAAGAACAAGCCTTTTACCATTTCGTTTTTATCCGGGCTGAAGCCATAGGAAAGAACTATTACGGCCATATAATTTTCTGTTTTCCGAAGCAAAGTTTCCGTTGGGATATTGAATCCGTTGATTTCCATATTGAATTCGTGGCAATAAAGATTTTCGCCGTCGATTTTCATGCTTCCGATTTTGTTTTTAAGAATCTTTACTTCGGCGGCGGAATAGGCCTTTTCCATATTTTCCGCCATTTCAAGGATATATTCCTCTTCGGAAAGGATTTTTCCGCGGGTTTCTTCCATGTTTTCATAATAAATATAGATGGAAGCGCCGCTTTCGGAATCCACACACATCATATCATAAAAAATCGGGTTTTCCGGGGTAAAGGCGATATCCGCCCCATAAAGATTATCCTTCATCTTTTTGTGTCCGTAAAAATCCCAATCTTCCGGCGGATTGAAGCCGATTCCGAAGGCTTCGTTATAATAACGGTCATCCGCAAAGCTGCCTTCGGCCACTTCGGAATAAAGTTTTCTTTCAACTTCTTCCGGTTTTGCGCCGCAGGAACAGAAAGAAAAAACAAGAACCGCCGCAAGAAGAACGCAAAAAGCCTTTTTCATAAAAAAGCACCTCACAGAAGAATTTTATTTAAAGGAAATTTTTGCGCAAAGTTCGTCAACTTCGGCTTCGTCAAGGGTTGCAAGGGTGACTGTTCCGACCCAGGTTCCGATTTTTTTGACTATCACCCTCTGGTGAATTTCCATGCCGGAAATTTCCATGGTGATATTAAGGCAGGGAACCTTTTCCCCGTCGATTTCGGTGACGGAAAGTTCGCTTTCGGCAATGCCGGAATCTTCCCCGGCGGAAAGAAGCTGGGTAACGACCATTTCGAGATATTCGTTCGGTTCGGTGAACTGGCCGATGGTTCCAAGGTCTTCATAGTTTACGGAAACGGTTGTGTTGGTTTCCATATCGACGCAGTAAACGTCATAAATGTTATCTGCGTCTTCCGGAATTTCGCCGCTGTAAATTTTTTCCGCCGCAAGGCCCATGCTTTGGGCAATTTCCTCATCGGAAAGGAAGTACCAATCCTTTTCCGCGGCAAAGCTTACGCCGAAGGCTTCGTTTTTATAAAATCCGTTTTCATCAACAGTGCCCCTTGCGGGGGTAACTTCAGAAATTTCTTCATAAGTGGGTTCTTCTTCGGAACAGCCGCCAAGGCAAAGAAGCATTGCCGCCGCAAGAAGAAGCGCAAGAATTTTTTTCATGGGATAAACCTCCTTTCGGTTTCCACATTCAAGTATAACATTTTTCGCGCCCGGGGTAAATATCAAAGCGAAAATAAAAACTTTGTAAATTTTTTGATATATAAGGCGAATTTGCATTATTTACACTTGAACACCGGTCACAAAGGTGATATTATTGTATTTAGTGAAAGTTCTGCCAAAATAGGAGTATTTGAAATGAAGCACGAAAAATCCTGTGGTGGCCTTATTTACCGCGAGCATGAAGGCGAAACCCATATTCTTTTGCTCAAACACCGCTGCGGCGGACATTGGTCCTTCCCGAAGGGTCATATGGAAGCCGGCGAAACCGAAATGGAAACCGCCCTTCGCGAAATCCGCGAAGAAACCGGTCTTCGCGTTTTCCTGCGCGAAGGCTTCCGTGAAGCGGTTGAATATTCGCCCAAGCCCAACGTAAAAAAACAGGTCATTTATTTCATCGGGTTCACCCTTAATGAATCCACCCTTCATCCCCAGGAAGAGGAAGTTTCTGAACTTCAGTGGATGGAAATCCACGAAGCTTATGAAGCCGTAACCTTCCGCAACGATAAAAACCTTATCGCAAAAGCGATGGATTTTATCGACAGAAGAGGAATGTAACAAAAAAACGAGCACGGAAAATTCCGTGCTCATTTTTTGTATTCCGCAAAATTTTGCCATTTCAATGCAGGGGCGGAAATCATCCCCCCGAAAAACACAGTAAAAAAACAAAAAATCCCGCTTTCAAAGCGGGATTTTTTTTATTCAAACAATTCCAGTTTTTCAATAAGATTTTCTTTTGCATTTGCAACGGTATTGCCGAGGGAAGAGATCTTTACAAGCGTTCGGTTCACAACAAGAATTCCCGAAGAATGGAAGCAGCCATTACTGGAAACGTTTGTGATAAAGCATTCATATCCCGCGGAGGTGATATATTTTTCGGGTTCGGAGGAACGCTGGTCCCCGCTGTTTTTATAAAAAAACAATCCGCCGTCAAAAGAAGCCTTATCCGTTGTGAAAATATAGGATATAACGTCGCCGTTCCAGGTGAAAAAATTGCAGGTAACACTTTCCGCTTCTTTGTTTTCGTTGGCGATAACGTAAACCTTATATCGGAATTCTGTTTCATTTCCGTTTTCGTCGGTGCTGAATCCGGATTTTGCAACAAGGGCACGGTTCTTCGGAAAGCTGATTCCGATAAATTCTTCCGCTTCCTTCAGGCTGTCGAAAAAGAAATAATTGATTTCTTTGTTTATGCTGTTCCGAAGTTCTTCTGAAAGTTCGCTTTCCTTTATTTTCGCGTTGGTCGTATAATCATAAGTTTTTGCCGTTTCGTTGAAAGAATAATCAAGTTCAAAAACTTCCGCAACGACCGGAACCGCGGCCAAAAGGAATATTGCCGCCGCAAGAAAAGTCCATTTTATTTTCTTTAACGGACGGTGTTTTCGTTTCGGTTCCTCAATGGCTTCAAGAAGAAGTTCATCGTTTATGCCTTCCATGGCTTCATAAAACTTTTTGTTTTTCATCAAAAGCCCTCCCTTTCAAGTTCTTTTTTGAGTTCCTTCCTCATCCTGAAAAGAATGGATTTTATCTTGCCTTCAGAAAATCCGTAACTTTCGGCAATTTCCGAAACGGAAAACATATACCAATAACGGCGAATGAAAATGCCGCGTTTTTCCGGTGGGTTTGAATAAAGAAATTTTTCAATTATCTTTGTGATTTCCTTTGCTTCAATGGTTTCTTCAACCGTTTCCGTTCCCGGAATACATTCATCGAATTCGGAAAGGGCAATTTCGGCTTCGCCGCCCCCTCTTTTTTGGGTGAATCTTTTTCGGAAAAGGTTAAGCGCTATGTTATGGGTTATTCTTCCCGCGAAGGCTTTTAAATTTTCGGGTGAGTTCGGAGGAATAAGGTTCCAGAGGGTAAAGCAGGTATCGTTAAAACATTCTTCCGCATCTTCTTCGTTCCGAAGAATGTTCAGGGCAATTTTTCTGCAATAGGCTTCAAAATTTTCCTTAAAAGCAAAAATCGCTTCTTCATCCCGGTTCACAAAAAGCCCGATTATTTCTTTATCTTCCAATCTTCCCCCTCCTTTTTATATTTATTTGAAAAAGCCTTTTCATTCATATAGTCACTTTTTTCCGCATCTGGTTTCACCTGTTTATAAAAAAATCCCGCTTTTAAAGCGGGATTTTTTTGCGTTATATTAAAATTGTTCGGGAATCCCCTCGCCACCGCTTACGCGATGTGGCCCTCTCCCCTTTGACAAGGGGCGCATATAATTACATGGATTCCGGAACGGAAACTTTGAGCATGGTAAGCACGTTGCGGATTACGTTTTTGGTTGCGTTTGCAAGAGCGATTCTTGCAAACATTCTGTCCTCGTCCTCACAGCGGCAGCGGCATGCGTTATAGAATTTGTGGAACATGGTTGCGACTTCGATGGCATATTTGGTGATTCTGGAAGGATCGTAGTTCTTTACGGATTCCTGAATCTCGCCGGGGAATTTCGCAAGTTCGGTGATGAGGGCGAATTCTTCCGGTTCGGTATAGCTGAAAGCGGATTTTTCGTTTTTGACGTGAACGCCGTCTTCCGCAAGACCGCGGAGAATCGAGCAGATTCTTGCGTGGGCATACTGAACGTAATAAACAGGGTTATCGTTGGTGTTCTTTACTGCAAGTCCAAGGTCGAAAAGAAGATGGGTGTTCGGTTCACGCATATTGAAAAGGAATCTTGCGGCATCGATCGGAACTTCGTCAAGAAGGTCGGTAAGGGTGATGGCTTTGCCGGTGCGCTTGCTCATTTTTTCGGGTTTTCCGTCGCGCATAAGTTCAACCATCTGCATAAGAACAACGTCAAGCTTGCTTCCGTCAAGACCCACTGCGTCCATTGCGCCCTGAAGTCTTGCAACGTGGCCGTGGTGGTCCGCACCCCAGACGTTGATTACTTTTTCAAATCCGCGCTCTGCAAATTTGTTATAGTGATATGCGATATCGCCGGCAAAATAGGTGGGGTTGCCGTTTGCGCGGATGATAACGTCATCCTTGAGTTCGAGTGCTTCGATCTGTTTATCGGTTTTGCCTTCCGCTTTGAAGCGCTCGGTAAGGATTTCGGCATTTTTGTACCAAAGAGCGCCGTCCTTTTCGTAAGTAAGGCCTTTATCGGTAAGGATCTTTACGATTTTTTCGATGGAGCCGTCGTTATAAAGGCTGCTTTCGCGGAACCATACGTCATAGTTGATGCGGTATTTTCCAAGGTCGCGCTGAAGTCCTTCAACGTTTGCGGGAAGAGCATAGGCAACAAGGGCTTTTTTCCTTTCTTCGGAAGATGCTTCCACATATTTATCGCCGTTTATTTCGGTGAATTCCTTTGCGCGGACTTTGATATCCTCGCCGTGATAGCCGTCTTCGGGGAATTCGACTGCATCTTCGCCAAGATGGAGCTGGAGATATCTTGCTTCGAGGGATTTTCCGAATTTTTCGATCTGGTTGCCTGCGTCGTTGATATAAAATTCGCGGGTAACGTCATATCCGCACCATTTCATTGCCTCGGCAAGTCCGTCGCCGATGGCGCCGCCGCGGGCATTTCCCATATGCATGGGGCCGGTGGGGTTTGCGGAAACGAATTCGACCATAACTTTTTTGCCTTCGCCCATATTGCTGGTGCCGTAACTTTCATCTTCGGTAAGAACGGCGGAAACGGTTTCTGCAAACCAATGGGGCGCATAGAAAACGTTGAGGAATCCGGGACCGGCAACTTCCGCTTTTTCGAAGTAGGTTCCTTCAAGATTAAGATGTGCGCAGATGGCTTCTGCAATCTGGCGGGGAGCTTTTCTGAAAGCCCTTGCGGAAACCATTGCCGCATTGGAAGCAAGGTCGCCGTTTTTGTTATCGGCGGGGATTTCGATGTTGAATGCGGGGATTTCGCCTTCCGGAAGTTCTCCGGCGGAAACGGCTTCGTTCACCGCTTTGATGATAAGTTCTCTGTACTGCGTTTTGGCTTCCGCCACTAAGTTACGCATTTTCTTCACACTCCTTGACTACTATGTTGACTTCATTTTCGCTTGAAAACATGGCATTGATATCCATGGAATATTTAAAATTGAGGATTCCGCCGTTATCCTCGAGCCCGTTTTCGATTCCGTAACCCTGGATTCCCATAATCCAGTCGGCATAGCCGTTATCGTAATGGCACTGGTGGCGTTCTCCTTTTTCAATAATAAGCTGCTGGTTTCTTTTTCCGCTTCTTGTCATTGTAACGCGGTCGTTCCCTTCAATTTTGAGGAGGGTTTTCATGGTCGGTTCGGTATCTTCCTCGTCCATTTCCTCATAGGCAAGATAAAGGGTATCGCGCCTTTTGTAATAGCGCCCTTTGGTCATAAGTTCGATGGTATCTTTTTCACCGTCAACTTCCTGGGTGCCTTTTATGAAAATCATAACGTCCTTTTTCATTAAAATATCCTTTCAAATCAGGCTCCCTTGTGTAAAGGGAGCTGTCACCGCAGGTGACTGAGGGATTGTAACCCTGTTCGGTTATATTCCGGGCGGATGATATCCGCCCCTACGGTTTTACCGTTTTTTTATATCAGAGTTCCTCTATCTCAACTCTCGTCACGTCGGAAAGTTCTTCACCGAGGAATTCTTTTCCAAGTTTCGCGAAGCCTTCTTCCTTATCGGTGACGAAGAACTTCATTCCGCCGATTTTCCTCCAGCCGGAAAGCATATCTCTTTCTTCCAGAAGCGCCTTTGCCCCAAGGGCGGCTTCTTTTCCGGAATCTATGAGGTTGAGCTTATATTCCGTGATGGAATCTATAAGATTATAAAGCAGGGGGTAATGGGTGCAGCCAAGGATAAGGGTATCGATATCCTTTCCTTCGAAAGCGGAAAGATAATCCTTCGCCACAAGGCGGGTTACTTCGCAATCGGAAGCGAAATATCCGTTTTCCACCAAAGGAACAAAAAGCGGACAGCCTTTTCCGGTGAAGTTCGCTTCGGGCATAAGCTTTGCGGTAAGCTTTTCATAAGAACCGCTGGCAACGGTTGCCATGGTTGCGATAAGCCCGATATTTTTGTTTTTGGTTGCGGAAACAGCGGCTTTCACCGTGGGTTCCAGAACGCCTATGCAGGGGATTTTCCTTCCTTCGCCTATTTTTTCCCCAAGGACGGAACTTACCGTTCCGCAGGCGACAAGAATCATCTTCACGTCCTGCTTTTCAAGGAAATCCATGCACTGCTTTGCGTATTCTTTTATTATATGAGGGCTGCGGCTGCCGTAAGGCACCCTTCCCGTATCGCCGAAGAAGATTATATCCTCCCCGGGAAGTATGCGGCGAAGTTCCCGGACCGCGGTAAGCCCGCCAAGTCCTGAATCAAAAACGCCGATAGGTCTGTTATCCATGATTTTCCCCTTTCGTAAGAGGTTTTTACCTCCTCAGAGGAGGAGGGGGACCATCGAAGATGGTGGAGGAGGGATTCTTAAAACCCTTCCGTCTTTTCGGTCTGCGACCAAAAATCCACCTCCCCTTTCAGGGGAGGCTTTTATTTATTCGCAGGCAAGTTCCAGAAGTTTATCGATAAGTCCGGAATAGGTCATGCCGGTGCTCATAATAAGCTTCGGATACATTGAAATATTGGTGAAGCCCGGAAGGGTGTTTGGTTCGTTGAGGACGATTTTTCCGGTATCGCGCTCGATAAGGAAATCCACCCTTGTAAGTCCGCTGCAGCCAAGAATTTTATAGGCCTTTTTCGCGGTTTCGCGGATATTTTCCGCCGTTTCTTCCGGAATTCTTGCTTTGATGAAAGTTTCGCTTTCGTCGTTGTAATATTTTGCGTCATAGCTGTAAAATTCATCTGCCGGAACAATTTCTCCGGGGCCGCCGACCATAAGTTTGTCGTTTCCGAGCACGGCACATTCGACTTCGATGGGGTCGAGCACCGCTTCTTCGATGATGATTTTGACGTCGTGCTCAAAAGCAAGTTCCATTGCTTCTTTGAGCATATCGGCGGATTTCACTTTGGAAATTCCCACGGAAGAACCTGCGTTAGCGGGTTTTACGAAAACGGGCCAGCCGAGTTCGTGCTCGACTTCTTTTGCAGTTTTTTCAAAATCGGTGTTTCCTTTAAGATAGGTCAGCCACTTAACTTGGGCAATGCCCGCACCCTTGAGAAGGGTGTGGCAGACATCTTTATCCATGCAGGCTGCGGAAGAAAGCACCTTGCAGCCGACATAGGGAAGACCCGCAATTTCCAAAAGGCCCTGCATGGTTCCGTCTTCGCCGTTTTTTCCGTGAAGAACGGGGAAGACAAGATCGATATAAAGTTCATCCCAGCCTTTTTCGGTTTTCACCATGGCGCCGTGAACGGTTCTGTCCGGGCAGATATATGCTTTTTTAATGTTTTCGGAATCTTTATCCCATTCATGGGCGCGGACTTTTTCGATATCCCCTTCATAAAGATACCATTCGCCGTTCTTCGTGATTCCGAGGAGAACGGGTTCATATTTTTCCCTGTCGATGTTTTCCCAAACGGAAGAAACGGACATGCAGGAAACATCATATTCGCTGGAAACTCCGCCGAAAAGCAGAGCAACGGTTTTCTTTGCCATTTATTTAAAACCTCTTTTCGGTTTTTAATCATATCAGGCTCCCTCTGATGAGGGAGCTGCCTGCGAAGCAGACTGATGGAGAGATATTGTTTGACTACCCCTCCGTCTTTTGCCTTCGGCAAAATCCACCTCCCCTGACAAGGGGAGGTTAATATTAAAATTTCCCTGCCAGCGTTTCAAGAACGCCCATATAAGTTCCGGCGGGGTCGCCAAGGAATTTTTCCTTAACCGCAAGGGCCTGTTCCCAGGTGGGCATGAAAAGGGAAAGATCCATAAGGTCGGTGCCGATATCGGTGACTCTTATATGGATGATAAATCCGTCTTCGGTTTTTTTGATGGAAACAAGGTTTTCTTTTTCTATGCGGCGGCGCTTGATAATATTCCTTGCGCTTTTTTCGGATTTTTCCTTTACGGAAAGGGGAAGATCTCCTTCAAGGGTTTTTGCGGCGGCCTTGCCTTTTTCCGTAACGGTATATACGTTGATTCCGGAATCGGTTTTTATCGGAACAACGCAGGCGCTTTCCCGAAGTTCCGCAAGGGCATCCGCAAATTCAAAATAATTGGCGGTGCCTTCCGCAAGAATTGCTTCGGTCATTTCGTCAAAGCTCATGGGTTCGCCGATTTCCGAAAGGATGTGGCAGATAAGTATTCTGATTTCTCTTCCGCCGGTAAGTCCGCCGGGGCTTATGCCCGCGGTAAAGGTTTCTTCCATTTTTCTCATTTTCCTTTCAGATAAGATTCCGGGAATAAATTTCGGTATATTGCAGAACGTCATCAATACGTTCCGATTTCATAAGGCTTATGCGGTTTGCCGATACGGCTTTTTTCGGCAAAAGCCTTTCGGTTTCTTCGGGACAGAAATTTTCTTTTGGCGAAAACTTCTTCGCAATGGTTATGTGGGGAACGAATTCCCGCTCGTCAAGTTCAAAACCAAGCTTTTTCAGCTTTTCAAAAACAAGTTTTTGCAGAAGAAAAAGTTTTTCGTTTTCTTCGGTTCCCGCCCAAAAAATCTTTTTTTCAAAAGTCCCGCTGCCGGAAATTTTATATTCGAAAGCGGGGAATTCGATTTCCTCAAGGGCGGTCTTTATCTCCTCAGCCCTTTCGGTTTCGCCGATATAAACAAGGGTGAGGTGGAAATTTTCGAAAAGGGTGAAACTTCCTTCCGAGGCGCTTTCTGCGGCTTTTTCCGCATCGAAAAGCGCCTTTTTTGTTCCATCATCAAAGCAAAGAGCGGTGAAAAGGCGCATTTTTTGCCTCCGTTTAACCCACAAACGGAGGGACTTCATGGAAAAAGTCCCTCCGCAGGATTATTTTTATCAGTCGGTTTTAACGCATTTGTGCGGAATTTCGTGCTTCTGGAAAAGCTGTCCGCAGCGGGTGCATTTCCATGCCCAGGGGTGTTCGCCGGTAAATTCAAGCGGGCCTTTGCAATCGATATATTCCGGTTCTGCCGCTTTGGCTTCTTCTTTGTGTTTCTGTTCGCCGGCAGCCTGCGCAAGGCGCTGTTTGCGTTCTTCGTTGCGTTTGCGATAAAATTCCGGGTCATAGGCAGTCATGCCTTCGGAATCGGTTTCGGGTTTTACCATATTATCCGGTTTGCGTCTTTCTTCGCGCACCGGGGGAACATATTCCGTTACGGTATATTCTTCCTCTTCCTCGGCGGGTTCTTCCGCGGGTTCGGGAACGGGTTCTTCGGCGGGAACTTCTTCGGTTTCTTCTTCCGCGGGTTCATCGAAGATTTCTTCCGCTTCTTCGGAAATTTCTTCTGCAGGTTCCTCGATTACCGGTTCTTCAAAGATTTCCTCGACGGGTTCTTCAACAACCGGTTCTTCGATGACGGGTTCTTCCTCGATTACGGGTTCCGGAGCTTTTGCGCGCTTCGGTGCGAAGGGATTTACCCATTCTTCATCGGGAATGGATTTATAGGGGTTCGGTGCGGGAACAGGTTCCGGCTGGGGTGCAGGAACGGGTTCGGGACGAACGGGTTTATAGGGATTTACGTAGGGTGCCGGAGCAGGCTGGGCTGCGGGCTGCATCGGAGGCTGCTGGGGCATTGCGTAAGGGTTCTGCTGGGGCATTGCATAGGGATTCTGCTGATACGGCATGCCGTAAGGATTCTGCTGGAACTGGGGATCTTGCTGATATTGCGGCATCTGCTGGGGCATTGCGTAAGGATTCATATAGGGGTTCATATAAGGATTCGGTGCCATCTGCTGAACTGCCGCAACGCGCTGGGCAATAAGGGTTTCCATTTCGCCCCGGAAGGAAGCGAGTTCCGCTTTTATGGATTCGGCGGTGTCGTCCGCAATTTCCGCACGGAGTTCATCAAAACCTGCTTCCGCTTCGTCATCTGCGGAAAGTGCCGCAAGGTGAACCGCGGTTTTGGCGGCAAGTTTTGCGTTGTTATAAACAAGTTCGATGTTGGAATCAAGGCTCATTCCGCCGGTCATTTCCTTAACAAGGGTGAGAAGGAAGGGGGTGAGTTCCTTGCCTTTGATGTTGTTTTCTTCGGCTTTTTTGACTGCGATTTCGATGGCTCTGTCAGCCATGCCTTTGCTCATTGCATATTCCTTCGGAATGGGGTTTCCGACAAGCATACCGCCGTGGATTCCGAGATCGAGTTTTGCTTTGAATGCCGCGGCAAGTTCCTGGGGAGTGTTGATTCTGTAATCAACTCCGAATCCGCTTTCCCTGCAATAAAATGCGGGAAGTTCATCGGTGCCGTAACCGATTACAGGAACGCCCTTTGTTTCAAGATATTCAAGGGTGAGTCCTATATCGAGAATGGATTTTGCGCCGGCGCAGACAACCATTACGTCGGTTCTGCCAAGTTCTTCAAGGTCGGCGGAAATATCCATGGTGGTTTCTGCTCCGCGGTGAACTCCGCCGATGCCTCCGGTCGCGAAAACTTTGATTCCCGCCATGGCGGCAATGATCATTGTGGAAGCAACGGTGGTTGCGCCGTCAGCCTTCATTGCGGCAAGGACAGGAAGATCGCGGCGGCTTGCCTTTGCGATTTTGGTGCCTTTTTTGCCGAAATATTCTATTTCTTCGCTCGAAAGACCTACTTTGAATTTGCCGCCGATGATGGCGATGGTTGCGGGAACTGCTCCTTCGGAACGGATGAATTTTTCGACGTTCCTTGCGGTGTTCACGTTCTGGGGGTAAGGCATTCCGTGGCTGATGATAGTGGATTCCAGCGCGACGACGGGTTTTCCGTTTTCAAGAGCGGATTTGACCTCCGGCGCGATATCAAGATACTTTGCAAGATTCATGAGATTGGCTCCTCCTTCATAGGCGAACTTTTACTTATATATAATAATAAAAAAGAGCGCCTTTGTCAAATAGTAATTGCAGAAAGGGGTGAAAATGGGTATAATATTTTTATAAGCTCCCCGGAGGAGATGAATCCCTCCACCGTGCCATACGGCAACGGTCCCCCTTCCTTCAGGCAAGGAAGGCAGTTTTGAAAGGAGATCATATATGAAAATTGCAAGAAATTTCAGCGAACTTATCGGCAATACCCCGATGCTTGAACTTTGCGCCATCGAAAAAGAACTTGGGCTTGAAGCAAAAATTTTCGCAAAGCTCGAAGGGCTCAACCCCGGCGGAAGCATCAAGGACAGAGTCGCCTGCTCAATGATTGACGAAGCGGAGAAAAGCGGCTTGCTGAAGCCCGGTTCCCTTATCATTGAACCCACCAGCGGCAACACCGGAATCGGACTTGCGGCGGTGGCGGCGGAAAGAGGTTACCGCTGCATAATCATCATGCCCGATACCATGAGCATTGAACGCAGAGCCGTGCTCAAAGCTCTTGGGGCGGAGCTTATTCTTATCGAAGGCTCCCTTGGCATGACCGGATGCATTGCAAAAGCAAATGAACTTCTTGCGGAAAACCCCGGTTCCTTCATGCCGGCGCAGTTCAAAAATCCCGCGAATCCCCTTGCACATATCCTTACCACCGGCCCGGAAATGTTTGAACAGACGGACGGAAAAATCGACATTTTTGTTGCGGGAAGCGGCACCGGCGGAACGGTAAGCGGCTGCGGAAAATACCTCAAGGATAATATCCCCGGCATAAAAATCGTTGCGGTGGAACCGGCGGAATCCCCGCTCCTCAGCAAAAAAGGCCCCGCCGCAAAGCATAAAATCCAGGGCATAGGCCCGAACTATATTCCGGATAATGTGGATTTTTCCGTCATTGACGAAGTGATCGGCGTTTCCGGCGAAGAAGCTTATGAATACGGCAGGATGATTGCCGCAAAGGAAGGCTATCTTGCGGGAATTTCTTCCGGCGCAGCTCTTTGCGCCGCGGTGAAGCTTGCGAAGCTTCCGGAAAACAAGGGAAAAAACATCGTGACAATCTTCCCGGATACGGGCAACCGCTATCTTTCCGGAGATTACCTTGGATAACGAAAAAAGCACCCTTTTCGGGTGCTTTTTTTGTGGAAAACCGCCTTTTTATATCATTTTTCCAAAAGGACGAGCGCGTGAGCACCGATTCCTTCTCCCCGAAGGCCAAGGCCTTCTTCGGTGGTGGCTTTGATGTTGATGTTGCCTATATCCGTGCTCAAAGCGCTTGCCAAAACGCCTCTCATTTGCTCAATAAATGGCTTTAGCATCGGCTTTTCTGCAATAACGGTGCAGTCCATGTTGCAGATTTTATACCCCATGCTCAAAACTTCGGAATATACGTCTTTCAAAAGTTCGATGCTGTCGGCATCCTTATATTTCGGGTCCTTATCCGGAAATCTTCTTCCGATATCCGGAAGAGCCAGCGCCCCAAGAAGGGCATCCGCCGCCGCATGAGCAAGCACGTCAGCATCCGAATGTCCGAGCAGGCCTTTTTCATAAGGAATCTCCACTCCGCCGAGCACGAGGCGTCTTCCCTCAACAAGTTTGTGCACGTCGTAGCCGTGTCCTATGCGAATCATTGATTTTCCCTGCCTTTCAAAAGCGCCTCGGCGATGAGGATATCCTCCGGCGAGGTGATTTTTATGTTATAGCGTTTTCCTTCCGTAAGAAAAACTTTTCTTCCGTCGTTTTCAAAAATTCTGCTGTCGTCGGTCCAGTCCGAAAGTTCCCGGAATGCCCTTTCCATTGCGGTTTTATAAATTTCAAGGCTGAAAATCTGGGGGGTCTGCACCGCAAAAAGTTTTTCTCTTGCGGGGGTATATTCCACAAAGCCGTTTTTCTTTGCGTATTTTATGGTATCCACCGCCGGAACAGCGAGCACAGCGCCGCCGTATTCAAAAGCATCTCCGGCGCAGCGGCTGATATCTTCCGGAAGAACAAGGGGTCTTGCTCCGTCGTGGATTGCGACGAAATCCGCTTTTTTTGAAACCGCGAAAACGCCGTTTTTTACGGATTCAGCTCTTGTGTTTCCGCCGGGGACGACTGCCCGGAGCTTTTTTATGCCGTATTCCGCCGCAAGTTCTTCCATTTTTGCGATGGAATCTTCCCTTGTTACAACAATGATTTCGGAAACGTCCTCGCAGTTTTCGTAAGCAAGAAGGCTTCTTGCGACGACGGGGATTCCCGCAACGGGAAGAAAAATCTTATCTTTTCCGCCCATTCTTGCGGAACTTCCGGCGGCAACTATTACCGCGCTGAGAAAAGGTTTTGAAAAAAGGTTGGATTCAAAATATTCTTCCATAAGAAAACCTCCTTGTTTTTTTCTGAAAGCCCTTTTGTATAAGCAGGAAAACCGCAAAGCGGCTAAAGATTCAAAATCCCATCCGTTTTTTTCGGGCGGATAATATCCGCCCCTACGGTTTGGCGCAAAATTATACTTTTTATAATGTTATCATACCACAAAAACCCGTTTGACAAAAGACCTTTATCTTAATATAATTATCATAGAATTTTTGAAAGGAGCGTTTTTATTTTGGAAAACAAACGCGGACTTTTTATTGTAATAGAGGGTGTTGACGGAAGCGGAAAAACCACCCAGGCAAATCTTCTGGCGGAATATCTCCGCTCGAAGGGAAGATATATCCACCACACCGCGGAACCCACCGCAACGGGGCTTGGCGGAATGGTTCGGGATGGGCTTGGCGGCGAACACCCGAGAACCCGCGAAGAACTTGCGGCAATGTTTGCGGCAGATAGAGTTCAGCACAACGTAAGCCCGAAAAACGGCATAATCAAGCATCTTTCCGAAGGAACGGATGTTGTTTGTGACAGATATTATTATTCTTCTCTTGCATATCAGGGCGTTGACGGCGCTATGGATTGGGTTGCCCACATGAACCTTGAATGTCCTTTCATCACAAAGCCGGATATCTGCATTTTTCTTGATATGGACCCGGAAAAATGCCATGAACATATCCGTGCGGGCAGAACCCATTTTGAAATTTATGAGGAAAACGCCGCAATGATAAAGGAAACTCGCCGCCGTTACGGAATTGTTTTTGAAATGCTTAAAAACCGCGATAACATCGCTGTAATTGATTCCGCCGGAACAATTGAAGAGGTTTTTGAAAAAATCAAAGCGGAAATAGATAAGCTTCTTTAAAAATAAAATTATGCCAGGGCTCCCCGTAATGGGGAGCTTTTTTGCGGGCGGATAATATCCGCCCATACGAAAAAACTGCTGATAAAGAAAAAAGCACCCTTCCGGGTGCTTTTGGTTTTTTATCAATATCTATCATCGTCGCGGTGGAGATCCCAGAGGGCTTCGTAAATTGCGACGATATCCTCTTTTTTGGGAACTCTCGGGTTCGTTTTTGTGGTGGCATCAAGAAGTGCGGCATCGGCCATTTCATCAATGGCGGCGAAGTATTCTTCCTTCGTAATTCCGCCGACATCTTTGATGCAGCAGGGCATATCCATCTCTCTGGTAAGAATTTTGATATAATTCATAAAAGAGCGGACTGTGGAAACTTCGTTGAAGTTTACGATTCCGAGGGATGCGGCGATTTCGCAGTATTTTTTGACGCATGCAGGAAGATTTTCATGGGGAATGGTCATATTGGTAATATCGCTGTTATAGCTGATGATGCAGGGAAGAAGCATTGCGTTTGCTCTTCCGTGGGGAATATGGAATCTTGCGCCAAGCTGATGAGCCATTCCGTGGTTAAGACCAAGACCTGCTTCGTTAAAAGCCATGCCCGCCATGCAGGAAGCAACGTGGATTTTGCCCCTTGCTTCCATATCATTTGCGTTGAGGTAGGAACGGCAGAGATAACGGCAGCAAAGTTTGATTGCTCTTTCCGCAAGGGCATCGGAAAATTCGCTGTTTCCGGTGCTGACGAATGCTTCGATGGCGTGGGTGATGATATCCATACCGGTATCCGCGGTGATGGTTTTCGGAACGGTTTTTACAAGCTCCGCATCAAGAATCGCAACGTCAGCGATGAGTTCTTCGGAAACGAGAGGATATTTTATTTTCTTCACCGGGTCGGTAATTACGGAAACTTCGGTAACTTCGCTTCCGGTTCCGCTGGTGGTGGGAATTGCAACAAAAGGCGGATCGAAAGTCGGATCTGCACGATGGGCAAACATTTTGACCGCTTTGGTGAAATCTATTGCGCTGCCGCCGCCGACTGCCATAATGCAGTCCGGGCGAAGATCGAGAGCTTTCTGCACCCCGATGATGACCTTATCCATGGGGGGATCCGGAACAACGTCGTCATAAATGAGATAGGGAACATCGGTGGCATCAAGCCTGTCGGTGACGTTTTTTATAAGTCCGCTTTTTACGGTGAAAGGATCCGCTACGATGAAGGCGCATTTGCTGTCCTTATCAAGAAGGTGGTCCAATGCGTTTTCGCCAAAATAAACTTTTGTTTTAAGGTCAAATTCCTGCATATAAAAATCCTCCATATCCTTAAAAATGGGGAAAATTAGCCGTATATATTATAACTCAACAAAAATTGAAAATAAAGTGCTTTTGAGCAATTTGTGAAAAAATTATTTATAAAAAGCCTTTTCAGGCCCCAGGGATATCGGTTTTTTTGATTGGGGAAAGCTTTTTTGCGGAACGGTCTTGACCGTTCCCTACGGTGAAATGGTGTTGCAACAAAAACGGTCGGGTGGCAGAGGGAAAATGAAAATCCGTTGTCGGCCTGAACGACGACGGTTGAGATTCGGAATCTCCGTTCTTTCGGTGGAGAGTTTATTCCCCCTGGATAGGGGGAATCGCTCGCGGGAGCGAGCGGTTAGGGGTTGAAAGGCGTTTCTTTGGCGGTTGTACCGCCGTTTCTTTGCGCCAGTCAAAGAAATGGGGGTACAT
>JAFXGY010000010.1 GCA_017536625.1 Oscillospiraceae bacterium | reverse complement strand
TATCGCTTCGCGATGCCACCTCCCTTTAGGCAAGGGAGGCTACCCTCCGGGTTGCTTATTTGCGGCGGGAGCAAGCCCCCGCCCTACATTGCGGAACGGTCAAGACCGTTCCCTACGGTAAAATGCAAAAGATTTATTGAAACCCTTCCGTCTTTTTCGCCAAAGGCGAAAAATCCACCTCCCCTTTCAGGGGAGGCAAGATTGCGGGCGGATGATATCCGCCCCTATGGTAAAACGTGAAAGGAATAAAAAAGCTCCTGCGGATTTTCCGCGGGAGCTTTTTGCATCGGATTATTCTTCGGTTTCGGGTGCGGGTTCGGAAAGGACTTCCGGTTCCGCGGTTTCTGCTGCGGGAACTTCTTCAATTACGGGTTTAGGATCCATAATTTCAGCAAATTCCGCGCCGGTGACTTTTTCTTTTTCCATAAGGACTGCGGCAACTGCATCCAGTTTATCGCGGTGTGCGCGAAGAATGGATTCGGTTTTTGCATAAGCTTCGTCAACAAATCTTCTGATTTCGCTGTCGATATCGGAAGCAATATCGTCGGAATAATGCTTGTTCTGGCCGTAATCTCTTCCAAGGAACACTTCGTTTTCGTCGGAACCGTAAACGATCGGGCCGAGCTTTTCGCTGAAGCCATAGCGGGTAACCATGTTTCTTGCAATTCTGGTGGCTCTTTCAATATCATTGGAAGCACCAGTGGAAATATCACCGAGGACTATCGCTTCCGCAACTCTTCCGCCCAGAAGGGTGCAAAGTTCCTCTTCCATATATCCTTTGGTGACGTAATTTCTGTCCTCAACGGGAAGGCTCATGGTATATCCGCCCGCATAACCTCTTGGAACAATGGAAATTTCGTGAACGGGATCCTGGGTTTTGCAGAAATAAGTCACAACCGCGTGACCCGCTTCGTGATAGGAAGTAAGGCGTTTATCTTTATCGTTCACTTTTTTGGAGCGTTTTTCGGGGCCTGCAACAACCTTTATGGTTGCTTCCTCGATTTCCTTCATGGTTATGGCTTTTTTCTTGCGTCTTGCGGCAAGAAGAGCGGCTTCGTTCGTAAGGTTTTCAAGTTCCGCACCGGTGAATCCTGCGGTGGATTTTGCGATTACGGAAAGATCAACGTCCGGACCGAGGGGTTTGTTCTTTGTGTGAATTTTAAGAATCGCTTCGCGGCCTTCAACATCCGGTGCGCCCACAACGATCTGGCGGTCAAAACGACCCGGACGAAGAAGTGCAGGGTCGAGGATATCCGCACGGTTGGTCGCGGCCATAACGATGATTCCGGTGTTGTTGCCAAAACCGTCCATTTCAACAAGAAGCTGGTTAAGGGTCTGCTCACGTTCATCATGTCCGCCGCCAAGACCTGCGCCTCTGTGACGGCCCACAGCATCGATTTCATCGATGAAGATGATTGCCGGTGCGTTCTTTTTCGCTTCGCCAAAAAGGTCGCGAACACGGCTTGCGCCGACGCCGACGAACATTTCAACAAAGTCGGAACCGGAAATTGAGAAGAAAGGAACGCCCGCTTCGCCGGCAACAGCTCTTGCAAGAAGAGTTTTACCGGTACCGGGCTGGCCCATAAGGAGAACGCCCTTCGGAATTCTTGCGCCGAGAGCATTGAAGCGGTTCGGGTGCTTGAGGAATTCTACAATTTCCTCAAGTTCCTCTTTTTCTTCGTTGCAGCCCGCAACATCCGCAAAGGTGGTGGGTTTATCCCCGGCTTTATCCTTATATTTCGCCTTGGCAAAATCCATAACTTTGCCGCCGTTCTGCTGGCGCATCATAAAGAACCAGAAAACTGCCATCGCGCCGATGAGAAGAAGAGTCGGAATCATGGAAATCCACCAGGGGGTCTCCTTTATCGGCAGATAGTCCGGCTTCATTTCTGTTGCGGAAAAACCGTTCTGCTCATTGATAAGTTCCACATCCGCAAGAAAAACAGAAACGTTCGGGACGGTATATTTGATTTTTTCGCCCTTTTCCTTGCCTTCTTCGGGCTTTTTGGTAAAGGTAAGTTCGCCTGTGCCAAGATCGAGAACATAGCTTTCGACTTCAGCGTTTTCAAACATTCCGAGCACTTCGTAATATTTAAGCTTAACCGGTTCTTCCTTGTTCATGGTGAACATAAGGGAAGTGAGGAAAAGAAGCAGAAGAAGCGCCGCAGCGTATGAAATTATTGTTTTAATTTTATTGCTCAAAAAAAGATCAACTCCGATTTATATTATGCGCCCCTTGTCTAAAGGGGAGAGGGCCACATACCTTTTGGTGTGGCGAGGGGATTCTTTTTTATAATTACCATTGCTGTATGCGTGGAAGGAATCCCTCCACCGTGCCTACGGCAACGGTCCCCCTCCCTTTAACAAGGGAGGTAAATTATTTTTCATAAACTCCCGGTTTAAGGATGCCCACATAGGGAAGGTTGCGGTATTGCTGGTCAAAGTCAAGCCCGTAACCCACAACAAATTCATCCGGAACGGTGAAGCAGCAATAATCCGGGGTGATTTCCGCAACGCGGCGTTCCGGTTTATCAAGGAAGGTTGCGATTTTTATGGAAGCAACGTTTCTCTGTTTGAGAAGGTTGGTAAGATAGGAAAGGGTCATTCCGCTGTCAAGGATATCCTCGACAATAAGAATGTCTTTTCCGGAAAGGTCGTGGTCAAGGTCCTTGATGATTTTTACAACGCCGCTGGATTTTGTTCCGCTGCCATAGCTGGAAACGGCCATGAAGTCGATATTTACCGGAATGGTTATCGCTCTCATAAGATCGCCCATGAAAACAACGGAACCTTTGAGAACCGCAACAAGCATAAGGTTTTTATCGGCATAATCCTTGCTTATGGCCTTGCCCATTTTTTTGACTGCTTTTTTGATGTCTTTTTCAGAAAGAAGAATCCTTTCGATGTCGTCTTCCATATTATACATTTTGCCGCATCCTCCGTCTTATAAATCATTTATTTCATGGCGGATTTTCATCGCCGCCACATTTACTGTTTTTTCCGAAAGTCTTGCGCGCTTTGCTGCGCCAAGCCCTTCGACCCAGATTACCCCTTCATCATCCGCAATCACCGCGACGGAATTCCGTTTTTCCGCGGGGATTTTTTCTTCGATGAAGAGTTTTTTCAGCGTTTTTGTTCCGCCGTGGATATCGGCTTTGTCGCCTTCTTCCCTTGAACGGATGACGGCTTTGCCGATTATACTATCATAATCAAATGTATCTTTTAAAACGTAACTGTTAATTTTATATGAATTTTTGAATTCACCGTATGACAAAAGGCTGATTTCAAGGGATTTTTCCTTTGAAAGAAGGATTTTTCCCGGAGAAAATTCCGTTTTCGCGATTCTTTCTGCCGGTTCTGCCTTTCTTTCACTGAAAACGATTTTGTTTTTCTGAACAAGATATTCGTTTTTCGAAAGTTCTTCCTTGAAGTCTTTTCCGCCGAATCTTTCCGCAAGCCTTATGGTTCGCTCGTTATCAAAGGCAAACCCGAAGGATTCAAGAATCATCGCGGCGGCGCGGTTTTTGAGCGCGGGGTGCGCTTTTTCGATTATTCCGCCGTCAAAGCCTTCTTTTGTTTTTGCGGATTCAAGGAGCTTTTCCGCTTCGCAGTCGATAAAATCCCTTGCTTCCGCAAGATTCTTCGAAAGCCGAAGAAAAGCCTTTTCGAAGCCCGGGTTTATTTCCTTCATCACCGGAATAACCCCATGGCGAATTTTGTTGCGGGTATATTCATCCGTAAGGTTCGTGCTGTCGGTAACATAATCAAGCCCGTGCTCATTCGCATAGCTTTCAATCTGCTCCCTCGAAAATTCAATCAGCGGGCGGATTATTCTTCCCCGAACCGGCGGAATCCCGCAGATTCCGGAAAGGGAAGCACCCCTTGCGGAATTGAAAATATAGGTTTCGGCGCAGTCCGAAAGGCTGTGCGCCGTTGCAATTTTTGCGTTTTTACCAAGCTCGTCAGCGCAGTGCTCAAAAAACTCATATCGAAGCTTTCTTCCTGCTTCTTCGGTGCTCAAACCCTCTTTTTCGGCAAATTCGGCAACGTTTGCGCTTAAAACCCGGCATTCTATGCCGTATTTTTCGCAAATGGAACGAACAAAAGCTTCGTCCCTTCTGCTTTCTTCGCCCCGAAGATTGTGGTTGACATGGGCACAGATGATTTTAAGATCCATCTCCGTGCTCAGCTTCCAAAGAACATGGAGCAAAACAGAAGAATCGCACCCTCCGGAAACAGCGGCAACCACTCCGTCGCCGCTTTTGAGCATCGAATGGTGCACGATAACCCTTTTTACCGCTTCAAGGTCAAGCGGTGCGGTGCTCATCGGTCTTCCTCCAAAGTTGTGAACTTGGTGAACTGGCCATCCCAGCAAAGGACTGCCGTTCCGGTTTCGCCGTGGCGGTTTTTTGCAACTATGACTTCCACCGTATCTGCTTCGGGCGTTGCAACGCCTTCCTGCTGCTGGTAATAAGATTCGCGATAAAGGAACATTACGATATCCGCATCCTGCTCGATGGAACCGGATTCACGAAGGTCGGAAAGCATCGGTTTGTGTCCCTGTCTGCTTTCGGTTCCTCGGGAAAGCTGGGAAAGAACGATTACCGGAACATTGAGTTCCTTCGCCATAAGTTTGAGGTTTCTTGTCATTTCAGAAACTTCCTGAACACGGTTATCGCTTCTTTTTCCGGAGGACATAAGCTGGAGATAGTCGATGATAACAATGTCGAGATTTTTTACCCTTCTGAGCTTCGCCTTCATTTCCGAAACAGTGATGCCGGCGGTATCATCAATAAGGATATTGGTTTTGTTAAGCATCTGTGCCGCTTCCGCAAGCCTTGTCCAGTCGGAAGTTTCGAGGGAACCTATGCGCAGCTTCCAGCTTTCGACCATGGCTTCGCAGGAAAGCATTCTGGAAGTTATCTGTTCGCTGCTCATTTCGAGGGAGAAGATTGCCACGTTCTTTTTCTGCTTCATGGCAACTTTTGCGGCGATATTGAGGGCAAAACTTGTTTTGCCAAGACCCGGACGGGCAGCGATGATTACAAGGTCGGATTTATTGAGTCCGCCAAGCTTTGCATCAACCGCGGAATATCCGGTTTTAAGTCCCAGATACTGTTCCCTGTCCTCGCCGGAAAGCTTATTAATGCGGTCATAAGCTTCGATAAGGGTGTCGCTTATGGGAACAAGCCCCCTGGCATCTCTGCCCTGGCGGATATCATATATTTTCTGCTCCGCGGAATCCAGAAGGATTTTTCCTTCTGCGCCGCTTTCCCTTGCATCGTTAAGGATTCCGCCGGAAACTTCGATAAGGTTTCTTGTGAGCTGTTTATCAAGGATGATATCCACATAGGCCCCAAGGTTCCTTACGGAAGGAACAATTTCCATAAGTCGGGAAAGATATATTTTTGCTTCCTGCTCGCTCTGGAAGATTTCTTCTTCCTTTGCCGCTTCAAGCAAAGTTATGAAGTCAACCGGTTCTCCGGCAGTGAACATTCGCACCATTTCGCCGAAGAGAGCTTTGTGCTGGGGGCGATAAAAGCTGTCCGGACGGAGCCTTTCGACCAGTTCCGAAAGGCAGCCCGGTTCCACAAGAACCGCACCGAGAACGCTCTGTTCTGCCTCAAGGCTATAGGGCAGGTCCATTCCGAGCAAAAGCGGATTATCGTTTTCCAATGTTTTCACCTCTTTGTAATAGCCTCCCTTGCCTAAAGGGAGGTGGCATCGGAGCACAGCGACGATGACGGATGGATTCTTTTTTGTGAACCCTCTCGCCACTTTGTGTCCCTTTCCCCTTTAACAAGGGGCGTTTTTGGGATTATTCGGAAACGAGAACGTAAAGTTTTGCAGAAACGCCGTGGCCGAATTTTACTTCCGCATTGAAGGTGCCAAAGGATTTGATATCGCCTTCAAGAGAAACTTTCTTTTTATCCACTTCGATGCCGTACTGTTTTTTGATTTCCGCTGCAACGTCGGCGGCGGTTACGGAACCAAAGAGTTTTCCGTTGGAGCCGGCAGCGCCGGTGATTTTTACGGTTTTTTCCTTGATAACCGCGGCGGAATCCATTGCTGCCTGTTTTTCAAGGGCAAGTTTGCGTTCCTTTGCGGCTTCTCTCTGTTTCAGTTCGTTAAGAGCCTGGGGGGTTGCTTCCATTGCAAGTTTTTTAGGAAGAAGATAGTTTCTTGCATAACCGTCGGAAGCATTGACGAGTTCGCCTTTTTTTCCGGAACCTTTTACGTCTTCGAGAAGAATAACTTTCATAATATATAACTCCTTTCGGGATGTTCTGAACTTGGCTCCCCTGTTAGGGGAGGTAAATTATTCGTCCGCATGACCTGCGGCTTTTTCATAATAATCATCAATGGCGGCAAGAAGTTTTTCCTTTGCCTCCTGGGGGGTGATATCCGGAATCTGGGCACCGGCCATGGTTTGGTGACCGCCGCCGCCCAAAGCTTCCATAATTACCTGGACGTTCATTCCGCCAAGGCTTCTTGCGGAAAAGGAAACGCCCACTGCGGTTTTATACATAACAACGGAAGAAGCAACCCCATTTATGGCAAGGAGTTCATCCGCCGCCTGGGGAGCGACTATTCCGATATCGTCATAGCTTTTTGCGAAGGAAACCGCGCATCCGCGGTAAATTTCTGCGGTGGAAACGATTTTCGAGCGGTGCTGATAGCTTGAAAGACTTCCGCTGAAAAGTTCTTTCACCTTAACGGTATCCGCGCCCATCTTTTTAAGGTAGGCGGCCGCTTCGAAGGTTCTTACGCCCGCTCTCATGGAAAAGCTCTTTGTATCGAGCATGATTCCCGCAAGAAGAGCTTCCGCTTCGGCTTTCGTAATTCTGCATCTGCTGTCGAGATATTGGAGAAGTTCCGTAACCATTTCGGAAGCGGAGGAAGCATAGGGTTCGTGATAGAAGATAACGGCGTTATCAATGCTTCCCACCATTCTTCTGTGGTGGTCAATTACCACCACGTTCCGGCAGGCGTTATAAATATCCTGGGATTCCAGAAGCCCGCGGATATGGGTATCAACAATTATAAGAAGGGTATCTTCGTTGATAAGTTCCTTTGCCTCTTCCGGCGAAATGAAAAGTTCGAGGGTTCCTGCCTTTTCGGTTTTATCAATAAGGGGTTTTGCAAGGCAGGTTTCGCGGTTGACCACGATGTGGCAGTTCTTTTCCATATCCCGGACACCTTCCGCCATGCCGATGGCGGCGCCGATGCAGTCGAGGTCGCCGAAGCGGTGCCCCATAACAAGGACGTTGGAGCTTGATTCGATAAGATCCGCCAAGGCGGCGCCGATGACCCTTGTTTTGACCTTTGTTCTCTTTTCGATTCCCTTTGCGTAACCGCCGTAAAACTCATATCCGTTCACGTTTTTTACCGCGGCCTGGTCGCCGCCTCGGCCAAGAGCCATTTCAAGCGCCTGAAGGGAAATTTCATTAAGTTTATCAAGGGAATAATCTCCTCTTGCAACACCGATGGAAAGGGTTACGGGAAGATCTTCGCTTGTAAGAATTTTTCTTGCCCTGTCAAGAATCGAAAAACGCCTTTCTTCCATTTTGCGAAGATATTTTTCTTCGACCACCGCAACATATTTGGAACTTGAATTTCGTTTGAGGAAAGCGTGGTTTTCCGCAACGAAATCTTCGAAAAGTTTTTCAACCTCGCCTTTGATCCAGCTTTTTTCGCTTTCCTTGCAGTTCGCAAAAAGTTCTTCAAGGTTATCGAGAGCGATTGAAAGAACCGCCGGACGGCTTTCGTCATAAAGTTTTTCAACACGCTTTTCGTTGGTTCTGTCGATGAAATAAAGCCCGAAAAGCTTTTCGCCAAGGTCTTCGGAAGTGGTTGCAAAAACGGAATAGCTTCCGCCGCCGCAAATAGCTTCGCATCCGCCCGGAGCAAAGGCTTTTTCAATCTCGAACCCGCCGAGGAATTCGCTTATGTTTTTTCCGAATACCTCTTCGCCCTTCATGACCTCTTCATGGAAAAGGCTGTTGCTCCAGATAATTTCGCCTTCGCCGTTCGCAACTGCAACGGGCATCGGGAATTTTATCAGGGTGTCGCTTCGGACAGCGCCGAGCCTTCCGCCCACATATTCAAGAAACTTTCTTGAATCACGCCTTGCCGCAAAAAGCCTCCAGATTCCGAAGGCGAGTGCGCCGAGGGTTATGATAAGCTGGATTACGAAAATCTTTTTATCATAAGCCGCGGACATTCCGGTGAAAATTATCATCACCGCCATGAATGCGATAAGCGTTATTTCAAGAAGGTCTATTTTCTTTTTCAACAAAAAAGCCTCCTTTGTTCAAAATGGGTATGCTTCTTCAATATAAATACACTATCATTATAGCAAAATGCAATTTAACTTGCAATATATATTTATATATTTATTATATAAGCAAAAATTGCAGGAAGCGGATTGAGGAGTTTTAATAAGCTCCCTCTGATGAGGGAGCTGTCAGCGCAGCTGACTGAGGAAGAGAAATCTCCGATACATTTTGATTTGCCCTCCGGGAATCCTTTTTGCGGGCGGATGATATCCGCCCCTACGGTTGGCAAAGGAAGCAAAGCCTTCCGGGAATCCTTATTTTATGGCGGGAGCAAGCCCCCGCCCTGCGGTTACAATAAAGGTTGTTTTGCGGGCGGATGATATCCGCCGCTGCGGTGAAACGAAAATGATTTTGCATCAAAAAAACGCCCCGGAAAAGGGCGTTTTTCGGTTATTTAATCTTCTGCCATTCCGCAACGGCCATGGCGTCGCAGCGTTCGTTTTCCGGGTGGCCCGCATGACCTTTTATCCACTGGAATTTTACTTCATGCACCGCAAGAAGATTAAGAAGCCTTTCCCAAAGATCCGGGTTGAGCGCAGGCGCTCCTCCGCTTCGCTTCCAGCCTTTTTTTCGCCAGCCTTCCGCCCAGCCGAGTGTTACCGCATCGGAAACATATTTTGAATCCGTAACGACTGTTACCCTGCAGGGTTCCTTCAGCGCTTCAAGTCCGCTTATCACCGCCATAAGTTCCATGCGGTTATTGGTGGTTTCTTTTTCTCCGCCGGAAAGTTCCTTTTCGTGTTCACCAAAGCGAAGAATTGTTCCCCAGCCGCCGGGACCCGGATTTCCGGAACAGGCGCCGTCGGTAAAAATCATGACCTCTTTCAATGGGGTCACCTCTCTTTCATGTTCTGAAAAATATCATAGCGGCATATTAAGAAAAAAGCAAGGTTTTTGAATTTATTTTTAACGAAATGAATTTTTATTGACATTTGCCCCCAAAATAATTACAATAATATCAACGAATGTGTCCGGAATAATTGAATATTAATGATTTTTCCAAGCTGTTTTTTCGGTTTGGAGTATTTCTGTTTGCATTTTATTGCAAAAAACGCAAAAAAACGGGATTTTTGCGGGGAATAAATTGTAAATTAGCAAAAAGAGGCTCCCCTGCGTAAGAGGAACTGTCAGCAAAGCTGACTGAGGGGTTGTAATCATATCAAGTGACAATCCCTCCGTTATTTCTTTCTGAAATGCCACCTTCCTTTGCACAAAGGAAGCAAATTTGAACTTAATTCGGAAATTACATAAATCTATCTAAAATCAAAAAAGGAGGACGAATTTTGAACCATACTTTAAGAGCAAAACAGCAAAAATCAAATCTTGATAAACTCGATAAAATTCTTGCAAGCCTTCCGGAAGCGCAGTATGACCACAGCGAAACGGAAAATTCCGCAAAAAAACGCGGACGCCCGAAGAAAAACGCTTCCGAGGCTTTGAAAAAACAGCCTGCCGCAAAAAAATCCGCACCGAAAAAAGAGGAACCCAAAAATTCCGCAAAAAAGAAGGATGCGGAAAAAACCGGCTGGAGCTGGAACAAAAAGAAGCGCGGAAGACCCACTTCCGCTTCGAAGAACCCCCCGCTCAAAATAATTCCCCTCGGCGGACTCGGCGAAATCGGAAAAAACATGACCGTTTATGAATATGAAAACGAAATCATAATCGTTGATTGCGGCATGGCCTTCCCCGATGAGGAAATGCTCGGCATCGACCTTGTGATTCCGGATTTCACATATCTTGAGGAAAACAAAGATAAAATCAAGGGACTTTTCATCACCCACGGTCACGAAGACCACATCGGCGCCGTTCCCTATCTTCTCCAGAAGCTCAATATTCCGGTTTTTGCCACAAGATTCACCATGGCGCTTATCGAAAACAAGCTTGCGGAAAAAAATCTTTTGGGAAGCGCAAAACTTAATATTGTTAAACCCGGCGATATCGTCGCCGCCGGAATCATGAGCGTCGAGTTCATCTATGTCAACCATTCAATTCCGGATTCCTGCGCCCTTGCAATCCACACTCCCGCCGGAGTTGTGATCCAGACCGGCGACTATAAGGTGGATTATACCCCCACCCGCGGCGGAATAATCGACCTTGCAAGATTCGGCGAACTTGGTTATAAAGGCGTCCTTGCGCTTCTTTCGGATTCCACCAATGCCGAAAGACCCGGAAGCACCCCCAGCGAAAGAGTTGTGGGCGAAAGCTTCGACGTACTCTTCAAAAACGGCGCCGATAAACGCATAATCGTAGCAACCTTCTCTTCCAACGTGCACCGCGTTCAGATGGTTATCGATTCCGCTGTCAAATTCGGCAGAAAAGTCGCCGTTTCCGGCAGAAGCATGGAACAGGTTGTTGCAAAAGCCCTCGAGCTCGGATACCTTGAAGCTCCTGCGGGAACGGTCGTTTCCCTTGATGCGATAAATAAACTTCCGGAAAACGAAGCCTGCATAGTCACCACCGGCAGCCAGGGTGAACCCATGTCCGCCCTTACAAGAATGTCCACCGGCGACCACCGCAAAGTGAACATCACTTCCCGCGACCTTGTGATTATTTCCGCATATCCCATTCCCGGCAACGAAAAATATGTTGATAAAGTTGTGAATGAACTTATGAAGCTTGGCGCCGAAGTCGTTTATGAGCGTTACAGCCAGATTCACGTTTCCGGTCACGCTTGCCAGGATGAACAAAAGCTTATGCTCGCCCTTACCAAACCCCAATATTTCATTCCCGTTCACGGCGAATACAAGCACCTTAAAAAGCACAGCAACCTTGCGGTGCAGATGGGCATGAACGAAGAAAACGTCGTTATCCCCGAACTCGGCAGAGTTATCGAAGTTTCGGTAAACGGAATTTCCGACGTGGAAACCGTCACAGCCGGTGCTGTCCTTGTTGACGGACTCGGGGTCGGCGACGTCGGAAATGTCGTTCTCCGGGACAGAAAACACCTCGGCGAAGACGGCATCATGGTCGTTGCGGTAACTCTCAGCGACAAAGGAAAAATCATCGCCGGACCGGATATCCTTTCCCGCGGTTTCGTTTACGTCAAGGATTCGGAACAGCTTATTGAAGCCACAAAAGCCGTTGTTGAAAAAGCCGTTCTTTCCGGAATTTCCGAAAACAAGCGCGATTGGCAGAACCTTAAAACAAAAATCCGCGATGCAGCGGGCGGTTACCTTTATACCGTAACCCAGCGTTCTCCCATGATTCTTCCCATAATCAACGAAATCAGCGAAAAAGATTTAGACGCAGAGGATAATAATGAATAAAATTTACGGCGGGTATAAAAACCCGCCGTTTTTTTTGCGTAAAAAAAGCACCGCAGAAGCGGTGCCTTTTGATTTACCGTTGGTTATTCTTCATCTGTTCCGGTTCCACAATTTCCGCAGAATGTGCTGTCCTCGGAAAGCTTGGCACCGCATTTTTTGCAGAATTTAATTTCTCCTGTTTCAACTTGTTCATCGGATATTTCTCCTGGTTCCTCGGGCGCTGCAGTATTTTCCGCTGCTTTTTTCTTTCTGGATTTTTTGACAACGATAATAATTACTGCAACAATTCCGCCGATGACGATGAGAACGATCACTGCCAAAGCGATAAGGACTTTTCCAACTGCTTCCATCATTTTTCCGGTTTCGCTCTGTCCGGCTTCTTCAGAAGAAATTGTCGGGGTGGTATATTCAATATTTGCAAGGAATTCTTCAAAAACCGGATAATCTTCATCTTCGCTCATATGGGAGAAAGCAAAAGCATAGTAAACTCCGTTTTTGACTGTAACTGCTTTTGTTACCGGAATACCTTCCTCTTCGGTTTCAGCAAAGTAATATGTGGTTCCACCCAGTTCGGAATAGAACACATCCTCCTCCGGAACCTCCATAATAACTGCATAATCTTTCACCGTAGAGAATTCAAAATCCTCTTCGGTAAGCTCAACAAAGCCGAAAGTCAAATCGGAAGCAAAAGCTTTTATGGACATGGCTGTACAGATTATAAAACGGGAATCATCTTTCAGACATTTAAAAATATAACCATGAATATCCATAACCTGTTCCGGTTCAGACTCATTTCTTACCCAGCCGGCAGGAACAGTCATAGTAAATCCAAGAAGTTCATCGGTGATAACAAAGGGTTCCGTTTCTTCCGGAACAGTCTCTTCCGGAATTTCTGCAGCAGCTTCATAATGGATACTTTCAACCATTGAATAAAGTTCGTATTCTATCCTCTCAGTAAGCTCGCCGCAATATACGTTTACGTTATAGGCAATAAGTTTTCCGTCACGGAGCGCGAAATATACACTGCCGCTTGAAGAATCTTCTGCTCTTTTGAATTTGATATTGAGGAAGTTCATTCCACCGATTTCTGTTGTTTCCTCTTTGATGATTTCGATATCCATAGAGGAATATGCATTTTTAACAACCTCGAAATATTCCTCTTCATTTTTGAATCCATCCGTATCGATATCTACAATAAGTGAAAAATCATAGGAATAGCCTTTTTCGGTAGCCCAAAGATAGCGTGAATCTCCTGCATTGCCTTCTTTGATTTCTGCAATCTCTTCCTCGGTAAGAATTGTGACAAGTCTTTCATCGCAGTGATCACTTGTCATAACGTAATATTTTTCCGGAACAGAAACATATGCGCCAAGTTCACTTACATAATATTCTTTGGCGGGCTGCTCAATCTCGTTAACGCTTCCGAAGTGAATGCTCTCAACAGATTCTTTTGCTATAACAGAAAATTCCTCATAATAATCCAAAGAACAGATGTACTCTAAAAATATAAGATCCCTGTTATAGGAAGTGATATACATTAAGCTGTAATTTCCGTAAGTATCCTTAAGCAGAAGCCTTACGAATCTGTTTTCTCCGACAGATACAACTTCTTTTTCAATCCCGGTATATCCACCATTGGAAACAAATGCTGAATTCCATTTTGCCATCTCTTCATTCAGCTTGTCCTCTGTACAGGAAGCATAGTTTATTCCGTAATTATCCCAAAGCGTTATCATAAGGGAACTTTTTCCGTTCCAGGAATTGGCATAAAGGCAGGCTTCATATTCTTCGAGAAAAGCTATGGTTTCATCATAAGTTTCTTCATATCCATAGTTTTTATAAACATCTTTATCCATATCAAGGGTGAAAACGTCATAATCCATGGGCAAGGAAATATGCATCTCTGCCTCATCGACATAGTAATCCGCAGCAAAAACCGTCGTTCCTATTATAAAAGCAAGGATAACAGCTGCAAAAAGCGATATCATCTTTTTCATAAAAAACTCCGCCCTTCGTTTAATTTGATTTCAGTATAATACCAAACTTTGTTTTTTTCAACCTGATTCCGGATTTTAAGACGCAAAAAAGGCACCGCAGTGCGGTGCCTTTTTTCTATTTATCGGAAATTATTTTCCGAAAACGATTTCAACGGTATCCTGAGCGATCATGAGCTCTTCGTTGGTGGGGATTACCCAAGCTTCAACTTTGCTGTCGCCGGTGGAGAATTTTGCTTCTTTGCGGCTTGCGTTGTTGTTGAGTTCGGTGCCGATGGAAAGGCCGAGGTATTCCATGTTGGAGCAGATTTCGCCGCGCTGTGCTGCGGAGTTTTCGCCGATGCCGCCGGTGAAGATGATTGCATCTACGCCGCCCATTGCTGCTGCATAGCCGCCTGCGATTTTCTTGATCTGATAGGTGAACATATCAAGAGCAAGCTGTGCTCTGTGGTTGCCTTCTGCTGCTGCGTTTTCAAGGTCGCGGCAGTCGGAAGAAATACCGGAAATTCCGAGGAAGCCGGATTTTTTGTTCATAAGGTTGCTCATCTGTTCGGGGGTAAGACCTTCTTTATCCATAACGTAGGTTACGACAGAGGGGTCGATTCCGCCGCAGCGGGTTCCCATTACGAAACCGTCAAGAGGGGTAAGGCCCATGGAAGTATCGCAAACTTTGCCGTCTTTAACTGCGGAAAGGGAAGAACCGTTTCCGAGGTGGCAGATGATGAGTTTGGTTCCTTCGGGATCTTTGCCGGTGATTTCGAAATATCTCTTGGTGATGAAGCGGTGGGAAGTTCCGTGGAAGCCATAGCGGCGGATGGAATATTTTTCATAATATTCATAAGGAATGCCGAACATATAAGCTTTTTCGGGCATGGTCTGATGGAAGGAGGTATCGAAAACAGCGACCATAGGAGTTTCTTTGCCGAAAACTTCCTGGCAGGCTGCCATTGCAACTGCCTGGGGCGGGTTATGAAGAGGGCCGAGATCGCGGAATTTTACGCCGATATCTTCGATGAGTTCATCGGTTACGATGGTGGAAGCTTTATATTTTTCGGAACCGTGGAGAACGCGGTGGCCGATTGCTTTGATTTCGCTGATGTTTTCAACAACTTTGTTTTCGCCTTCGGTAAGGAGTTTTACGAGTTCTTCGAAAGCTTCTTTATGGGTGGGGAAGCTTACGTCATATTCGGTTTTGAAGCCTGCTTCGGTTTTGTGGCTGATTCTGCCGTCGATGCCGATTCTTTCGCAAAGACCTTTTGCTACGACATCCTGGGTATCCATCTCGATAAGCTGATACTTAAGAGAGGAGCTGCCTGCGTTAATAACAAGTACTTTCATGTTTTTCTAACCTCCAAGAATGTTGTCCCGATAAATTTCCTTAAACTTCCGGCCATGGCAAAGCCGGCCTTCATTGACATTCGGGTGACAATTATATATTATTACATTAGAACGCAAAATGCAAGGAAAACCGTTAAAAAGTTGATTAAAATATTGCCTCCCCTGGAAGGGGAGGTGCCGCATGGCTTTGCCGCGGCGGAAGGGTTTTGAAAAAATCCGATTCCGTAAGGAAAAACAGACGCAAAAACCCTTCAGTCTTTGCCTTCGGCAAAGCCAGCTCCCCTTTCAGGGGAGCCTTAATCGGAAGGAGCTTTCTATGAAAATTGCAGGAATTATCGCTGAATATGACCCTTTTCATAATGGGCACGCATATCAGATCGCAAAAACCAGGGATGCCGGCGCAGAAGCCGTCGTCGTTGTGCTCGGCGGGGAATTTACCCAGCGGGGCGAACCCGCATGGTGCTCAAAATATACAAGAGCAAAAGCCGCTCTTCTTTGCGGAGCGGATCTTGTGCTCGAAATGCCTCTTCCCTATGCTCTCGGTTCCGCGGAAAGATTCGCCGAAGGGGGAATAAAAATTCTTGATGCCCTCGGCTGTGTGGATACTCTCAGCTTTGGAAGCGAAAGCGGCGACGCGGAAAAAATCATGGATTTTGCAAGGCTTTTTGAAAGCGAAGAATTTATTGAGGAATATAAAAAAGCCCTTTCCGAAGGGATTTCTTCCCCGGCCGCAAGGCAAAAAGCCGCTGAAAAGCTTGCGCCGGAACTTGCTTCCATCGCCGCAAACCCCAACGATACCCTCGGGGCGGAATACTGCAAATGGCTGCTGCGGCTCGAAAGCAAAATCAAGCCGAGCACAGTCAAAAGATACGGTGCAGGCCACGGCGAAGCGGCGGTGCTCAAAAGCGGAATAGCTTCCGCAACATATCTCCGCAGTTTTGATGAACCGGAAGATATTTTTCCCTTTGTGCCGTATAAATGCTATGAACTTCTGGCGAAGGACTTCCGGGAAGGGAAACTCCCTTTCAGCGAAAAGAAAATCGAACCTGCGGTGCTCGCGGTTCTGCGCATGATGGGCGAAGAAGCCTTTGCAAAAGTGCCGGATTGTGCCGCCGAAGGGCTTTATCATCGGGTTTTTGACTCCGTCAGGGAATCTTCAACCCTTGATGAACTTTATCTTTCCATCAAAACAAAACGCTATGCTATGAGCAGGGTGAAGCGGATTGTTTCCGGTGCATTTTTGGGGCTTGATGATTCGGTGCTCAAAAAATCCGAACTTCCGTATATCCGCGTGCTCGGAATGAACGACATCGGCGCGGCGGTGCTCAAAGAAGCGAAATCCGCAGGATGCAGTCTTCCGGTTTCCGCTTCTCTTGCGGAACTTGCGAAAACTTCCGAAACCGCCGAATATTTTGCAATGCTTGAATCGAGAGCAGAGGATATCTGGCAGCTGGGACTTCCCAGACCCGGAAAATGCGGAATTGCATATACGACAAAAATTATAAAAGTTTAATTGAAACATTAATAAAACGCTCCGTAAGGGGCGTTTTTTCTTTTTCCGGCGTGATTTCCGATGTGAATACCTTCCCGGATCGACTACTCCAGGATTTTTTGCGGAACGGTCAATACCGTTCCCTACGGTTGTGCGGTGAGGTTTATTGAAACGTCATAGGGGCACCCGATTTTCACGGTGGGAGCAAGCCCCCGCCCTACAATAAAATGCGGGATAAAGAAAAAGCACCCTTTTCGGGTGCTTTCGTTTTTTTGAAAATCAGAATTCCTTTTTCCAAAGGCCGTGGAGGTTGCAGTATTCATAAGCTGCAACGGGCTCGTCGTCGCAAAGTTCGAATTTTGCTTCGGGAGCATCACCCACTTCGAGATATTTTATCTGGAAGCCTTTTTTGGTTTCAAGAAGGATCCATGCAATATGGTGTTCCGGAAGCATGGGGTGGGTAACTTCGCCGACTTTTACGGTAACGGTCTTTCCGCTTACTTCAACAGCGGGAACGTGTTTTTCGAGTGCGGCATCAACGGAACCGGGGATAAGCTCGGTTTTTCCAAGAGTGCCGTTCTGTTCTCCGAGGTTGAGAAGAATTTTGTCGCAGCTTTCGCAATGATAAATTCTCATAAGTTTATCTCCTTTTTAAATAATTTTATTCTTCGCACTCAACTGTGCCGATGGGTCCGACTATGGGAAGAGGATCGATTCCCAGACGGGTGTAATAATCGGAAAGTGCGGATTTTACTGCCTGTTCCGCAAGAACGGAGCAATGGATTTTTACTGCCGGAAGTCCGTCAAGAGCTTCAACAACGGCTTTGTTGGTAAGTTTGAGGGCATCGTCGATGGATTTGCCTTTGATCATTTCGGTTGCCATGGAGCTTGTTGCAATGGCGGCGCCGCAGCCGAAAGTTTTGAATTTTACGTCGGCGATGATGCCGTTTTCGATTTTGAGATACATTTTCATGATATCGCCGCATTTTGCGTTGCCGACTTCGCCAATGCCGTTGGCATCTTCAATTTCGCCGACGTTGCGGGGATTGGAAAAATGGTCGAATACTTTTTCAGAATATAACATTTGTAATTCCTCCGATTTTATGCAAGGGATTTGTTCATATCAAGGCTCCCTTGTTTAAAGAGAGATGGTTTTTTCGGCTTTGCCGAAAAAGACGGAAGGATTCTTTTATTGAATCCCCTCGCCGCCGCTTACGCGCTGCGGCCCTCTCCCCTTTGACAAGGGGCGCATTTTATTTCATCATTTTAACTTTTTTGTTTTCGCCCTTCATCATAGATTCCCAAAGGGGGCTCATGGCACGGAGTCTTTCAACGATTCCGGGAAGATTTTCGAGGATATAATCCACGTCCTCTTCGGTGTTGCTGTCATCAAGGCTGATTCTGAGAGAACCGTGGGCTGTTTCGTGAACAAGTCCGAGAGCAAGAAGAACATGGCTAGGATCGAGAGAACCGGAAGTGCATGCGGAACCGGAACTTGCGCAGATTCCAAGCATATCAAGGCTTAAAAGAAGGCTTTCGCCCTCGATTCCTTCGATGGAGATATTCACATTGCCCGGAAGGCGTTTTTCTCTGTCGCCGTTAAGACGGGTGTGTTCGATTTTAAGGATTTCGTCGATGAGCTTATCGCGCAGGGCTTTTGTTTTTGCGGCGCGTTCTTCGATATTTTCGTTCGCAATCTGCATTGCTTTTGCAAAGCCCATAATTGCGGCAACGTTTTCGGTGCCGGCGCGTTTGCCTCTTTCCTGGCCGCCGCCGTCAATAAGGTTCGGAAGCAGAATTCCTTTTCTTACATAAAGCATTCCGATGCCTTTCTGGGCATGGATTTTGTGGCCGGAAAGGGAGAGCATATCGACGTTAAGTTCGTTCACGTCGATTTTAACGTGACCCATTGCCTGAACAGCGTCGGTATGGAACCAGACTTTGTGTTCGCGGCAGATTTTTCCTATTTCGGCGATGGGCTGGATGGTTCCGATTTCGTTATTTGCGAACATGATGGAAACAAGGCCGGTATCTTCTCTGATTGCCGCTTCGACATCTTCGGGTTTTACAATTCCGTTTTCATAAACCGGAAGATAGGTAACTTCGAAACCCTGCTTTTCAAGAGCCTTGCAGGTATGAAGAATCGCATGGTGTTCGAAAGCGGAAGTGATGATATGTTTTTTGCCCCTTTTTGAAAGGGTCTGCATTGCGCCTTTAAGCGCCCAGTTATCGGATTCGGAACCGCAGGAAGTGAAATAAACTTCGTTCGGGGAAGCTCCGATTACCGCAGCAACCTCCTCGTGTGCTCTTTTAAGTGCCCAGCCGGCTTCGCGGCCTTTTGAATATATGCTTGATGCGTTGCCGTAACCTTCGGTGAGCCAGGGCATCATCGCATCGAGAACTTCTTTGGAGATAGGAGTTGTTGCGGCGTTATCCACATAGACAAAACGTTTATCCAAATTCGTTTTCCTCCTTAATGAAATTAAACCTAAAGGTTTTCCGGATTTTATATTATACCTTTTTTGTAGGAATTGCAATATATATTTGATAATATTTCCAAATTATTTAAAAATATTCAATTATCCGGCACCATTGCCCGAAAAACAAACGGTGGAGGAGGGATTCCGAAAAGCCTTCCCAGAGGGGAAGGGGGACCATCGAAGATGGTGGAGGGATTCAATAAAGCTGAAAGTGGAAAGTGATTTTAATTTGAGGAAAAAGAAGCGCTTATCAGAATGCTACAAGGTTACAATCCCTCAGTCTTTTTATTCGCAAGCGAATAAAAATCCAGCCCCCTTTGCACAAGGGGGCCTTAATCTCTGGGAAACTTTTTTGCGGCGGGAGCAAGCTACCGCCCTACATTGCGGAACGGTCAGGACCGTTCCCTACGGTGAAATAGCGGTGCAACAAAAACCGGTCGGGCGGCAAAGGGAAAATGAAAATCCGTTGTCGGCCTGAACGACGACGGTTGAGATTCGGAATC
>JAFXGY010000002.1 GCA_017536625.1 Oscillospiraceae bacterium | reverse complement strand
CCATATTCAGTTTTCCTCCTTTGCTTTAGAAGTAGCATTTTCTCGTTTTGTATCGAAAAATGCCCGATAAATGAAAAAATAGGACTAAAGCGACGCCCGTTTGTCGGGTTTTGCTTTAGTCCTATTATATCAGTGGCATCGGCATATATTTCTCGGAATTCCTCCGGAGATGCGGATTCGGCGGTTTCGGGTTCGCCGCTCGGGAAAATATAGGTATATCCGGTGATATCGTGATTCCCGGGAAGAACGAGAACCTTTATTCCCGCTTCGGAAAGAGCACCGAGCTTTTCCGCAAAGGCAAGGTGAGAAACCTTTGCGCCGTTGAAGGCAAGGTCGCCTGTCATGATGATGAAATCCGGCTTTTCCGAAAGCATTTCGCAGATAAAAGCATCAACAAGATCCTCGTTATAGCGAATCTGTTTTCCGGTTCCGTTGGAATCGTTTGCATCAAAAAAGGTGCCTTCATAGGAATAATGTTCATATCCGGTAAAATGGGTATCGGTTACTGTCACGATTTCAAGTCCGTTTTCTTCCGGTGCACAGCCCGCGAAAGAGAGAAGAACGGCGAATAAAAGCAAAGCGATAAGTTTTTTCATAATAGATCACTCCTTATGAAAAAGATTTTATCACAACAAAGCAAAGCGGACAATAAAAAATCAATATTTTCCAGTGATAAAATAAAATCCTGTATTATCGGGCGAAACGGCAATTTCGTGCAGCTCCTTCGGAATACGGATTTCATCTTCCTTTTGTCGGGAAATGAAATAATCGCCGTAAAAATAAAAAGTACCCGGAACAAATGAACTTATATATTCTTCAAGGGTTATTTTGTTTTCCGTAATTATTTCGGAATGTGGAAGTCCGACATATCTGATATGCCACGGTTCATAAGGAATTCCGGTGGTTTCTTCGCCGTAATAGGGATATCTTATTATGAATCCGTGCTTGTGGCAGCTTTTGTTCACAAATTTTCCGGCATCGCTTTCAAGGAATCCCATACCCGCATGATACATGACATAAACGTCAAGGGCAAGCCCGGTAAGGTGTTCGCTGGAATATACATCAGCCGCATAGTCGCCTTCGGCTTTTTTGATTTCTTTCTGCTCATCCGGCGTACGGAAAGAACTCATTATGTAAAGGGAATCTCCGCAGTTTTCGGTTACTGCGGTTTTAAGACCGGAATATGCTTTTTCGGCGCATTCATTGATAAAAACTTCATTGCCGTTAAGGTCAATAAGCGCAGGAGCATAATTTTCGGCCAAAGGATATTCTGAATTTATAAGCATAAGCGAATCCGAAAAAACAGCGCCCTTTTCGATAAGTTCCGGGATAGAAACTGTTTCACATTCCGAAAGATCATCCGGAAAAGGCATTCTGCCTTCGTTCGATGAGAAAAAGCGGTCTTTTATCACGAACATTTTATCGCCGAAGAAAATATCAAAAACAGAAATTGAGGAAAAAACAATTACTGAAATAACAGCTCCAAGTAAAAATAATCTGAAAAGTTTTTTCAAAAAAATCACCTCTTTTGAAAGAAATTCTATCAAATAAAATATTAAGAAAAAAGATGAGGAAGTTTTAAGATTTGTTTAATTATTTTTTAAGATAAAAAATTTTGATTTTTTTGAAAAATTGTGTTGACAAATTGGCTTCGATATGGTAAGATAACATTCGTCGCTGAGATGCTGGTGTAGCTCAGTTGGTAGAGCAGCTGATTTGTAATCAGCAGGTCGGGGGTTCGAGTCCGTCCACCAGCTCCACCAAACGACAAAACTTAATATTTATATGGGAGTGTACCCAAGCGGCCAAAGGGGGCAGACTGTAAATCTGTTGTCAGTGACTACGGTGGTTCGAACCCACCCGCTCCCACCAACAAAAAGCTCATTCTTCGGAATGAGCTTTTTTGTCATATACAATTATTGATTGTTGTGATATAATTCAGAAAAAAGGCGGGTGATATTTTGAAGCATAAAGAATTTATCCGAATTGTTCCCGAATCCGAAAAGGCGATTTTATTTATTCACGGAATTGCGGGAACGCCGAACCACTTCGATGAATTTATCGGACTTGTGCCAAAAGATGTATCCGTTTATAATATGCTTCTGGATGGTCACGGCAAAAAAACAAGGGATTTTTCCGCTTCTTCAATGCGAAAATGGAAGGAACAGGTTTGCAACACCGTTGATGAGCTTTTGAAAGAACATAAAAAAATATATATTGCGGCACATTCGATGGGAACGCTTTTTGCCATTGGGGAAGCTATAGAAAAAGCCGGAATAGAAAAGCTTTTTCTGCTTGCTGTTCCAATAAAGCTTTTTGTCAGACCGGCTGCGCTGTTTTCCGCATTCAAAATATATCTTGGCAAAGTTTCGGAAAACGATTTGAAAACGCAGGCGATGAAAAATTGCTGCGGAATAGAGCTGTCAAAAAATCCGTTCGAATATCTCGGCTGGATTCCGAGGTTTCTGGAACTTTTTGACGAAATTGGAAAAACGAAAAAAGTGCTTCAGAAGCTGAAAACAAACTGCCGGATCTATCAATCAAAAAATGATGAATTGGTTTCATTGAAATCGGTTTCTTTGCTTCGGAATAAAACAAAAGCTTCGGTGAAAGTTCTTGAAAAATCCGGTCATTACTATTACGATAAAGATGATTTTGATTTCCTTTTAAATGAATTCAGGGAATTTGTTTTATAAAAACAAGGCGGTGATTTTTATGAAAACAGCATATTTTGCTGGCGGGTGCTTTTGGTGCATAACGCCGACCTTCAAGGAAACCGAAGGGGTTATTGATGTTGCCAGCGGATATTGCGGCGGAGATGAAGTGAACCCAACTTATAGTGAAGTCAAAAGTCAGAAGACAGGTCACCGGGAAACCATAAAGATAGATTACGATGAAACGAAAGTTTCTTTTGAGGAACTGCTGGATATATTCATCTCCGGGGTAGATCCTTTCGATGGTGAAGGTCAGTTTATCGACAGGGGATATTCCTATACTCTTGCAGTTTATTATAATGATATAATAGAAAAAGAAACTGCAGTAAGAATGATTTCAAAACTCGAAGAATCCTCCGGAAAAAAGGTGTGGATTTCTGCCGAAGCGTTCAAAGCGTTTTATACCGCAGAGGAAGAACACCAGAATTATTATCTGAAACATCCGGAAGAATTCGAAAAGGAACTTATCGAATCCGGAAGAAAGAAAATATAATTCGGATTTATGGCGGGAGCTTGCTCCCGCCGTTTTTTTAGTACTGGAAAATTTAAAAGCGTTGTGCTATACTCATTTTATTCCAATGAAAAGGAGAAATGCAAAAATGACCGAAGAACTCAGCGCAAAACTTGAAAAGCTTGCGGAGCTTCAGAAAAAGCTCTATGCATTCAGATACGCAACCTCCTCCATCTATCTTGATGGCGCTACCGTTGCCCCGAAAGATACCGAAGAGGGCAGAGGCGAAGCTCTCGGAATCCTTACCGAGTATATGTATGATCTTTCCACGAAGGCAGAAACCATCGAGTTTCTCGAATACCTCAAAGCACACAGCGATGAATTGACTCCCCACCAGGCAAGAGAAGTTGAACTTCTTCTCCGCGATAACGAATTTATGAAGACCATTCCCGCGGAAGAATATATCGGATATCAGAAAGTTCTCAGCAAGGCAGATTACGTCTGGCACAAAGCAAAAGCCGAAAACGATTACGAATCCTTCAAACCTTATCTCAAGGAAATTTTCGATTATAACATTCGTTTTGCCAAATATTATAAACCGGACGAGGAAGCATATAACACCCAGCTCAATATGTATGAGCGCGGACTTACCATGGAAAAATGCGATAAATTCTTCGCAACCCTCCGTGAACATATCGTTCCCCTTATCAAAAAAATCATGGCAACCGGAAAGAACGAAACTCTTCCCGTGCGCAAAGGTTTTTCCATTGAAAAGCAGAAGGAATTCACAAAATATCTCATGGATTTCATGAGCATCGACCCGAACCACTGCGTTTGCGGAGAAACCGAACACCCCTTCACTCTCGAATTCACCAAAGATGACGTTCGCATCACCACCCATTATTACGAGGATAATTTCGAATCCTCCATGTATTCCGTTGTTCACGAAGGCGGTCATGCGCTTTATGAACTCGGCGGTGCTGATGAGCATAAATATACCGTTGTTGCCGGCGGTGTTTCCATGGGAATCCATGAAAGCCAGTCCAGATTCTTCGAAAACCTCATCGGCAGAAGCGAAGCTTTTATCACCGCAATTCTTCCTAAAGTTAAAGAACTCTTCCCGGAACAGTACGGCGACATCGACGCAAGAACCGCTTATGAAATGATAAACAGAGCGGAACCCTCTCTCATCAGAATCGAAGCCGATGAACTTACCTATTGCCTTCATGTAATGGTTCGTTACGAGGTTGAAAAGAAGATGTTCGCTGGCGAACTTACCGTTGATGAAATTCCGGCGGAATGGAACAGACTTTATAAAGAATATCTCGGCGTTGATGTTCCGGATGATGCTCACGGATGCCTTCAGGACAGCCATTGGTCCGGCGGCAATGTCGGTTACTTCCCTTCCTATGCTCTCGGCAGCGCTTACGGCGCACAGATGCTTGCAAAAATGCGCGAAGACGTTGACGTTGAAGCGGCAATTGCTTCCGGCAGCCTTAAACCCATCGCAGATTGGCTCGGAGAGAAAATCCATCAGCATGCAAGCATGTATGACCCGGAAGAACTCTTTGAAATGGTCTGCGGAGCACCCTTTGACCCCACTTATTATGTAGAATATCTTGAAAATAAATTCAGCAATATTTACGGAGTATAAATACAAAAAACAGCCCCTCGAAAGAGGGGCTGTTTTTGTTTAGGTTGACAACAAATAAAAGGTAGTATATTATAAATAATAAATTATAGAATCGACGGAAAAGCGGAGGTGAGCAAATGGAATACAGGGATATTATAATTAAAGGCTGTTTTGAAGAATTTGATAAAATCATTGATTCGGAAAAAGAATTGGATAACATTCATTGTGCGGCGGTAAGACTTGGAATGAATGAAGAAAATATTATGAGTTATTATGCCTGCGTTTATATGACGAATGCTGATATTCTCGATAGGGAGAAAGCAAAATTCCATGATGCTGCAAGTACGATTCTCACCATCGGACTGACATATGTAACCGGTGCGTATGCCCTTGGATATTATCATATAAAGAAAGCTATGGAACTTGACCCTGATAATATAGATTATAAGCAAACAGCCTTAACTTGTTTTGCTGAAATTCCAGATTATGATATGGATAAATCCGAGATTGTAAAAATTGCGGAAGAAATTCTTGAAATGGATTCAAATGATCCGATTGGTATGAAATATTACAATAAATATAATCTGCAATGACAGAAAGCCCCTCTTCCGAGGGGCTTTCTTCATGCTCATTGCGTGCTCAATTTTGAGCACGGTGCTCATTTGGTCTGTTCGCCGTAATATTTTGCGATGAGTTTGATCATTTCGACAGCTTTATCCATCTGCTCGACGCTTGCGAACTCGAATTTGCCGTGGAAGTTATAACCGCCGGTGCCAAGGTTCGGGCAGGGAAGACCCATGAAGGAAAGAACACAGCCATCGGTGCCGCCACGGACAGGGTTGGTAACAGGTTCTGCGCCAAGTTCGCGGATGGCTTTCTGTGCGGTTTCGATAAGATGCCAGTGATCTTTTATGATTACGCTCATGTTTTTGTAATCATATCCGGTTTCCGCGGTGGCGGTGCCTTCGCCGTAACGGCGGTTGATTTCATCTGCGGCGCGTTTGATATATTCAACGCGGTAGGTAAGTTTTTCGGAATCGTGGTCGCGGATGATATAATAAAGGTCAGCGTTATCGCAGGTGCCTTTCATTCCGGTAAGGTGATAGAAGCCGTCATAACCGGAAGTGTGGCAGGGTCTTTCGACTTCGGGAAGAAGAGAATCGAATTCCATTGCAACGAGTGCCGCGTTGACCATTTTATCTTTTGCGCTGCCGGGATGAACGGAAACACCGTTGAATGCGATGTGTGCATGAGCGGCATTGAAGGTTTCGCATTCAACTTCGCCGAATGCGCCGCCGTCGAGAGTATATGCGTAATCCGCACCGAAACGTTCAAGGTCGAATCTGTTTGCGCCGCGGCCGATTTCTTCATCGGGGGTGAAGCCGATCATGATTTTGCCGTGTTTGATTTCGGGGTTTGCAAGGAGTTCTTCCGCCGCGGTGAGGATTTCCGCGATGCCGTTTTTATCGTCTGCGCCGAGGAGAGTGGTGCCGTCGGTTACGATAAGGTGCTGGCCTTTGCATTCTTCCATTTCGGGGAAGTCCTTTACGGAAAGATAAATCTGTTCTTCTTCGTTAAGAAGAACGTCGCCGCCGTTATATTCAACAATTTTGGGTTTAATATCGGTAAAAGGAACTTCGCGTACAACGTCCATATGGGCAATAAAACCGATTACGGGTGCTTTTTCACAGCCTTCGGAAGCGGGGATTTCACCATAGACATATCCGTTGTCATCAATGTTCACGTTGCTGATGCCGAGAGCTTTCATCTCGTCAACAAGCGCCATTCCGAGTATGGTCTGTTCGGAAGTGCTGGGGCAGGTTTCGCTTTCTTCATCGGAAGCGGTAGGGTATTTTACATAATTGAGAAGTCTTTCGTATGCTTTCATTTTTACCTCCAAAAAAGCGTTAAAAATTTACGCGGATTACCATATAATTATAACAAAAAATAAGGCATTATGCAATGCCGAAAAAGCCCGGAATAATTGTTGATTTTAAATAAAAAATATCACCAATTATTCAACAAAATAGCGATATTTGCAAAATCTTATTTACAAAAAGTGTAAAAAACGCTATAATATGGTCAGTGCAAAAACCACATAAAAAACTGCACTAATTCTATTTCAGAGAGAAGGAATAAAATGCGTACCACTATTAAAATGATTGCAATTCTTGCTTGTCTTGCACTTGTATTCGCAGGCTGCGGCGCAGGTGGCAATACCGAAGCTGTTGACCTCAACTCCTACACCCTTGAAGAAATTGTAGCAGAAGCACAGAAAGAAGGCGACGTTCAGTCCGTCGGTATGCCTGATACTTGGGCAAACTGGGGTGCTTCCTGGGAAGGCCTTACCGCTGAATATGGCATTACCCATACCGATGCTGATATGAGTTCTGCAGAAGAACTTACCACTTTTGCAAATGACAACACCAAAGACATCGGTGACGTTGGTCTCGCATTTACTCAGCAGGCCATTGATGAAGGTCTTGTACAGTCCTATAAAACCACTTATTGGGATTCCGTTCCGGATTGGGCAAAAGATCCTGAAGGTCTCTGGATGATCGCTTATACCGGTGCAACCACCTTCATTTATAACAATGATATCTGCGACGAACCCATGCCTACTTCCTGGGCAGACGTTCGTGAAGGCACTTATAAACTCACCATCGGCGACGTAGTCGGCGGCGCAACCGGCCAGGGCGTTGTTGTTGCAACTGCTTATGCATTCGGCGGCGACCTCGAAAACCTTGAACCTGCTTTCGAATTCTGGACTGAAATGGCTGAAGCCGGCCGTATCGATGCTGGCGATATCATTCCTGCAAGAATCCAAGCCGGTGAAGTTGAATGCGGTGTAACCTGGTCCTATAACGCACCCGGATACAGAGACAACGCAGCAAACTATGATATCACCATCGGCATTCCTTCCGACGGCGCAATCCTTGTTGGTTATGCTTCCATCATCAATAAGAACTCCGATACTCCTTTCGCAGCAGCTCTTGCAAGAGAATACATCTTCTCCGATGCAGGCCAGATCAACCTTGCTAAAGCAGGCGCAATCCCCACCAGAACCGACGTTGTAATTCCCGAAGCAGATCAGATCTTTGCTCCAGAAACTTACGCAAACGCAGTTGGTATTTCCGATCCTGCAGCATATGCAGCAGCATGCGAACAGATCTCCATTTGGTGGAGCGAAAACATCATTCCGCTTCTTTAATCCGATTTGATGTTTGACTTTTAAATTTACTCCATGAGTAATAAGAATGGGGCGTACTTTTTGAAGCACGCCCCATTTTTTGAGTGAGGTGTGACCCTATGAAGAATGCTACAGGCGGCAAAAAAATGACAAGCAATTATACATATCTGCTTGTTCTTCTTCCGTTCCTCGTTGTCGTTGTGCTTTTCGAGCTTTTGCCGCTTTTCATGCTCATCATCGACAGTTTTGGTTCGGACGCAGATAAAACGGTTCTCTTTACTTTGGAGAACTATAAAAAAATATTCACTACTCTCAGCTATCAGACTGCAATTAAAAACAGCCTTATAATTACCGTTATCTCCACCGTTATAGGAATTGTAATAGCGTTCCTCGGTGCACAGGCGGCTCATAATTCCCGCGGCAAATTCAGAAGCGCATTTATGACCGTACTTAATATGACTTCAAACTTTGCGGGCGTTCCGCTTGCGTTTGCTTATATGATTATTATTGGTAACGCGGGCGTTCTCAAGCAGATTGCGGATGTTTATGGAATCGAATTTTTACAGAACTTCGATCTTTATTCAAGTTCCGGTCTGATTCTTATGTATGTATATTTCCAAATTCCGCTTTCAACTCTGCTTCTTATTCCGGCATTCAACGGAATAAGAAAAGAATGGCAGGAAGCAAATGTGCTCCTTGGCGGAAAAACCAGCACCTTCTGGTTCAAAGTTGGAATTCCGGTTCTTATACCGAGTATTTTCGGAACCATAAGCGTTCTTTTCGCAAACGCCCTTTGCGCATACGCAACCGCTTATGCACTTCTTATGAACAACTTCTCCTTGCTGCCGGTCAATATTTCCGCGGCGTTCACAGGAGATATCAGAAGCCAGCCTTCTCTTGGCGCAGCGCTTTCTGTTGTAATGATGATTCTTATGGTTGTTGTTATTTTTGTCGATAACTATATCGTCAAAAAGACGACCCAGTGGAAAACGAGGTGAGCGATATGAATAAATGGACTAAAATATCTGCCAATATCGTGATGACCTGCGTTATCGTATGGCTTCTTATTCCGCTGGTAGCGACCATCATTTATTCTTTGTTCGAAGACTGGACAGGAATAATTCCCACCGGATTCACTCTTAAAAACTATGTCACAATTTTCTCGAATCAGAACTTTCTTACCGCAATTTATCAGACTATTCTGCTTTGCATAATTCCGATAGTTCTTACTATCATTCTTGTTCTTCTTGCACTTTTTGTCGTTACCATTTATTTCCCGAACCTTGAAAAGTATCTTCAGGTTCTCTGTATGATTCCTTATACCATCCAGGGTGTAATCCTTTCCGTATCCATTCTTTCTCTTTACGGAAAAAGCGGAACCATACTTGGGGAGAGAATGGTAATGCTGATCGGTGCATACTGCATCATCATTCTTCCGCATATTTATCAGGGCATCCGCAACAGTATGCATGCTGTAAATATGCCAATGCTTCTTGAAGCAGCGGAAATGCTTGGTGCAAGCAAACTTTACGCTTTCTTCCGCGTAATCGTTCCCAACATCATAACCGGTATCACCGTATCCTCTCTTCTTGCGGTCGGTATCCTTTTCGGAGATTATGTTATCATAAGAAACCTTTCCGGAAGCGGCACCACCAACGTTCAGGTATTCCTTTATCAGACCATGAAGTATTCGAGTGCGGAATCTTCTGCGGTTTTCGTAGTAATCATGCTCATGACTTTTGCGATAACCGCCCTTGTTCTTTATCTTCAGAGCCGCAACAAACTCGAAAAAATCCAAAAAGAAGGGAGATAAGTAATAATGGCTTATATTCGTTTTGAAAATTTAAATAAATCCTTCGGAGATAACCACGTTCTCAAGGATATCAATCTTGATGTTGAAAAGGGCGAACTTGTAACCCTTCTCGGACCTTCCGGATGCGGAAAATCCACTCTTCTTCGCTGCCTTTCCGGTCTTGAAAAAGTAACCAGCGGTAAAATTTATCTTGATGGCGTTGATATTACCGATGTTGACCCCCGTGACCGCGGAATAGGAATGGTTTTCCAGCAATATTCTCTTTTCCCGAACATGAGCGTTAAAGATAACGTTGCATTTGGTCTTAAGATGAAAAAAGTTCCGAAGGATGAAATCGAGAAAAAAGTAAAACAGATGCTCGATATCGTCGGTCTTTCCGATAAAATCGACCAGTTCCCGATGCAGCTTTCCGGCGGTCAGCAGCAGCGTGTTGCTCTTGCAAGAGCAATCGTAACCGAACCGAAGGTCCTTCTTCTTGATGAACCTCTTTCCGCAATCGATGCGCTTCTTCGTCACAATCTCCAAATCGAGATCAGAAGAATCCAAAAGGAACTTAACATTACCACCATTTTCGTAACCCATGACCAGGACGAAGCAATGGTAATGTCCGATACCATTCATCTTTTCAATGCGGGCCACATCGAACAGTCCGGTACTCCCGTTGACCTTTATACCAGACCTGCAACCAAGTTCACCGCATCTTTCATCGGAAACTATAACCTTCTTCCTGCAGAAAAATTCGGAAAAGCCTGCGGCGAAACCATTGATTGTTCCGATGTTGCCATCAGACCCGAAATTGTAAGAATCAGCAAGGAACCTATGGAAGCCTGCGACTGCTATAATTTCAAAGGCACCATCACAAGCTATATTTCTCACGGAAACGTTATCCGCTTCAAAGTTGACTGCGGCGATATCTGGCTTAATTCCGACGTTGTTTTCGAACGCGAAATGACCTTTGCCGAAGACGACGAAGTTTATGTATCCGTCGAAAAAGACCTTGTCATTAAACTTTAATAGGTTTATAATAAAAGGCGAAGCATTGCCGGGAAGCGTATTGCTTCCCGGCAATTTTGAATTAAAAATATAATTTTTTGGAGGCAGTTATGACTAAAATTTATGCTCATCGTGGTTTTTCCGAAAAATATCCAGAAAATACAATGCTCGCTTTCAGAAAAGCTACTGAACTCGGGGTAGAAGGTCTTGAAATTGACGTTCACCTCACAAAAGACGGCGAACTTGTTGTAATGCACGACGAAAACACCGTTCGCACCACTGGGGTAAATGCTCTTATCAAAGACCTTACCCTTGAGGAATTCAAAGCACTTGATGCGGGATATATCAAAAAAGGTGAATTTGAATTCGAAGCACCGCCGACTCTCCGCGAAGTTTTTGAACTTATGGTCGAAACCGGTATTGAATGCAATATCGAAATCAAAAGCGGCGTTTTTGAATACCGCGGTATTGAAAGAAAAATTCTTGCCCTTATGGACGAATTTAAACTCCGCGATAAAATTATTATCAGTTCCTTCAATCACTATACCTGCACACGCTTCAAAGAACTTGCTCCGGACGTAAAATGCGGCTTCCTTGAGGAAAGCTGGCTTATTCATCCCGGTGCATACACAAGAGCAAGAGGTGTTGAATGTTTTAATCCGTTCTTCAATATGCTCAACCACGAGAATATGCAGGATCTTCGAAACAACGGAATTGAAATCAATGCGTGGACCATCAATGATGAGGACGATATGAGAAAAGCCCTCAAGCTCCAGCTGGAAGTTGCCATCACCAACTGCCCCGATAAATTCCTTGAAATCAGAAAGGAAGTATGCGGCGAATGATGCGTGTTGCCCACAGAGGCCTTGCGGGACTTTATCCCGAAAATACGATGATTGCATTTGAAAAATGCCTTGAATATGCTCCGGAAGCCATTGAAATGGACGTACAGATGACAAAAGATGGTGAACTGGTCGTATTCCACGATGAAGAAGTTTCCCGCACCACCGGCGCAAAAGGCTGGGTGAAGGATATGACTCTTGCGGAAATGCGTGAACTTGATCCTTCCAACGGATTCGATATCCACGACCAAAAAGTTCCTACCCTTGACGAATATTTCGATCTCGTTCAGGATAAAGACCTTATAACATTTGTTGAACTTAAAAACAGCTTTATTACTTATGACGGAATGGAAGAAAAGGTGCTTGAATGTATCGAAAGGCACAATCTTCGCAAAAAGGTTATAATCTATTCCGCAAACCACTATTCCGTAATGAAATTCAAAGCGATGGCGCCGGATATCGAAATTTGCTTCCCATTCGATAACTGGATTTTCGATTACGGCGAATACTGCGAAAAGCGTAATGTTACAATAACAATCCCTTATCATTTTGCTCTTACGCAGGAAATTATGGATGACTTCCACAAACACGGTGTAAAGGTTTATCCCTGGACAGTTGATGAACCGGAAGAAATGCGCCGTATGCTTGATATGGGCGCTGACGGAATGCTTACAAACAGGGTGGACTTGCTTACAGAACTTAAATAAATAACAAAAAATCCCGCCGTCACGGCGGGATTTTTTGTTTGTGAATTTATCTTCCGAAAAGTTTTGCCAAAGGTGCAACAACTTTCTGAAGGTCCGCAATGGCTTTGTTGAGAGTTTCGATATCGATCTGTCCAACCGTATTAAGTGCTTCGTCAACTCCTTCAAGCGCTTCTTTAAGGGCGTCGCCGCTTTCTTCAATAAGAGCGTTTGCGTTGTTGAGAAGTTCGGTGATATGGGATTCTTCAAGAACAGTGTTCAGTTCGTGGGTAAGAACGGTGATTTCATCAATGGCGGAATTTGCTTCCTCAAGCACTCCGCCGACCTGAACGCTGAGCACCAGAAGAGCGATTGCCACAACGAGCATGAGCACGGAAACGATGAGAGTCTGTTTTTTTACCCATTCGGTCTGTTTTTCAAGAAGTTCGGTCTGTTTAAGGCTTTGTTCATAAATAAGCTTCTGAAGATTTTCTTCGTTTTCGGGAATCTGAACAAAATTGTTTTCCATATAAAATCCTCCTTACATCAAAAGGTCTGCAATTCCGAAAGAGAGAAAGCCCATGATAATTCCGCAAGTGATAACGCCGAGCAAAATTATAAGAGTGGATTTCCATACCCTCAGCTGCATAAGGGTCGCGATGAGAGAAGCTGTCCATGCGCCGGTTCCGGGAATTGGAAAAGCCACAAAAAAGAAAAGCCCGAGCATTTCGGCATTATCAACCTTTTTTGCCTTTTTGTTGCCGTGGTCTATTATTTTCTGGAAGATCCAGCCGATTTTTTTTACTTTTGAAAGATAAACAAGCACGGTTTTTGCAAATTTTATCAAAAAAGGCACCGGAAGAATGTTTCCGATTACACAGCAAATCAAAGAGGGGAGAAAGGGCATTTCCGCAACGGCGGCATATATCATCGCTCCGCGAAGTTCAATAAGCGGAAGCATGGAAATCAGAAATAAATATAAATAATCTTCCAGGAATAATCCCACCCAACATAATATTTTGATTATATTTTATAATAAATAAGCATAAAAGTAAAGAAAATAAATCAAAACACTTTTATTTATATTTAATTTGTGGTAATATTAATCTGTATTTTTATGACCGGGAGGACATTATGAAAAAAATTCTTGCAATTTTATTGGCCGCAATGATGATTATATCCCTTTTTGCGGGTTGTTCCGAAGAGGAACCGGAAGAACAGCAGGGAAATCTCAGCGAAAATGAAGACGGCGGAAGAAATCGTCTTTGAATCTCTTAACAAAACCATCACAGCCGTTGTTTATGACCGCGGCGAAGATGAAGCTTATGACAAAACTTACTGGAATGAAATAAAAAGCGATTTTGAAGCCGCAAACCAGGGCGTTACCCTGAATCTCATCTTTACAGAAGATGCGGGCTATGAAGTCCGTGACAGAATCCTTTCCGGAAATTCCCCGGATTTTGTATTCCTTCCTTCCGATGAAGAAAGCGGCGTTACCGAAGCTCTCATCAAGGATAAAGCAATGTTTGCTCTTACCGAAGTTGAAAATGACGCCAACTCCCCCAAAGGCGCTTTTGAAAACAATATCTGCAAACCTTATGATGACGGAGTTTCCTATATTGCTCCGGTTTTCCGTAAGGATATCGGCCTTATTTATAACCGCGAACTTCTTGAAGAAAACGGTTTTTCTGTTCCGAACACATGGGATGAATTCATTGCCATCGCGGAAGGCTGCAAAAACAAAAACGTAACCTTCTTCACCTATGCCGGTGCGGAACCGGAAGAATTTGTTGATATTTTTGCCGCGGCTCTTGTTCCGGTAATTGGTGCTGAAGAAATGCACAAAATTCTCGATTGTGACGAAGAAGCCTGGAAGAACGAGAATATCAAAACCTTCATCGAAAAAATCGAAAAAATTACAAAGCTCGTTGCTTCCGGAAGCAGCACCAAATCCAACGATGATACCGTAAAACTCCTTGAAGAGGGAAAAGTCCTTTTCATTGCGGGAAATGCCAAAGACCTTGAAGAACTCAACAAAGAGGAAAATAAGTATTCCATTACTGCATTTCCTTCTCTTTCCGGGGAAAAGGTAAATATGTTCAGCTTTTCCGAAATGTATATTCCCATAGAAGCAAAAGAACCGGAACTTGCCATGGAACTTATGAAACATATTTATTTCGATGCTTCCGCTTCTTCCGAACTTGCAAATAATTTCTTCTGTGCTGAATTTGCGGAAAAATCTGCGGATAACGAATCTCTTTCCGATGAGTTCTGCAAACTTATCGTCGATGTCTTCAAAGGAAATGCAGATTCCGAAAACTTCGTTGAAAAAATGCTTGAATACATAGAAGAATATTGACATCATTATCAAAAAGGAGACATATAATAAATGGATAAACCTAAATTTTATATAACGACGGCCATTGCTTATACTTCCAGAAAACCCCATATCGGCAATACTTATGAAATCGTTCTTACCGATGCCATTGCAAGATACAAAAGAATGCAGGGATATGATGTCTTTTTCCTTACCGGAACTGACGAGCACGGCCAGAAAATCGAAAAATATGCTGCGGATTCCGGCGTGACTCCGAAGGAATATGTTGATAAAGTTGCCGGCGAAATCAAGGAAATCTGCGACCTTCTCAACACCACTTATGACCATTTCATCAGAACCACCGATGATTACCACGAAAAAACCGTCCAGAAAATCTTCAAAAAACTCTATGACCAGGGCGATATCTATAAAAGCGAATACGAAGGTCTTTATTGCACCCCCTGCGAATCCTTCTGGACCGAAAGCCAGCTTGTTGACGGCAAATGCCCCGATTGCGGAAGGGAAGTGACCAAAGCAAAAGAGGAAGCATATTTCCTCCGCCTTTCTAAATATCAGAAGCAGCTTGAAGAATTCATTGAAAGCAACGAAAACTTCATCTATCCCGAAGCACGCAAAAAAGAGATGCTCAACAACTTTATCAAACCCGGTCTCCAGGATCTCTGTGTTTCCAGAACCTCTTTCAAATGGGGCGTTCCGGTAACTTTTGATGATAAGCATGTTATCTATGTTTGGATAGATGCGCTTTCCAACTATATAACCGCACTCGGTTATGATCCGGACGGAAGTTCCGAACAGTATAAAAAATACTGGCCTGCAGATGTTCATATCATCGGCAAAGATATCGTAAGATTCCACACAATTTATTGGCCGATTATGCTTATGGCTCTGGGTGAACCCCTTCCGAAACAGGTTTACGGACATCCGTGGCTCCTCTTTGGTGAAGATAAAATGTCCAAATCCCGCGGAAACGTAATTTATGCCGATGACCTTACAAAAGTTTTCGGTGTTGACGCAGTCCGCTATTATCTTCTTACCGAAATGCCCCACGCAAATGACGGTTCCATCACTTATGAAGCAATGATCGACAGATTCAATACCGACCTTGCAAATACCCTCGGCAACCTTGTGAACCGCACCGTCGCAATGCAGAACAAATATTTCGAAGGTGTAATCCAGTCCCCGGATTTCGGCGGAGAATTTGACGAAGACCTTAAGGCAACCGCTAAAAAAGCCATCGAAGGCTTCGATAAAAATATTTCCGAATATAAAATGAGCGACGCCATCGACTGCAGTATGGATCTTGCCCGCCGCTGCAACAAATATATCGACGAAACTACTCCCTGGGCTCTTGCAAAAGATGAAGCAAACAAGGCAAGACTCGGAACGGTTCTTTATAACCTTCTCGAAGGAATCAGAATTCTTTCCGTTCTCATCGCTCCCATCATGCCCGAAACCACAAAGAAAATTTCCGAACAGCTGGGAATCGAAGAACAGTCCTATGAAAGCATTCAGAATTTCGGCGGACTTGAATCCGGCAAAAAAGTCGGAACCGCAACCCCTCTTTTCACCAGAATCGATGCCGAAAAACTTATTGCCGAACTTGAAGCGGCACATAAAGCACAGCTTGAAGCTGAAAAAGCCGAAGAAAAACCCGCTATCGAACTCCAGCCCGAAATCGCAATCGACGATTTCACCAAAGTTGAACTTCGTGTAGCAAAAATTCTTGAATGCGAAAAAGTTCCGAAGGCAAAAAAACTTTATAAAATCCAGCTTGATGACGGAATGGGCGGACGCCAGATTGTTTCCGGAATCGCGCAGCATTATACCCCCGATGAACTCATCGGCAAAAAGATAGTCGTTGTTGCAAACCTTAAACCCGCAAAACTCTGCGGAGTGGAATCCTGCGGAATGCTTCTTGCAGGCGACAGAGAAGACGGTTCCGTCTGCGTAACTTTCATCGATGATTCCGTACCGGTAGGAACGAGGCTTCATTGATGGAATACAAAGGAATCTTCGATACCCATGCTCATTATGACGATGAAAGATTTGATGAGGATCGCGACACCGTGCTCAAAGATATTTTTGAGCACGGCGTTTCCTTGGTGGTGGATCCCGCATGCGATCTTGAATCCTGCGAAAAGGTCCTCGAACTTTCATCAAAATACAGCCGGATATATTGCGCGGTTGGGGTGCATCCCCATTCTGCCGAAAGCGACGGAAACGGCGATTGGCTTGAGAAAATAAGAGAATTTGCAAAAAACGAAAAAGTTGTTGCCATTGGCGAAATCGGCCTTGATTATCACTATGATTTTTCCCCCAGGGAAAAACAGAAAGAGGTTTTTGCGGCCCAACTTGCTCTTGCAAATGAACTTAGTCTTCCGGTAATAATTCATGACAGAGAAGCCCATGCAGATACCCTCGAACTTGTGAAAAAATACCGTCCGAAGGGGATTATCCATTGTTTTTCCGGTTCTGCCGAAACTGCAAAGGAATTCCTTAAGCTCGGAATGTATATCGGCTTTACCGGTTCGGTAACTTTCAAAAACGCAAATAAGCTTCTTCTTGCGGCAGAGGCTGTTCCGGAAGACAGAATCCTTCTCGAAACGGATTCTCCTTATATGGCGCCGGTACCTTTCCGCGGACAGAGATGCGACAGCAGCCTTATTCCCGCAACGGCGGAGCGCCTTGCTGAAATCAGAGGAACCGATGCCCAGACGCTTATTGACAGAGCAAGAGAAAACGGATGCCGTGTTTACGGAATCAAAACGGAGGATTTTTAAATGAGAATCAGAAGAAAACCCTGGGCAAGGCCCGAACTTGCCGAATGGGAAAATTGCATAGATGTTCCGGCGGAAAACAGAGGAAAATGGCATTCCGTTTTTAAAAACGAAGCACCGCTTATGATTGAGCTTGGCTGCGGAAAAGGCGGCTTTATTTCAAAACTTGCGGTTTCCCATCCGGAAACCAACTTTATCGCCGTGGATATCAAAAGCGAAATGCTCGGTCTTGCGATGCGCAATATCAAGCGCGAATATGCTGAAGCAAACAGGGAAGTGGATAACGTATATATTTTCAGCCAGGAAATTATGCTTATCAATAAAGTTTTTTCCGCGGAAGATATGTGCGACAGAATTTATATCAACTTCTGCAACCCCTGGCCCAAAACCCATGACCACAAAAAGCGCCTTACCCATAACAACCAGCTTATGCAGTACCGCGAATTTCTGAAGGATGGGGGAGAAATCCGCTTCAAAACCGATAATGATGACCTTTTCCTTTCTTCAAAAAGATACTTCACCGAATGCGGATTCGAGCTGACTTTTGTGACGGAGGATCTTCATAATTCCGGTTTTGAAGATAATATTATGACCGAGCATGAGAAGATGTTTTCCGAGCAGGGAATACCGATAAAATTCCTTATCGCAAAAAAATTAACAATCAGTCAGCCCCAAAAAGAGATCAGTCAGCCTGAAAATTGTGCTGAAACCTCTGAAAAAACGGTAAGTCAGCCGGAAAATGTGAACGAAAATTAAAAATTTGCGTAAAGGGCGAAAAAATGCCCCAAAATCATTGACATTTTGTGTTATATGGTATAAAATATATTTAGCACTCAAAAAGAAAGAGTGCTAAAGAATTGTTTTCATTAAATAACATATATTTAGGAGGATTTCCAATGAACGTAAAACCCCTTGGAGACAGAGTTGTTATTAAAATGGTAGATTATGAAGAAAAAACCAAAGGCGGTCTTTTCATTACTGCAAATGCACAGGATAAACCCGAGATTGCAGAAGTTATCGCAGTCGGCCCCGGCGGCGTTGTTGACGGCAAAGAAGTCGAAATGCAGCTCAAAGTAGGCGATCACGTAATCATGGGCAAATATGCAGGTACTACTGTTAAAATCGATGGGGAAGAAATCATCATCCTCTCTCAGAACGACATCCTTGCCGTTGTTGAAGACTGATTTTAATTTTAGTTAATTATTTTCGGAGGTAATTATATATGGCAAAACAGATGCTCTATGGCGATGACGCAAGACGTGCCCTTCAGGCAGGTATCGATCAGCTCGCCAATACCGTAAAAATCACCCTCGGCCCCAAAGGCTGTAACGTAGTTCTCGATAAAAAATTCGGAACTCCCATGATCTGCAACGACGGTGTTACCATCGCAAAAGAAATCTCTCTTCCGGATCCTTTCCAGAACATGGGCGCTCAGATCGTTAAAGAAGTTGCTGAAAAAACCAACGACGCAGCCGGTGACGGTACCACCACCGCAACCATCCTTGCACAGGCTCTTGTTCGCGAAGGTATGAAAAACGTAACCGCCGGCGCAAACCCCATGCTCGTAAAACGCGGCATCCAGAAAGCTGTTGACGTCGCAACCGCTGCTGTTCTTGGCAACGCAAAAGCTGTTTCCGGTTCTCAGGATATCGCAAGAGTTGCAACCATCTCCTGCGGCGATCCCGAACTCGGCGAACTCATTGCAAAAGCAATGGAAAAAGTAACCACCGACGGTATCATCACCGTTGAAGACAGCAAAACCGCAAACACTTATATCGAAGTTGTTGAAGGTATGGAATTCGACCGCGGCTACCTTTCTCCCTATATGGTAACCGATGCTGATAAAATGGTCGCAATCATCGAAGACTGCTCCATCCTCCTTGTTGAGAAAAAGATCTCTTCCTTCCAGGAACTTGTTCCGATTCTTGAACAGACCATGAAAGCAGGCAAAAAACTCCTTATTGTTGCTGAAGATATCGATGGCGATGCTCTTACCAACCTCATCGTCAACAAGCTCCGCGGAACCCTTAACGTCTGCTGCGTAAAAGGCCCCGGCTTCGGCGACAGAAGAAAAGAAATGCTCCTCGATATCGCTGCACTTACCGGTGCAACCCTTGTTTGCGATGATATCGGCCTCAACCTTTCCGAAGTAAAACTCAACCACCTTGGTTTTGCAAAGAAAGTTAAAGTTGATAAAGATAAAACCCTTATCGTTGACGGCGCAGGTTCCAAAGATGAAATCCAGGGACGTATTGCTGTTATCAAAGCTTCCTATGAAACCGCTCACAGCGATTATGACCGTGAAAAACTTCAGGAAAGACTTGCAAAACTCGTCGGCGGCGTAGCAGTTGTTAAATGCGGCGCAGCAACCGAAACCGAAGCAAGAGAAAAGAAACTCCGTATCGAAGACGCACTCAACGCAACCAAAGCAGCAGTTGAAGAAGGTATCGTAGCAGGCGGCGGCGTTGCTCTCGTAAACGTAATCAGCGAAGTTGAAAAACTTCTTGCACATACTTCCGGCGACGAAAGAACCGGTGTTTCCATCGTAGTTCGTGCTCTTGAAGAACCTATGCGTCAGGTCGCTATCAACGCAGGTCTTGACGGTTCTGTTGTTGTTGATAAAGTTCGCCGTTCCAGAAAAGTTGGCTATGGCTTCAACGTATTCACCGAAGAGTTCACCGACATGATCGAAGCCGGTGTTGTTGACCCCGTAAAAGTAACCCGCAGCGCACTCAACAATGCAGCTTCTGTTGCAGCAATGGTTCTTACTACCGAAAGCCTTGTAACCGAAATCCCCGAATATCAGGGCAGATTCATCAACGAGGTTCAGGAAAAAATGCACCAGGTTCCGAAACCCTCCGGCAACTGGTAATTAAAAGTTTTAACAAAATTAAAAAGGCTTCCCGAAAAGGAAGCCTTTTTTGTACTGAAAAAAGAAACGAAGAGGTGATTTATATGGTGAATATTGAAGTCTGGATGGACGATTTTATTACTGCTTTGGATGAAATTTTCGGAGAAAGAGTTTACTTTGTCGGTCTGCAGGGAAGCTATGCCAGAGGAGAAGCAACCGAAACAAGCGATATCGATGCGGTGGTGATCCTCGATGAATTTTCTGCCGACGATATCAGAAAATATAACGCCATGCTGGATGGTTTGCCGAACAGAGAACTTGCCTGCGGATTTATTTCCGGAAAAGAAGAAATTCTAAACTGGGAACCTTCTGATCTTTTTCAGTTCTATTATGACACGAAATCGATAAAAGGAAGCCTTGATGAACTTCTTACAAAGATTGACGCGGAATCCGTCAGAAGAGCAATAAAAATTCAGGTTTGCAATATTTATCACGGCTGTGTTCATAATATGCTCCATGAAAAAAATGAGGAAATTCTTAAAGGGCTTTATAAATCTGCTTCTTTTGCCGTTCAGGCAATCTGCTTTATGGAAACGGGAAAATATATAACCAAACAGAAAGATTTGCTTGAATCTGTTTCGCCGGTTGAGCAGGAAATAACCAAAATTTTCATAGATCTGAAAAAAGGCAACCCGGTGGATTTTGAAAAGATGTCATTAAAACTTTTTGAATGGTCAAAGAAATGGATAAATAAATTGAACTAAAAAATCCCTGCGGTTATCCGCAGGGATTTTTTTAGTATTTAATTTTCATAAAACCTTCGCAGCCCATTTCGGAATAGGGAAGAAGGCCGCAGGCTTTGTAAAAAGCAGTAGTCTTTTCGGTGTTGTCCGTTGCAAGTTCGATTTGATAAACATCAGGATAGGCTTCAAGCATCGTTTTGATGAGTTTTCTGCCGATGCCTTTGCGCTGATATTCCGGAAGTACGAGAAGATCCTGAATAAAAACGATTGAGCACCCGTCGCCGACGGCACGAATGATTCCAACAAGCTTTTTTTCGTCGTGAGCACCGAAGATTTTGAGAGAATGCTCAAACGCGTGCTCAAGCATTTCGGGACGTTTGGTATATGAGCACCAGCCGACGCTGTCGTAAAGATTGAGTATTTTATCGGCATTATAATTTTTATACTCTTTTACAATAATTTCCATAAAGTTCTCCTTTCAATAATCAATCAAAAGAGAACAAAACGCAAGCGCATCACTCCGCACCTCCATATAAAAAATAAAGCCGCCCTTAGGGCGGCTTTTGTTCGCTTATTCTTTGACTTCGCCAAGCTGACGGTCGAGCCATGCGGAAGCAAGGTCGAGAGCAGCATAAAGTCCTTCACGTTCTGCGCGCTTGATTACCATTTCGGTGGGAGCCGCATTGGGATCGGTGGACATCATCTGAAGGGTGATGTGACCGGCAACTTCGGTTCCGGCGGCCTGAGTGGTGTTGTTAATCTGGAGCATAACAACATAGGGGTCGCGCATATCTCCGTAATAAAGAATTTTTTTGCTGCGAACAAGGGGACGGCCCTTGTAAGTCATAAACTGTTCAGACATAAAATCCTCCAAAAAATCAATCGTTAAGATAGGTTTTCACCAGAATCTGAAGAAGCTCGTCGCGGTCTATGCGGCGGATAAGGCTTCTTGCGTTGTTGTGGGTGGTGATATAGGTGGGGTCTTCGGAAAGGATATATCCGACAATCTGATTAATGGGGTTGTATCCTTTCTGGCGGAGAGCATCATAAACAGTCGTAAGAATTGCTTTGATTTCTTTCTCTTTATCTTCTCTTATAGAAAAGGAAATGGTAGGTTCGTTCACGGAAAATCCTCCTCTCGTTTTTGCACCGTGCAAAACATAAAATTATCACATATATATTCTACATCAAAATCAGATTTATAGCAAGAGATGTTACGCAAAAAAATATTAATTTTCGTTTAATTTTGTATATGAAAACAAAATAATCTATGTTATAATGAATTTGTATAATTTTGTCGGTTTTTGTTCCGGGTGACCGAAAACCGGAAGCGGAGGTATTTTATGGCTAAGCTTTATTTCAAATACGGCGCCATGGGAAGCTCAAAATCTGCCCAGGCGCTCATCGCAAAATATAACTATGAAGAACGCGGAATGAAGGTATGGCTCATCAAACCGAAGACCGATACCCGCGACGGTGCGGAGATCATCAAATCAAGAATCGGACTTTATGCCGTTGCGGAACAGATAGGTTCTGAAGACAGCATAAAAGAACTTTTCGCAAAGCATGATGACTGCAACGTAATCATCGCGGATGAATCCCAGTTCCTTGCGCCGGAACAGATCGACGAACTTCGCGATATTGTTGACGAAATGAATATTCCGGTAATGTGCTTCGGACTTCGCACCGACTTTATCACAAAACTTTTCCCCGGAAGCATGCGCCTTTTTGAAGTTGCGGATTCCATCACTGAAATAAAAACCATATGCGATTGCGGCGCAAAGGCAACCGTAAACGCAAGAATGGATGATAACGGAAAAATTGTTACCGCAGGCGACCAGATTTGCCTCGGCGGAAACGACAGATATATCGCAATGTGCCACAAATGCTGGAAAAAAGCCATTGCAGACCAGAAATAAGGAGGAAAAAATTATGTCCAACAATTATCCTACCCCCCATATAAATGCAACTCCCGAGGATTTTGCAAAAACTGTTCTTATGCCCGGGGATCCGCTCCGTTCCAAATTCATCGCAGAAAAATATCTTGAAGACGCAAAACTTGTGAACAACGTCCGCGGAATCCAGGGATATACCGGTACTTATAAAGGTGTTCCGGTTTCTGTTATGGCAAGCGGAATGGGCATGCCTTCCATGGGCGTTTACAGCTATGAGCTTTTCAATTTCTTCGAAGTTGATAACATTATCAGAATCGGTTCCGCGGGCGGAATGGGACTTCCTGTGAGCACCATTGTTGCTGCCCAGGGTGCCTGCACCACTTCCAGCTATGCTTCCCACCACGAACTTCCGGGAACTTTCGCTCCCATTGCGGATTTTGAACTTCTCAGCACCCTTGTTGAAACCGCAAAGGAAAAAGGCGTTGACGTAAAAGTAGGAAACGTTGTTTCTTCCGATGTTTTCTATAAAGACGACCACATGGGCTATGTGAAAAAATGGCAGAAAATGGGCGTTCTTGCGGAAGAAATGGAATCCGCTGCTCTTTATCTCAATGCTGCAAGAGCAGGCAAAAGAGGCCTTTGCGTCTGCACAATCACCGATGATATGATCACAGGCGAAGGCATAAGCTCCATGGATCGCCAGACCAAGCTTGACGATATGATTACCCTTGTTCTTGATACCGTAGTTAAATTTACCAAGAAAGATTAATCTGAAGATAAAATAAAAAAACTGGGGACGGTGTGAAAAATTATGTATGTAATCGGAATAGCCGGAGGTACCGGAAGCGGAAAAACCACTTTTACGGAAAATCTTGTGGAAATGTTCAGGGATGACGTAACGGTTATCCATCACGATAACTATTATAAAGTGCAGGATCATCTTACTTATGAAGAAAGATGCAAAACCAACTATGACCACCCGGATTCCTTTGATACTCCCTTGATGATCGAGCACATCAAAATGCTTAAAAACGGTGAATCCGTAAGCGAACCGGTTTATGATTATACTGTACATAACAGGGATAGGAAAAAAGCATAACACTTAATCCCACAAAAATCCTCATTCTCGACGGAATCCTTATTCTTGAAAACAAGGAACTTTGCGACCTTATGGATCTCAAAATCTTTGTTGATACCGATGCGGATGTAAGACTCGGAAGAAGAATCCTCCGCGATATGACCGAAAGGGGACGAAGCATCGATTCCGTTCTGACTCAGTATCAGACCACCGTTAAACCCATGCACGAAAAATTCGTCGAACCCAGCAAAAAAAATGCGGATATAATCATCCTTGAAGGCGGAAGAAACAAAGCTGCAATAGATCTTTTTGCAGGATATATCCGTGAATACCTTAAAGAAAACGAATAAAATGTCACGAAAACGCGCCGAAAGGTGCGTTTTCTTTATAAAAAATGTAAGAATTTGTATCTTAAATCGGAAATTCACTTGAACTATTTTTAAAGTTGTGCTATAGTAAAAGTACTGTGAAAAAAATTTACACAGGGGAGGAAAATTAAAATGAAAAAAATTATTGCACTTGTTCTTGCAATGGTAATGGTTCTCTCTTTCGCAGCCTGCGGCAACGAAGGCAACGAAAATGCAGGAGACTATGCCGTAGCAATGGTTACCGACTACGGTGACATCACCGACCAGTCCTTCAACCAGACCACCTATGAAGCTTGCAAAGAGTTCTGCGAAGCAGAAGGCATTAACTTCACTTACTTCAAACCCGCATCTGACTCCGACGAAGACCGTATCGGCCAGATCGAAAACGCAATCGACCAGGGTTACAACGTAGTAGTTCTTCCCGGTTATGCATTTGCTAACGCAATCATTGCAACCGCAGACAACTATCCCGAAGTTAAATTCGTAGCTCTTGACGTTTCTGAATTCGACCTCACCGGCAACGGCTGGACCATTCCTGAAAACGTATACTCCGCAGTATACCAGGAAGAAATCTCCGGTTATTTCGCAGGTTATGCAGCAGTAAAACTCGGTTACACCGAACTCGGTTACTGCGGCGGTATGGCTGTTCCTGCAGTTCTTCGTTTCGGCTACGGCTTCCTTCAGGGTGCTGACGCAGCAGCTGCTGAAACCGGTGCAGACGTAAACGTTGTTTGGGGTTATGCAAACCAGTTCTATGGCGATGCTGACGTTACTGCAGTTATGGATACCTGGTACAGCGAAGGTACTGAACTCGTATTCGCATGCGGCGGCGGCGTTTATACTTCCGTTGCTGAAGCAGCAGCAAAAGTTGGCGGCAAAGTTATCGGCGTTGACGTTGACCAGGCTCCCATCATCGATGGCGCATATGGCGAAGACATGACCGTAACTTCCGCAATGAAAGGTCTTGCTCCTACCGTTAAAACTGTTCTTGCAAGAATCCTTGCTGGCGAATTCGAAGGCGGCGCTGTTGAAAACCTCGGCCTCGTTTCCGAAAACTCCGAAGAAAACTATGTACAGCTTCCTGCTTCCACTCAGTGGGCTGATGGCTTCACCGAAGATGATTACAATGCTCTCGTAGCAGCAATCTACAACGGCGAAATCGTTGTTAACAACGACATCGAAATCGCTCCTGCTGATAACTGCACTGTTATCACCGTTGAAGATCTCGGTAACATCAAATAATTTTTATCACAGTATTTGAAAAGAACGGGCAATTTTGCCCGTTCTTTTTTTGTTCATATTTTAATCGAATTCTCTTGTATTTGGGTATAAAATGTAGTATTATGATTATAACTATAAGTTATATACAGGAGGGATGGTAGAGTTGGAGAATCAATACGCTATTGAAATGCTTCATATTACCAAAAAATTCCCCGGAATCATCGCCAACGATGACGTAACGATTCAGCTTAAAAAAGGCGAAATCCATGCGCTTCTCGGCGAAAACGGTGCGGGTAAATCAACCTTGATGAGCGTTCTTTTCGGCCTTTATCAGGCAGAAGAAGGTATCATCAAAAAAGACGGTAAGGAAGTTCAGATCAAAGACCCCAACGATGCTAACGCACTCGGCATAGGAATGGTGCATCAGCATTTCAAACTTGTTGAATGCTTCACCGTTCTTGATAACATTATCATGGGCGTTGAACCCAATAAATTCGGTTTTCTTCAGAAGAAGGAAGCAAGAGAAAAAGTTCTTGAACTTTCCGAAAAATATGGTCTTCATATAGACCCCGATGCTTATATTGAGGATATCACCGTAGGTATGCAGCAGCGTACCGAAATTCTCAAAATGCTCTACCGCGAAAATGAAATTCTCATTTTCGATGAACCTACCGCGGTTCTCACTCCTCAGGAAATCGAAGAACTTATGCAGATTATGAAGAACCTTGCAAAAGAAGGAAAATCCATTCTCTTCATCTCCCATAAGCTCAACGAAATCAAAGCCGTTGCAGACCGCTGCAGCGTTCTCAGAAAAGGTAAATATATCGGTACCGTTGATACCAAAGACACAACCATCGAAGAACTTTCCGCAATGATGGTAGGTCATAACGTAAACCTCCATGTCCAGAAGGAAGAAAGCACCCCCGGCGAGGTCATTCTCGATATCGAAAATATGACCGTTGCTTCCAAAATGCACAAAAACAACGCAGTAAAGAATGTTTCCCTCAAAGTTCACCGCGGCGAAGTAGTCTGCATCGCGGGTATCGACGGAAACGGACAGACTGAATTTGTTTACGGTCTTACCGGCCTTGAACCTCTTGTAAACGGAAAAATTACCCTTTGCGGCGAAGATATCACCAAAGCACCCATCCGCAAAAGACTCCTTTCCGGCATGAGCCACATTCCGGAAGACAGACATAAACACGGGCTTGTTCTTGATTATCCGCTCGATTACAACTGCGTTCTCCAGCGTTATTTCGAACCGGAATTTACCGATAAATTCGGCTTCCTCAGAAAAGCCAATATCAGAAAATATGCTGAAAAACTTATCGAACAGTACGATGTTCGTTCCGGACAGGGCCCCATCACCATGGCAAGAAGCATGTCCGGCGGTAACCAGCAGAAAGCAATCGTTGCGCGCGAAATCGATAAGAACCCCGAACTTCTTATCGCTGTTCAGCCCACCCGTGGCCTTGACGTCGGCGCAATCGAATATATCCACAAACAGATAGTCGCACAGCGCGACGCAGGAAAAGCGGTTCTTCTTGTTTCTCTTGAACTTGAAGAGGTTATGGATGTTTCCGACCGCATCCTTGTTATGTACGAGGGCGAAATCGTCGGTGAACTCAATCCGAAAACCACAACCGAAGATGAGCTTGGTCTTTATATGGCCGGCGCAAAAAGAGATGAGGTGAAAGCATGACTAAGAAAATTTTGAGAAACGAAGCGTTCCAGTCGCTTTTTGCTTCACTTATCTGCATAGTTCTCGGTGTTCTCATCGGATATATCGTTCTGCTTTTCATCAACCCCACCGGTGCAGGCGAAGCAATTATGGAAGTTCTCAAAAACTTCCTCCACTATTCCAAAACCAATCTCCAGATTAAAAACTTCGGTAACACCCTTGTAAAAACCGCTCCTCTTCTTATGTGCTCTCTTTCCATTTTGTTTGCATATAAAGTAGGCCTTTTCAACATCGGTGCTGCAGGTCAGTATTGCGTTGGTATCTGCGCAAGCATTTATTGCGCAGTCGCTCTCGGACTCGGCTGGCTTCCTTGCCTTATCATTGCCGCCGTCTGCGGTGCACTTTATGGCGCAATTGTTGGTCTTCTCAAATCCTACTGCAACGTAAACGAAGTAATTTCCGGTATCATGCTCAACTGGATAGCTCTTTATACCACGAACATGATACTCAATACCGTAAAAGAAAGCACCAGCCCCTATACCTTCCATCTCAATACTCACGGCGAACAGGCAATGCTTCCGGGACTTGGAATGGATAAAATTTTTGCAGGAAACCAGTACGTTACTCTTGCACTTCCTCTTGCGGTTCTTACTGCTGTTCTTATCTATGTTGTGCTTGAAAAAACCAAATTCGGTTATGAACTTAAAGCAACCGGTTATAATAAAAATGCCGCTAAATACTGTGGTATGGCAGAAAAGAGAAACATCATCGTAACTCTTATGATTTCCGGTGCTATCGCAGCACTCGGTGCATCTTTCATGTACCTCACCGACTACGAACAGTGGTCCTGCACTTCTTCCGCAGTTCCCGCAATGGGCTTCAACGGAATCGCAGCAGCATTCCTCGGCGGTCTTAACCCCATCGGCACCATCTTCTCCTCTTACTTCATTCAGCACATCACCAACGGCGGTGCTTATGTTGATAAGACCGTGTATTGCTCCCAGATTTCCGACCTTATCTCCGCAATCATCATTTATCTTTGCGGTTTCGTATTCTTCATTAAATACACCATGAACAATATTCTTGATAAACAGGAAGAAAAACAGGCTCTTAAAGCAAAAGAAGCTGCAGAAACTCAGGAAGGAGGCGATAAATAATGTTATTGCTCATTCAGTACACATTAATTTTTGCCTCTGTTCTTGCCCTTGTTGCTCTCGGCGGTTGCTTTGCGGAGCATTCCGGCGTTATCAACCTCGGTCTTGAAGGTATCATGGTAATCGGTGCTCTCGGCGGCGCTCTTATGATGAGATATGCTCCGGATGGCATCGGTGCATTCCCGCTTATCATGCTCGTAATTATTGCAGCCATTGTGTTTGGTGTTTTTTATTCTTCGCTTCTCGGCGTGGCTTGCATCAACTTTAAAGCAAACCAGACCATCGTCGGTACAGCTCTTAATATGCTTGGTACCGCGGCGGCAACCGTTATCGTAAAAGCAATCAACACCGCAGCAAACCCTGATGACGTTTCTTCCACCATTCAGTATGTTGATGAAAAGAAATCTTTCCTTGTCAACATCGGCGGTTTTGAATTCAACTGGTTCATGCTTATTGCCGCACTCGGCGTTGTAGCTGCTTATGTAATTCTTTACAAAACCAAATTCGGTCTTCGTCTCATGGCTTGCGGTGAGCATCCTCAGGCAGCAGACAGCGTTGGTATCAACGTTTATAAAATGCGTTGGGCCGGTGTTCTTATTTCCGGTCTGTTCGGCGGTCTTGGCGGAATCTGCTATATCCTTTCCGGCGTTTCCGAATGGAAATTTGAAAACGGTGTAGCAGGCTTCGGCTTCCTTGCACTTGCAGTTATGATCTTCGGCCAGTGGAAACCTACCAGAATCGCCATGGCGGCTCTCATCTTCGGTTTCTTCCGCGCACTTTCCAACGTATTCTTCGGATTCCCGTTCCTTGTTGCACTCAATATCCCGGGCTCCATTTATAACATGATGCCCTATGTCATCTGCCTTATCGTTCTTGCATTTACTTCCAAAAAATCCAGAGCACCTAAAGCAGAAGGTATTCCTTACGACAAAGGACAGAGATAATTATTTGATTATCAATATCAAAACAGCCGTAAAGTTTTTAAACTTTACGGCTGTTTTTGCGCCCGGATTTATTTTTTGGGAATGAACGCCGGATTGAACGCATAATAGTTTTTGCTGTTGAGTCCGTCGAGAATGTGCTCAAGGCTTTCGCCAAAACGCTGATAGTGTACTATCTCGCGCTCACGAAGGAATTTTATCACGTCGCGGACGTCCGGGTCGTCGCAGAGGTTGAGAATATTGTCATAGGTCTTTCTGGCCTTCTGCTCGGCACCCATATCTTCGTGAAGGTCTGCGATGGGGTCACCGGTGGATTGGATTGTAGCGGCGTTCCAGGGCACTCCGTTGGCGTCAACGGGGTAAATTCCAACTGTGTGGTCAACGAAATATGGAGCAAATCCGCTTTTTTCAATTTCGCTCATGGAAAGATTTCTTGTGAGCTGATGAACAATGCTTGCCACCATTTCCATATGCCCAAGCTCTTCTGTTCCGATATCCGTGAGTGCGGCTTTCACTTTATCGTTTGGCATTGCATAGCGCTGGTTAAGATATCTCATTGAAGCGCCAAGTTCTCCGTCAGGTCCGCCAAGCTGCGTGATGATGATTTTTGCCATTGCTGGGTCCGCTTTTGCAATTTTTACCGGGCGCTGAAGTTTTTTCTCATATATCCACATACGTCATACCTCCTCATATTCCCAGGGCCAGGGACCTTCGGTCCATTGCCATGTGTTCTGCCCTTTATAATCGCAATGTTTGAGCATGCCGTATTTGCTTGTGTATTCCTCTTCGGCTTTTTTCTTCATGCCAAGATGCTTTTCATAAAAGGCAAGGGCTTCTTCACATTCCGGATGAGTATCGAGGAAAAGCGCAGTTTCCGTAAGGATAAAGTCACAGGTTGCAATTCTTGAAAGAAGGGTTTTCTGTTCGTTCATTTTAATGCCTCCTTGCCGATGTAGGGAAGATCCAGAGCAGGGAAGAGGGTGCCTCTTGAAAAAGCTGTGGCACCGTCATAAACAGAGCACCATTTCTGCATCGGGACCTTCGCCATAGCGAGAATTTCTCCGCTGTTTTCACAGCCGGAGGGAAGGGTAATATTACCGTTGTTTTCCATGTTATCAGTCTCCTGAATAGTAATTGCACATAAAATCATGTGCATTACATACTATGCAAAAAGGTTTT
>JAFXGY010000009.1 GCA_017536625.1 Oscillospiraceae bacterium | reverse complement strand
TTTGCCTGACGCCATACGGTTTCAGACTGGGGTTCTACGCCGCCTTTTGCGCAGAGAACGGTTACGGAACCGTCGAGCACGCGGAGAGATCTTTCAACCTCAACAGTAAAGTCTACGTGTCCGGGAGTATCGATGATGTTGATACGATGGTCGTTCCAATAAGCGGTGGTTGCAGCAGAAGTGATGGTAATACCTCTCTCCTGTTCCTGAACCATCCAGTCCATGGTGGCGCTGCCATCGTGGGTTTCACCGATTTTATAGTTGACACCGGTATAGTAAAGGATACGTTCGGTTGTGGTAGTCTTTCCTGCGTCGATGTGAGCCATGATACCGATATTACGGGTCATCTCAAGTGAAACATCTCTTGCCATAAAAACTCCTTAATAAATAAAAGAATATATTCCAAATGGAAAGATTACCATCTGAAGTGTGCGAAAGCTTTGTTTGCTTCTGCCATTTTGTGAACGTCTTCTTTTTTCTTGAAGGCACCACCGGTGCTGTTGATAGCATCCATGATTTCGCCTGCAAGACGTTCTTTCATAGTGCGTTCGCTTCTGGTTCTGGAATAGTTGGTGAGCCAGCGGAGACCGAGAGTCTCACGTCTTTCAGGGCGAACTTCGAGCGGTACCTGATAGTTTGCACCACCTACACGGCGGGTTTTACATTCAAGAACGGGCATGATGTTTTCGAGAGCTTCCTCGAAAGCTTCAAGACCGTTTTTACCGGTTTTTGCTTCTACGATTTCGAATGCTTCGTAGACAATTTTCTGGGCAACACCTTTTTTACCGTCGAGCATGATGTTGTTGACGAGACGGGTTACCATGATGGAATTGTACATAGGATCCGGCAAAACTTCACGTTTTGCGATTTTTCCTCTTCTTGGCACTTTTCTTCCCTCCTTCATAATTTAGAATGAATTCATAGGTACTCGAAAGCGACAAACTCCCGTTGTGCCCAATAAAAGAGGATGAAATATATTCATCTGCACTTTTAAGGGCGCAGGTATTTCTCTTAAGTTTTTAAACTTTAGGAAACCGGAGAGCTTGCTCTTACTTCTTCGCACCAGCTTTAGGACGTTTTGCACCGTATTTGGAACGGGCCTGCATCCTCTTTGCAACACCCTGAGCATCGAGGGTACCGCGAATGATGTGGTAACGGACACCAGGAAGGTCTTTTACACGTCCGCCTCTGATGAGAACGACGCTGTGCTCCTGAAGGTTATGGCCGATACCGGGAATGTAGGAAGTGACTTCCATTCCGTTGCTAAGACGTACTCTGGCGATTTTACGAAGAGCAGAGTTCGGTTTCTTCGGAGTTGCAGTACGGATTGCAGTGCAGACACCACGTTTCTGGGGGCTGTGCTGATCGATTGCAACTTTTTTCTTGGAGTTCCATCCTTTAAGAAGTGCCGGAGCAGTGGATTTTACTTCAAGGTCTTTTCTTCCGTTGTGTACGAGCTGGTTAAAAGTAGGCATGGGTTTCCTCCTTTCTTCAATAATGAAAGTCGATTTTTACGGCGAAAATCTTAATTTTTGCCGCAAATGGACAGGGCAATCCCATTAGAAGGGCTTACCACCTAAAAATAATAACATCTTTGTAACCATTTGTCAATAAGGAATATATGATTTTTGCATAGAAATTTTAAAGAATTTTTATACGAATTGCCAAAATTTTATCAGATGTTATTTTGTCCGTTTCGGGCAAAATAATACGTCCTTTCTGTGCGCGGAAGGCGGATTTTCCGTTAAAAAAACTCTCCGCATTTCTGCGGGGAGCTTTTTGTTTACTTCGGTTTGTTCCGTTATTCCACCATGAACTTCGTCCACTCCGTTTTGTCATATTGCATTACATCCGTGGATTTTTCCATTCCCAGTTTTTCATAAAACGGAATCGCATTTTTATTTGCAATCAAATAAACCGCAATATCCTTTTCGCCGCCGGCAATTTCATGTGCGGTTTTCATCAGAGCCCTTCCGATGCCTTGTCCGGTATATTTTCTGTCAACGCCCAAATCCGTAACGTAAAGCCAATAGGCAAAATCCGTAAGCCCAAACAACACGCCAACTATATCGCCATTTTCATTTCGTGCTGTAAGACTTATTGATGCGTTGTTCACAAGTTTTGAAATTCTATCAAAAAACCTTTCTTTAGGATATTGTGAACCCAAATCGGTTCTTTTCAGAAAACCTATATAATCTTCTGCCGATATGCGTTCTTCCTTAATTGCTATGCCTTTCATATTATACCTTCTTTAAACTTTGTATATAAAAAAACAAGCGAGGCAGATAAACTGTCACGCTTGGTTTTTTAATGCCTTTCAGCTTATTCGGTTACTGCTTCGGCAGCTTCCATTACGCGTTCATATTCGTTATCCATTTCATAGGGACGAACTTCCGGTGCAACGGAAGAGAAATCTGCTTCGGAATAGCAATCCATACCGGTACCGGCAGGAATAAGCTTACCGATGATAACGTTTTCTTTAAGACCGAGGAGTCTGTCGCTCTTTCCTTTGATCGCCGCTTCGGTAAGAACACGGGTGGTTTCCTGGAAGGATGCGGCGGACATGAAGCTTTCGGTTGCAAGAGATGCTTTGGTGATACCGAGGAGCATCGGGATATAGGTTGCTTCGCGAAGTCCGGTTTCGCCGTTTGCAATGCGTTTTCTGATTTCTCTGTTTTCTGCAAAGAAATCGCCTTTTTCAACAACCATGCCGGAAAGAAGCTTGGTATCGCCCTGATCATCGACCTTGACTTTCTTCATCATCTGGCGAACGATAACCTCGATGTGTCTGTCGTTGATATCAACACCCTGAAGACGATAAGTCTTCTGAACTTCTGCAATAAGGTAATCCTGTACTGCAAGAGCGCCGTTGACATCGAGATATTTATGCGGGTTTACGGAACCTTCGGTAAGGAGTGCGCCTGCTTTAACATGGTCGCCTTCTTTTACTTTCGGGTGGCTGCCATAGGTGATGAGATATTTGCGTTCTTCGCCGGTTTCTTTGTTGAAGATAACGATATGGCGGTTTTTCTTGATTTCTTCTATGCGGATATCGCCTTCGATTTCAGCGATGACTGCTTCACGCTTGGGAGTTCTTGCCTCGAAGAGTTCCTCAACACGGGGAAGACCCTGGGTAATATCTTCTGCGGAAGCGATACCGCCGGTATGGAAGGTACGCATGGTAAGCTGGGTACCGGGTTCACCGATGGACTGTGCAGCGATAACGCCGACTGCCTCACCAACGTGAACAGGTTTTCCGGTTGCAAGGTTGGAACCATAGCATTTTGCGCAAACGCCGTGTTTTGCCTCGCAGTTGAGGATGGAACGAAGCTTGAGTTCGGTGATGCCTGCATCAACGATCTTCTTGGCGTCGAATTCATCCATCATCTTATCTTTGCTTACAAGAAGCTCGCCGGTTTCGGGATGAAGAACATCATCAACAGAATAACGGCCGATAAGACGTTCGCTCATGGGTTCGATCATTTCGTTGCCTTCGCGGATATCGTGAACTATGATACCTTCGTGGGTTCCGCAGTCCTGTTCGCGGATGATAACTTCCTGGGAAACGTCAACAAGACGTCTGGTAAGATAACCGGAGTCCGCGGTACGGAGCGCAGTATCGGCAAGACCTTTACGCGCACCACGGCTGGAAATGAAGTATTCGAGGATGTTAAGGCCTTCACGATAGTTTGCACGAATCGGAATTTCGATTGCTTTACCGGAAGTGTTTGCGATAAGTCCGCGCATACCTGCAAGCTGACGGATCTGGTTCATGGAACCACGAGCACCGGAGTCCGCCATCATGAATATGGGGTTATACTTATCAAGGTTTTCTTTAAGTGCTTCAGCAACTTTATCGGTGGTTTCGTTCCAGGTTGCAACGACTTTCTTATAACGTTCATCGTTGGACATAAGACCGCGGCGATACTGTTTGCTGATAGAGTCAACTTTCTTTTCTGCTTCTGCAAGGATCTCTGCTTTCTTCGGAGGAATAACAGCATCGCTTACGGAAACGGTGATTGCACTTCTGGTGGAATATTTGAAGCCCTGAGCTTTGATTTTATCGAGAACTTCGCTGGTAACAGCGGTTCCGTGAACTTTTACGCAGCGTTCGATAATTTTACCGAGCTGTTTTTTGCCGACGAGGAATCCGATTTCGAGGTCGAATTCGTGTTCGGGGTCGGTTCTGTCAACATAACCGAGGTCCTGAGGAATCGGCATATTGAAGATTGCTTTACCAACGGTGGTATCAATAAGTCTGCTGCGTTTGTTTCCGTTTTCATCGATTTTTTCGAAACGGATTTTGATCGGAGCATGAAGACCGACGTCACCGTTGCTGTAAGCCATAATGGCTTCATCAAGGTTGCGGAATGCTTTTCCTTCGCCGGGTTCGCAGCCGGGTTTTTCAAGGGTGAGGTAGTAAGAACCGAGGATCATGTCCTGGGTAGGAACTGCAACAGGCTTGCCGTCTGCCGGTTTGAGAATATTGTTTGCCGCAAGCATAAGGAATCTTGCCTCTGCCTGTGCTTCGGTGGAAAGCGGTACATGGATTGCCATCTGGTCGCCGTCGAAGTCGGCGTTGTATGCGGTACATACAAGAGGATGGAGTTTGAGTGCACGTCCTTCAACAAGAACGGGTTCGAAAGCCTGAATACCGAGTCTGTGGAGGGTAGGTGCACGGTTGAGCATTACAGGATGGTCTTTGATGACGATTTCGAGTGCATCCCAAACTTCGGGCTGGGTTGCTTTTTCAACCATTTTTCTTGCGTTTTTGATGTTGGTTGCTGCGCCGACATCAACAAGGCGTTTCATAACAAAGGGTTTGAAAAGTTCGATTGCCATCTCTTTAGGAAGACCGCACTGGCTCATCTTAAGTTCCGGACCTACGACGATAACGGAACGTCCGGAATAGTCAACACGTTTACCGAGAAGGTTCTGGCGGAAACGTCCCTGTTTACCTTTAAGCATATCGGAAAGGGATTTGAGAGGACGGTTGGAAGGTCCGGTTACCGGACGGCCTTTTCTGCCGTTATCGATAAGTGCGTCAACTGCTTCCTGAAGCATACGTTTTTCGTTGCGGACTATGATATCCGGGGCGCCGAGTTCAAGAAGGCGTTTAAGACGGTTGTTTCTGTTGATGACTCTTCTGTAAAGGTCGTTGAGGTCGGAAGTTGCAAATCTTCCGCCGTCAAGCTGTACCATCGGTCTGATATCCGGAGGGATAACGGGCACAACATCAAGGATCATCCATTCGGGGCGGTTGCCGGAAAGACGGAATGCTTCCACAACCTCGAGTCTTTTGAGAAGACGAACACGCTTCTGGCCGGAAGCGGTTTCGAGTTCTTCATGAAGCTCGGCGGAAAGTTTTTCGAGGTCGATATCTTTGAGGAGGAGCTGAACAGCTTCCGCACCCATGCCGGCCTGGAAATCTTCCTCATATTTTTCGCGCATATCGCGGTATTCCTTCTCGGTAAGAAGCTGTTTCTTTTCAAGAGGGGTGGTACCGGGATCGGTTACGATATAGCTTGCAAAATAAAGTACCTTTTCAAGAAGTCTGGGGCTCATATCAAGGATAAGTCCCATTCTGGAAGGGATACCTTTGAAGTACCAGATGTGAGAAACGGGAGCTGCAAGTTCAATATGACCCATTCTCTCGCGTCTTACTTTTGCTCTGGTAACTTCAACGCCGCAGCGTTCGCAGACTTTGCCTTTGAAGCGGAGGCGTTTATATTTTCCGCAGTAGCACTCCCAGTCCTTGGTCGGTCCAAAAATTCTTTCGCAGAAAAGACCGTCGCGTTCCGGTTTGAGTGTTCTGTAGTTGATGGTTTCGGGTTTCTTTACTTCGCCATAGGACCATTCTCTGATCTTATCGGGAGAAGCAAGGCCGATTTTGATAGAATCAAATGCGTTAAATTCCATTATTAATACGACCTCCCCTTAATTAAAATTCATCGTCTTCGGAATATCCGAAGCCTGCGTAATCAGCGAATTCGTCGCTGTCTTCGTTCATATCGCCAACCTCAAAGCCTTCGAAGTCGCCTTCATAAGCAACGTTTTCGCTTTCGAATTCGGTTGCTTCGTCAGCAGGAATAAGGCCTGCATCGTCTTCGTCGAAGTTCTGTTTAAGGTCGATTTCTTCGTTGTTCTTATCAAGAACTTTGATGTCAAGTCCGAGGGACTGGAGTTCTTTTATAAGGACTTTGAAGGATTCGGGAATACCTGCCGGAGGAACGTTCTGGCCTTTTACGATGGACTCGAAAGTCTTTACACGGCCCACAACGTCATCCGATTTGACGGTAAGGATTTCCTGAAGGGTATAAGCTGCGCCGTATGCTTCAAGAGCCCAAACCTCCATTTCACCGAATCTCTGGCCGCCGAACTGAGCTTTACCGCCGAGAGGCTGCTGAGTTACAAGGCTGTAAGGACCGGTGGAACGTGCGTGGATCTTATCATCAACAAGGTGATGGAGCTTGAGGTAATACATATAACCTACGGTTACGGGGTTATCGAAAAGTTCGCCGGTGCGTCCGTCGCGGAGCCATACTTTACCGCTGCTGTCAAGGCCTGCTTCGGTAAGAAGTTCGCGGATATCGGCTTCGTGTGCGCCGTCGAATACAGGGGTCATAACGTGCCAGCCAAGTTCTGCCGCGGCTCTGCCGAGATGTACTTCAAGAACCTGACCGATGTTCATACGGGAAGGAACACCCAGGGGGTTGAGAAGGATATCAAGCGGTCTGCCGTCCGGAAGGAAAGGCATATCTTCCTGAGGAAGAATTCTGGAAACAACACCCTTATTACCGTGACGTCCTGCCATCTTATCGCCGACGGAGAGTTTTCTCTTCTGTGCGATATAGCAGCGGACAACTTCGTTTACGCCGGGGTTGAGTTCGTCGCAGTTTTCTCTGGTGAATACCTGGACGTCAACAATGATTCCGTATTCGCCGTGGGGAACACGGAGAGAGGTATCTCTTACTTCGCGGGCTTTTTCGCCGAAGATTGCGCGGAGAAGTCTTTCTTCCGCGGTGAGTTCGGTTTCGCCTTTGGGGGTTACTTTACCGACGAGGATATCTCCGGCACGAACTTCCGCACCAATGCGGATAATTCCGCGCTCGTCGAGTTCTTTAAGAGCATCTTCACCGACGTTCGGGATATCGCGGGTGATCTCTTCCGGACCGAGCTTGGTGTCACGGGATTCGAGTTCGTATTCTTCGATATGAACGGAGGTGTAGGTATCTTCTTTAACAAGTTTCTCGTTGATGAGAACCGCGTCTTCGTAGTTATAACCTTCCCAGGTCATAAATCCGATGAGCATGTTCTTACCGAGGGAAACTTCACCTTCGCTGGTTGCGGGGCCGTCGCAGATTACCTGGCCTTTAACAACGTGTTCGCCTTTTTCGACGATGGGGCGCTGGTTTACGCAGGTACCCTGGTTGGAACGAAGGAATTTGATGATTTTATATTCGTCGGTTTCGACGGAATCGTCGCGTTTGATGACAACGCGTTCCGCATCGACTTTGGTAACGGTGCCTGCGTGTTCCGCAAGAACGGTTACGCCGGAGTCAACAGCGGCTTTATATTCCATACCGGTACCGACAAAAGGTCTTTCGGTTTTGAGAAGCGGAACTGCCTGGCGCTGCATGTTTGCACCCATGAGTGCACGGTTTGCGTCGTCGTTTTCAAGGAAGGGGATCATCGCGGTTGCAACGGAAACTACCATCTTAGGAGAAACGTCCATGTAGTCAACTTTTTCGGGAGCAACCTCGATGAATTCATCTTTGTAACGGCAGGTGATCTTCTGGTTTGCGAAACGGTTTTCTTCATCAAGAGGGGTGTTTGCTTGTGCAACGATGAAGTCATCCTCGGTATCGGCAGTCATATATTCGACTTCGTCAAGGACGATTCCGGTTTCTTTATCGACTTTTCTGAAGGGTGCTTCAATAAAGCCGTATTTGTTGATTCTTGCATAGCTTGCGAGATAAGAGATAAGGCCGATGTTAGGACCTTCAGGAGTTTCGATAGGGCACATACGGCCATAGTGGCTGTAGTGTACGTCTCGGACTTCGAAGCCTGCACGGTCACGGGAAAGACCACCGGGGCCAAGTGCGGAAAGACGGCGCTTATGGGTAAGTTCTGCAAGGGGGTTGGTCTGGTCCATGAACTGGGAAAGAGGCGAAGAGCCAAAGAACTCTTTAATAGCCGCAACGACGGGGCGGATATTCACAAGACCCTGAGGAGTGATGGCTTCGGTGTCCTGTGCCTGGATAGTCATGCGTTCACGGATAACACGTTCAACTCTGGAAAAACCGATTCTGAACTGGTTCTGGAGAAGTTCGCCGACGGAACGGATTCTGCGGTTGCCGAGATGGTCGATATCGTCGGTGCTGCCAAAGCCCCAGTAAAGGTTGCACATATAGTTGATGGAAGAGAAGATATCATCGGTGATGATATGCTTCGGAATAAGTTCATCAACGTTTTCTTTGATGAGAGAAACGAGAAGTTCCTTATCATCGCCTGCTTTTTCTGCAATGGCGGTGATTACGGAATAACGAACTTTTTCGTTGATGAAGAGCTCTTCGAGTTCTTCTTTGGAAAGGTCGACATAATCTTCGGCATCGACCATGTTGTTGGAAATGACTTTTACCTTGCGGCCGTCAACATCAACAAGAACTTCGCGTACGCCTTTTTTATCGAGAAGAGCTGCGTCATCCCTGGTAAGGGTTGCGCCTGCTTCGAAAAGGACTTCGCCGGTAAGGGGATCCGCTGCGGGTTCCGCAAGGGTCATGCCGGCAATTCTTCTTTCAAGGGCAAGTTTTTTGTTGTATTTATAACGGCCGACGCGGGAGATATCATATCTTCTTGCGTCGAAGAAGAGGTTGTTGAGGTGCTGCTCACTGGTTTCGATCGTGGGCGGTTCACCGGGACGAAGTTTTCTGTAAACTTCGAGAAGTGCCTCTTCTCTGGATTTGGTATTGTCTTTTTCAAGGGTTGCGAGGAGCATGGGCTCTTCGCCGAAATAATCGAGAATCTGTGCATCACTTCCGAGTCCGAGGGCTCTGATGAAAGTGGTGATGGGAAGTTTTCTGTTTTTATCGATTCTTACGCCGAAAACATCGTTAAGGTCGCTTTCATATTCAAGCCATGCGCCTCTGTTAGGAATAACGGTGCTTGCAAAAAGCTTCTTACCGGTTTTGTCGTAGTTCATGGCGAAATATACGCCGGGAGAACGGACAAGCTGGGATACAATAACACGCTCTGCGCCGTTGATGACAAAAGTACCGGAAGGGGTCATGATCGGGAAATCTCCCATGAAGATATCCTGTTCTTTGATCTCGCCGGTTTCTTTATTCTGCAGTCTTGCTCTTACGCGAAGAGGTGCTGCATAAGTCACATCGCGCTCTTTGCATTCCTCGATGGTATATTTGGGCTTGTTTTCGATATGATAATCGATGAAGTCCAAAACAAGGTTTCCGGAATAGTCGGTGATGGCCGAAACATCACGGAACACTTCCTGAAGACCTTCTTCAAGGAACCATCTGTAAGAGTCCTTCTGGATCTCGATGAGGTTCGGCATATCGAGAACCTCGTTGATCTTCGAAAAACTCATGCGGACATTTTTTCCGAGCTTGACAGGTTTTACATTTACCAAATTAGCTCCACTCCATTCATCCGTATTTACGTCGTTTTATTTTTTGGACCGAAATACTTGCTTTTTTCGTCAAACTGTGTTATAGTAGTTGTGAACATGGCGCAAGTATCCACTATGGTACATTCTACAATTATATTACCAAAATCAATAGGTGTCAAGCCGTTTTGGGCGGTTTGGCGCTCTTTTTTTATATTTTTTTAAATTTTATTGGCAAAAACCGCTTTTCGGCGCTGTTTTTGCCTTTATTTTTGTAAATTATTGGAAATTATTTCCCGAGTTATTCAGCCACCAAAAACGACCTTTTTCCGCAGAAAAACCAGTCGGTGACCCGGTTATCCTCTAAAAAGTGTACACGAATCCGTGTGTTCCTAACACGATAAATTATTGTTTAAAAGCCTTCCCAGAGGGGAAGGTGGCATTTGCGAAGCAAATGACGGATGAGGGATTAACAGGTAACGCGGAGCGCTTATCATAATTTATCGAAGATGATTGAGGAATTTAAAACCCTTTCGTCTTTTCGGTCTGCGACCGAAAATCCACCTCCCCTTTCAGGGGAGGCAAGTACGATAAACAATAATTCATCTCTATTCATGCAACAAAACTGCGGAAAAAGAACACTATTATATTAGATTGCAAAAAAAGGTCGTGTTCTTATGAAAAAACTCACAATTTTTGTTCTTGCCGTATGTTTTATTTTTTCCGGCTGTTCCGAAGCAGAAATTTCCTATTCCGAAGGTCACGGAATATCTTCCGAATCCGAATCTTCTTCCTCCTCTTCGTCATTCGTGCAGGAAAGTTCATTCTCCGGGAACATCCCGCAATATTCCCTCAGTTCAAACTGTGTTCCGGATTGGTCGGTCAGCTCCAGAACCTCCGAACCTTCGCACCTGCACAGCACCGATACATCCGTTGACGAAAATTACTCTGAAAATACGCATTATGTAAAAGGCCGCGTCGTAAAATCTCTTCCGCGATATTCCGATTCACCCAATGCCGCCCTTGGAAGAGAAGAAATACTCAAGCGCTGGTATTTTGCGATAGCAGATATTTCCGGCGTATCCGAAATTCGCCTTCAGTCCGCAATTGCGGATGAGCGGGAACTGCATTTTGAAGAAACTTCCGCAATAATCGAAAGCCTCCGCTCCCTTTCCCCGGGAATAAAACCGCAGATGGATAACCTCTCAACCGGCGGTTCCTTCACCGTTGCCGCTTTTGATTCCTCCGAAAACGAGCTTTGGCGAATTACTCTTGACGGATATTGGTTCGTTTTGAGCTTTGGCGGAGAAAACGCTTCCTATGTTTTTGATATGTCCGGACAGAATTATGACACCATTATTGCCGCCGGAAACTATGTTTCGTCCTCCCTGCCGTAAATTATTATTTATCTCATTAAGCCCCCTTGTTAAAGGGGGCTGGATTTTTTAACCGCTTGCGGTTAAAAAAGACTGGGGGATTCTTTCTTTAATCACAAATATTTTTATTATGAATCCCTCCACCATCGCCAAAAAGGCGATGGTCCCCCTCCCTTTGACAAGGGAGGTTCTTTTGCTAAACAATAATTTATCCCTATTTTCAAAGCAGCCGCTTTTAAAAAGCGGCTGTTTTTCTTTCGGCGGATTCTTGACAACGATAATTTGTAGTTATAATATATTAACATATATTTTAAAATCGGAGGTGCGGCATGAACACCGAAAGAATGCGTTCCCTCGGCGAAAAACGCTCGGTAATAAGGGAGCTTTTTGAATACGGAAACAAAAGAAAGGCAGAAATCGGCGCGGAAAACGTCTTCGATTTCAGCATCGGGAACCCGAGCGTTCCCGCTCCGAAGGAATTTTCGGAAGAACTCTGCCGCCTGCTTGCGGAAGAAAATCCTGTTTCCGTTCATGGCTATACCTCTGCACCGGGGGATTTTTCCGCCCGCAAAGCCATTGCAGAAAACCTTAACGAAAGGTTTGAAACCGCTTTTGCTCCGGAACACCTCTATCTCACCTGCGGCGCCGCCGCTTCGCTCACAATTTCCCTTTCCGCCGTTGTTAATGACGGCGAAGAAGTAATAATTTTTGCGCCGTTCTTCCCGGAATATCCGGTTTTTATCGAAACCGCCGGTGGAAAGCCAATTTCCGTTCCCTGCCGCAGTTCGGATTTTCAGATTGATTTTTATGAACTTGAAAAGGCTTTGAACAAAAACACTGCCGCCGTCATAATCAATTCACCGAACAACCCTTCCGGCGCGGTTCTTTCCGAAGAATGCTTTGAAAAGCTTGGAAAAACTCTTTTGGAAGCGGAGGAAAAATTCGGAAGAAAGATTTATCTCATTTCCGATGAACCCTATCGTGAACTTGTTTACGGCGAAATAAAAATTCCCTTTGTGACAAAATATTACGCCGATACAATAATCTGCTATTCCTGGAGCAAATCCCTTTCCATTCCCGGCGAAAGAATCGGCTATATCCTTGTTTCGCCGGAAAACACCAAATGGAAATCCCTTTATTCCGGAATCTGCGGCGCTGGAAGAGCCCTTGGCTTTGTGTGCGCTCCTTCCCTTTTCCAGCACATGATTCCGAAATGCATAAAAATGACTTCGGATATTTCCGTTTATGCCGAAAACCGCAATCTGCTTTACGATTCGCTTGCCGGAATGGGTTTTAAAGCGGTTCGGCCAGACGGCGCTTTTTATCTTTTCGTAAAATCCCCCGAAGCCGACGCAAAGGCTTTTTCCGAAAAAGCGAAAAAGCACGAAATCCTCATCGTCCCAAGCGATGATTTCGGCATGGAAGGCTTTGTCCGCATCTCCTACTGCGTTCCGAAGGAACAGATTGAACGCTCTCTCCCCAATTTCAAAAAACTCGCGGAGGAATATTCATTATGAACAAGCTTGAAGAAGCAAGAAAAAGCATAAACGAAATAGATAAGGAAATGGCCGCGCTTTTTGTAAAACGCATGGAAGCCGCAAAGCTTATCTCCGAATACAAAATGGAAAGGGGTCTTCCCATTCTTGACCAAAGCCGCGAAAACGAGCTTATCGCGAAGAATTCCGCTTTTGTTGAAGATGAAACCCTCCGCTCCTATTATGTGAATTTCCTCAAGGATACCATGGGCATTTCCCGCAAATATCAGCAGATGCTCCAGCAGGGGCTTAGGGTTGCATACAGCGGAGTTGAAGGCGCCTTTGCCAATATTGCCGCAAAAAACATCTTTCCTTCCGCGAACCAGATTCCTTTCGGCGATTTCACTTCCGCTTATGAAGCTGTTGTCAGCGGCGAATGTGACTGCGCCGTTCTTCCTATAGAAAACAGCTATGCGGGAGAAGTTTCTCAGGTTATTGACCTTATGTTCCAGGGCGGGCTTTATATCAACGGGATTTATGATCTTGAAGTCACCCACAATCTTCTGGGGCTTCCCGGTGCCAATATTGACGACATAAAATCTGTAATCAGCCACCCCCAGGCCCTTGAACAATGCGCAAAATACATAAAAAAACACGGTTTTGAAGCTATTCGCGCCAATAACACCGCCATCGCCGCCCAAAACGTCGTTGAAAAAGGCGATAAATCCTTCGCTGCCATTGCAAGCCGCGATACCGCAAAGCTTTACGGGCTTAAAGTTCTTGAACGGCGCATAAATGAAAGCAGCATGAACACCACCCGTTTTGCCGTTTTCAGCCGTGCGGAAAGCCTTCCGGACTATAAAGAGCAGGGACGCCAGTTCATCATGGTTTTTACCGTCCGGAACGAAGCCGGTGCCCTTGCAAAGGCAATCAATATTATTGGTGACTGCGGATTCAATATGAGAACCCTTCGCAGCCGTCCCATGAAGGAACTTATGTGGAATTATTATTTTTACGTTGAAGCGGACGGCAACGCTTACAGCGAAGAAGGCAGACGCATGATGAAGGAACTTTCTCAATATTGCGACCACCTTCGGATAATCGGTTCCTTCCCCCACGAAAAGAAAATTTAAGGAGAACCCGAAATGATAATCCCCGTAAATCTTCCTTTAGGAAGCTATGATATAACCGTCGAGCGCGGCGTGCTCAAAAAAGCAGGTGAGCTTTTGAACCTTGAACGCCGCGTGCTCATAGTAACCGATTCCGGCGTTCCGGAAGAATATTCAAAAGCCGTTGCCGCCCAATGCAAAGCCCCTTTCATAAAAACGGTGCCCATGGGCGAAGAAAGCAAAAGCCTTTCCGTTTTTGAAGAGCTTTGCGGAGAAATGCTTGAGCACGGCTTTGACCGAAGCGACTGCGTCGTTGCGGTCGGCGGCGGAGTCTGCGGCGATCTTGCGGGTTTTGCCGCTGCAAGCTATATGCGCGGAATTGATTTTTATAATATTCCCACCACAGTCCTTTCAATGGTGGATTCTTCCGTCGGCGGAAAAACCGCAGTCAACTTCGGCGGAATAAAAAATATCCTCGGTGCTTTTTATCAGCCGAAGGCTGTTTTAATCGACCCGGATACACTTAAAACCCTTTCGCCGCGCCATTTTTCGAACGGACTTGCGGAAGCGGTGAAGATGTCCCTTACCTTTGATGAGGAACTTTTCAGAATTTTCGAAAGCGGCGATGCCCATGAACAAATTGATGAAATCATCGAACATTCCGTAAAATCAAAAGTCCGCGTTGTTGAGCAGGACGAAAAAGAATCCGGTCTTCGAAAAGTGCTCAATTTCGGTCATACCATGGGCCACGCCATCGAAAGCACCGGGGATTTTTATCACGGCGAATGCGTCGCTCTTGGAATGCTGCCCATGTGCTCGCCCGAAATCCGCAAAAGGCTTGTTCCCGTGCTCAAAAAGCTGAACCTTCCGACCGAATACCGCGGCGACATAAAAAAACTTATTTCCGCCGCTTCACACGATAAAAAATTTTCCGGCGGAAAAGTAACGGTAATAACCCTTCCCGAAATAGAGAAATTTATAATGGAAGAATGGAAAGCCGAAGAACTTTTTGAAAGAATGGAGGAATTTTTCGCATGAAAGATACATTCGGAGAAAGCGTTTCAATCACCATTGCTGGCGAAAGCCACGGCAAAGGAATAACCGCGGTTCTTTCCGGAATGGCCCCGGGAATCCCCGTTGACGAAGGATTCATCTCCTCCCAGCTTACGAAAAGGCGTCCTTCCGGCGCAATTTCCACCGCAAGACAGGAAGAGGATAAATTCGAAGTTCTGAGCGGGGTTTTCGGCGGATTCACCACCGGCACCCCCATCACAATCCTCATCCGCAACGAAAATATTCAAAGCAAGGATTATTCCGAAATTGCCACAACCGCAAGACCGGGTCATGCGGATTATACCGCGGAGTGTAAATATCACGGTTTTCAGGATTACCGGGGCGGCGGACATTTTTCCGGAAGAATAACCGCCGGAATCGTTGCCGCGGGTGCAATCTGCCTTTCTGCACTTGAGAAAAAAGGCATCAAAATCGGCACCCATATTGCAAAATGCGGCGGAGTTTCCGACAGAAAATTCGGTGATATCGAAAAAGATATTGATTCCCTTAACGAAAAACTTTTCGCTGTTCTCGATGAAAATTCCGGCAAAAAAATGGAAGAAGCCATTCTTTCCGCAAAAAACGACCTTGATTCCGTCGGCGGAATACTTGAAACAGCCATAACCGGCGTTCCCGCCGGAATCGGCGAGCCTTATTTCGACAGCATCGAAAGCGAACTTGCCCATTTTCTTTTCAGCATTCCCGCAATAAAGGGCGTTGAATTCGGAAGCGGCTTTGCCATGGCGGATATGCGCGGAAGCGAAGCCAACGACGCTTTCCGCATCGGCGAAAACGGCGGAATTTTCACAAAAACCAATCATAACGGCGGAATAAACGGCGGAATTTCCAACGGAATGCCCATAACCTTCCGCTGTGCCGTAAAGCCCACCCCTTCCATTTCCGCCGAGCAGGAAACGATTGATTTTGTCAAAGGCGAAAACAAAAATTTTGTGATAAAAGGCCGCCATGACCCCGCAATAGTTCACAGAGCAAGGGTCGTTATTGATTCCGCTGCGGCAATCGTCCTTTGCGATATTCTTGCAAAGCGCTTCGGCACTGACTGGCTGAGGTGAAATATGGAATACGGACTTATCGGGGAACATCTTCCCCACAGCTTTTCGCCGGAAATCCACAAAAGGATCGGCGATTATAAATATGAAATAAAAGAACTTAAGCCGGAGGAACTTGAAAACTTCCTCGAAAAACGCGATTTCAAAGGGATAAACGTCACCATTCCTTATAAGCAGACGGTTATTCCATTCCTTGATGAAATCGATGAAAACGCAAAAGCCATAGGTGCCGTCAACACCATAGTGAACAGAAACGGAAGGCTTTTTGGGTATAACACGGATTTCGGCGGGCTGAAAGCCCTTTTTGAACGCACCGGGATTTCCGTTTTCGGCAAAAAAGCCATAATCTTCGGAAACGGCGGAACTTCCCGCACCGCAAAAGCTGTGCTTGAATCCCTCGGTGCTCAAACGGTGCTCAAAACCGACCTTTCCCCTTCGGAAGGCATTATCACAAACGAAGAAGCGGTGCTCAAACATTCCGATGCAAAAATTCTGGTGAACACCACACCCTGCGGAATGTTCCCAAATCTTTCCGGAATGGCGGCGGATCCGGCAGATTTTCCCCATTGCGAAGGAGCTATCGACGTTGTTTATAACCCGCTGCGCACAGATTTTGTTCAGCGTGCTCAAAGCCTTGGAATTCCCGCGAAAGGCGGACTTTATATGCTCGTGATGCAGGCTATTCTTGCATCGGAACATTTTTTCGATAAAAAAATCCCTCCGGAAAAGGCAGAAAACATCTATCAGGAGCTTTTGCGCACCAAAAAGAACATTGTCCTTATCGGAATGCCCGGTTCCGGAAAAACCACCGTCGGAAAAATGCTCGCAGAATCCCTTTCCATGGAATTCATTGATTCCGATGCGGTAATAATCGAAAAAACCGGACGGGAGATTTTCGATATTTTTGCAAATGAAGGCGAAAAGGCCTTCCGAAAAATCGAAAGCGAAGTGATATCCGAACTTTCCGGAAGAACCGGCTGCATTATTGCCACCGGCGGTGGAGCCGTTCTTGATGCTGAAAACGTGAAAAATCTTTCCAAAAACGGAAAAATATATTTCATCGACCGTCCGCCCGAAAAACTTGTTCCGACTTCGGACAGACCCACTGCTTCGAGCATTGAAGCCATAAAAAAACGTTATGACGAACGCATTTCCATTTACAGAAAAAGCGCGGATAAAATAATCTGCGCAGACTGCACCGCAAAAGAAGTGCAGAAAAAAATCATGGAGGATTTTCAGAATGAAAATTTTAGTGATTAACGGCCCGAACCTCAACATGCTCGGAATCCGCGAACCGGGAATTTACGGAAGCGAAAATTATAATTCCCTCCTCGAAAAAATTTCTTCCCACGCAAAGGAAAAAGGCGTTTCGGTGGATTTTTTTCAAAGCAACCATGAAGGCGCCCTTGTGGATAAAATCCAGGAAGCTTATGGAATTTTTGACGGAATAGTAATCAATCCCGGTGCTTATACCCACACCAGCATCGCCATTCTTGATGCGGTGAAGGCCGTGGGCATTCCCACCGTCGAAGTGCATATTTCCGACGTTTCCAAAAGGGAGGATTTCCGCCAGATAAGCTATATCCGGCTCGGCTGCGTTGCTTCCGTAATCGGCCATGGCACCGACGGTTACCTTGAAGCCATGGATATCCTTATTGAAAGGAGCCATGGCGATGATTGCTGAAATAAAACCCGGCAAAGGCAAAGGGATTATGGAAGCTCCCCCTTCAAAAAGCATGGCGCATCGCCTTCTTATCTGCGCCGGACTTGCGAAAGGCGAAAGCATCATCGAAGGCATTTCCGGTTCCGAAGATATGAAAGCAACTCTTGATTGCCTTTCCGCCATCGGCGCAAAATACAGCATTGAAGGGGATAAAGTTACCATAACCGGCGCGGATATCCGCAACATTCCCGAAGGCGCTTTGCTTAAATGCCGCGAAAGCGGAAGCACCCTTCGTTTTTTCATTCCCATCTGCCTTCTTTGCGGAAAAACCATTTCCCTTACCGGAAGCGAAAAACTGCTTTCGCGCCCGCTTTCGGTTTATGAAGATATTTTCAGCAAACAGAACATTGCTTTTGAAACTGCTTTGGATAAAATCACCCTTTGCGGAAAGCTCCGAAGCGGAAATTATGAGATAAAAGGCAACATCAGCAGCCAGTTTATAACCGGGCTGCTCTTCGTTCTTCCCCTTTTGGAAAACGAAAGCACGATTCGGCTTATTCCCCCGGTAGAAAGCCGTTCTTACATAAATCTCACCGTCGAAGCCCTTGAAAAATTCGGCGTTGAAATAAAATGGCAGGATGAAAACACCCTTTATATCAAAGGCGGACAAAACTTTGAACCCCGCCGCACAAAAGTTGAGGGGGATTATTCCAACGCGGCTTTTTTTGCCGCTCTTAATATGCTTGGCAGTGAAATAGAAATCACCGGCCTTGAACCCAAAAGCCTTCAGGGAGATAAAATTTATGAGGAATATTTTCCCCTTCTCGGGAAGGAAAATATTCTTGATATTTCCGACTGCCCCGACCTTGGGCCGGTTCTTTTTGCCCTTGCGGCTGTTAAAGGCGGCGGAACTTTTTCCGGAACGAAGCGCCTTAAAATACAGGAAAGCGACAGAGCTTCTGCGATGGCGGAGGAACTTTCCAAATTCGGAATTGACGTAACGGTTAATGATGACAGCGTTATTGTTCACCCCGGAAAGCTTTGCCTCCCTTCAAAAGTTCTTTCCGGTCATAACGACCACAGAATCGTAATGTCATGCGCCGTTCTTTCCACCATAACCGGGGGTATCATCGAAGGAGCGGAAGCTTCCCGCAAAAGTCTTCCGGATTTCTTTGAAAGGCTCAAAAAACTCGGATTCGAGGTGATTCTTCATGATGCTTGATACCCGCAAAAAAATTCTTATAGTAGGTCTTGGACTTATCGGCGGAAGCTATGCGAAAGCATTGCGAAAGCTCGGCTTCAGAATTTCCGCCATCACCCTTAACCGGGAAGATATCGATTACTCCATTGAAAACGGCATAATCGACGAAGGCTTCACCGAAGTTACGGAAGAATCGGTTTCCGAAGCGGAACTTATCATCTTCGCCCTCTATCCGAAAACTTTCAGGGAATGGATAGAAAAATATCAGCACTTTTTCAAAAGCGGTGCGCTCATCACCGATGTCACCGGCGTTAAAAGCAGCGTTGTTTATGAGATACAGGAAATGCTCCGTCCGGACGTTGAATTCATCGCCGCACACCCCATGGCAGGTAAGGAAGTTTACGGAGTTCAAAACAGCGACCCGAAAATTTTCCACGGAGCCAACTATATAGTCACCCCCACGGATAAAAACACCGAATCCGCCATCGAAGACTGCCTTGAACTAGGAAGGCTTATGGGATTCGAAAGGGTTTCTGTCCTTTCACCGGAAAAACACGACGAGATGATTGGATTTGTTTCTCAGCTGACCCACTGCATCGCCGTTTCTCTTATGAACTGCTATGACGGAGAAAAGCTTCAGGATTACACAGGAGACTCCTTCCGCGATTTAACGAGAATCGCCCGCATAAACGACGAAATGTGGAGCGAACTTTTCCTGCTCAATAAGGAAACCCTTCTTGAACAGATGGATAAATTCCTTCTGGAATTCGGAAAGCTTAGAAAAACCCTTGAAACCGGTGACAGAGAAACCATGCGTGAAATGATGAAAATTTCGACGGCACGCCGTGCCCTTTTTGATAAAAAGTAAAAGGAGATTATTTGCCATGAATATGGAATTCAAAAGAAAACTTCCCATCCCAAAAGAAACAAAGGAAATGTTTCCCCTTACCCCGGAACTTGCCGCAATAAAAGCCGCAAGAGATGAGGAGATCAAAGCGGTTTTTGAATCCCGCTCCGATAAACTTGTTCTTGTAATCGGTCCCTGCTCCGCAGACAGAGAAGATTCCGTTCTCGATTACATCCACCGCCTTGCAAAGGTTCAGGAAAAGGTAAAAGAAAAAATCGTGATCATCCCGAGGATCTATACCGGAAAACCCAGAACCACCGGTCAGGGATATATGGGTCTTCTTCATCAGCCGGACCCCAACGGCGAACCAGACCTTTTTGAAGGCATCTGCGCCGTCAGAAAATTCCATCTTCGTGCTCTTGAAGAAACCGGATTCACCTGTGCGGACGAAATGCTCTATCCCGAAAACCACCGCTATCTTTCCGACCTTCTTGGATATGTGGCTGTGGGCGCACGTTCCGTTGAAGACCAGCACCACCGTCTTACCGCCAGCGGAATCGACGTTCCCGTTGGAATGAAAAACCCCACCGGCGGCGATCTTTCCGTAATGATGAACTCCATCACCGCGGCGCAGGTTCCCCATAACTTTGTTTACCGCGGCTGGGAAGTTCAGAGCGAAGGCAACCCCCTTGCCCATGCGATTTTGCGCGGATATGTTGACAAACACGGCAACAGCCACCCGAACTATCATTATGAAGACCTTCAGAGGGTGCTCAACCTTTATAATGAAGGAAATTTCGCTAACCCCGCGGTCATTGTTGACTGCAACCATTCCAATTCCGGAAAGCAGTGGTTTGAACAGATAAGAATCGCCCACGAAGTTATGTACAGCCGAAAATATAACAGCGATATTGCAAAAATGGTCAAGGGCTTCATGATCGAAAGCTATATCGAGGACGGCTGCCAGAAAACCGGTGGCGGCATTTACGGAAAATCCATCACCGACCCCTGCCTTGGTTGGGAAAAGACCGAAAGCCTTATTTACGACCTTGCTGATAAAGTTTGATGACATTTTAAATTGAGTTTAAATAATCTTTTTAAGCGGCGCATCTTTTGGGGTGCGCCGCTTTTTTGATTATTCGGTGAAGAAAAGAATATATTTCATTTCGCACCGGCAAAATTAAAATAATTATATACAATAAAAAATGATAAAATATTCAGAAAAAAGTGGTAAAATACCGTCATTTTGCCGTTTTGATGTATATTTTTCAAAAACAGCTTGACAATTACCCTTTTATGGTGCAAAATGGACGGGTTGACTTTTTATTAAAGAAAGGAAATCATTATGAAAAGAATTTTTGCACTCATCCTTGCACTTTTGCTTATGCTCGCTTTTGCCGCCTGCGGCCAGGAAGCAGAAAACACCGACCCCGCAGAAGAAACTTCCGAACCTGAAAACGCTGAAAGCGAAACCGAAACCGAAATCCCCGAAGAAACCCCCGCTCTTTATGAAGAAATGCTTGTGAACTTCGGCGGAACTTACAGACACGACGGCAGCATCATCGTGAACAGAAAAGGCAGCTTTTATGACCTTCGCGAAGGAATCGAAGATTGCTCCGCCATGACCGCTGACAGCTATTACACCTGGGTGGTTTCCAGAACCGAAAACTCCGACAAAATCAAAGTAATGCTTTCCGGATTTGATTCCGAAGTTTATGCATATTCCGCAGATTTTTATGAAGGCGAAATCGCAAAATATTTCGGCGTTTCCGCAGAAGAACTCAAAGCCTGCGATTATTACTATGCTGAACAGAACTGCTATTATTATGAAGGCGTTCCCGCTGCGGGCGATTATGTAAGCGTTGAATATGTTTCCGCTGAAGAAAGCGGCGATACCATTGCAATCAATTTCACCCTTACCGATGCAAACGGCAGCACAAACCATGTTCTTACCGTAAAAATCCTTCCGGACGGCGGATATAACTATCTCAGCTATCTTCCCGCATAATTAAAATCCTGATTTTAAAAAAGCCTGCCACCCGGCAGGCTTTTTTTCTGCGTTAAAACAAAAACTCTTTGCTTGCTTTTTCTTAAACCGCTTTACATAATCGGCACAAAAGAATATAATTAAAACATAAAAAACTCACAGGAGGTATTGATAATGGAATACGATAAAAAATCACTTAAAATTGCCGCGAAAATAACCGCCGCTTCCCTTTCCGAAAGCGGAAAATTCGGCGAAGAAAACGCCGCAAAAACCGTTGCCTTCCTTAAAGATGCCTATAATGGCATCGCAGAAATCCGCGCAGAAGAATCTTTTGCAAAAGATGCCTTCAAAGCTGCCGGAAAAATCACCGCAGCAGCCTGTGAAGAAATGGAAGAACCTTGCGGAAAAACCGCCGCAAAATTCTTTAAAACCGTTTATGAAGCCATTGCACCCATAACCGAAGCAGAGGATTTTGACGAAGATATCTTTAAATATACCGGAAAAATCGTCGCCGCTTCCTGTGAGGAAATGGAAGAACCGGATGAAGAAAAAGCAAAGGAAGCAGCCGAATTCTTCAAAGCGGTTTATTTTGGCCTTACCGCCGAAGAAAAAGAGGAAGAACCCGAAGAATGTTCTGAATGCGCAGAAGAAAAAGAAGAAGCCGAAGAATGTGCTGAATGCGCAGAAGAAAAACCTTCCTGCAGCGGGAAATATGCGGTAAGAGAAACCGAATCCGGATTCAGCTTCCGTCTTCTTGCTGGAAACAGCCAGGTAATTGGCGTTTCCGAAGTTTATTCCGGAAGAGCCGCCATGGAAAAAGGCATTGCATCCGTTCGCAAAAACGCACCGGAAGCTAAAATCGAAGACCTTACCGACGAAAATGCGGAAAAAGTCACCAACCCCAAATTCGAAATTTATAACGACAAGGCCGGAGAATTCCGCTTCCGCCTTAAAGCACGCAACGGCGAAATCATTCTTGCTTCCGAAGGTTATAAAACCAAAGCTTCCTGCGAAAACGGAATTGAATCCGTAAGAAAAAATTCCGCCGGAGAAATTGCCGAATAACGGAGGAACCAATGGAAACCACCGAAAGAAGAGATAAACACAATTATTACCTTGATATAGCGGAAATGGTGCTTGAACGCGGAACCTGCCTTCGCAGAAAATACGGCGCCATCATAGTCAAAAATGACCAGATAATTTCCACCGGATATGCCGGCGCACCCCGCGGCAGAAAAAACTGCAGCGACCTTGGCTGGTGCAGAAGAGAAAAACTCGGCGTTCCCCGTGGCGAAAGATATGAACTTTGCCGAAGCGTCCATGCGGAGGCAAACGCCATAATCAGCGCTCCGAGAGAAAACATGATAGATTCCACTCTTTATCTTGTGGGCAAAGAATGTGATACCGGCGATTACGTCAAAAACGGAAGCTGCTGCAGCATGTGCAAGCGACTTGTTATCAACGCGGGAATTAAAAACGTCGTAATTCGCGATGACGAAAAAAAATTCCGCATAGTAAACGTCGATGACTGGATCTATAATGATGATTCCCTCGAGGATATACTCGGTTACTGAATTTTCGCGGCTGTTTCTTAATATCATTTTAAAAATATGCAGCAAAAAATCCGGAATGCAGAACGCATTCCGGATTTTTGATTTTTTATTATTCTTCGGTTTCTTCCGCTTTGGGAAGGATTTTGGCGTGAACTTTCGCAATGCGGTGTTCTTCAACCTGCATTACCGTGAATTCAACCCCCTGGAATTCCACCACGGGGTTTTCGTCCTCTTCCGGAATTCTTCCGAGAAGGTCCATGATAAGTCCGGAAAGAGTGTCGTAATCCGCATCCTCATCAACGCTTATATCAAGAAGCTCTTCCACATCGCTGAGAAGGACAGTTCCTTCAAAATCGAAGTTATCTTCATCAATGGCGCTGATTTCCTCTTCCTCGTTATCATATTCATCCTGAATATTGCCCATAACGGATTCGATAAGGTCTTCCATGGAAACAAGTCCCGCGGTGCCGCCATATTCATCAACAACGATTGCCGCCTGGATTTTTTTCTGCTGGAATTCCATAAAAGCTTCGCGGCAGCTGTTGGATTCCGGAATAAAGTTTACCGGGCGGATGAAATCTTCGACTTTTCTGCCTTCAAGATTTGTATCGCCGATAAGGCTGAGAAGGTCTTTTGCGTAAATAACGCCTTTGATATTATCAATGGTTTCGTCATAAACGGGCATTCTTGAATATCCGTCGGAAATGGCAAGATCAACCGCTTCGCTGATGGGGGTTGCAATTTCGACCGCGGTAAGGTCTTTTCTGTGGGTCATAATTTCGCCGACGTTTCTGTCATCGAATTCGAAGATGTTGTTTATCATCTCTTTTTCGCTTTCTTCGATGGTGCCTTTTTCATCGGCGGCATCAAGCATCATACGGATATTTTCTTCGGTGGCTTTTTCCGGTTCTTCGTTGGGGTTGATTCCGAAAAGGCGAAGAACGATATTGGTGGAGCCGCTGAGGAGCTTTACGAAAGGTCTGAACGCTTTATAGCAGAAGGAAAGTATTCCGGCTATGGCATAGGATATTTTTTCCGGGTGATGCATCGCAATGCGCTTCGGAACAAGTTCCCCGAGAACAAGGGAAAGATAGGAAAGCAAAAGGGTGAGTACAAAAACCGTTGCACCGTGGACTATATCCGGGTCTATCGGAATAAACTTTGAAAGGAATTCCGCCGCAGGATCGGCATAAGTATCCGCCGCGATTGCGGAAGAAAGCAGTCCGGAAAGGGTTATTGCAACCTGAATGGTTGCAAGAAAGTTGTTTGGTTCATCAAGAAGCTTTGCTATGCGTTTTGCTTTTCTGTTGCCGTCTTCCGCATCCCGGCGCAGTTTTGCGTCGTTAAGGGATATTACGGCAATTTCGCTCATTGCAAAAAATGCGTTCACCAAAATAAGAACTAATACAAGAATAATGGCCATAGGACTTCCAGGGTCATCCATGAAAATGTTTCCTCCAATTCAAAAAATAATGATAAAATCAATACAGTATTTTATATAATATAATATATCACAAGTTATGTCAATAGAGCAAAGCGGGCTTTTTCTTTATATATTCTTGACCTTCGGGCAAAATCGTGATATTATATTTGAGCAAACTTTATATGGAGATGTATCGAAGTGGCGCATTCGCGCCTTGATTTTATGCGCGGGCTACGCCATGCGCAAACGACCGCTTCGATATTCACCCTGTTTGTAAATTTTATATGGAGATGTATCGAAGTGGTCGTAACGAGAACGACTCGAAAGATTTCCATTATCTGGTAATTTCATCCGGAAGGTTTGGCTTTCCGATGAAATTTTCCGTAAACGAAAAAACGACGGTATTTTTTCTTCGTTCCGGTTCTTCTTTCCAAAAGTCCTCTTGACTGAAAGAAGATAAGTTTGTAAAATCTTTATATACGGAGAGTTGTCCGAGTGGTCGAAGGTGCAGCACTCGAAAACATTAAACTTTTTAGGACATTCAAACACTAAAAAATCTTGATTTAATGCCGATTTTCATGTATCATATTTTTTAGAATTCTATCATTTCTCTCCTATTTTTCTCTCCAAATTTTTTAGAGAGTTAACAAACGCAGTTTATGTTTACCATTACCGCTCTCTCCTGTTTTTACTAAATTGAATACGGAAGCGTATCGAAGTGGTCATAACGGCCCTGACTCGAAATCAGGTATACCTCCGGGTATCGTGGGTTCGAATCCCACCGCTTCCGCCAAGATATGTGGACACCTGTTTTGATACAATGCGTATCGAGGGTGTCCACTTTCTTTTTTAAATCCTTGATTTACAAGAGATTTTCGATGCGATTTAATAAAATCAGTCTTGACAATGGCGTGAAATTATTAGTAAATCCGGTTTTACTTTGTTAGAATATATGTTTTAATAAAACATCATAAATATATCCATTTTAAATCAGGTGTGTTTATTTTCGTTCTGTGTCCTTATAGCGCTTTCACTGTTTAAGTCGAACTACAGCCATGATATTTCTCACAAAAAAGAATATATGATTTTGAACCATCCGGAACAGTATCAATAAGCACTATAAACTATTGATTTGCTTTTATATAATCGCTCTATTATTTATTATTTTTGAGAAATGTGACAAGCATTTCTGCAATTTCAGGGTATTGCCCCAGTAATTCCACTTGATCTCGTTGCCATGACTCTATTTCTTCAGGAGATATATCAATCATCTCACAGCTTATGCAAGTATCAACAAAATCAGATAAACGCTCGCTGACTGTTTTAAGGTGTTGGTATCCTTTTCCAAGCCCATGGAATTCCACATTAAATTGTATTAAACAATCATCTGGTTTCGGCCACATTCGTAATAATTCAGAAAGATGTATTTCTGAAATTAAATCTATTACTTGTTTGTCGCAAAAAGAGAAGCTCGGAGTAGAAAAAATCTCGTTGCAAGTGTTAAGAATCAAGCTTCTAAATTGATCACCGTTTTTCAATAAGCTATATGAGTAGGCAGCTGTTCCATTTTCACTTCCATTTTTATAGGATTTCTTCTTACATAGAACTTCTGTACTCTTTATTGTTAACTTATCCATTACATCAGTTTCATTTAAACTGTATACTCCCTGCTTTCGAGCTGAATACTCAATCATCGCAAGAAACTCACTCATGTAAAGATAAAGATCTACTAACTTTGGTGAAACAATCTCTTTAGCTTTATTTTCCTGTTTGATAGCGGGTAGATAATCAACCATATAATAAAATAGTAGACTCGTTACATATGCAGATGCAAAAAGATTAACCATTTGTGCTATACTTGAAAAAAATTCACTTTTTGGTGCATCAAAAATAAATGCTACCAAAGCAGGCGGATTAAAGAAATATGGGATGGATGAATTTTTAATCATAAAAAAGACACTAATTACAAATAATAAAGAAAGCTTTTTGTGACGTTTAATAAAAGACATAATAGAATTCCTCCACTTGTAGTTACAAATATATTATAGCATACTTTTTCTCTTCAATATGCGATTTTCTCGTTTTTGTATTTATTAAAATTTTTGCACATAATAAACTAAAATATTAATATCTGTATGGAAATATCAAAAAATGTGGTATGCTATATTAAAGACTAAATAATCGGATAAGCAGAGGTATAAATATGGCAAAAATAAAAGAAAAAGTAATCGATACCGTTGCAGAACTCGGAGGTTCAGCTGCTAGTGCGGTAGTAGGCGCGGCTATTGGTACAGCGGTCGCAGGTCCATTAGGTACTGTCAGTGGGGCGATTGCTGGTACTGTACTTGAAAAAGGGTTGCTTTGGGTTGGTAATGAAATTAAGGGCAGAATGTTATCGCCAAAAGAAGAATTAAGAGTTGGTGCTGTATATACATATGCCAATCAAAAGATAGATCGCAATATTCTCGCTGGAAAAATAATCCGTACCGATTCTTTCTTCGAGGTCGCCGAAGAGGAGCGCCCTGCAAATGAGGAAATATTGGAAGGTGTGCTGCTTGCAGCTCAGAAAGAGTATGAAGAAAAGAAACTTGTGTATTTAGGTAACTTGTATGCTAATCTTCCGTTCAATGAAACTGTAGATCCTCGAATGGCAAATATGCTGATCAAAATTGCATCTGAACTGACATATAGACAATATGTGATATTGTATGTGGTCAATTTGTTTCAAAATCCAGCGTACGATGCAATGGTAAAAAAAGAACCCTATGAATCACTGTCTGGTTTTAAGGCAATGACTATTGCTACGGAAATTTTCGATCTCTATAGACGTACCTTGATACATTCGTCTGAAGCATTGCTTGATGCGGCTGCCATAAACCCATCAACGCTAACCCTTGTTGGCTACGGTTCATTAATGTTTGAATTGATGGAGCTTAACGAAATAAATGGTGATCCTATCTGTCCTGAGATTGTTGAGTTCATGACTGGTATGGGGCGGGACAACGGCACACAGAAAATGAAGGCAGGAACATATGATGGTGGAACAAATTGGGTCGAGTTTGGTAGTCGCATCGATGATTTGCAAGCGGAAGTAAAAAGTATTCCCCGGTTACAAATTACAACAGAAGAAAACGCGGGCGGTGGACAAACACTGATTATTAATGGAGGAAACGCACAAGAAACAAAGGAATTTATTAGCAGTGAATTTGTAGTCGATCAATTAAAGCAAGTTTGAGACCAAATAAATTCCAATCGTCTTACTTCGTAATGGATAAAAAGAAAGGACTAACATTATGAATATGCATTTAGATGAGCAAGGCTGGGGGGAAGCCGTTCTGGAAAACATCTGGGCAGTTCTTGAAAGCGTAGATCGTGTCTTTCGCCCCTGCTTTGGTTCAAGTATGAATACAAATGATTTACTTGTGATTCACTGCGATGACCACCCAGTCACATACAGCGATTATAATGTAATTCTTTTAAGCGCAGGAAACAGATTTTGGTGCCAATATGCATATCAGTTTACGCACGAATACTGTCACTTTCAGATTGGCGGAAATGTGCCCCGGCAGTTGCGTTGGTTCGAAGAATCGCTGTGTGAACTTGCTTCACACTTCTTTCTCCCACGAATTGGAGATTTATGGAAGATAAACCCACCATATCCTAACTGGAAAGATTATGCTGAAAATTTCCAGAAATACTCCATGCTTGATCAGCAGAAAGCTATTCCGTTTGATTTGGACTTCTCCGATAATCAAGATTCATTGGTACACTTAATCCAGAATGAGTATGACCGACCGATGAATACTTATGTGGCGCTTAAATTAATGCCAGTATTCGAAGCAACCCCCCAATTATGGTCTGTGGTTCATATCATAAAGAGCATTTCAAAGGATTTAACATTCTCGGAGTCCTTACGTTGTTGGAAAAACCTTTCACCGGAAGAGTTTAGAAAAGATATTGACACGGTTGCCGAGATTTTTTCAATTGCATTATGAAAATTGAAAAAAATCATCCGAATTATTCAGATAGCCTAAAAAAACTGTTTTTAAAAACAACATATGCCTTTTAGTTATTCCCACACTTTTCACGAAATGCTATCGGCATTTCCATATGGCATTAAAATAAAACCCTAATTTCAAAACATTTTTGCAACTACCATTTATTTTCCTTCTTTCACTACAATTTTTTATTAATTATGGCAGCTATTTTACAAAAAATCCAATGTGTGATTTTGTGTTATTTCCATTACAAATATAACAATTAAAAAACGCTTTAAACACAAGCAAAATTAAACTTTTAGAATATTACTAATATGAATTGAAAAAACATCAAAAAATGATATAATCACAATCAAGAAGCGAGAATTATATTTTTTTCTAATAGAAAAATGGAATCAGTCGTTATTGTTGTTACAAAATAGTTTTGTAAAGGTAGTGTTATTATGGCATCAATAAAAGGCAAATTATTTGAATTTTTTGTTTATCGTTTATTGGTTTCTTGTGGATTCAAGCCGGTAACTCCTGATGGGTTGTTGGTATTTAGCGGATCTCCCGGTTTAATGGTGCAAGGCGCAGGAGCACCCCATAATACCGATGTCCTTCTTTCTCCACCAATTCAAACTCCTTTTTACTATCCGACAAGGCTGATAGTAGAATGTAAATGTTATAATGGTTCCATAGGTTTGACTATAATTCGCAATGCCCTTGGTCTTCGCGATGACATTAACAATTTTGAAATCGTAACAGATACAATTCTACGAAATAGAAAAAACAACCGCAATACAGGTCCTAAATATTACGATATGAAGCGATATGTTTATCAAGTTGCTGTTGCGTCTATTGATGGGTTTAAATCCACAGTATATCCTTTTGCTCAAGCACATCGTATACCTCTAATCTCATTCTCTCAAAGCCCTATTTTTTCTGGCATAAGACAGGCCATTTCTGAATTAGATAATATTGCAAACGCAAGCATAAACAACAACTTGGTGCAACAAATTAATACATATTTAACTAACAAAATACAACATCCAGAACAGCACACAACTTTAGGCGATCTTAACTTTGATGAATTTAATGCTTATATTAATGAGATAGCAGATATAGAAAGGCGCCTTACAGTTGGGTTGTTAGAAGATGGCACCATTCTCTTCCTCTTGCAAGCTGATCATGAAGATAATAGTCTCGTCAACAACTTTTCTCATAACGATGGTTGTACAATCCATTGGTCCAATGAAGACCCTGCCACATGGATACTTAGAAACGAAGGAACAACTTATTATTTCGAATTACCCAAACCTATATATGATAGTTGGGAACAGTCTATAGGAAAGCAACGAAAAGATGCACTAAGAATAAAACGCAACTTTTTTTCAAAAATTGTTCTATTTCATAGAACAGATGGTAATAGTGAGAACATTTCAATAATTCGACTTTCTGAACAATTCATGGAAAATGCTGAAGAGTCTCTACATACGCAAAGCATGGACGAATGAATAATATTTTTGAAAGTATTTAAAAAAAGCAAACCAGATAGTAGCTTTTGCTATCTCTCTGGTTTGCTTTTTTACTGGTTGTTTTATTAATTATTTTTCTAAAAAAACTGACAAAGCATCATTGAGGCTCTCAATCATTGCATCTGCTGATGCTTGTTTAGAATGATAGTCCAGATGTGCATAAATATTAGCAGTTGTAGAAAAATCGCTATGGCCAAGCCATTCTTGAATTTGTTTCATAGAGACTCCATTTGCAAGCATTAGTGATGCACAACTGTGCCTCAAATCATGATATCTTATATGACGCATTCCGTTCTTTTCTAAAAGTTTTGAAAATGCGGTTGTTACATAATTGGGAGAAATAATATTTCCTATTTCATCCACGCAAATATAATCCAGATAGTTTTTATTGTACGATTTTCCAAATATTTTTTGATAATATTCTTGCTTCACTTTTCTTTCTGTAAGCATTTCTTTGAATACAGGCACTAACGGTAATGTTCTCATGCTAGATGCAGTCTTGGTCGCGTCTTGCTTTATTTCAGTCAACTTTCCGTCCAACCGGCAAGCTGTGACCGTGTGCATGATTGTAATTGTGTCATTATCGAAATCTATTGCGTCCCACTTTAGTCCTATCGCTTCACTACGTCTTAATCCATAAAACGCACCTAAAAACACTGGCAATTCTAGTTTGGTTCCTTTTGTAATTTCGAATAATTTTTTTATCTCACCACTATCATAAAACGCTCCAATAAACTTTTCTTTTCTTGGGCGTTCCACCCTATCTGCCGGATTCGAAAGAAGTAATTCAATTTTAACAGCATATTTTAAGGCTCTATGTATAATTGCATGATAGTGAATTACCGTAGTCGCTTTAACCCTATTTAATTGCTCCATATAAAAACATTGAATATTAATCGGTTTCAGCCCAGACAAAGTTGTTCCCTCCTTTTTAAAATAAGGAATAATTACACTTTGTGATAATGTAACATATGAACAATATGTACTTATTGAAACTGTGGGTTTTGCAATTTCAAGCCATTTTTCAAGAAAATCGCAAAACAACATATCGTTATTAAACGAAGAAACTTGTACCATTTTAGTTGCTGGTTCTGGCTCTTCCTCAATAATAAATTTTGCTCTTTCTTCTAAAAGACATTGTTCGGCCCTTTTTTTGTTTCCTTTTATCGGAAGTTTTGTACTAATCCATTTGCTTCTTCTTTTTCCATTAGAATCTTTATAATTCAAAACCACATAATAATACCCATTTTTTTCTTGTAAATGACCTGCAACCATTTTTCTATTCTCCTTTACATCTAATTTTAGTAAAGAAATTATATATCCATCTTTTTCATAACACCAATGTGCGAATTTTCAAACTAAATTTATGAAGACTTAATGTTGAGTTTGAGATATGCTAGAAGATTAACTTTAGGAATCCTATAAATTCTTCCAGTACAGATGTGGTCGATCTTATTTTCTTTCAGCAAACGATAAACAGTTTTTGTGGATACTTTTAATGCATTACTTACTTCATCAACAGTCAATACATCAGGATAATTTTTTAAAACAATTTTGTAAACATTATAAGTTTTCATGTTACCGCCTTTCTGTAAATTTATAAACCCGTGACACTTTGTCACGAGTTTATCTTTATTTTATAAAATCCCAAACAGCAGAAATGGAGTGATGGTTTTTGATTCTGAAAGGAAGGGGAAGGAAAAAGAATCTCTGCTGTTTGGGATTTATTCTAGTGGTAATCAATACCACAAAAACAGGGACAAATAGAAATTTGTCCCTGTTGCTTCTGATATTAATTATTACAACCTATTTGTCCTCGACACCCCGGTTTTAGGAAATCATCAAACGGCTGAACAAATCAGCTCCACGGGAATCGCACCCCCGGCAGGTTCTCTGTCGGCTGCCCTCATTGCCTGTGACGGTTTTATCGCGCTCGAACTGTGACGGAGCAGGAGTTTCGTTAGTTGTGCTTGAAGAATGTATTTTCTTTTATCAAAGTACATGTCCCTTTTGGGTACACTTAAATTTTACTCTCGCTTTGACAAAAAGTTTATGTCCTTGTAGGTCGGGTTTCACCGACTTTGTAGGTCGTATTTTATAGTTTCCTTTCTATTTCTTTCAGCTGTAACATCACAAAAGAAATTATTTCTTTTATTTCATCTGTATTTTGTTTTTCGCCAAACAATATGTAGTCCGTAGGAACAGCAAAGTATTTGGAAATCTCTGTTAAAAGATCAATCGACATTCCTCGTTTTCCTGTTTCTAATCTTCCGAGATGATCTGTGTTGATATTCAGCTTATTCGCCAGTTCCTCCTGAGAAAGCCCGGTTTCTTTTCTCAAAAAACGAATTCTTTGACCTATTTCTTTTTGATTTATATTCATTGTAAAATCTCCGTTTCTTTAGTTTGTTTTTTGCAAACATCTGAAACGGCGGAGCACGAATTAAAACTACGCTGTGCTCAAAATAAAAAGCCCCGTGCTCAACTTCTAAAGCAGAGTTTTTTGTGAGCACGGGTATTTTTATTTTAAAATATTCATGGGTAAATACTCCATTTTTTATCTTAAGAAGGGTTATTAACCTCTCTTATTTTCAACATTAAAAATACCCTCCGGATTAAAACTGAAATCCGAAGGGTATGACAAAGCAACTTCGGTAAAATCAGTTTTTTTATTTACCGAAGTATTATTCCAAATTTATTTATATATACCAGTGGTCGCTTTCTATTTCGACTTTTTCTGCAATTAACGCTAAAATTAATAACAAACCGTTTTCATGTCCAGCTATTTCGTATTTTCTTAATTCTTCACCTTCTATACATCCAGAAAAATTAAAGAAATATGTGTTTATAGCTTCATTATCATAAACTCCAGAATCGAAACTTGTTACGAATTTATCGTTATATTTTTCGTACAAATATTCAACCAAATCTTTTTCTTCAAAATGTTTTTCTATTTCGTCAAAAGTTTCTTTCTTTCCAATAGAAATCAAGTGCATTATTTCAAGAGAAAGTAATCCTATTCCTCTCAAAGATTTTTTATTGTCCATTTTTATGCCTCCTATTAAATACTATACAATATTAGACAAAATACAACAAAAAATGCAACACATAGAGTTCCAGTGTTGCATTTTTATTTCTTTCTCGTTATATAATTTGTGGAAAAGTTCAAAAAACATCCGCAAAAAATAATCTCCCACCCGAAAGGAGGTGGAAGACAATACAGAAAGGAATGAAAATTATGAAAAAGATAATCGCTATAATCATTACAATACTTCTTCTATCTTCTTGCTCTACAATACAGCAAGAGGAAATCGTTCAAAATGGAGAAGATTCGAATCTTACCCACGCGAACGATATCCCAGATGAACAAATATCTGATATTATTCCTGATAATAATGATTTGTTTACAAATGAACAAACCCTTCCTTTAGACAGTAGTTATGTATGTTACGATTTAGGGACAGAAGCAGTTTTGGGTAACTATATTCTAGAAATAGAAGACATCGTATTAATATATACTACTGCTAAAAACATTATTGCTTTTAATATAAACACCGGCGAAAAATTATATTCACTTGAAACAAATTGTAGCGATAATATTGGTTATATGGAAAAGACGAACAATTTGTCAGACTATGATTATTATATTACGGATATGAATGGAATCCACTATTTTAACAGCTGCGAACCGGCTTCATATCGTTTTGTAGAACTTCCTGCAAACATTATTAATGATATCCATTCTTCAAATACCAATCTCTCATATTTTATCTACAATAATAAAATTGTTTGGGAAAGTCCAGAAGGAATAAAGATGATGGACTTAAACACAACCAATGAACATCTTGTTTTACCTAACGATAAAATTGAGAACGGTGTATTGAATATAATAGAAGAAGCTCCATTATCCGGAAGGGTTCTTCCTGGAGCTTCTCCATATAAATATTTTAACCCTTGTTTTATTGATAATGGCACAAAAATTGTATCTCAAATTTCTTCTTCAGATTATACATTTTTTGCTGTCATTATTTATGATATAGAAAAAGAGCAAATACTTTCTGGTTTTTCGTATTCCGAAAATTATAGTCCAAACTATCCTTTGGATGACAAGCTAATATCTTTAAAAACCGAAGATAATCTTAAATTAATTGATGCAAGCCAAAACACATCTTCAAATTATTTCTGCGATTACAATGAGATTTTTTATGTTGAACAAGGTATTTTGGCTAGTTATTCCGTTTTAAATGACTATTTAGGTTTGGAAATATACACATGCCTAAATAAAAATTTATCTTCAGACCGAACTCTCATAAATTATGTTACTGATGATGAAACTGTTGCGGTAATTAGACACATTGGCCAAAAGAATATATATCTTGAGATTGCAGATAATTCAAACCTTTATGTATGCTCAGTTCCTATCATCTATTAAGAGGGGTAAGGGGTGTAGCTGGTGTTTTTAATGTTGGTAAAAGTAGTTTTGAAGTTTGCATAAGTGTAAGTTCTAACATCGACACCACACTTGCCATCCCAGTTTACATCGTAAACGGTAACACCGCTACCATCCTTTTTGAGCAGAATCATAGAATGGTTGTTGGAAGTACTTCTGCAGTTGATTCGTGCACCAGGTTCGATATCAGCGAAGTCTGCTGCAGTACCACTAAGGGTTCTAGCGGAGATTTGAGTGCCATAGTATTCATTTCCCCACATGCAATAATAAACATATCTTGCAAAACCAGCACACTGAATACCATTAAAGCTTTTACTTTTAGCACCGGCTGCATTAGTTGCGGCACCATCTGTAGTCCAATAACTTCCAGCCGGATATTCAGGAAGCGGAACATCAATATCTTCGAGACCAAGCGGAACTGCATTGCCAGGCGCAGATATATTAGTAAATTTCCATTTCTGATAGTTGTTACCGGTCCAAGTTGCCCAGAAAATATTGCCCGCAGTATCAGGAGACTTATCGGTTCCATTTCCGTTAACACTACCTTTAGAAGTAAGATAATATTCATTACCACCTACAAGAGATTTGAGCTTGATAGAATATCCGTCGCTTCCAAAAGGTTCAATAACAACAATCTGGTTTGTATCATCGTTGGCTTCCCAAACATCCGCATTATTAACATACGGAGATGCTGCATATCTATCAAGACAATATTTTCTGTTGGTACAAGTTCTGAGCCTTTTTCCATCAAAGAACCATTTCTGTTCTGCGGTACCATCACTACTGTACATTACAACGTTAGTACCATTGGCTGCAACACCTGCGGCATAAAGATTGAGCATTTTGTTGTTTGCTACACATTTAATAGTGTAAACGCCTTTGTTCATTTTTACTTCTCCTTTATTTTTTATTTATAACACATTAAACTTCTGCAGCAGTTTTTCGCGTTACAATAAATAAGAAGAAAATATTGTGCAAAATGTAAACTTCAAATCGAAATTTTTTAACAAAAGCACGGTTCAGTTTAACTGAATCGTGCTTTTGCTTAATATAAACATACCAGCATGAACGCTAGGGCTTATTTATTAAATTTTTCTTTAAGCATTTCTTTTATTTCAGCAACATCTTTAAGTGAGGTTGTGAGTCCGGCAATTACTTCCTGATACTTTTCTTCACGTTGTGCTTGCCTTTCATCGCGCTTATCTTGATCCTTAATTATATAAAAAATCAAGAAAACACTGAGAATCGCCCAAACACCTTCAGCGCTGAAATAAGTAAGAATAGATTCCAGTTCCATTTATACCCCTCCTTCATTCTTTTTCAAATACATTTGAAAGTTTCTTTATTGCTCTAGTTTTTACTTGATTCACGGCTTGTCTAGATACTTTTTTTATCAAAGCAATATCACTTACCGTAAACCCACAAAAGAAATGTTTGTATATTACATCAAATTCGTTTTCGGTTAAATACTTTTTAATATCTTTCAAGAAAATGTTCTCATATTCATCATAATGAGATTTTTCAATTTCATCTCTTACATCCTCGACCGGGAAAGTATTGTTTTCATAGTCACATTTTCTTTTAGATAACTTGATATACGCATTATGTACAGATATTTTTATATAAGAAAGTATTTGTGGCTCTGCATAGTTAGAAAATTTTCCAGTATCGATTCCAAGTATAATTTCAATAAACTCCAGACGTAAATCTGCGAAAGCATCTTCGTCATTCATTTTGGTTGCGTACTTTTTAAGTAGTGGAGTAAAATCATTTATCAGTTGCACAAGATCTTCTTCGTGATTTTTCTGAGCATCAATTATTTTTGTTAAAAGTGAATTTTTCATATGAATTCCCACCTTTGAAAGATAAAAAGATGGGAACCACGCTTTTGTAAACGTTATATATTAAAAAAGGGTATAAAAATATAAGCCTTCCTTTTTTAAGAAAGCAAAAGTAAAAAAATATATGATAATTAGGCCGGCTAGGTGGTACACGCCAGATGAAAGATTTTATTTACTAGCGTGGTTCCACCTTCTGAAAACTAAAACAATAAAACCATGTGAGTGCAACAAATTACAAATTCAAACAAAAAAGGCTTTCGGTTAAGAACCGAAAGCCTTAAGTTTTTTTATTTGGTTTCATCCATTAGCTTATTGATATAATCCAAATCCAAGTCACTTTTGTCATTGTCATCATCAATTTCTTTTAATATTTCCTTTCCTTCTTTTTCATAATAAATCTGCATAACTTTCTTAAAAACAAAATCCTCGTAATCGTCCTGAGTTGCCCATGTTTTTTTATTGTTATCATTATCTTTCATGTGCAACTCCTCCTTTCATCAATTCGTACGCTTGCCTTCTTGCACGAGTCAGATACATTCTTACACTTTTTTCGGAGACACCAATCATTTCTCCTATTTCTTTGTCTGTTTGACCAAGAATGTATTTTGCTTCCAATATTATTCTGCTTTTTTCTGGAAGCTTTTTTAAGGCATTAGAAAGTTCTTCTAATTCTTCTTTTTTTAAATACAAGTCTTCCGGTAACGGATTTTCATCAGCTGTTCTTTCTAATGTTTCTTCGTTTCCAAATAAATACTCTCTATCGCTTTCATTACGCTTCTTTCTATAATGATCTATCGCAACATTTTTTACGGTTATTATAACATACATAGATAGTTTTGCCGGCTCTAGTTTTATTATTCTTGGCAAATTTTCAATCAATTTTACAAAAGCATCCTGTACGCTTTCTTCAGCGTCATCATAGTTATGTAAAATAGCAAATGCTTTGTTCCTTGAAATTTGATAATATCTGTTATACAGATCAATCATGAAATTCCTCTCATAATCATCTTCTATAGAATATAGCGCTATTGGTATCATTTTCTCACCACACTTTATTTTCTGTTCATTTATTAAAACGAATCGGAAAATCAAATGCAACAAAAAAGGTTCAAACACTAAAAAGTGTTTGAACCTTTTTATCATACTCTTTCAACATTTGAATAAATGGTAGTTTCTTCACTATAGCCATTAGCCGTTGCAGTAACTTTGATTTTTAATCTATAATATCCTGTTGATAAAGCACTTGTATTTTTGTATTCTTCAACCTCACCTGTTACAGTTTTTTCGACAAATCCTAAATCACGATAATCTTTCCAAGCACCGTTCCCTGTGGCTGATTTTTGTAAAGAGAATTCAATTTTTATTTTTGATGTCCTATATAAAGTCAATCCGCATTCACAACTTGCTGTTGTGTTTGATATTGATAGGCTCGCATAAACAGCCCCCATATTAGTAAACCTTGGCGAGAAAGTTTCTTGAATTTCTTCGTTTGTTTGTATTTCTAATGCATATATTGGTGCAGAAGAAAACATCATAACAGCTATTGCCAAAACTACAGATAAAAATTTTTTTCTTTTCATAATATTTACTCCTTTACATCTTGTTAAAAATAACAACTGTAAAAGTGTGAATATGCAACAAATTATTTTATTAATTTTATGCTTTCTGCAATTTTTATTGCATCTATAGGGTCGATAGTTCCTCTTAAAAAGAAGAAAGTATCTCCCATGTTCCAAACAAGAAAAACAAAATTGTTTTTCTCTACATAAAAAGCCTCGCTATCGTTAATCAATATTTTTTTATTAACTGTCGCACCTTCTGTATCAATTTGAAAAACTCCATCTATAGATTGAGAAATGGCAACATATTTTTCGCCATAGGTATATGTTACTGTCTTCCTATTAGGCATTTTGGTTTTTTCTTTTAATATGTATTCTTCGGGCATATATGTTGGCGCATAAGCTCCTTCCCAATCGTATATTTCCGGATCAATAAATCCAGTACTTTCTCCTATTCCAACTTGAGTATATCTTTCATTCTCTTCATAAACCAAATGATAAATAATATCAACAACAGCTTCTCTAACATCAGCAAATGCTACCACAACGGAAGAAAGAGAAATGATCGCAACAAAAACCACCATAGCTGCAAATTGCACTAGTTTTTTAGAGTATTTCCAAAGAATATTAAAATTTTCTTTTCTCTCTTTTTTATCGTAAAGTTTTACTATTGTCTTTGAATCAACAACAGTATCGTCATTTTTCTTTTCTTCTTCGATTTCCGAAAGAATTTGTTTGCCTTCTTTTTGCACATATATTGCCATAACTTTTCTGAAAACAAGGTCTTCGTATTCTTCCTGTATTTCTTTTTTGGAAAGTCCGCTAATATCAGCCATCAACATTCTCTCCTTCCAACATAGAGTAAGCTTTTCTTCGTGCTCTTGTTAAATAAGACCTAACGCTTTTGGTAGCGATATGAAGTTCTTCCGCGATTTCTGCATCCGAAAGATCCAGTATATATTTTGATTCAAGCAAAATTCTTTCTCTTTCCGGAAGTTTTGGAAGCAGATCAGCAAGTCTTTCAAGTTCTTCTTCGTGTATATAGGCTTCCTCCGGCAAAGCATTTTCATCTACTGCCCAGCGATCCAAATCATAATCATCAACATACACCATATTTTCTTTTTCTTTTTTTCTTGCATTCCAATGATTAAACGAGATATGTTTTACTGTAATCATTACATAAACAGGAACCTTAATTGGGTCTATTTTCATAAGACTTTGAACATGCTCAATAAGTTTTACAAAAGCTTCTTGGACAATCTCATCCGCTTCATGTTCATCTTTAATTATGAATAAAGCTTTCCCACGCATTTTCTTATAGTATGTAAGATATATTTGTGTAATAAATTCACGTTCAAAATCGTTTTCAATAGCAGCAATAATTGCAAGCATTTTATATTCCTCCAAAAGACTTTCCTACCAAAATAATACCATATAAGTGGATAAAAACAAATATATAAACGCATCGTCATGCTAATTAATTATTCAATTTAAAGAATCCGATTCTTTCTCACAAACTATATAACTGTAAAAGCAGCAAAGTGCAACAAAAATTTTGAAAAATATTTTTTTATTAATAAAATTCCATATATTATGACAAATTCGGGATAAAAATGTAACAAAAAAAGGAGCAAACTTAAATTGCTCCTTCGTGTTGCATTATAGAATTTTATTTGTCAATATATGTGAACGGTGTTAATCAGCTTTACTGAGATATATCCGGATGATATCGATTATACTCTTTTTCATTTCATCCGGAAGCTGATCAAAACCTTCAACAAAAGCATCCTTATACTCCGATGGTTTAACTTCGGATTTTAGATAAGGTGTTTTAATATCGGTATAACCTATTAGATAATCAACGGAGGTGTTGAAAATTGTTGCAAGTTTATATAATGTTTCGATGTCGGGTTGGGTTCTTTCGTTCTCGTAGCTTCCAATAGTTTGCTGAGTACACGAAAGCTTTTTTGCCAAATCTTCTTGGGAAAGCCCGCTGTTCTCTCTGAGATATCTTAATCTAAACTCCATTGCAACTCACCTCTTTTTAATAAGCATAACAAAGATTTTAGATTATTCATAACAACAAAATGAGATATATCACAACATTATGTTGTGTAACTGTAAATTTGGATTGCTGTGTTTTGTTATTATGCTAATATCATTTGTGAAACGGAGGGGATTGCAATGCTGGCGATGATAATTGCTGCAATTGAAGATGATTATGAAAGAGAGTTTATAATTAAGATTCATGATGATTACTATGTTGAAATGAAAAAGAGGGCATACAGATTCCTTAGAAATAATGATGAGGCAGAAGAATTGGTTCAAGATGCTTTCGTTAAATTAATAGAACGTGTAGATGTCGTTATGAAAGTGGATAAAAACAAGCTTCCGGGATATGTTATGTCCACAGTAAAAAATCTTGCTTTGAATAAAATAAGGGTAAACCAACGAAAAGGCGACTACGAGTTTTCGAGAGATGATGCGGAATTGGCAAAGTGGCTCAAGGACAGCCAAAACTTACCGGAAGATTTGTATCAAAAAGAGGAAGAACTTTATCTTATACACAAAAAATTATCCGAGCTTCCGGAACGTGACAATTTATTGCTTGAAGCAAAATATATTTTGCAGTTAAAAGACGAAGAAATAGCAAAACAGTTTAATATTTCTCAACAAAGCGTCCGTACATATATTATGAGAGCAAGGAGAAAGGCTTATGCTCTCTTTAAGGAGGATATGGAGAATGAATAATAATTGTTTCAACTTATCAGATAAATCTCTTCAAGAAGACTATGAAGATCTTGTTTTCAGAAAAATAATGTCCATTCATCTTGAAGAAGAAAGTAAACAAATTCTTGAAGAAATGAAGAATAACAAATCCGATGAGAAACCGGATACAAATAAAATCCGCAAGCTCATTAAGAAAAATGAACGAAGAGAGCAAAGAAATATTCTTGCAAAATATTTCAAAAAAGCTTTTTTGTTAGTTGCGTCTTTCTGCCTTGTTGCAATTATCTCCCTTTCTTCTGTCGTTGTGGCTTTCGCCGATGTCAGAGAAGCGGTAACAGATATTATTTATCATCTTGTTTTTGAAGAAAACGAAAGATATACGGTAGTATCTGTTGGCGAAACAACCGGTTTCGTTGATCCTGAAATATATGATTGGGAAGGTGCTTATGCTCCGACATTTATGCCGGAAGGGTTTAAATATGTTGGAAGGGATGATACAATAGATTATCATTCAATTGAATATGTAAGTGGTAATAAAACCATATTCATAACTCAATTTTGCAATAGTATTTTTAAATTAGATACCGAAGATTCTAGTAAAATACAGTACACAGAAATAAATGGAAGTAATGCAATTATTTCTATAAAAGACGATAAAGTTGCTATTAGTTGGCGTTCTGGAACGACCGTTTTTTGGATTCGTGGTAATATTGATACAGCTGAAATGATAAAAATTGCAGAAAATATAAAAATTTTGAAATAATTTGTTGCATTTTTAAAGTTAATTTGTCCTTTAATATTAAAACTTTAAAGGGGACAGTAAAATGAAAAAAATATTATCACTTATTTTATCAATTGTAATGGTTTTTTCTTTTTCTACATCTGTGCTTGCAGCATATATTCCGGAAGATGATATAGTTTCTCCATGCTATATCACAATCGATGGAATAGTGTGCTCAATGAGTGAAAATGACGGAAACATTTATGCTAGTGTATCCGTAGGAACAATGAAATCCTGTTCTGTAGAAATAACAATGGCCGTACAACGTTCAACTTATGGAACAAGTTGGGCAAACTACAGAAGTTATCCCAAAGTTACTTTAACCAGCGGTGGTTCTCGTAGTACATCAAGAACTGTAGAAGATGTTCCTACTGGATTTTATTACAGAACATATGCTATTGTTAATGTTTATGTTAACGGAACCCTTACCGATTCTGATATTGTTGAATCTGATCCGGTTTATGTATCTTAATTAATAAAGCGCGAGCTGCATATCTTCAATGGAATGTGGCTCGCGTTTTTATTTATTAAATAAATATGCATTTATTCCTCAATTCTTGTTGCATATTTCGACATATTTTGTCCTACATAAATAAGAAAAAATTTGTCAATTATAAGGAGAATAATATGTTTATTTACGCCCG
>JAFXGY010000008.1 GCA_017536625.1 Oscillospiraceae bacterium | reverse complement strand
TGTGCAAAGGGGGCTGTCATCGAAGATGACTGGGGGATTGTAATCCTATCAAATCATGATGTATAGACAATCCCTCCGTCACGGCTTTGCCGTGCCACCTCCCTTTACACAAGGGAGGCTTAATAGGATAAACAATAATTTGCATTATAAATAATTTCCTGCAAAAACTGCACAAATCGACGGATAAAAACCTCTTTCGCGTTATTGCAACTTTATAAATAATATGGTAAAATAAAATGGAATAAGTGTTGAAAAGGGGTGCTGAAATGTCAAAAATAATTCTGGTTGCCTCCGGCAAAGGCGGCGCCGGAAAATCAACCGTTTCTGCCCTTTTGGCCGAAGCTTTTGCTTCAAAAAAACACCCCACCCTCGTTATCGAACTCGATTCAGGGCTTTGGAGCCTTGACGTTGCCTTCGGTGCAGCAGAAAATATCGTATTCGATCTCGGCGATATAATCCGCGGCTCCTGCAATATTGAGGATGCGGTTGTTCCCTGCCCTTTCTGCGAAGGACTTTCGCTTATTGCGGCGGCCGCAAAACCTGCGGCGGTGAAAACGGAAACCATCGAAAAAATTTCTTCTGCTCTTTCGGAAAAATTTGAGTATATAATTCTTGATTGCCCCGCCGGCATCGGAGAAACCCTTGAAAATGCCGCAAAATGCGCCGAGCTTGGTCTTATTGTGGCAACTCCGGATCCTTCTTCTATCCGCGGTGCCGGAAGAGCTGGTGATCTTCTTTCTTCCGCGGGCGTTCCCGAACGCAGACTTGTGATCGAGCGCTGTCCCCGCAAAGCAAAGGAACTTTCCCCCATAAAAAACCTTGATGAAATCATCGACGGCGCCGGACTTCAGCTTATCGGAGTCATTTGGGAAGATCCGAAAACCCGCTCCGCAATGGATTCGGGCGAAATGCTTTCTTTCGAAAGCCCCAACTATCAGACTTTCCGCGACCTCTCTGAAAGGATTCGCGGCAGATATATCCCCCTCGGTTTTAAATAAAAAGGAGGTTTTGCTTATGAATATTGCAATCATCGCACAGGACACAAAAAAAGAGCTTATGGTCCAGTTCTGCATCGCCTATTGCGGAATCCTTGGAAAGCATAAACTCTGCTCCACTTCAAGAACCGGAAAGCTTGTTTCCGATGCGACCGGTCTTAACATTTCGAAATTTCTCAGCGGCAGCCACGGCGGATGCGAACAGATAGCTTCCCGCATTGCCTGCAACGAGATAGATCTTCTTCTTTTCTTCCGCGACCCCATGAATCAGGTTTCCGACGCGGATTATAATACTCTTCTTCGTCTTTGCGACGTTCATAATATTCCCGTTGCCACCAATATCGCCACTGCGGAAGCTCTTATCCACGCTCTTGAACGCGGCGACCTTGACTGGCGCGAACTTGTTCATTAAAAACGGCTTGATCAAGCCATTTTCGCCAAAATATAACAAAGTAATACTATTTTTGATTATTATAATCATAATTATATAAGAGGTAATTTCTATGGCTATTCTTACAAAAGCGCCCCGCGGAACCCAGGATGTTCTTCCCGAGCAGAGCGCAAAATGGCAGCATATTGAAAAAACTGCCATGAAGGTTGCCGAACTTTTCGGCTTTAAGGAGATCCGCTTCCCCACCTTCGAACATACCGAACTTTTCGCAAGAGGCGTCGGAGATTCCACCGACGTTGTGCAGAAAGAGATGTACACTTTCCTTGATAAAGGCGAACGTTCCATCACCCTTCGTCCCGAAGGCACCGCAGGCTGTATGCGCACCCTTATCGAGCACGGACTTCTCAACGGCGCTCTTCCGGTAAAAGTAAGCTATCTCACCAGCTGCTTCCGCTATGAAAAACCCCAGGCAGGAAGACTTCGCGAATTCCACCAGTTCGGCGCAGAACTTGTTGGCGCGGCTTCTCCGGCGGCGGATGCTGAGATGATTGCCATGGTCAGCCAGATTTTCGACCAGCTCCAGATCGAAGGCATTGAGCTTGAAATCAACTCCATCGGCTGCCCGGAATGCAGAGCAAAATATAACGAAGCGCTCAAGGAATATTTCCACAGCCACGAAGAGGAACTTTGCGAAACCTGCCGCGGCAGACTTGAACGCAACCCCATGAGAATTCTCGACTGCAAAAGCCCCATCTGCCACAAAATCGGCGAAGGCGCTCCGGTTATCCTCGATTATCTCTGCGACGACTGCCAGGCGCATTTTGATGAACTTAAAGAACGTCTTGATTCCATCGGCATTGAATATACCGTAAACCCCACCATAGTCCGCGGACTTGATTATTACACCCGCACCGTTTTTGAATTCGTAAGCACCAACATCGGTTCCCAGGGAACCGTTTGCGGCGGCGGAAGATATGACGGACTTATTGAACTTCTCGGCGGAGCTAAAACCCCCAGCATCGGTTTTGCCATGGGAATCGAAAGACTCCTTCTTCTTATGGAAAACACCGGCGTTGCTTTCCCGGAAGAAAGCACCTGCGATATTTATATTGGTTCCATGGGAACAAAAGCAAGCATTGAAGCCGCAAACCTTGTAAATTCCCTTCGCGCAGAAGGTTTTAAAGCGGAATGTGACCTTTGCGGAAGAAGCGTTAAGGCGCAGATGAAATATGCTGATAAAATCGGCGCAAAACTTTCCTGCATCATCGGCGATTCCGAACTTGAAGAAGGAAAAGTAAAAGTCAAAAACATGGGCGACGGAACTTCGGAAGAAGTTGAGCTTGACGAGCTTATCGAATATGTTTACGAGGCCGGGCTTGGAGAAATCTACGGCACTCTCGACAGCGTTCTCAATGATGGTATTTCCAATCTCAAGCCCCTCAACATCCCGCCCGAAATAAATTTTTGATAAATTATCCGTAACGGAGGAATATAAATGATAAACGGTTATAACCGCACCGCATATTGCGGTGAATTCAACGAAAGCCATATCGGCAAAGAAGTTGTCGTCTTCGGCTGGGCACAGAAAACCCGCGACCTCGGCAACCTTATCTTCATCGACCTTCGCGACAGAAGCGGCATTCTTCAGCTTGCTTTCGGCGACGGCACCGATAAAGAAGTTTTTGAAAAAGCTGCATCCGTAAGGGCAGAATTCGTTCTCGAAGCAAAGGGCGTTATCCGCAGACGCGAATCCGTCAATACCGAAATCCCCACCGGCGCAGTCGAACTTTTTGTAAACGAACTTTTCATCCTTGCAAAAAGCCAGACTCCTCCATTTGAAGTCAGCGATAACTGCAACGCAAAAGAGGATCTTCGCCTTAAATACCGCTATCTTGACCTTCGCCGCGGCGAAATGCAGAATATCCTTATGATGCGCCACAAAATCGTAAAATCCGCCCGCGATTATTACGACGAAAACGGTTTTATGGAAATCGAAACCCCCGACCTTATCAAATCCACCCCCGAAGGCGCAAGAGACTATCTTGTTCCTTCCCGTGTTCATCCCGGATGCTTCTATGCTCTTCCCCAGAGCCCCCAGCTTTATAAACAGCTTCTTATGATGTCCGGCTGCGACAGATATATGCAGGTTGCACGCTGCTTCCGCGATGAAGACCTTCGTGCAGACCGCCAGCCTGAATTCACCCAGATCGATATGGAAATGAGCTTCGTTGACGAAAACGACGTTATGACCCTTAACGAAGGACTTGTAAAACGCGTTTTCAAGGACGTTCTCGATTACGACGTTCCCACCCCCTTCGAAAGACTCACCTTCAATGAAGCCATGGCAAGATTCGGTTCCGATAAGCCCGATACCCGCTTTGGCCTTGAACTTTGCGATCTTTCCGACCTTCTCAAAAACTGCGAATTCAAGGTTTTTGCAGGCGCTCTTGAAAAAGGTTCCGTCCGTGCAATCAACGCAAAAGGCGCAGCTTCCGTTTTCACCAGAAAAGAAATCGACAAACTCACCGAAGTTGTAAAACTTTATAAAGCAAAAGGTCTTGCATGGACCAGACTTACCCCCGACGGCGAAACTTCCAGCTATGAAAAATTCCTTACCGAGGAAGAAAAACTCGCCATCCGTGAAAGACTCGGTGCAGAAACCGGCGACGTTCTCTTCATCGTTGCGGACAGCAGAAACGATATCGTATTCGATTCCCTCGGCGCACTTCGTCTTGAACTCGGCAAACGCCTTGACCTTATCCCCAAAGGCACCTATAACTTCCTTTGGGTAACCGATTTCCCGCTGTTCGAGTGGAGCGACGAAGAAAACCGCTGGATGGCAAAACACCATCCCTTCACCTGCCCCAGACCCGGCGACGAAGACAGACTTATGACCGATCCCGGCGACTGCTATGCAAGAGCTTATGATATGGTCCTCAATGGCTGCGAACTCGGCGGCGGTTCCATCCGAATCAGCGATACCGAAGTTCAGGATAAGATGCTCCAGGCTCTCGGTCTTTCCGAAGAAGTTGCACAGGCAAGATTCGGATTCCTTCTCGACGCTGAAAAATACGGCGTTCCGCCCCACGGCGGAATGGCTTTCGGCCTTGACAGAATGGTCATGCTTATGCTCGACCGTCCTTCCATCCGCGACGTTATCGCATTCCCGAAGGTACAGACCGCAAGCGAACTTATGACCCAGTGCCCCACCGAAGTTGACCAGAAAAACCTTGACGAGCTGCATATTGCCATCGTTAAAAACGAAGAATAATCAAAGAAAAAGGCGTTTCACCTGTCGAAACGCCTTTTATGATATAACGATACGGAGATTTTATGGGAAACACAGCAGAATTTGAACTTATAAAACTGCTTCTTGAAAAAGGGACAACCGTTGCAACAGCTGAAAGCTGCACCGGAGGAATGGTAGCCGCAAGGCTCACCTCCGTTTCCGGCGCTTCCGGCGCATTCAAATATGGCGCGGTGACTTATTGCAACGAAGCAAAAAACGCAGTGCTCGGTGTGAGCACCGAAACCCTTGATGAGCACGGAGCCATTTCCGCAGAAACCGCAAAAGAGATGGCAGAGGGCATCCGGAAGGTTATGAGCGCCGATATCGGCGTTTCCGTTACCGGAAATGCCGGCCCCGGCGCTGCAGAAAACAAGGAAGTCGGCCTTGTTTATATCGGCGTTTCAAGCGATAATTATTCTGCGGTGCTCGAAAACCATTTTGAAGGCGACAGAATTTCTGTTCGTGCTCAGGCGGCGGATGCCGCACTTTCGCTTGCCCTTTCGGCGGCAGAAAAACTTGCGAAGGAGTGAAATTATGACAAAATACGTCCTTTTTGACCTTGACGGAACGCTTAATGACCCCTATGAGGGCATTACCAGCTGCATAAAATATGCTCTCGAATCCGTCGGAATTGACGAAAACGATCCGCAGAAGCTTCGGAGCTATATAGGTCCTCCCCTTCGCAACACCTTTGCACTTTATGGTTTTGACGAGGAAAAATGCGAGGAGCTTGTAAAAAAATACCGCGAAAAATTCCTCGTCACCGGAATCCACCAGAACGTTACATACGAAGGCACCATAGAAATGCTTAAAACTTTGCATGAGCACGGCTGCAAAATTTCCCTTGCTTCCTGCAAGCCCGAAAGAGCATGCCGCATAATCCTTGAAGAAAAAGGCATGATCGAATATTTTGATGCGGTCTGCGGCGCCACCGAAGATAAAACTCTCGATACCAAACCCGCAATAATCGGCGTTGCGCTCAGCCGCCTCGGAGTTTCGAAAAACGAGCTTGAGCACGTATATATGGTCGGTGACCGCGATATGGATATGATCGGTGCTCATGAAAACAAAGTGACCGCTGTCGGCGCACTTTTCGGCTATGGCGGAAAAGAAGAACTTGAAAACGCCGGCGCTGATTATCTCATCGAAAGCCCCATGGAACTTGTTGATATCGTTTTGGGAAAGGAAGAGGAATAATGGATCAGAATGTTTTGTTCACCGAAGAAAAACGCGCAGAGCGCACCATGGAAAATCTCCGTTCCAACCGCATGGAGGCTTTTTATGTAAAAACTTCCGCAGAAGCTGTTGAACTTGTGAAAAATCTTATCCCGGAAGGTTCTGTTTGCCGTGTTGGCGGTTCCAGAACTTTGCACGAAACCGGAATCATCAGCCTTCTTGAAAACGGAAATTACGATTACCGCGATTCCCACGTTGTTCCGGCGGAAGAAGTTGAAACCGCAAGGCTCGAAGCCTTCTTTGCGGATTATTTCCTTGCCAGCGCAAACGCAATTACCGAAGACGGCGAAATTTATAACGTTGACGGCGCCGGAACCAGAGTTGCGCCCATAATTTTCGGACCGAAAAACGTAATCCTTGTTGCGGGAACCAACAAAATCGTTTCAGATATTGCCGCAGCGGAAGACCGGCTTCGCAATCTTGCGGCACCGGCCAACGCAAAACGTCTTGGCTGCAAAACTCCCTGCGCAGAAACCGGCACCTGCATGAACTGCAAATCTCCCGCAAGAATCTGCTGCAGCTATACTCTTCTTGGTTATCAGCGCATTCCGAACAGAATAAAAGTAATAATTATCGGAGAACATTTGGGATATTGATAAAAAGGTCTTTATTTTATTGTCGAATCGTGGTATAATATTTTTTACTGTAATTATAATAGATTATTATATCCATTATTTATAACATAATCGAAGGGATCGTTTTATCTTGAAAAAACTTCTTTTAATTATTCTCTGCCTTGTTTTTGCTTTTTCCGGCTGTCAGTCCCTTGAAAAGGCCGAACCTTTCTATTCCGAAACCGGAGAGAATATCGAATTCAAAACCGAATATAAATATTATTTCAGCGACGAAACAAATATCCTTTGCCTTTGGACCAACCTTACTGAAGAAAATATCTTCTTCCACGATACTTTTCAGCTTCATAAGCTTGGCGACAACGGCGAATGGTATGTTGTGGGCGATTTGGAAAAAGCAAAATTCAAAACCGATTACAGCCACTTTGTTGAACCCGGCGAAGAATTCACAAGCAATGCAAGATATGATATAACCAAATTTTCCGCAAAGCTTGAAAACGGCGAAACCTATCGCATTTCCACTTATTATTTCGATGAAAGCGATAATTATTACCAGATTTATGCTGAATTCACCTGCGATAATAAACTTGCCGAAGAAGAAATGCTTGAAATAAGTGGAGGCGCTTCCGACGGAAGAAACACCGGATTCGAGGAACAAATCTTCGAATTTTATGACTGATTCATATTAACACCACTTAAACGGATGGACTTTTTGTCCATCCGTTTTTTTGTTGACTTATACTGTTTTGCAAAGAAAACTGATAGACAGAACAATAATTTATTATATAATTCAATTTTAAATATGCATATTTCCGGCAAAATTAGCACACTAATAAATAAAGTGCTAAAAATTTGTGAATATTTTGTGTATTTGCTTGACAGCGCCGGAAATATGTGTATAATATAGTTGTTGGCACTCGTAAGAGATGAGTGCTAAAAAAGAAAACGCAACGGAAGGAGAGATTGAAATGCGGTTCGATGACAGAAAAAAGCGTATCCTTTCCGCCATTGTTGAAACTTATATCCGCACCGGCGAACCTGTCGGTTCAAAAACTCTTTCCGAATTCCCCGAAATTTCGGTTTCCCCCGCAACGGTAAGGAACGAAATGGCTGCGCTTTTTGAAATGGGATTTCTTGAACAGCCACACACTTCTGCCGGAAGAGTTCCTTCCCATCTTGGCTATCGGGCATATATCGACAGCCTTATGAGGATGAAACCCCTTACGGATGACGAAAAAGACGGCATAGACGCGCTTTTCAATATAAGCGATCCTGATCCGGATAAACTTCTTGCAGATTCTGCCGAAACCCTTGCGGAATATACCGGCTGTGCAACGGTTGCCATGACCACGACCCCGAATTACGTCACGGTGGAACATATCGATATCGTTCCGGCCGATGCCGCAACGGTCGTTCTTCTGGTAATCGCATCAAACGGCGTTGTCAAAAGCAAGGTCTGCAGGGTCGGGTTCCGGGTGAACACCGGAATTGCGGATTTCTTCCGGAAGTTCGCAACGGACCGCTTCTGCGGACACACCCTTCAGGAAATAAGCGCTGAATTCGTGAACGCCGTTTCGATCCAGCTGGGCGAATATTCCGGGGTTTTCAATCCACTCATCGTGGGAATTTATGAACTTTGCAAAGAAGTTTATGACGGCCAGTATTATCTTGGCGGAAGAGAAAAACTTCTGACTTACAACGAATATTCCGACAGGGCGCTTGAGATAATGAAGCTCATATCAAGACGCGATAAGCTCGGACCGGTCATCGGGAACAATCCTTCCGGCGTAACGGTTTTTATCGGGAAGGAAAATATCCTTTCCCAGCTTTCCGGAAGTTCCCTTCTGGTGGCAAGGTTCAACATCGGCGAAAACGACTGCGGAACCATCGGGCTCATCGGTCCGGTAAGAATGGATTACGCAAAGCTTATTCCGCATCTTGAATATTTTGTAGAAAAACTCGGCACTTTGCTTTCAATAACATATCAAAGAAGAACAGGTGATGAAAATGGATAAAGAAAAGGTCACAGCGACCGAAGAACAGACCGAAAAGGTTGAAACTTCCGAACTCGATTCCGTAAAGGAGGAACTTGAAAACCTTAAAGAGGAAAAAGACGAACTTTATGACAAATATCTCCGCACCCTTGCGGAATATGACAACTTCCGCAAGCGCAGCCAGCGCGAAAAAGACGCAATTTACGGCGACGCCACCGCAGAAGCAGTCAAAAAACTTCTTCCCGTAATCGACAGCTTTGAAAGAGCGCTCAATTATGAATGCAAGGACGAGGAATTCAAAAAAGGCATTTCCCTTATCCAGAACACCCTTAAAGAGGTTTTTGAAGGAATGGGAGTCAAAGAAATCCCGGACGTGGGCGAACAGTTCAACCCAAACCTTCACGAAGCGGTAATGCATACCGAAGACCCGGCTTATGACGAAAACGTCATAACCGATTGCTACCGCAAAGGCTATACCCTCGGCGATAAAGTTATCCGCTTCAGCATGGTAACAGTCGCCAACTGAATTTGTTAAACAAAGTAAAAACTTTTTATTATTATCAATTTTGTAAATCTTATCTTATTGGAGGAATATATTATGGCAAAAATTATCGGCATTGACCTTGGTACCACCAACTCCTGCGTAGCAGTTATGGAAGCAGGCGAACCCGTTGTTATCCCCAACCCCGAAGGCGCAAGAACCACTCCTTCCGTAGTCGGCTTTTCCAAAACCGGTGAAAGAGTAGTTGGCCAGGCTGCAAAACGCCAGGCTGTTACCAACCCCGAAAGAACCGTCACTTCCATCAAACGTCACATGGGCAGTGATTATAAAGTAAACATCGACGGAAAAGGCTATACCCCCCAGGAAATTTCCGCAATGGTTCTCCAGAAGCTCAAATCCGACGCTGAAGCTTACCTTGGCGAAACCGTAACCGCCGCTGTTATCACCGTTCCCGCATATTTCACCGACGCACAGCGTCAGGCAACCAAAGACGCAGGCAAAATCGCCGGTCTTGAAGTAAAACGTATCATCAACGAACCCACCGCGGCAGCTCTTGCTTACGGTGCAGATAAAGAAGAAGACCAGAAAATCATGGTTTATGACCTTGGCGGCGGCACCTTCGACGTTTCCATCATCGAAATGGGCGACGGCATCCAGGAAGTTCTTGCAACCGCAGGTAACAACCGCCTTGGCGGCGATGACTTCGATGACAGACTCATCAACTATCTTGCAGATCAGTTCAGAATGGAAAACGGCATCGATCTTCGCAGCGACAAAATGGCAATGCAGCGCCTTAAAGAAGCAGCAGAAAAATGCAAAATCGAACTTTCCGGCATGACCCAGGCAAACGTAAACCTTCCCTTCATCACCGCTGATGCAACCGGCCCGAAACACCTCGACGTAAACGTTTCCAGAGCAAAATTCAACGAACTTACCGCAGACCTTGTTGAAGCAACCATGGGACCTGTTCGCCAGGCACTTTCCGACGCAGGACTTAAACCTTCCGACCTTGATAAAATCCTTCTCGTCGGCGGTTCTTCCAGAATCCCCGCTGTTCAGGAAGCAGTAAAAAATATCACCGGCAAAGAACCTTTCAAAGGCATCAACCCCGATGAATGTGTTGCAATCGGCGCAGCAATCCAGGGCGGCGTTCTTTCCGGCGAAGTAAAAGGTCTTGTTCTTCTCGACGTAACTCCCCTTTCCCTCGGTCTTGAAACCCTTGGCGGCGTTTTCACCAAAATCATCGACAGAAACACCACCATCCCCGCAAAAAAATCCCAGATCTTCTCCACCGCTGCGGACGGCCAGACTTCCGTTGAAATCCACGTTCTTCAGGGTGAACGCGAAATGGCAAGAGATAACAAATCCCTCGGTATGTTCCATCTCGATGGCATTATGCCCGCTCCCAGAGGCATTCCGCAGATTGAAGTAACCTTTGATATCGACGCCAACGGCATTGTTCACGTAAGCGCAAAAGACCTTGGCACCGGCAAAGAACAGCACATCACCATCACCTCTTCCACCAACATGAGCAAAGAGGATATCGAAAAAGCTGTTAAAGAAGCAGAACAGTTCGCAGAGCAGGATAAGAAACACCGCGAAGAAATCGATGCACGCAACGCCGCCGACCAGATGGTATATCAGTCCGAAAAAACCATCAAAGACCTTGGCGATAAACTTTCCGCTGACGATAAATCCGGTCTTGAAGCAAAAATCAATGACCTTAAAGAAGCTCTTAAAGGCGAAAACATCGAAGACATCAAAGCAAAACAGAAAGCCCTTGAAGAAAAATTCTACGAAGTTTCCGCAAAAGTATATCAGCAGGCAAACCAGGGCGGCGACCCCAATATGGGTGCTCAGCCCGGCTGTGACGGCAACTGCGGCGATTGCGGCAACCACGGCGGCAATGACGACGGTTACGTTGACGCAGATTACAGAGAGGTTTAAAAATTACCTCCTTTAACAGGGAAGCCTTAATATGAAATCTGTTTCTGCGCAGGGGTTTTTCCTCTGCGCAGAAAGTGCTATAAATGAAGAAAAGCAAGGTGATGCATAAATGGCGGATAAGCGCGATTATTACGAAGTCCTCGGCATCCAGAAGGGTGCTTCCGACGACGAAATAAAAAAAGCCTACCGCAAAATGGCAAAGCAATATCACCCGGACCTTAACCCGGATGATAAAACCGCGGAAGCCAAATTCAAGGAAGTGGGCGAAGCCTACGAAGTCCTTTCAGATAAACAAAAACGTGCCCGCTACGACCAGTTCGGTCACGCAGGCGTGGATCCTTCCTATGGTGCGGGTACCGGCGGCGGAAGATATCAGCAATACAGCACCGGTGATTTCGGCGACTTCAGCGATATCTTCGGAGATATCTTCAGCGGATTCGGCTTTGGCGGCTCCACAAGGACCCGTAACCCCAACGGACCCATCAGGGGTAATGACGTCCAGGTCCGCATCCAGCTCAGCTTTATGGAGGCTGTGAAGGGCTGCAAAAAGGAAATCCCCGTCCAGCGCCTTGAACGCTGTGCCGAATGTTCCGGAACCGGCGCAAAAGCAGGCACCACCCCGGAAACCTGCCCCGAATGCGGCGGCAGCGGTCAGGTCAGGGTTCAGCAAAGAAGTCCCTTCGGCGTAATCCAGACCGTAAAAGCCTGTTCCCGCTGCGGCGGCAAAGGCAAGGTCATTAACGACCCATGCAAGGCCTGCAACGGCATGGGAAGAGTTCGCCACAACAGAAAGATAACCGTCGATATCCCCGCCGGAATCGATAACGGCCAGACCTTTGTGGTCCGCGGACAGGGCGATGAAGGCACAAACGGCGGTCCCACCGGCGACCTTAACGTAACCGTCCTTGTCAAGGAAGATCCCATCTTCCAGCGCGAAGGCTTTGATATCTGGGTAGATGTTCCGGTCACTTACGCCCAGGCTGTTCTTGGCGACGAAGTGGTTGTTCCCACCATCGACGGAAAAGTTTCTTATAATATTCCCGAAGGAACCCAGCCCGGAACCACCTTCCGCCTTCGCAACAAAGGTATTCAGTATGTGAACAACCGCGGCAGAGGTGACCAGTATGTCAGAGTGAACATCGAAGTTCCCACCAATCTTTCCAACAAGCAAAAAGATATGCTCCGGGATTTTGATGCCTCCACCGGCGACAAAAACTATGCCAAACGCAAAAGCTTTTTCGACAAAATAAAAGACGCATTCAAGGGAGATTGACATGGAAACCTGGAACGAGCTTACCGTAAAAGTTAAAACCGAAGATACAGCCCGCGCAAGCGATATCTGCACCGTTATCGCGGATATGGGCATTTATGTTGAAGATTACAGCGACCTTGAAAATGTCGTATGGAACATAGCCCACGTTGACCTTATCGAACAGGAACTTCTTGACCGCGACCGCACCCATTCCCTTATCCATGTTTATATCAAACAGGAAAAAGCCGCTGCGGAATGTTCCGAATTCATTGCCGCAAGACTTGATGCAGAGGGAATCGAACACGAAATTTCCATAGTAGGAGTCAATGAAGAGGACTGGGCAAACAACTGGAAGCAGTATTATCACACCCAGCGCATCGGAAAACGCATTGTAGTAACCCCTTCCTGGGAAGAATATACCCCCACCGGCGATGACGTTCAGATGCGCCTTGACCCGGGAATGGCATTCGGCACGGGCACCCATGATACCACCCGCCTTTGCCTTGAACTTCTTGAAGAATGCGTAACCCCCGAAACCCGGATTCTCGACGTCGGCACCGGAAGCGGAATTCTTTCCGTCGGCGGTGTGCTCCTTGGAGCACCTTCCGCACTCGGCGTTGATATTGACCCCGTTGCGGTTAAAGTTGCGAACGAAAACGCCGAAATCAACGAGGTTTCCGATAAAACCGAATTTGTCTGCGGCGACCTTACGGATAAAGTTCACGGAAGATTCGAAATCGTAACCGCAAACATAGTCGCGGATGTCATCATCCGACTTCTGAGCACCGTCAAAAACTATCTGCTCAAAGGCGGCGTGCTCATCGTTTCCGGAATCATTGATACCCGTGCAGACGAAGTTGAAAACGCCTGCCACGAAGCAGGATTCGTTACCGAAAAACGCCTTGAGCACGGCGGTTGGGTTGCAATAAAACTCCGCTATTGATTTTTGAGCACCGAAAGGAGAACCTATTATGAAACCTTCTGATGAACTCAAAGAGGGCACTCTTATTCTTTATAACAAACACCCGAACATAGTCCGCGGAATCACCGCCGACGCCACCAAAAATGCGGTTTTTCTTCTTGTTGAAGATATGATTGACCACGGAATGTATGACGCCAACATTGACGACATCGATTACTGGCCTTCCTGCCCCCATTATAAAATCCTCGAACCCATGGAAGTTCTGCTTAAATTCGTCCGTTACGGCGAAGGCACCCTTGTTTTTGCGGAACCCACAAGCGGAATGTGCATCAACATTCCCCATTTCAATGTGAACCTTGATGTTGCAGGAATGGATTTTGAACCCGGCAAAGGCTATCTTCTCACCTTCGGCGATAAATTCCTTCTCGGCGCCGAAACCATGGTTGAAAAAGAAAAAGAGGAAGAATAAAAAGGCTCCCTTGTGTAAAGGGAGCTGTCACGCCTTTGGCGTGACTGAGGGATTGTAACCCCGTCCAATTCTATACAGAACGAAAAAGAGCACCGCCCTTTGGGTGGTGCTGTTTTTTAGCCGTTGTAGTGTTCGATGGTGGTTTTTTCCACCAGTTCAACTTTTCCGACAAATGCATCCCTTATTGTTCCGGTTGCAATTACAACATCGCCGACGTCAAACATCACCAATTCTGAAGAACTGCAGTTATATACTTCCCAACAGGAGAATGTATCTTCACCCAAAACTATTTTATCTTCTTTTATTTCAAGGACTTCTCCAATGACGGTTGCTTTTGCACCTTTATACAGATTTTTAAATTTAACTTCGTTTTTTTCTAAAATCTTTCCAAGTTCGTTTGCTGTAAGATATTCGGTTTCACCGTTATTATTGATTATCGTTCCTCTTGGAATTTTTATGGAATTTCCATAAATTTCTCTCGCTTTTTCATAATCGCTTTCTTTTACATAAATGTAGTGCCTGTCAGCCAAAACATCCATTCCGTTCTCATTTGATAAAACAAATTGAGTTTTGGTTTCGCTTCCAAATACCCCCGAAAATTTTGTTTCAACTGTTTTTGAATCAATTACTTCCCAATTTATCGGTCCGGAAGAACCTGCATCAGCCATGTTTCCCGTTTTGTTGCTGTAAAATTCCTGAATATAACTGCTGTCATAAACGCAAACCCATTTTTCCGAAACAAGCAGTTCCTCAAGTTCCGCTGTGCTGTTTCCGCAGCTTGCAAAACTCAAAACAATAATCATTGCCATAAGAAATGCAAAAAGTTTTTTCATTTTTATCCCTCCAAGCACATAGTTTATAACCAAACGGTTATAATACAACTATAATAGTCCTTTTTTGGTGTATTGTCAATATATCCAAATGAGTATCAAAAGGACGGTAATAGATGGGATATTATAAACGAATTCGAGATTTGAGAGAAGACCATGATTTGACTCAACGCCAGGTTGCGGAATTTCTAAAAATGCCCCAACCGCAATATTATCGCTACGAAAGCGGATACCGTGATATTCCAACCGATATGTTAATTTTACTTGCTGATTATTACAATACTTCCGTTGATTACATCCTTGAAAGAACCGATAATCCATCACCAATAAAATAAGCACCGCCCTTTGGGCGGTGCTCTTTTATTTTATTCTTCATCAAAAACTATCTTCATCATTCGCTCCGGGTCATGAAGAAAATTTCTCATAATCTGGAAATGCTCCGTTTCCTTATAATCCTTTTCCTCGATGCCGTTTTCCGAAAATTCATAAACCTTTGCCCCGGGAAACGCCATAAGAATCGGCGAATGGGTCGCTATGATGAACTGGGAATCCTTTTCTATAAGCCGCTTCATTTCCGCAAGAAGCAGAAGAGCGCTTTGGGGCGAAAGAGCGGCTTCCGGCTCATCCAGAATATAAATTCCCCTTCCGCCGAAACGGTTCTGCACAAGGGCAAGGAAGCTTTCCCCGTGGGATTGCTCATGTAGTGAAACTCCGCCATAGGAATCAATTATTCGCGGTCTTCCGGAAGGAATTTCGTCCAGTTCGTTGATATAGCTTGCCACGTTATAATAACTTTCCGCCCGAAGGAAAAATCCATCCCTCGGATAAGCCCTTTTCACCAAAGTGAGATGCTCATAAAGTTCCGAATGGGTTTCGGCGGTGGAAAAATCAAAATTCCTGCTTCCCCCTTCCGGATTAAACCCGAACGCAACGGCAATTGCTTCAAGAAGGGTGGATTTTCCCGTTCCGTTTTCGCCGACGAAAACCGTCACCGGGGCGGAAGTATCAAGTTCGCCGCCGTCCATAAGGAATTTAACCGCAGGAAGCTTTGCAAGATAGGAACGCTTATTCACTTCTGTTTTCAGTTTTACGGAATCAACATAGGTTTTCACGAAAAGCTCTCCTTTCCGGCCGGTTATAAAAACAGCGGGAGCGATGCTCCCGCTCTGCGGTTTTTTTATTGAATCCCCTCGCCACGCCTTACGGCATGTGGCCCTCTCCCCTTTGACAAGGGGCGTTGATTATTCTTTTGCTTCGTCAACCATGGATTGGAATACGGTGGAAAGTTCTTCGTATTTATCGATCATGGCGTTAAGGCGTTCGCTGTGGTTTTTGATTCCGTCCGCTTCATATTTATCCCGAAGATCCCGCCAATCCTTCGGGAATTTTGCGGTAAGTTCCAAAAGAAGAGCCAGGAAACCATCGTGGTCGAGCTTTTTGCTTCTTGCGCCCTTTTCCGCCGGAAGAATATAGCTCATGAAAATATCGCTTACCTTCTGGCGTGCGGACATAAGGGCAGCTTCGTTATCCTCTCTGCTCTCGATGAGGGTTTCGAGAATTTCCTGATTTTCCATTTTTTCGGTTGCGAGATATATTCTCATATCGTCCGCAAGTCTTGGAATGGGTTTCATTTTTTCTTCCTCCTTATTTTATGCCCGCCATCATATAGGCGCATTTATAAACGTCTCCGCAGCCAAGAGTTATTACAAGGTCGCCGGGTTTTGCTTTTGAAAGGGTATATTCCGCCATTTCCTCAAAGGTATTGAACCAAACACTTCCTGGAATCTTTGCCGCAAGGTCGGCGGTATATACGTTATAAGTATTCTTTTCGCGGCTTCCCATAATTTCGCTCATAACAACATGATCCGCAACGGAAAGTGCCTTTGCAAAATCGTCCATCAAAAGCGCCGTTCTTGAATAGGTAAATGGCTGGAAGACCGCCCATACTTCGCCAAAGTCCATATCCTTCGCGGCTTTAAGGGTGGCTTCAAGCTCGGTGGGGTGATGCGCATAGTCATCCGCAATGGTAACTCCGTTCACTTCCCCAAGAACCTCGAATCTTCTTCCGGCACCGGGGAATTTATCAATATGCTCCGCAACCTGGTCCGGTTCCATGCCCACATAAATGCAGGCGGCGGCGCAGGCTATGGAATTGAGGATATTGTGTTTTCCCGGAATGGAAAGTTCGATTTCAGCAATGGCTTCGCCCTTATGCATAAGGGTATATCCGGAACGCGCTCCGCCAAGCTTATGAACGTCCTTTGCCCAATAATCGTTTTTTTCGCTCCAGCCGAAGGTGATTATCTCTTTATCAAGTCCTTCAACCGCCTTCATGGTGTTTTCGTCGTCGCCATTCACTATCAGGGCGCCGGTGCTGTTTTCGGCAAATTTGCGGAAGGATTTTATGGCACCTTCAATACTTCCGAAATAATCAAGGTGGTCATTATCAATATTGAGAATTACAGAAATATCGTTTGAAAGCTTAAGGAAGGTATCCACAAATTCGCAGGCTTCAACTACGAAAATATCGCTTTTTCCTGCTCTTCCGCTTCCGCCAAGGGCTTTTACCTTTCCGCCGATGAATGCGCTGGGGTCAAAGCCTCCTTCAAGAAGTACCTGGGCGATCATTCCGCTGGTGGTGGTTTTTCCGTGGGTTCCCGCAACGCAAAGTGCCTTGCTGTATCTGCGGGAAAGAACACCGAGCATTTCGCTCCTTTCAAGGCAGGGAACACCGCTTGCTTTTGCGGCGATAAGTTCCGGGTTATCCGCCATAATTGCGGCGGTATAAACGATAAGGTCTGCGCCTTCGATATTTTCCGCTTTTTGGCCGAAGATGACCTCGATTCCCATTTTTCGTTCGATTTTCGTTGTTTCGGTTTCGTTGTTATCGGAACCAGTTATGTAAAAACCTTCATTATGCAGAATCTGCACCATCGGGAACATTCCCGAGCCACCGATTCCGATAAAATGAAGATGTTTTTTCCCTTTAAGAATGTTTTCATCAACTGTCATAGCATTTCGCTCCTCAGTTTGCGGCTTTGCCGCAGAATAATCCTTATATATTATACAACCAATCAGCGAAAAAATAAACATGTTTTTATAAATTATTGTTTAGCAAAAGAACCTCCCTTGTCAAAGGGAGGGGGACCATCGCCAAAATGGCGATGGTGGAGGGATTCATTATAAAAAACACATATAATTAAAGAAAGAATCACCCAGTCTTTTTTAACCGCAAGCGGTTAAAAAATCCAGCCCCCTTTAACAAGGGGGCTTAATGATATAAACAATAATTTATCTGTATAAAATAAAAAAATCTTCCAATAATCAGATTGCAAACATATTTTTGGAGGATAAAACAATGAACATCACGGATATTCGCATCAGAAAAATTTATGAAAACGAAAGGCTTCGGGCACTTGTTTCCGTAACCATCGACCATGACCTTGCTGTGCATGACCTCAAAGTTATTTCCGGTCCGGAGCGGCTTTTTGTCGCAATGCCAAGCCGCAGGGACGAAAGCGGAGTATTCCGGGACGTGGTTCACCCAATCACCCCCGAAGCACGAAAATGCCTTGAAGAAGCTGTGCTTGCCGCTTATGAAGAGCATATTGCTCAGATGGAAGCGGAAAACGAATTTGAGATGGAATAAAAAAAGCGGCGGGAGCAAGCTCCCGCCTTACTTTTTATTTACTTTTTGTAGAATTTTGTCATTTTATTCCGAATTGTATTGGTTTTTTTAGCGGCGGGAGCAAGCCCCCGCCCTACAATAAAATATTCGATACCAAAGGCTTATTCAAGATTTTCGATGAATGGCATAAGATATTCTACGCCTTCGTGCTTGAATTCCCAATCGAATGCCATAGAAGTATATGCTTCAAAGCCGATTCCGTTCTCCGTCCAACAGGCTCTTGCTTTGGAACGGTAACCTTTCTTCGGATTGTTGTGGAGAAAATAAATATCCTTTCCGGAATCGGTTTTCATGATCCTTTCCTTCCATCTTCCCTCTTTTTCATAGGAATTCCAGACGGATTTTGCTGTTGCTTTTTCTTCCGAAAGACTGATATAAACTATGGTATGAACAGAATTTCCTTTATCATCATATTTGGCAGTAAAATGGATTTCTGCAGAAAGCGGAATAAAACCGTCTTCGGCTTCGCTTATTTTTTTACCGATAACAGCTATACTTATTGGCAAATATGCGGTTCTGCCTTCGTTATAGCGCATTATAATTTCATTCACGCCTTCCCGAAGTTCTTCGCTTAAACTAAAGTCAAGACCGATATATTCTTCAAGTTCTTCAACAGTGTAAATGTTTTTGGGTTCACCGTTATCATAATAAAAATTCATTGAAGCCCAAAGTTCTTCCCCTTCTTCAAGGATATACTCTTTCCCGGTAGACTCATAGGTTCGCTGAATACATTCATAATCAAAATTGAGAGCGGCAACCACATCCGCATAAAATTCCCCGCTAATTTTTTGCGGTTCAAGCTGATATTCGACGCTCATTTCGTAAAATTCAACTTCGTCCTTGCCTTCAGTATTGTAATAAAGACGCCATACATCATCTGCGTCATAAACCTTCGTTTTTTGTGAAGTGGTGATATTTCCTACAGCATAAGCAGTTACGGAGAAAACCATAATAAGCACCGCGGCGATGAGCACCTTCCAGCTTCCTTTAAGGGGCTTTTTTCTTTTTTCTTCAAGTTCAAGAAGGTCGTTATCAATATCGTTCATTGCATTAAAAAGGTCTTTTTCGTTCATATATCGAGATCCTCCTTTTCAAGTTCTTTTTTAAGGCGTTTTCTGATCCGGAAAAGAATAAGCGAAATTTTATTTTCGGAATATCCAAGTTTTTCGGCAATTTCGCCAATGCCTTCGCAAAGCCAGTATCTTCGGATGAAAACATTCCGCTGTTCCTTCGAAAGGCTGCGGATAAATCCGTTCATAAAATCCCGCAGGGCGATGGAATCCGCTTCCTGCTCGAAAAGCGGCGCCGGAATGCATTCCGCAAGTTCATCAAGCTGAAGCTTTATTCCGCCGTCGCGCTTTTGCGCTTTCAAAAAATCCAGCCGCTTAATCGCATTGTTCCTTGCGATTTTTCCAAGATAGAATTTAAGGTTATCCGGTTCCTTCGGCGGAATTGAATTCCATGCCGCCATAAGCACATCGTTCCAACATTCCTCGGCGTCTTCCCTGTCGCCAAGGATTCTTTCCGCAACGGCGGTGCAGTAATTTTTATATTTATTTTCCGCTTCCTTCATGGCTTTTTCATCTCTTTGAAGAAAAAGCCCGACAATTTCTTTATCCGTCACAAAAAACACCTCCTTTCTTTCTTACTAGGAAAGCTTTCTCAATATATAAGACCGGTTTTATAACAAAAATCTTTCACATAAATTATTGTTTATCCTATTAAGCCTCCTTGTTAAAGGGGGCTGGATTTTTTAACCGCTTGCGGTTAAAAAAGACTGGGGGATTCTTTCTTTAATCACAAATATTTTTATTATGAATCCCTCCACCATCGCTAAAAAGGCGATGGTCCCCCTCCCTTTGACAAGGGAGGTTCTTTTGCTAAACAATAATTTATATTATACAATAAATTTCAAAAAGAAAAAGCCTTTCCCGGCTGGGAAAGGCTTTTTTGGGTTTTTGTTTTGCTAAAGCGAATAAATTATTCGTTGATAGCGATAACAACACCGGAACCAACGGTACGGCCGCCTTCACGGATAGCGAAACGGAGACCGGTTTCGATTGCGATAGGTTCGATGAGTTCAACGTCCATTTCAACGTTATCGCCAGGCATGCACATTTCAACGCCTTCGGGAAGGGTGATTACGCCGGTAACGTCAGTAGTTCTGAAGAAGAACTGGGGGCGATAGTTGTTGAAGAAAGGAGTATGACGGCCGCCTTCGTCCTTTTTAAGAACGTAAACCTGGCCGCGGAAGCATTTGTGGGGATGGATGGAGTTGGGTTTTGCAAGAACCTGACCACGTCTGACTTCAGTTCTCTGAACACCACGGAGGAGAGCACCGATGTTATCGCCTGCTTCACCGTAGTCGAGGATTTTGTGGAACATCTCAACACCGGTAACAACAGTTTTCTTTTTCTCTTCGGTAAGACCAACGATTTCAACTTCGTCGCCGGTATGGATCTGGCCACGTTCTACACGGCCGGTAACAACGGTACCACGACCGGTGATGGTGAAGATGTCTTCGATAGGCATAAGGAAGGGAAGGTCTGCTTTACGTTCAGGAGTGGGGATGTAGCTGTCTACTGCATCCATGAGGTCTGCGATGCATTTGTAAACAGGGTTGTTGATATCCATGGTGGTATCTTCAAGAACCTGGAGAGAAGAACCTGCGATAACAGGAGTTTCGTCGCCGGGATAACCATATTCGGTAAGAAGATCACGAACTTCCATATCTACGAGTTCGAGCATTTCTTCGTCGCCGCCGAGCTGGTCAACTTTGTTGAGGAATACTACGATGTAGGGAACGCCTACCTGACGGGAAAGAAGGATGTGCTCACGGGTCTGGGGCATAGGACCATCTGCTGCGGAAACAACGAGGATGGTACCGTCCATCTGTGCTGCACCGGTGATCATGTTTTTGATATAGTCAGCATGTCCGGGGCAGTCAACGTGTGCATAGTGACGGTGGTCAGTTTCGTATTCAACGTGTGCAGTGTTGATCGTGATACCACGAGCTTTTTCTTCGGGAGCTTTATCGATTGCATCGTATGCGTTATACTCTGCCTGACCTTTAAGAGAAAGGTATTTGGTGATAGCTGCAGTGGTGGTGGTCTTACCATGGTCGATGTGGCCGATGGTACCAATGTTTACATGGGGTTTGGTTCTCTCAAAATGCTGTTTTGCCATTTCGGATTGTCCTCCTTACAATTGGTTAACTTTCGTTTTTATTTTAATAGGCTTAATTACTATTTTATACAAAAACAGAAAATTTGCAAGGCTTTATTGCGCTATTTTTCTGATTTTTCTAAAATATTTTTTCTAAAGCTTAAGAACGCTCTTTAATAACGCCTTCAGCGATAGATTTCGGAACTTCAACATAGTGGCTGGGTTCCATTACATAGTTGCCGCGGCCCTGGGTTTTGGAACGGAGGTCGCTTGCATAACCGAACATTTCGGAAAGCGGAACAAAAGCTTTGATTTCTTTTGCGCCATAGTTATCATCCATACCGCGGATCTGGCCACGTCTGGAAGAAAGGTCGCCCATAACATCGCCCATATATTCTTCGGGGAAGGTTACGGTTACGCTCATGATCGGTTCGAGAAGAGTGGGGTTTGCTTTTCTCATAGCTTCTTTGAATGCCATGGAACCGGCAATCATGAATGCCATTTCAGAAGAGTCGACCTCGTGGTAAGAACCGTCATAAAGAGTTACTTTAACGTCAACAACAGGATATCCTGCTACTACGCCGGCATTAAGAGCACCCTGGATACCTTTGTTAACAGGCTCGATGTACTCTTTCGGGATGGAACCGCCGACGGTTGCGTTGATGAATTCATAACCTTTACCGCTTTCGTTGGGTTCGAGTTTGATTTTAACATGACCGTACTGGCCTTTACCACCGGACTGACGTGCATACTTGGTTTCCTGATCAACAGGTTTGGTGATGGTTTCTTTGTATGCAACCTGAGGTTTACCAACGTTTGCTTCAACTTTGAATTCACGGAGAAGACGGTCAACGATGATTTCGAGGTGAAGCTCACCCATACCAGCGATGATGGTCTGTCCGGTTTCTTTATCGGTGTAAGCTCTGAAGGTGGGGTCCTCTTCAGCAAGTTTGGAAAGGGCGATAGCCATTTTTTCCTGGCCGGCCTTGGTTTTCGGTTCGATTGCAAGGCTGATAACAGGTTCCGGGAATTCCATCTTCTCGAGTTCGATAGGATGTTTCGGATCGCAAAGGGTATCACCGGTGGTGGTATATTTAAGACCTACTGCTGCTGCGATATCGCCGCAGTAGCAGCAATCAAGGTCTTTTCTGTGGTTTGCGTGCATCTGAAGAATACGGCCCATTCTTTCGTTCTTATCTTTGGAAGAGTTGAGAACGGTGGAACCTGCTTCAACTTTACCGGAATAAACTCTGAAGAAGCAGAGTTTACCGACGAAGGGGTCAGCAGCAACTTTGAATGCAAGGATGGAGAGAGGTTCATCATCTCCGGCTTTGCGTACGGTTTCTTCACCGGTTTCGGTATCGGTACCTTTTACGGGCGGGATATCGAGCGGAGAGGGCATGTAATCTACGATTGCATCGAGAAGTTTCTGTACGCCTTTGTTACGGTAAGAAGTACCGCAGCATACAGGAACGAAGGTGTTTGCGATAGTACCTTTTCTGATTGCGGCTTTGATCTCAGGAATGGTGAGTTCTTCGCCTTCAAGGTATTTTTCCATGAGTTCTTCGTCTGCTTCAACCGCACCCTCGATGAGTTTTTCGCGGTATTCTTCGCAGATTTCGATCATGTTTTCGGGGATATCTTCAACGGAGATATCTTTGCCGAGGTCATCGTTGTAGATGTAAGCTTTCATCTCGAGAAGGTCAACAAGACCTCTGAAGAAAGTTTCAGCACCGATAGGAAGCTGAATTACGAGAGGAGTAGCTTTGAGTCTGGTTTTGATCATATCCACAACGTGGAAGAAGTCTGCGCCCATGATGTCCATCTTGTTGACGTAAATCATACGCGGGACTTTATATTTATTTGCCTGACGCCATACGGTTTCAGACTGGGGTTCTACGCCGCCTTTTGCGCAGAGAACGGTTACGGAACCGTCGAGCACGCGGAGAGATCTTTCAACCTCAACAGTAAAGTCTACGTGTCCGGGAGTATCGATGATGTTG
>JAFXGY010000007.1 GCA_017536625.1 Oscillospiraceae bacterium | reverse complement strand
TTTTATTAAGCCCCCTTGTTAAAGGGGGCTGGATTTTTTAACCGCTTGCGGTTAAAAAAGACTGGGGGATTCTTTCTTTAAATACCGATGTTTTTTGTTATGAATCCCTCCACCATCGCCAAAAAGGCGATGGTCCCCCTCCCTTTGACAAGGGAGGTTGTTTTGCTAAACAATAATTTATATTACCACAAAAAACAGGTTGACATTCCGGGTGTTATGATTTATATTAAAAGCATAAACATATGAACAGTTGTTCATATATTCAAATTTGTTCCCGGAGGTGTTTTAATTGGCGGATATTCATCCCGAACACGCTCATATAATTGAACAGACGAAGGCGAATATGCCTTCGGAAGAAATTCTTGAAAAAACCGCGGAGGTCTTCAAAGTTTTCGGCGATAAAACAAGAATAAGAATTCTTGCGGCTCTTTCCGAAGGAGAAATGTGCGTCTGCTGTCTTTGCGATCTTCTCGAAATGAGCCAGTCCGCAGTTTCTCACCAGCTTTCGGTGCTGAAAGCCGCAAGGCTCATCAAAAACCGCAGGGAAGGGAAGCAAATTTATTATTCCCTTGATGACGCCCATATCGGCGCCATTCTCTGCACCGGAATTTCGCACGTTGAGGAGGGCTGAAAAAATGTCGGAACATTGCCACGAAAAAGAATGCTGCTGCCATGGAAATCATCACGGGCATGAATGTGTCTGTGAACATGAACATCATCACGAACATGACCATTGCCATGGCGAACATTGCGGCTGTCACGATCATTCCTGTGCCTGCCACGGCGGAAAAGAAACGGATGAAATAAAAAAGGAACTTATAATAACCGGAATCTGCGCGGCTATTTTTGCGCTGAGTTTTATCCCCTTTCTGAAGCCTTTTGCAATGGTAATCTGTCTTATTGTAACCCTTGTTGCGGGAAGGGAAGTGCTTAAAGAAGGGTTCGAAGACCTTTTGCATTTCCACTTCGGGGAAGAAACACTTATGTCCATTGCGGTAGTTGCCGCTTTTCTTATCGGTGAATATGTTGAAGGAACGATGGTTGCCCTGCTTTTCACCTTTGGCGAAAATCTCGAAGGCCTTGCGGTGGCCCGTTCCAAAAAAAATATTGCCGCCCTTGCGGATATCAGACCGGATACCGCGAATATCATCTGCCCGAAGGATGGGGATATCGAATCCGTTCCGGCAAAAAACGTTGAGATCGGAACAGAAATTATCGTAAAAGTCGGCGAAAGAGTTCCGCTGGACTGTAAAGTCCTTTCCGAAGGAGCAACGGCGGATGCTTCCGCACTTACCGGCGAAAGCCTTCCGGTATATATTGAAAAGGAAGGAATCCTTAAAGCCGGATGCGTCGTTCTTGGAAATCCCGTCAGAGGAAAAACCGTCAGCGGATACGGCGATTCCGCCGCTGCAAGAATCATCGAAATGGTCGAAGGCGCTTCCGCCAAAAAAGGCGCAACTGAAAAATTTATAACCCGTTTTTCCGAAATTTATACCCCAATCGTAATCGTTCTTGCGATTCTTGTTTTTGCGGTTCCGCTGCTTTTCGGCTGGCTTGATTTTTCCGAAAGCGCGCACAGAGCGCTTGTTTTCCTTGTTTCCAGCTGTCCTTGCGCATTGGTGCTTTCAATTCCTCTTGCTTATTTTGCGGGAATCGGTTCCGCTTCCAAAAACGGCGTAATTATTAAAGGTTCAGAATATTGCGAAAGACTTGCAAACGTAAAAAATGCGGTTTTCGATAAAACCGGAACCCTTACTTCCGGAATTCTTCGCGTTGCGGAAATAAAAACCGCAGAAGGATATGCTGAAGAAGAAGTTCTTCGCTTTGCGGCAGCGGCAGAAGCTCTTTCTGACCACCCCATCGCAAAATGCGTTTTGGCAAAAGCGGAAGAAATGGGAATTGAAATCCCCGTGGGAGAAGATCCTTCCGAAACAGCGGGCGAAGGCGTGAGCATCAATTTTGACGGAAAAAGAATTATCTGCGGCAACAAAAAACTTTTTGAGCACGAAGGAATCCTGCTTCCGGAAGAAAACGGCGCAAATCTTTATATTGCAATCGATTCCGTATATGCGGGCTATATTTTCCTCGAAGATACCATCCGCGAAGAAGCGAAGGAATCTCTTGCGAAACTTCGCGAACTGGGAATTGAACACAGCTTTATGCTCACCGGAGATAATGAGCACGCAGCCGCGAAAACGGCGAAGGAATGCGGCGTTGACGGATATTATGCTTCCCTTATGCCGGAAGATAAAGTCGGAAAAATCGAGGAAATCAAGAAAAGCGGAACGACCGTTTTCACCGGCGACGGCATAAACGATGCTCCGGTGCTCGCGGCTGCGGATATCGGCGCCGCAATGGGCATGGGAACCGACGCCGCCATAGAATCCGCGGATATCGTTCTTATGAAAGGCGGCATTGCCGCTTTGCCGAAGGCAGTCGCCATTGCGAAAAAGATAATGACCTGCGTTCGCCAGAACGTGATTTTCATCATGGCGGTAAAGGTTGCGGTGCTCATTCTCGGTGCTTTGGGATATGCCCCGATATGGCTTGCGGTTTTTGCGGATGTGGGCGTTTGCCTTATCACCGTTCTTTGGTCGCTCAGGCTTCTTAAAGTTAAAATCTGATAAAGAAAAAAGCCTGTTCCGGTTTCGGAACAGGCTTTTTTGATGCGTAAAAAATCATCTGTGCTCAAGAATATCCGCGCAGCGAAGAATCAGCACCTGGGTCTTTGCGTCGGGGATCTTTCCTTTGCGAAGGAGCGAAAGCGCTTCGGGAAGGGGCATTTTTATGATATCGAGGTATTCGTCCTCGTCCGGATTTGGATTTGAGAAGGAAAGTTCTTCTGCCATGAAAAGATAGATCACTTCGTCGCAAAAGCCCGGGGAAGAATACATCGGGCCGAGTTCGGTCCATTTTTTTGCGGTTATTCCGCATTCTTCAAAAAGTTCGCGCTTTGCGCATTCGATTGGAGTTTCGCCTTCGTCGATTTTTCCGGCGGAAGCTTCGAAAAGCGCTTTATCCATGGGGTAACGGAACTGTTCCACAAAATATGCGTTTTGGTTTTCGTCAATCGCAAGGATTGCGGCGGCACCTTTGTGGCGAACAACTTCTCTTACCGCCGGTTTGCCTTCAAGCGAAACATCATCTTTGAAAACTTTTATGATATGCCCGTCATAAACGAGCGAAGAATTGACTTTCTTTTCGGTAACAATCATTTTTCTGCCTCTCCTTTGCCTAATTTCTTTTATTTTAGCATATATTTAGGCGGAAATGAATAACCGGGAGGAATTTTTTTTGGAATTTACTATGCCGCCGGTATCGGCGAATCTTGAAAACTATATAAAAAATATCACAAAGCTGCATCCGTGCTCAAAAACCTTTTCCATGGGCAAAACCGTGCTCGGAAGAAAAATCCCCGTGCTCTGCATTGGCAAAACCGCCGGTTCGGTTCTTTTCGCCGGTGCTACCCACGGAAGCGAATGGCTCACTTCCCTTGTGCTTCTTCGGTTTTTTGATGAGCTTTGCACTGCCTTTGAGCACGGAGAAAAACTTTGCGGAATGAATATCTGCAAATCGCTTGAAAAAAGGGGCCTTTCCGTTATCCCGGTGCTGAATCCGGACGGAGTCGAAATCAATATCCGAGGGAAAATCGGCGCTCTTTCTTCCGGGAACAAGGCCGAGCGCATTGCAAAAGGCGATTTTGAGCATTGGAACGCCAACGCAAGAGGGGTGGATATAAACCATAATTTCGGTGCGGGCTGGGATATTCTTCAGTCCATGGAAAGAAAAAACGGGATTTTTGGCCCTGCACCGGGAAAATATGGCGGGCCGAAGGCTTTTTCCGAACCGGAAACAAGGGCGGTCTGCGGTTTTTGCAGCACTTTTGACGTAAAAAGGCTCTATTCATTTCATTCCCAGGGCGAGGAAATTTTTTGGTATTATGGCGCAAAAACACCGATGATAAGCCGAGATATGGCGGAAGAATTTGCTTCGGTCTGCGGTTATAAAGTTGCCTTTCCTTCCGGAATGGCTTCCCACGGCGGACTTAAAGACTGGTATATTGAAAGATTCGGCAGACCCGGTTTTACGGTGGAAATCGGACTTGGGGAAAACCCTTTGCCCATTGGCGATTTTGAAGCGATTTATGAAAAACTGAAGCCTGCGCTTGCAAGGGCGGTTGTGATGTAAAAAAACCGGCGGAAATTTTTTCCGCCGGTTTGTTTTTTTATTTTTTTGAAAAAGCCTTTGCGCTTATAAAAGCGGTTATGGGAATTGATAGAATAACGCCAATGCTGCTCGAAATTCCGCTTATCACTTCGATTGAAAGATAGGAGGAGCTGAGCAGCTGGTGGGTGGAAAGCCCGATGGAATAAAGATAAAGAATCAGAACAAAGCTGCTTCCAAGGAACGCAAGGATAAGGGTGTTCGTCATGGTGCCGACCATATCTCTTCCGATGTTCATTCCGGAACGGAAAAGTTCTTTTTTGCCAAGTTCCGGGTTCGCCGCGCTGACTTCCGCAAGGGAAGAAGAAATTCCCATGGTGACGTCCATAACGGCACCAAGGGCACTTATGATAACTCCGCCGACAAGAAGTCCGGTAAGTCCGATGGGGGTGCCGGTCTGGCGAAGCTGGAGAAGGGGCTCCACATCCGGAACACGCAGACCGTCAATACGGCAGAGGCTTTGGGCAATAAGCCCGAAAATCATAGCGAGTGCCGTGCCGGAAACCGTTCCGAGCATGGCGCAGACGGTTTTTCTGCTCACTCCGCCAAGAATCGCAAGGCTTACGACGGCAATATATGCGCAGACCGCAAAAACTGTCGGAAGGGTGGGTGCGCCTTTCATCAGTGCGGGAAGAAGCACAAAGAAAAGGCAGGCAAGAGTTATCAGAAGCCCGAAAAGGGATTTTGCGCCGGTTTTTCCGCCGACCGCTATTGCGGAAACAAGGAAAAGCGCGATTATTATGATGAGGGGAACGGTGCGTTCGAATTCATAAACCGTTGCGGTGTGGTCGCCGTTTGCATAGGTGGAAATGATAAGAACGGCGTTATCGCCTTCATAAAGGGGAACGCCGTAAAGCGGTCCCACGAAGTTCGAAACCTGAAGGGTCTGACCTTTATACTGTCCGGAAAGGACTTCTGCCAGAAGAAGCTGTTCGCCGCGCCAGCCGCCATCGGAACTTTCGTCCTGTTCGGTGCCGTCCATAAGAACGGAAGTGATTTTTGCTTTTTCATATTCGGAATATTCTTCCGCGGCAGGGCTTTCTTCCTTTTCCGGGGAAGCAAGAACGATTCCGGCGGCGAAAATTACCGCGCAGACCAGAAGAAGAATCAGGGTGTTTTTATTTTCGGAAAACCATTTTTTCACAGGCAGAAAACTCTCCTTTCAATAAAGGAAAAATTATTTTATGACAATAAAAAGAATATCAATTTGGAATGATTATGTCAAGCGCAATAAAATTTTGCAGGAAAATCGTGCATTTTGCTGAAAGTGGCAAAAATATTAATTGTTACAAACTTGTAACTGTAAAACCATAATATTTTATGCTAATATATAATTAACTAATTATGGGTGTGTTGCGCCCATGAAAAGGAAAGGAAGGAAAAAACAAATGAAACAAAGCAAAACGCACAGACTTTTGTCTGCCGTTCTGGCAATCCTCATGGTTGTTACCATGTTCCCGGTAACCGCATTTGCGGCGGAAGGCGACGCGGTATATACCAAAATCACTTCCATGGATGAACTTACCACCGGTAAGTACGTTATGGTTGTTGATACCGGATATGCTCCCACTGTTTTTGAGGGAGGCTGGGTCCTTGCTGAAGCAGTCACCGCAGAAGGCGACAGCATCACAAATCCCGCCGCCAATCTCGTATGGGATATTACGGTAGATGGAACTAATGCAAAACTCACCGACTCCAATGGCGTTACTGTTGCCCCCAAAACAGGCAATAACAACGGTATTTTGAGCGGTGACTACAACTGGGCAGTTGCTTCTTCCGGTGAAGAATTCACTTTCTCCGGTCAGGGCAGTGATACCACTATCCTTGCAAGCAATAAAGGCTCCGAGAACAAATTCCGTGCTTACAAAACCAGCACGGTAAGCGGTAATGTAAGTGGATATCCCACCAAGTTTACTCTTTATAAGCTTGGAGAATCCGCACCCGAAGAACCCGTCGTTCCGGATGAACCCGTTGCTGAAAGTAAAAATCTCCATGGCTATATCCAGACTGCCGAAGGCGGAAAATGGGTAAGCATCGATCCCGAAACTCTTGAATATGAAGTTCTCGGAACCGGAACCGCAACTTATACCGGCGGTACCGCACATAACGGAAAAATTTATGCTGCGGATGCAACCCATTATTACGAAATCGATCCTCAGAATGAATATGCCGCAACCCAGGGCGGTGAACTTCTTTATGGATTCCCGATGAGCGACGCAACCAGCATTCCTGCATCCACCGTAACCATCGATGGACAGGAATTTGAGGTTGGCGGATATGTTCCTTACATTGTAGGACATTCCGATCTCGGCATAAGCTATCTTATGAGACTTTACAATTATGCCGAAGGCACAGCTGAATATTCTTTCATCAGCACTTATGAAAGCATAGCTAAAGCTGTTATTTATACCGGCTCCGAACTCGACGAGGAAAACAAATGCTATTATGAAAAATTCCTTGTCCTTACCGAAGGCGGCATCATTTATGAAACAAAAGCTAAATGGACCGTAGAAAACGGAGCACTTGTTTATTCCGATTCTTCTGTCTTCAAAGCGGACTCCTTCCTGTATGTAAGCGGCGGCGCTTCCATGGTGCTTGCTTCCGAAGATCTTGCATACATCACCACCAACTCCGCAAGAGGCGTAAAAGTTTACAAATACGTTATCAGCGCAGGAACTGTTGAACAGATCGGCGTTATTGAAGGCGCAACCAGCCTTGCTGCACTCAGCCTTCTCAAAGACGTTGTTTCTGCAGGATCTGAACCCGAAGTTCCTCCGACCGAACCCGAAGAACCGGTCATCAGCGCAATCTCTGCAGCAGTTGCAGGAGAAGAAGGTGCTGAATTCACCGTAAAAGGCGTTGTAACCCTTATTGATGGTTCCAACCTCTATCTCCAGGATGAAACCGGCGGTATCTGCGCAAGATTCTCTTCCGCACCCGCAGACGTTGACCTTGGCGATACCGTAATCGCAACCGGCTCCAAGACTGTTTACAGAGGTCTTCCTCAGCTCGGAAACGCAACTTATGAAAAATCCGAAGGTCTTACCCTTTCCGCAAAAGAAACCACCATCGGCGAACTTACCACTGCCGATATCGCAACCTATGTTGAAATCAAAAACCTTGAAATAACCGAGGTTTATGATAACAACGGCGGATACAGCACCCCCAACATCACCATGAAAGATGCCGACGGCAACAGCATTCAGCTTTATAAAGCTGTAGTCGGCAAAACCGAAGACGGCGCATGGGAATATGCAGTGGGCGACGTTATCAACGTCAAAGCAGCTGTCGGTGTATATAACACCACTTTCCAGCTCCGCAACACCTATGCAACCGAAATCACCAAAGTTGAAGTAGAACCGGAAGATCCCGAAGAACCCACCGGTCCTATCAAAGACGGCGATCAGGTTATTATTTATAACCCCGCAAACATGCAGGCTCTTTCCAGCGTTTACAGCGGTTTCTATAACACCGGTGTTGACCTTACCGTTGAAAACGGTGCTCTCGCAGGCTATACCGATGCAGAAATCTGGACCGTCGGCGCAAATGAAGACGGAAGCTTCACTTTCTCCACCGCAGACGGCAAAAAACTTTCCATGGGCACAGGCTATACCAGCATGCCTCTTGATGATGTAAACACCGCATGGAAAATTTCCGAATCCGCAACCGAAGGCTGCTATTACATCGTCAACGCAGTCCGCGGTAACTATGTGGAATATCAGTCCAACTACGATACCTGGAGCGCTTACACCAGCATCAGTGATGAAGCTCTCTTTGCACAGAAATTCTATGTTATCGGCAGCGGCGAAGTTATTCCCGAACCCGAAGATCCTGTAGATCCTCCTGTAGATCCCGAAGTTAAATATGCCGAAAAAATGACCGAACTTCCCGGCGACGGCGATACCATTATCATCTATAACTCCGGAAACGCAATGGGCGCAGCTGCAAACGGCAAAAAAATGTCCGGCATCGCAGCAGAAGTAACCGATAACAAGATCGCTGTTACCGAAGAAATGGCACAGCTTCTTGTAACCGTTGACGGTGATAACTATATCTTCACCCTTGACGGCAAATATCTTACCTCCGGCGCAACCGGAAACTCCCTCAGCCTTGCTGATGAACTTACCGACTGCGGCAAATGGACTTTTGAAGCCGCAACCGACGGAACCTGGTATATCAAAAACGTAGGCGCAAACTATAACGGCAACTATAACCAGGCTCTTGAATATTATTCCGGCTTTACCACTTACGGAATCAAGGAAACCGCTATTTATCAGATGGAACTCTTCCTTGTTTCCGCAGCAAAGAAGGAAGGCATTGTTACCGAACTTAACGACGGCGATACCGTTGTTATCTTCAACCCCGCAAACCTCAAAGCACTTTCCACCACTTATACCGGATTCTATAACAACGGTGTTGACGTAACCCTTGCCGACGGCAAGCTCAAAGGCTACACCGATGCAGAAATCTGGACTGTCGGCGTAAATGAAGACGGAACTTATACCTTCTCCACCGCGGACGGCAAAAAACTTTCCATGGGCGCAAGCTATTCCAGCATGCCTCTTGATGATGTAAATACCGCATGGTCCATTCATGAAGCCAAAACCGCGGACTGCTTCTATATCAAAAACGTAGCCCGCAACGTTTATGTTGAATGGTATGCAGATAAAAACAACTGGAGCTCTTATTACAACAACAGCAACGAAGCTCTCTTCGCACAGCAGTTCTATCTTGTAACCGGCGAAAGCTCCGAAGGCGGCGAAAGCGTTCTTCCGAACGAAGGCGACGAAGTCGTTATTTATAACACTGCAGCAGAAGGTGTTCTCGGTGCAGAAAACGATAACCAGAGCATCAGCAATGTTGTAACCGTTGTATGGGATTATGAAGATGGTTCCCAGGCAGCACAGCCCGAAAACGGCGCAGTAGTATTCACCGTTTCCAAAAACGGAAACTACTATCGTTTCTATAACGAAGCTTACGGCTATCTCTGCTCCAACGGCACCGGCAACAACGCTTTCTATACCCAGGAAGCTTCCGAAGATGCTGACTGGACCCTTACCGAAGGTAAAGAAGGCGGCTGGAACCTTGAAAGCAGAACCGCAAAATATAACGGCCAGTACAGCCAGTACCTTGAATATTACGCAGATTCCTACAAAACTTACAGCATGTACAATGTAACCGATTACAGCATTTACGAATTCCATTTCTATCCTCTTGAAGAAAACGTAAATACTTATAAAGACATTGTTCACGTTCCCGCAGTAAACATCATCAGCGGTGATGAAGGCGCTTATGCCGGCCAGGATTGGGTTGTTGAATTCGAACTCGACAGCGCATTCCCCATGGTCGAAGGCACCCTTAAAGTTGAATTCTGCAATCATCATGCAGAAACCGGCGAAGTTGAAAAACTTTCCGATGCAGAAGTAACCGGCCCCGTAAACGGCATTTATACCGTAACTATTCCCGCAGAGGAAATTGCAAAAGTAACCGGCTTTGCAGCTCTCAAAATCACTGCAGAATTTGAAGGCGATGCAGAAATCAGCCACATGATGTCCGCAGATATCATCGACGAACCTTCCGTCGGTGCTGTAACTCCTCTTGCAAACGCAGAAACCAAGGAAGATAAACGTCCCGTTATCTCCGCAGAAATCATCAACGCAGGCGAAGGCGCAACCGTTTCCATGACTGTCAACGGCGAAACCGTTGTTTCCGTCTATGACGGTTCCAAAGTAACCTATACTCCTTCCGCTGATCTTGCAGACGGCAGAACCACTGTTGTTGTAACCGTTGTTCGTGCAGACGGCAAAGAAACCAGCAAAACCTGGAGCTTCATCGTAGGCGAAGCACAGTATGAACTTTACTTCGGACAGCTCCACAGCCACACCACTTATTCCGATGGTTCCGGTTCTCTTGAATCCGCACTCAGCTATATCGCAAACCTTCCGGAATCCGCAAACATTGACTTCGTGGCATTCACCGACCACTCCAACTATTTCGATACTTCCGGCGCAGCAAACCCCGAAGCAGCACTTTATGACCTCAGCCTTGCAACCGGCGAAAGCCAGAAGATGTGGAGAGAATACACCGGCGCAATCGATGAATTCAACGCTTCCCAGAGCAAGGTAGTCGCTCTCGGCGGCTTCGAAATGACCTGGTCCGGCGGCCCCGGTCATATCAACACCTTCAACACCGAAGGTATCGTTTCCAGAAACAACACAACCCTTAACAACAAAACCAACGACGCAGGCATGAAAGCATATTATGCTCTTCTCAGCCAGCCCGAAGGTGCAGATTCTCTCAGCCAGTTCAACCATCCCGGTTCCACCTTCGGTACCTTCAGCGATTTCGCATATTGGGATGCACTTATCGATACCCGTATCCAGATGGTCGAGGTCGGTAACGGCGAAGGACAGATCGGCGCAGGCGGCTATTATCCCAGCTATGAATATTATACCATGGCTCTCGATAAAGGCTGGCATCTTGCTCCTACCAACAACCAGGATAACCACAAAGGTAAATGGGGTAACGCAAACGACGCCCGTGACGTTATTCTTACCGATAACTTCAGCGAAGAAGGCATCTATCAGGCAATCCGTGATATGAGAATGTATTCCACCGAGGATAAAAACCTTGAAATCGGATACACCGTAAACGGACTTCTTCTCGGTTCCTCCATCACCGAAGTTCCGGAAAAACTCAACCTTGAAGTAACTGTTTATGATCCGGATAAATCCGATTCCATCAGCAAAGTTGAAGTAATCGTAAACTCCGGTAAAGTTGCTTATACCTGGGATGATCCCGCAGATCTTGCAGACGGTGCACTTTCTGTCGAACTTGATCCTACTTACAGCTATTATTACATCAGAGTAACCGAAGGCGACGGTGACCTTGCGGTAACCGCTCCTGTATGGGTCGGCGAAAGCCTCAAACTCGGTATCTCCTCCGTTGTATGCGGAACTTCCACTCCTGTTACCAACGAAGAACTCAAACTTACCACTACCTTCTTCAACAGCGAATCCGTTCCCGCAAACATCAAATCCATTACCTATACCGCTAACGGCGGCGAAGTAATCGGAACCGATACCGGCGATAACACCATCCCCGCTTCCGGAACTCTTGCAATTGATTTCAAATGGACTCCCGCTGCTGCAAAACTCACCACCGTAACCGTAACCGCAGTTGTTGACCTTGACGGTGTTGAATACGTATTCACTATGGATATTGAACTCGACGTTCAGGATGCAGACAAACTTGTTTATGTCGGTATTGATGCTTCCCACTATAACGAATATGTAAACGGCAACTATAAAGACAGCATGGGCAACTTCGGCAATCTTGCAGCTGAATATGGCGTTCGTACCGTAACCCTTATGGAAAGCGCAGATCTTGTTGCAGCTTGCTCCAACCCCAAATATAAAGCACTCATCCTCACTGCTCCTTCCAGAAGATCCGCAGAAGCACAGGCCGCAAATCCTCTTAAAGTTTATACCGAAGAAGAACTTGCTGCCATCAAAGCATTCAATGAAGAAGGCGGCATCGTAATTCTTGCCGGCTGGTCCGACCATTATGAAAACTATCCTTCTGTTGAGTCCATCGCAAACATGAAACCCGAAGAACATATGGCAGCAACCCAGAACGCAGTTCTCGAAGCTCTCGGTTCTTCCCTCAGAATCGGCGACGACGCAACTTATGACGATGATCATAACGGCGGTCAGGCATACAGACTTTATTTCAATACCTACGGCGAAAGCTTCCTTACCGAAGGCGTTGAAGTTGACCCCGAAAACCGCTTTGACAGACTTTATACCGAAGTATTCAGCCATTACGGCGGCGCATCTGTTTATACCGTTGACGGAACCCTTCCTTCCACCGTTTCTCCCGTAGTATTCGGACACAGCGGCACTTATTCCGTTGACGTCGATAACGACGGCCTCGGCGGTTCCTCCATGTATAAATACACCAGCCCCGAAGGCGATCAGAGACTTATGATCATGGCTTCCGAACAGCTTGAAGGCCAGGGACTCATCATTGTTTCCGGTGCAGCATTTATGTCCAACTTCGAAGTTCAGGCAACCATTGAAGATAACGGTTCCGAAAAGAACTATTCCAACTATAAAGTCTGCGAAAACCTTCTTGCATATATCAACCCCGTTTCTGTAACTCCTATTGCAGAAGTAAGAGCACAGACCGAAACCGGTTATAAATACACCATCGAAGGTATTGTAACTTCCAACGCTTCCGGTTATGACAAAGACACCGCATTCTTCGACTGCATCTACGTTCAGGATGCAACCGGCGGTATCTGCTGCTTCCCTGTTGCAGGAAACTATAAGATCGGCGATAAAGTAAGAATCACCGGTACCACCGAATTCTATCAGGGCGAACCCGAACTCCAGGTAACTTCCATCGAAGTAATCGGCACCGGATTCATGGATTCCACCCCCGTAACTCCCGCACAGGTCAATGACCGCAGCGTTGAAGGCAAACTTGTAACCGTAAACGGAATCCTCGTAAATTACGAAGAAGCAAACGGCCTTATCCAGACCATTTACGTAAAAGATTATTCCAGCGATGATGTTGTAAGAGTATTCATCGACGGTTATATCACCACCGCAGAGGACGTCAAGAACATTGCAATCGGCGCAGATGTCACCGTAACCGGTCTTGCTTCCTATGACGATACCTTCAATGCTCCCGAAGGTCCGTTCCCGAGAATCCGTGTTCGCAACAGAGCTGATGTTGTTGTCGGCGACAGAGCAATGGTCGAAATCACCTTCGTTGACGGCGAAGAAAGCACCACCAGAGGTTACTTCTTCGGTGTAGCAATGTCCAATATTCCTGCTCCTTCCCGCGAAGGTTATAACTTCCTCGGCTGGTTCGATGAAGACGGCGTAAAACTTGATGCAGAATATGTCCTTTACAGACACACCACCTTCACCGCAAAATGGGAAGAAATTCCTTTCGTACTCGGTGACGCAAACGAAGACGGCGAAGTCAACGTAATGGATGCAAACCTCATCAGAAGACACGCAGCAAAATTCGTAACCCTCGAAGGTTATGCATTCACTGCAGCGGATGTTGACGGAAACGGAAAAGTAAACGTTGTTGACGCTTACCTCGTCCGCCAGTTCGCAGCAAAAATTATTGATAGATTTCCCGCAGAAAAATAATCAATAATCCCATTTTGAACAGAGGCACTTCATTTGAAGTGCCTCTGTTTTTTTGAAAGCATCTTGCCGAATAATTTTGTTTACAAAGAATTGATGACTTGGAAAGAAAAAGATGGTAAAATAAAGGCATATTGAGAGGTGATTTTATGAAAAACAACTGGAAAGAGGATTTTCTTCCTTCATGCCTTGCAGGTGCCATTTGCGGAATAACCTGCCTTCTGGCGCTGCTTTTCCTTGCACCGGAAAAATGGTACTATGCCTTTATTGTTGCCTTTATAATGGTCGGGGTTTCTCTTTATTTTTCGGGTTCGGAAAAAAGAAAATCCGCCGCAAGATTCAGAAGAGATGAACATCTTATAAAAGAGGAATGGTTTTTCTGTGCCGAAGGCTTTATTCGCCGGGATTCCGACAGAAAAGCAAAATTCTTCTTCGGGGAAGATGGAGTCACAGTCCTCAGTTATAAAAACGTGAAGCCCATCATTGATTTTTATGGGAAAGAAAAAATTTCCGCACTTTATTTCGACCGCTGCGGCTGGCTTGCCATTATGATGCCGGAAGAAAAAATGCGCCTTGTTGTTCCGAAGGAGGAAGCGGAAAAAGCCCATGAAATCCTTTTGGAAAAAGGTTGGGGAAAAAACGAATTTTCTGAATAAAAAACCTGCAAAAAAGGCTGTCTTCGGGGCGAAAGTTCCCTTGACAGCCTTTTAAATATGTGTTATTATAATTAAAATAAATCTTTAAAAGACGATACAGAGAGATCGGCAAGATTTGCAATATTTCACGTTTGGCGCTTTGCATGGTTTTTGCGGTGCCCTGTTTTTTGTATGCTTATCCGCCGGCGAAAGGTTATCGTCGGCGGTTTTTTTATTGAAAGGATGCCGAAAATGACGAACGTAAATGAAATCAAAAAAGTTGAATTCAAATCCGAATTTGCCGAAAACAATTTCTTTGCCGAAGTTGCTTCTGCAGAGGAGGCTTTTGTTTGCGACCTTTCAAAATATGTCGTATTCCCCGGTTTTTGTGATGTGCATGTGCATTTTCGCGAACCGGGGTTTTCTTATAAAGAAACGATAAAAACCGGTTCCATGGCTGCGGCAAAGGGCGGCTATACTTCCGTTTGCACCATGCCGAACCTGAACCCCGTTCCGGATAGCACCGAACATCTTAAAGAACAGACCGACATCATCGAAAAAGATGCGGTAATCGAGGTTATGCCCTATGCGGCAATAACCATCGGCGAAAAAGGCGAAGAACTGGTCGATATGGAATCCCTTGCAGATAAAGTCATTGCTTTTTCCGACGACGGAAGGGGAGTTCAGAGCGAAGAAATGATGCGCGAAGCGATGATTCGCGCAAAAGCGCTTGGCAAAATGATAGTTGCCCACTGCGAAGTGAACGAACTTCTTCGCGGAGGATATATCCACGACGGAGATTACGCAAAGGAACACGGCCACAGAGGAATTTGCAGCGAAAGCGAATGGAAGCAGATAGAACGCGACCTTCGGCTTGCGAAAGAAACCGGATGCGCCTATCATGTCTGCCATATTTCCACGAAGGAAAGCGTTGATATCATAAGAAAAGCCAAGGCAGAAGGAGTAAACGTCACCTGCGAAACCGGTCCCCATTACCTTGTTATGGACGACAGTGATTTGCAGGAAGAGGGAAGATTCAAAATGAATCCTCCTCTCAGAAGCAAAGCGGACAGGGAAGCCCTTATTGAAGGAATTAAGGATGGCACCATTGATATGATCGCCACCGACCATGCACCCCATTCCGCTGAAGAAAAATCCCGCGGGCTTGAAAAAAGCCCATTCGGTATAACCGGAATCGAAACCTGTTTCCCGGTGGTTTATACAAAGCTTGTCAAAACCGGAATCATCACCCTTGAAAAGGCGATGGAACTTCTTGTTTTCAATGCGAGAAAACGCTTTGGCATAAAGCTTGGCAATGATTTCACCGTATGGGATCTTGAAGCGATTGAAAAAGTCGAGCCGGAAAAATTCATCTCCATGGGAAAGGCAACGCCTTTTGAAGGCTGGGAACTTTTTGGAAAATGCTTGCTCACCGTTAAAAACGGCAAAATTGTTTATAAATAAATTTATATATATCCTAAATCATTGAAGGAGAGAGAAAGAATGGCAAAAAGAACGGATATCAAAAAAATTCTCATCATCGGTTCCGGTCCTATCGTAATCGGTCAGGCGGCTGAATTTGACTATGCCGGAACCCAGGCATGCCTTGCCCTTAAAGAGGAAGGCTATGAGGTTGTTCTTTGCAACAGCAACCCCGCAACCATTATGACCGATACCCTTATTGCGGATAAAGTCTATATGGAACCTCTCACTCTTGAATACGTCGCAAAAATCATCCGCCACGAAAGACCGGATGCAATCGTTCCCGGAATCGGCGGTCAGACCGGACTTAACCTTGCAATGCAGCTCGAGAAAAAAGGAATCCTTAAAGAATGCCGCGTAAAACTTCTCGGCACCAGCAGCGAAAGTATTGAAAGAGCGGAAGACCGCGAACTTTTCAAGGAACTTTGCCAGTCCATCGGCGAACCCACCATTCCTTCCGAAATCACCTATAACCTTGAAGAAGCAAAGGGTGCCGCAGAAAGAATCGGATATCCGGTTGTTCTTCGCCCCGCATTCACCCTTGGCGGAACCGGCGGCGGATTTGCAAATAACGAAGAAGAGCTCACCGAAATCGGCAGAAACGCATTCAAGCTTTCTCCCGTTCACCAGGTTCTCATCGAAAAGAGCGTTAAAGGATATAAAGAAATCGAATTTGAAGTTATGCGTGACAGCGAAGATAACGCCATCACCATCTGCGGAATGGAAAACGTCGATCCCGTCGGCGTTCACACCGGCGACTCCATTGTTGTTGCGCCGATCATGACTCTTTCCGACCATGATATGAAGATGCTCAACGATTCCGCAATCAAACTCATCCGCGAACTTAAAATCGAAGGCGGCTGCAACGTTCAGTTCGCTCTCAATCCCGAAAGCTCCGAATATTACCTTATCGAAGTAAACCCCCGTGTTTCCCGTTCTTCCGCACTTGCTTCCAAAGCAAGCGGATTCCCCATTGCAAAAGTTACCGCAAAAATTGCTGTGGGCATGACCCTTGATGAAATCGAACTTGCGGGAACCACCGCAAAAACCGAACCTTCCCTTGATTATGTCATCGCAAAACTTCCGAGATTCCCATTCGATAAATTCGCTACCGCACCCAATACCCTTGGAACCCAGATGAAAGCCACCGGCGAAATTATGGGAATCGGTTCCAACCTCGAAGAATGCCTGCTCAAAGGTGTGCGCTCCCTCGAAACCGGAGTCTGCCACTTCTATCTCAAAAAATTCGACGGCATGAGCACCGAAGAAATTTATAAATATATCGAACAGTTCCGCGATGATAACATCTTCGGAATTGCAGAGCTTCTTCGCCGCGGCGAAACCACCGCAAAACTTCACGAAGTTACCAAAATCACCGAATTTTTCCTCAAAGCGGTTGAAAATATCGTGAAGATGGAAACCGAAGTCAAAGAGAACGTGAAAAACGAAGAAGTCCTTCTTAAAGCAAAGAAAATGGGCTTTTCCGATGAATTCATTGCGAAACTCTGGAAATGCGATGAAATCGAGGTTTTCAACTTCCGCAAAGAAAAGAATATGTTCCCCGTTTACAGAATGGTCGATACCTTCCACTGCGGAGCATATATCCCTTATTTCTATTCTTCCTATACCGGCGAAAACGCTTCCATTGTAACCGATAAAAAGAAGATAATCGTTCTCGGCGCAGGCCCTATCCGAATCGGACAGGGTGTTGAATTCGACTATTCCACCGTTCACGCCGTAACCACCATCAAAAAATCCGGTTACGAGGCAATTATCATCAATAATAACCCCGAAACTGTTTCCACCGACTACACCACCAGCGATAAGCTTTATTTCGAACCCCTTACCCCCGAAGATGTTATGAACATCATCGAGCTTGAAAAACCCGAAGGCGTAATCGCTTCCCTCGGCGGCCAGACCGCAATCAACCTTGCGGAACCGCTCCGTGACAGAGGAGTCAAAATCATCGGCACCGACTGCGACGCCATTGAAAGAGCGGAAAACCGCGACAGCTTTGAAAAAATCCTTGAAGAACTCAATATTCCCCAGCCCAAGGGCAAAGCAGTCACCAATATTGAAGACGGCTGCAAAGCCGCTGCTGAAGTGGGATATCCCGTTCTTGTAAGACCTTCCTTCGTCCTTGGCGGAAGAGCGATGCAGATAGTCGCAACCGAAGCGCAGCTTCGCCAGTACCTTAAAACCGCTGTTGAACTGGGTGAAGATAAACCCGTTCTCGTTGATAAATATATCTTCGGAAAAGAAGTGGAAGTTGACGCAATCTGCGACGGAATCGACGTTTTCGTTCCCGGAATTATGGAACTTGTTGAAAGAACCGGAATCCATTCCGGCGACTCCATAAGCGTATATCCCACCTTCAGCATTTCTGATAAAGTAAAAGGCACCATTCTTCAGTATGCGAAAAAGCTCGGTCTCGGAATCGGAATCATCGGTCTTTATAACATCCAGTTCATTGTTGATGAACACGACGACGTTTATATCATCGAAGTAAACCCCCGTTCTTCCAGAACCGTTCCCTTCCTTTCCAAAGCAACCGGTTACAGCCTTGCGGATATTGCAACGGAAGTAATCCTTGGCAAGAGCCTTAAAGAACAGGGCATATTCGGAATTTATCCGGACGAAAAGAAGAGATGGTACGTAAAAGTTCCGGTATTTTCCTTCAACAAAATCCACGGACTTGATGCATATCTTTCCCCCGAAATGAAATCCACCGGCGAAGCAATCGGTTATGACGATAAACTTAACCGTGCGCTTTATAAAGCTCTCCAGGCTTCCGGAATGCACCTTCAGAATTACGGAACCGTATTCGCAACCATTGCGGATAAAGATAAGGAAGAAGCTCTTCCGCTTATCAGACGTTTCTATAACCTCGGCTTCAATATCGAAGCAACCGGCGGCACCGCAAAATTCCTTAAAGAACACGGAATCCGCACCCACGTTCTCCAAAAAATCAGCGACGGCAGCGAAGAAATCCGCGATTCTCTCCGCCAGGGACATATCGCTTATGTAATCAACACCCGCGATATCGGTTCCGTTGGTCAGGAAAACGACGGTCAGCTCATCCGCAACTATGCCATCGAAAACAACGTTTCTGTTTTCACCGCCCTTGATACTGTAAAAGTTCTTCTGGACGTTCTTGAAGAAACCACCCTTTGCATCTCCACCATCGACGCTTAAGGAGGAAATATGAGACAGCTGCTTTTTGAAATTAAAGAAAATGTTCCGCTTACAAAGGACATTATGAAAATGGTCCTTGCGGGTGATACTTCCGATATCACCCGTCCGGGTCAGTTTGTTAATATAAAACTCGACGGGCTTTATCTTCGCAGACCCATTTCCGTCTGCGATGCCGAAGAAGGCTTGCTCACCCTTATTTATAAAGTGGTCGGCAAAGGCACCGAACAGATGAGAGATATGAAGGAAGGAACTCTCGATATTCTTTCCTCCCTCGGCAACGGATATGACCTTTCCCTTTCCGGCGAAAAACCGCTGCTCATCGGCGGCGGCGTAGGCGTTCCTCCTCTTTATATGCTTGCAAAGGAACTTCGCAAAGAGGGAAAGGAAGTTTCCGTAATCCTCGGCTTCAACACCAAAGACGAAATCTTTTATGAAGAGGAATTCAAAGCCCTTGGCTGCAAAGTTTTTGTAACCACCGTTGACGGTTCCTATGGAATCAAAGGATTCGTAACCGAAGCCATGAAAGAAATTGATTACACCCATTTCTTTACCTGCGGACCTGAACCCATGCTTAAAGCGGTCTGGAACGCTTCAAAAACTTCCGGCCAGCTCAGCTTTGAAGAAAGAATGGGCTGCGGATTCGGTGCCTGCATGGGCTGTTCCTGCAAAACCCTCACCGGCTTCAAACGCATCTGCAAAGATGGCCCCATCATGATGAAGGAGGAAATTTTATGGAAAGATTAAAAGTAAATCTTTGCGGAATTGAAATGGATAACCCGATTATCCCCGCATCCGGAACTTTTGGTTACGGATATGAATTTGCCGATCTTTACGATATCAATATGCTCGGCACTTTCTCCTTCAAAGGAACAACAAAAGACCCCCGCTTCGGAAACCCCACCCCGAGAATTGCGGAATGCACCGCCGGAATGATCAATGCCGTCGGTCTTCAGAACCCGGGCGTTGAAAAAGTCATCGGTGAAGAACTTCCGAAGCTTGCAAAATGCTTTAATAAAAAGGTTATGGCAAACGTTTCCGGCTTTTCTGTAGAAGATTATGCCTATACCTGCGAAAAACTTGATAAATGCGACCAGGTCGGCTGGCTTGAAGTAAACATCAGCTGCCCGAACGTCCACGGCGGCGGAATGAGCTTCGGAACTTCTCCAGAAGCTGCCGCAACCATTGTTAAGGCTGTTAAAGCAGTCACCACCAAACCCGTTATCGTAAAACTTTCGCCCAACGTAACCGATATCGTTGCAATTGCAAAAGCCTGTGAAGAAGCCGGTGCCGACGGCCTTTCCCTTATCAACACCCTTATGGGTATGAGAATCGACCTTAAAACCAAAAAGCCCGTAATCGCAAACAAAATGGGCGGTTTTTCCGGTCCGGCAATCTTCCCGGTGGCGGTAAGAATGGTTTATCAGGTGGCCCAGGCTGTCAATATTCCGATAGTGGGAATGGGCGGTGTTTCTTCCGCCGAAGACGTTATCGAGCTTATGCTCGCCGGTGCGACCGCCGTTCAGGTTGGCGCCGCAAACCTTGTGGATCCTTACATCTGCCGCGACATCATCAACGATTTGCCGCGCGTTATGGATAAATACGGAATCAATAATCTCAGTGAAATTATAGGAGGAGTTAAATAAAATGGGAAAAGACGTTATTATTGCCTGCGATTTTTCTTCCGCAGAAAAAACTTTTGAATTCCTTGATAAATTCGAGGGCAAAAAACCTTTCGTAAAAATCGGTATGGAGCTTTTTTATGCAGAAGGCCCTTCCATAGTCCGCGAAATCAAAGCAAGAGGACATAAAATCTTCCTCGACCTCAAACTCCACGATATTCCCAACACCGTAAAAAAAGCAATGTCCGTTCTTTCCGGTCTTGACGTTGATATGACCAACCTTCATGCAGCAGGCACCTGCAAAATGATGGAAGCCGCCATCGAAGGCCTTACCAGACCCGACGGCACCAGACCTCTTCTCATTGCGGTAACCCAGCTCACTTCCACCGACCAGGAAGCAATGGAAAACGACCTTCTGATCAAAGAACCCCTTCCGGAAGTTGTTATGCACTATGCTCTCAACGCCAAAAAAGCAGGCCTTGACGGCGTTGTTTGCTCTCCGCTGGAATCCAAAAAAGTTCATGATTCCTGCGGTGCTGATTTTGTAACCGTAACCCCCGGTGTTCGTTTTGCAGACGGCGACAAAGGTGACCAGAAGAGAGTCATGACCCCCGCAGACGCAAAAGCAATCGGTTCCGATTACATCGTAGTAGGCCGCCCCATCACCGCGGCAGAAGACCCGGTTGCAGCTTATGAACGCTGCGTTGCGGAATTTGTAGACTAATCATTACATAAAGAAGGAGATATAATCATGGAAGCATATAAAAGAGAATTTATTGAATTCCTCCAGAGCGCAGGCGTTCTCAAATTTGGTGATTTCACCGCAAAATCCGGAAGAAAAATCCCCTATTTCGTAAACGCAGGTATGATTAAAACCGGCGACCAGATTTCCAAACTCGGTGAATTCTATGCAAAAGCATATTTTGATAAACTTGGCAAAAAAGAAGCAGTTCTCTATGGCCCCGCATATAAAGGCATTCCGCTTTCCATTTCCGCAGCGGTTGCTCTTTCCAAAAACGGCCTTGATGTTCCCTTCTTCTTCAACAGAAAAGAAGCAAAAGACCACGGCGAAGGCGGCACTTTCGTAGGTTACATTCCTCAGCCCGGTCAGGAAATTGTTATCATTGAAGACGTAATCACCGCAGGAACCGCTATCCGCGAATCCATGGAAATCCTCAGCCAGCTCCCCGATACCAAGGTTATTGCAACCTTCATTATGGTAAACCGCAAGGAAAAAGGCCAGACCGAAAAAGGCGCAATGGAAGAAATTTCCGAACAGTTCGGCTTCCCGGTATATTCCGTTGTTGATGTTTACGATATCATCGAATTCCTTGAAGAAGACCCCGCAAATGAAGAAAACGTAACCCGCATCAAGAACTATCTTGCAGTAAATGGAGCAAAATAATGAGCAATCTTATTGATATTCTCGATCTTTCAGTCGAAGAGATAAACGACCTTATTTCCACCGCAAACGATATTATTGATAACCCCGGAAAATACGCAAAAATCTGTGAAGGAAAAATTCTTGCAACCCTTTTCTTCGAACCTTCCACCAGAACCCGCCTCAGTTTTGAAGCGGCGATGCTCAGCCTTGGCGGTTCCGTGCTCGGATTTTCCGAAGCGGGAAGTTCTTCCACCGCGAAGGGCGAAAGCGTTGCGGACACCATCCGCACCGTAAACTGCTATGCGGATATCATCGCAATGCGCCACCCGAAGGAAGGCGCACCGATAGTTGCCGCAAAAGCTTCCAGAATTCCGGTTATCAATGCAGGCGACGGCGGACATTTCCATCCGACCCAGACTCTTACGGACCTTCTGACCATCAGCCGTCATAAAGGCAGACTTTGCGACCTTACCATCGGTCTTTGCGGCGACCTTAAATTCGGAAGAACCGTTCATTCCCTTATCGCCGCTTTCGCAAGATATACAGGAATCAAATTTGTTCTTATTTCTCCGGAAGAACTCTGCGTTCCGGAATATATCAAGACCGAAACTCTTGATAAAAAAGGCATTCCTTATAAAGAAGTCCGTACCCTTGAAGAAGCCATGCCGGAACTTGATATCCTTTATATGACCCGCATTCAGCGCGAACGCTTTTCCGACCCGGCGGAATATGAGCGCCTTAAAAACTCCTTCGTGCTCGATCTTCCGAAGCTTGAAACCGCAAAACCCGATCTTTGCATCATGCACCCGCTGCCTAGGGTGAACGAAATCAGCACAAAGGTCGATTCCGACCCCAGAGCCTGCTATTTTGACCAGGCCCTTTGCGGAAAATATATCAGAATGGCGCTTATTCTCAAGCTCCTTGCGGAAACCCCGATGCCGTGCTCGCTTTGCGAAGATGAGCACGAGGATGAAATTGTGAACAAGGTTTTCTGCGAAAACCCCAGATGCATCACCAGCATCGAGCAGGAAATTGACCACATCTTCCATTATACCGATAAAGAAAACGGCATTTGCCGCTGTGCTTATTGCGAAGCACAGAAGAAAATTTAATATCGGTGCTCAAAAAGATAAACGCTCCGTGCTCATCGAGCACGGAGCGTTTTATTTGCCTCCCCTAACAGGGGAGGGGGACCGTTGCCGTAGGCACGGTGGAAGGGTTTATATTGTTTTATGTTTCCTCGTATAAAAATACCTCACCGTCAAAACCACCGCCGCAATGAAAAATCCGGTATAGATCCAGACATAAAGAGAATGGGAAAGGGTATATATCCACATTTCATAGGTCGCAAGAAGGAGATTTCTTATTTTAAGATAAAGATGGCTTGCCGAAAAAACGGCCATGGCAATTTTCATAAAAGCATAAACCGCCCAGAAGATTACCGGAAGTTTTTTGCTTTCAAGCGGAATTTTCCAAAAGCGGAAAATCGTTATGGCAAGAAGAGAAGCAATAACCGCAAGCTGACCGAAAGCAAGCAGAAGCCTTATAAAATCGCCGCCCCGAATCATAAAGAGAAGGGTCCGGAAATTGAGGATAACGGCGGAACTTATTCCCGTTGCAATGCGAAGATAAATATCCACACAGAAAAAAACAGCCCAGCCGCACCAAAGCCCGATGTTCTTTTTAAAAACGAAGCAGATTATTCCGCAGAGGATAAGCGGAGAAGAAAGAACAAGCCCGACTATTCCGCCTCCCGCCGCAAGAAGAACGACCGTTACAATGACAGAAAGGGAAAGCAAAACCGTTCCGATAATTTTCCGCGGCGGAAAACTATTTTCTTTTCTGATGATTATTTCCGCAGCTTTTTCGGCGTGGGGTTCCTTTTCGGCGGAAAAAAGATTTTCGCCCTTCACAAGTTCATCGATGGAAACACCGAAAATTTCCGAAAGTCTTATTATTTTATCAAGATCGGGGATGGCACCGTCGTTTTCCCATTTGGAAACGCTTTGGCGCGAAACTTCAAGAATTTCGGAAAGATCCCCCTGGGATAATCCTTTTTCGGTGCGCATTTTATATATTCTTTCGCCGAGAGTCATGGAAAAATCGCCTCCTTTTATGATAAAATCATATCATTTTTCCGTGTAAATGTCTATCAACATGGGTTTAAAACTTAGCAACCGCCGGTTGCACCGTGTTTTTTGCCGGAAAAACTGTTTCTTTTTCGAACAAGTTAAATTAAAATTAAAAACCCGGAAACAAAAAATTCATATTTTGCTGGTATCATTATCCTTCGGAAAAATATACCGGAACGAAGGTGAAAAAATGGAAGAAAAACTCAGCGTCTGCCTTCTCAATGACAGCTTTCCTCCTCTTATTGACGGCGTTGCGAACACAGTCATGAACTACGCTTCCATAATCGAAAAAAATTACGGAAGCGCCGCCGTTGCTGTTCCTTATTATCCGAAGGCAAACGACGAAAACTATCCTTATAAGGTCGTGCGTTACCCAAGCCTAAATACGGAAAAATTTCTTAATTACAGAGCGGGCTATCCTTTTATTCCGGAAGCCCTTGATAAGATAAAAGAAGAAAATATCAATATCATCCACACCCATTGCCCGTTTGCGTCAACGGTTTTTGCAAGACTTTTGCGAAAACCCCTTGATGCGCCGGTGATTTTTACCTATCACACAAAATTTGACGTGGATATTGCCAGAACGGTCGGAAATAAATTTATTCAGGAAAAGGTGATTTCCCGGCTTGTTAAAAACATCGAAGCCTGCGACGAAGTCTGGGTCGTAAGCGAAGGCGCAGGAGAAAATCTCCGGAGCCTTGGATATAAAGGAGAATATGTTGTCATGCCAAACGGAGTGGATATCCCCAAAGGGAAGATTCCGGCGGAAGATATCGAAAAAATCACTTCCGGGTATGACCTTCCGAAGGATATTCCCATTTTCCTTTTCGTCGGAAGAATGGCCTGGTATAAAGGGCTTGATACTATCCTCGAAGCGCTTTCTGCAATAAAAGAAAAAGGATATGACTTTAAGATGGTGTTCATCGGCGGTGGACTTGATTTTGAGGAAGTGAAAAAATATTCCGAAGAACTGGGTCTTTCGGAAAAATGTATTTTTACAGGTCCGATCCATGACCGCTATGCCATAAGGGCGTGGTATTGCAGGGCGAATGCTTTTCTTTTCCCTTCGGTTTATGATACAAACGGGCTTGTTGTGCGCGAAGCGGCAGCCTGCGCTCTTCCAAGCGTTCTTATAAAAGGCAGCTGCGCCGCAGAAGGAATCTCCGACGGCGAAACCGGATATCTTTGCGAAAACAGTCCCGAATCCTTCGCCGAAAAGCTCAGAGCAATCTGCGAAAAACCGAAGGAAGCGGAATATATCGGGAAAAACGCCATGGAAAAAATCTATATTTCATGGGAAGATTCCGTGGCTAATGCGGTAAAACGGTATGAAATCGTCCTCGAAAATTACCGCGCGGGAAAATATCAAAGGGAGGAAACCTTTACGGAAGAATGGTTCCGGGCAGAGGGAGAAATCCTTGAAAGCATCAACAGGGCAAAAAAATATCCGAAAAACATCAAAAACGAAATGGTTTATTACGGCAAGGAAGCGATTGCCGTTTCAAAAAAGGCGGCAGCAAGCTTTAAAAACCGTAGCATAAAAATAAAAACGAAAACAGTCGAAAGCGGAAGAAAAATTAAAAAAGCGGTTTATGAAAAGATAGAAAACTATATTTAACCCAAATTTTAATATATTCCGAAAATGCCGGTTTTTCCTGTTGAAAATTAATCTGAATATGTTATAATTTCATACGGAGATTTTGACACATCGATTCATTATGGAGGATAAAATGAAAAAAACTGCTTTTATGTTTTTAATCATCGCGGCAATGCTTGCTTTTGCGGGCTGCAGCCACGAACATACCCCCGGACCTGCGGCAACCTGCACCACCGCCCAAGTTTGCACCGAATGCGGCGAAGTTCTTGTTGACGCAATGGGCCACAGAGAAGGTCCGGAAGCAACCTGCACCACTGCCCAGACCTGCCTCTACTGCGACCTTGAATTTAATCCGGCCTTAGGACACACCCCCGGCGCTGAAGCAACCTGCACCGAAGACCAGGTTTGCGAAACCTGCGGAGAAGTTCTTGCGGAAAAATTCGGCCACAGCATAAATGACGAAAACGCCTGCGATACCTGCGCGCTCCAGATCGTTCCCGCTAACCAGAAATTTATCAAAGCCGGAAGAAACGGCGCTCTTTCCGATGATATTTCCGATATCATTCCCGAAACCGAAGGCGGACATTATAACAATAACATCAACGCATATTATGCGGGCGCTGTTCTTGTTTGCGGCGATTACGGTCTTGAATATTTCCTTCCTTCCGAAAACGGAAACTCCGCATGGGCAAACACCGTAAACAAATTTGCGGAAAAATATCCGGAAATCAACACCACCGCTCTTCTTGTTCCCAAAAGCTGCACCTTCAATTCTCCGGAAGGATATACGGACCCTTATGAGAGAACAAAAGCTCATATCGACGCAACCTATGCGATGCTTAACGAAGGAATAAAAGCCGCGGACTGCCTTGGAATCATGACCGAACATTCCGGCGAATATCTTTTCTACCGCACCGACCACCATTGGACTTCTCTCGGCGCATATTATGCTTCCGCCGCGTTCTGCAATGCGAACGGAATCGAACCTTATGCCCTTGATACATACGAAACCGTAATCAGAACCGGATTCATCGGCACCCTTTATAACTATGCGGGCGGACCTGCCGCTCTTGAAGCAAACCCGGACTATTCCGTTGCGCATTATCCCCACATCGGTTATTCCATGGTTTACGGTTCCTATGGCTATATGTATAACGGCACCGCACTCAATGCAAATTCCAGAGGATACGCAGGAATGTTCATCGGCGGAGATAACCCCGTAACCGTTTTCACCACCGAAAACAAAAACGGAAGAACCCTTCTCATCTTCAAGGAATCTTACGGCAACGCATTTGTTCCCTATATGATCGATTATTTTGAACAGGTCGTCGTTGTTGATATCAGAAAAGATTCCGAAAGCGTGGGTTCCATTATTGAAAAATATAACGTCACCGACGCCCTTATCATCAATAATGCCCAGGCGGCAATAAGCCTTCAGCCCGAACTTCACGCAAAAGCACTTTCCTGATAAAAAACAAAAAAGCGGAAGGATTTTCCTTCCGCTTTGACTTTATGGAGAAACAAAATGGATTTGAAAGAACAGATTTTGAGATATAAGCCTTTTAACGAACAGGAAGAAAAGGATAAAGAACTTCTTTTGGAATGGCTTGAAGAAAAGGACGTTTTTACCCGCAGGAACAAAAAAGCCCATTTTACCGCTTCCGCATGGGTGGTGAACCCAAAAAGAACAAAGGTGCTTATGATTTATCATAACATCTATAATTCCTGGGCGTGGCTCGGCGGTCATGCGGACGGAATGGAAAATCTTCTTGCGGTTGCGGAAAAAGAAGCAAGGGAAGAAAGCGGAATTACCGAAATAAAGCCGCTTTCCGATGATATCCTTTCGCTCGAAATTGTGACGGTGAGCGGGCACGAGAAAAAAGGCGAATATGTTTCCGCCCATCTCCATCTCAATGTTACATATCTTTTTGAAGCGCCGGAAGAACAGCTTCTTTCGGTAAAACCGGACGAAAACAGCGGGGTCATGTGGATCGAGCTTGACGATATCAAAAACAAAAGCACCGAACCCTGGTTCGTCGAAAGGATATATTCAAAACTCATCGCAAAGATGCGACAGTTCTGATAATACGTTGCTTCCGAATAGAATAAAAAGCTCCTGTAAAAAAACAGGAGCTTTTTCTTTATTCTTCAGTTTCGTCATGGAGAACGGCGAAATATTTATCGAGATAAACTTTATACGCAACGGCAATGATGGTGTTGCGGAGCATATCCTTTGTGTCGTTGCAATCCTTTCCGACGGTATCAAGATTTTCCTTAACCCCGAAAACGAAATCGAGGACGTTTTCAAGTTCGCAGCAGAAATAATCATAGGCTTTTTTTGGTTCATAGGTTTTTTTCTGCGTTTCAAAAAGAAGGCGGATATCTTCCATCGAAAGAACGTTTTTTGCGACGGCCATAAAGAAAAGATAGGCAATCTGTTCCCGGTTATATTGCTTTTTCACGGGGTTTTCGATAAGCCCTTTTTTGACGTAATTGCTGACCATGGAACCGGTTATTGAAAAACTGCCCAGAGGTTCAAGATATTCCGAAATATATTTTACCACCTGTTCAAGATAAAGTCCCACGTTCGGGATATCGTTATATCGCGGAAGGGAAAAACCTTTTATGGAATTTCTGATTTCTTCTTTGGTGCTCTGCTTCATAAAAAAACACCTCCCAAAAAGCATTTTACAACTCTTTTTGCGTGAAGTCAAGATAAAAACCCACAATAGGTTTTTGAAAAACTCTTGACAAGGTTTTGTATATGTTATAAAATATTTATCAGTAAATCCGTTTTTTTAAGAGGTGCAGTATGAGCTTTAAGATTGTTTCAGATTCTTCTTCCAATGTTCTCGAATTCCCGGGAATTGATTTCGAAAGCGTTCCGCTTAAAATCATAACCGCGAAGAAGGAATATGTTGACGATGAAAACCTCGATATCGAGGCAATGGTGGAGGAAATCAGGGAAACGAAAGGAAAATCCGGAACTTCCTGCCCCAATATCGGGGATTGGCTCCGTGCATTCGGCGAAGCGGAAAATATTTTTGCCATAACCATTACAAGCAAGCTTTCCGGAAGCTATGCTTCCGCCGTTGAAGCGGCGAAAATTTATGAGGATGCCCACCCCGGAACAAAGGTTTTTGTAATCGACAGCCTTTCCACCGGCGGAGAAATGCAGCTTATTATGGAATATATCCGGGAGCTTGTTTTTGGGAACGAAACTTTTGAAAGCATAAAGGAAAAGGTTGTTTCCTATATGAAAAAGACGAAGCTTCTTTTCTCGCTTCGTTCCCTCACCAATCTTGCAAGGAACGGAAGGGTGAACCCCGCAGTCGCAAAAATTGCGGGCGTTCTTGGGATAAGGGTTCTCGGCGCCGCGACTGAAGGCGTTCTCGATCCTCTTCATAAAATCCGCGGCGAGGCAAAAACCATGGAAATGATGTTCGAGGAAATGAAAAAACGCGGCTTCTGCGGCGGAAAAGTCAGAATCGACCATTGCCTTAATCCGGAATCTGCCGAAATGCTCAAAGAAAAAATTCTTGCCCAGTTCCCGCAAAGCGACGTTGCCATCGGCAAAAACGGTGCACTCTGCAGCTTTTATGCGGAAAAGGGCGGACTGATAGTCGGCTATGAAAGCGTATAAAACGTGATACTCCCACATGTTTTTAACTTTATATTTGAAGCAAAAAGCGCCCCGGAAAATCCGGGGCGCTTTTTGTTTTTTTTATGGATTTATTTGATTTCAGTTCCGCCCCATTCAACGGCGGTAAAGCCCTTTCGTTCCGGGGAAGAAAGTTCCTGGGGTTCGATTTCAACCGGTTCATCAAGTCCTTTCCACGCCATAAAAACGCGGATGAGAGTATCCGGTGCAGGATCTATATCCAGCTTCGCGGAATCGGTATATGCTTCATTCTGGAAAAAGATGAGGTTATATGCGTTCTGCTCAAGCCTTGGAAGCCAATAGATTATAAATTCATTCGCTTCCCTTGGGGAAAGACCGAGCTTCGAAAGGGAAGATTCGAGGAAAGGTGCTGTTTCGCTTCCCGGAACGCAGAAGCCTTTTGAAAAATCATATTCCGAATCGGAAATTCCTTCCCAATAAAGGCAATAATATTCCTTTCCGTTTTCATCGAAAAGGGTGCCGTCCGGCATTGCGGTAACTTCCCAGCCGTTTTTATATTCCGGATATGTGGAAGTGAGCGTACCTTCAAAATCAAGGTTCACCGAAATTTTTGTTTCCTCTTCCGGGTAAAGATAGATCACGGGTTTTTCTTCGGGTTCTTCATAATACATTTCAATAACGGTTATCTTTTCGGCATAATACCAGCCGGTTACATCTTCAAACCCAAGAGTATCCTTCATCGGTCCGGCTTTTTTGCCCGCAATAATTTCGACTTTGCTGAAGCCGAGCCAATCCCACTGCCATTCTTCCCAATGTTCGCTGTTAAGTTCGTTTTCGGGAATATAACGCATATCCTTCCAGATAAGTTCCGTTTCATCGGTTACGTAAAACCCGTTGAGGTTTTCGTTTCCATCACAGATTACATAGCAGTTTTCGCCGGAACTATAGGCATAGATATCGCCGACGAAAGCATTGCTTTTTCCGCAGCCGGAAAGGGCAAAAATCATTACAAAAACAAAAATTATAAGTTTTTTCACGGAAAATCTCTCCTTTCACTATAATAGTCGAAAAAACAGGAGGTTTTGTTGCGCCGAAAGCAAAAAAAGAGCGGAAAATCCGCTCTTTTTTAAAAATTATTTCTGATACATACTCGGGTATGCAGGTTTAAAAGGTGTTCCGGAAGAATAATCTTCATAAACCGTTGCAAGAATGTCCTTCATAAGGTGGATGGAGCGGCGGCTGCAGATTCCAAGGGCGTCTATATCCACGTTAAAAACTTTATCGCCCTTGACTGCGGTTTTCTTTTTATAAAGGTCGCTTGTTTCAAGGTCGATGAGATGGAGATCGGGGTTAAGGAAAAGCACTTCCGGGTCAAATTCCTTCCAGCTTTCTTCCGGGAAGGTATATCCGGTAAAGCTTTCGGCGGCATTTCTGATTCCGGCGGCGGAAATAAATTCCTGGAGCATGGTATCGCCGGTGATCATCATGTAATCAAGGGCGCGGATAAATGCGGCGGATTTCATTTCGCCGGAATATGCCATCGCGGCAATGGCGGAATCGTATTCCGCAACGTAATTCTCGCCGAAGGGGATTCCATCGACGGCACCGTTAAAGAAAAGCGCAATGCTGCGGTAAAGTTCCCGAAGGTCATCAAGGCTTTGGGGCGCTTCGATGACTATGACGGTTATGTTCATCTGCTGAAGTTCGATAAGCAGGCTTTCTTCAAACTGAGAAAAAGTAAGGATATATTCCGGCGCGGCTGCTTTTATGGCTTCCATATCCGGAAGAGCTGCGGAACCTATGGAAGGAAGGGTGAAGGCTCCTTCAAATCCGCAGTAATCCGGAACGGCACAGAGCCTTTCGAAAAGCCCCATATCGCTTATATATTCCGCAAGCGCAGGGGAAGCGGCGGCAACTTTTTCCGGCGATTTTTCGATTTCGGTTCCGAAGACCGAAACAGGCCAGTTCGGGTCGATGGGTTCAAGAATCTCCGGGGTATCAATGGGCGGCTGGGTGGGCTGTTCATCTTCGCCGAAGCTCATATCGAATATTTTATCAAGCGCATTGCAGCCGGCAAAAGAAAAAGCCAATGCAAAAGCAAGAATTATCGAAAGAATTTTTTTCAAAAGGCTTTGCCTCCTTATAAAAAAGGATAATTTATAACAATATATTATATTAATCGACCGCCGTTGTCAAATAAAGAAAAAGAAGTTTTCCGAAAAGGAATAAATCCTTATTGATTTGCGGAGCATTATGTTATAAACTGTATTTGTAAAAACATACCCTTTTAAGGAGGAAGAAAAAATGTTCCCCATAAGCATGATAACCGGCGAACCCCTTTGGAATTCCCTTCCCGCCGCGAAAATAATCGATTATCCCCTTGAAAAAGCGGATTATAAGCCCTATGCCCAGGCAAGGCTCTGCGTTTCGAACGATGATTTTTATATCCAGCTTCTTGCTTTTGAAGTGAAGCCGGAAGAAAAAAGCATTGTCGGCGCGGCAATCGCTCCCTTTGCGGAAGAAGACGGCGGAAAAAGATATTTCTGGCTTTCCACAAACAGAAGCGGCGCAATGACCTGTAAATTCATTGATGAAACCACCGGGAACGAAACAGATATTACAAAAAACGTTTCCGTAAGAATTTATTCCGGCGAAGACGAACAGGGCGTTTATTGGTGCAGCAGCTTCACTCTGCCCCTTTCCCTTGCGGAAAAATTCTTCGGAACCCAATATTTTGAACCGGGCCACAGAATGAAAGGCAATTTTTATAAGCTCTGCGACGGAGAAAGACCCCATTACGGAAGTTTTTATCCGGCGGATTTTACCGATATCAACCCGCTCGGAAGCAAATATTTCGGGGATTTTGAACTGGCACTTTATTGATTGGAGGGGGAAAATATGCCAAGATTTTTTGTTGAAAGCGTCGAAAGCGATTTTGTCGAGATAACCGGCGAAGACGCAAGACATATTGCCCTTTCCCTCCGGATGAAAAACGGCGAAAAACTTGTTCTTTGCGACGGAAAAGGAAGAGAAGCGGATGCGGTTATTCGTGAAGCCTTCCCGGAAAGCGTCGTCCTTGATATTGAAGAGCGCAGAAATTCCTCCGCCGAACCGGAAACGGAAGTTATACTTTATCAGGCACTTCCGAAGTTCGATAAGCTCGAATACATAGTGCAAAAATCCGTCGAGCTCGGAGTTTCAAAAATCGTTCCGGTGCTCACTTCCCGCTGCATTTCACGTCCGGACGAAAAAACCATGAAGAAAAAACTTGAAAGGCTCCGCAAAATTTCCGATGAAGCCGCAAAGCAGAGCGGAAGAGGAAAACTTCCGGAAATCGGAGAAATGCTCGCCTTCAAAAACGCCGTGCTCAAAATGGCGGAAGCGGAAACACCAATTCTCTTTTTTGAGCACGCACAGTACCCATTGCACGAAATTATGGAAAAACGCACCGGAAAAACCATCTCCATGATGGTCGGAAGCGAAGGAGGTTTTTCTGACGAGGAAGCGGAATACGCGAAGGAAAAAGGCGTTCTGATAGCTTCCCTCGGTCCGAGGATTCTTCGCTGCGAAACAGCGCCGGTTGCTGCACTTGCGGCCATTATGTATGCCGCGGGAGAAATGGAGATAAAATGAAAAACAGAAGAATTGCAGCTTTTTTTGCTGCGGCAGTGCTTGTAATAACATTTGCTTCGTGCTCGAAGGAAGAAGCTGAGCACGAAGAACCGTCGAAAGAAAACACCGTGGTGATTGAACCCGTTGAGCCGAAACCTGAAGAGGATATCACGGAGGAAATTCCGCAAAAGGAACCGGAAGAACAGCAAACATCTTCCGAACCGGAGGAAATTCCGCCTGAAGAACCGGTTGAACCGGAAGAACCCCCGGAGCCTGAAGAACCGGAAATCCCCATGCCGGAAGATGAATCCCTGCTTATTCTGGTAAATCCGTGGAACTATATTCCGGAAGATTATACCTTCGAAACCGAAACGGTGCAGGGGAAATATAAAATGAACGTAAAAGCCGCCGAAAGCGCAAAGGCTTTTGTTGCGGCTGCAAAGGAAGCGGGCTTTAATATGCAGCTTTGTTCCGCATACCGTACCGTCGAAAAATCCGCCGAGCTTTATCAGCGCAAGGTGAACCAGTATCTCGGGTACGGATATTCCGAAGCGGACGCAAAGACCGAAGCGGCAAAATGGGTTGCGCCTCCGGGAACAAGCGAACACCACACCGGCCTTGCGATGGATCTTGTTTCTTCCGATTACTGGAATTATTACAGCGATCTTGAGCACGATTATGAAAAGTTCGATTCCTTCAAATGGATGTATGAGCACTGTGCCGAATATGGATTCATCCTCCGCTATCCGAAGGATAAACAGGATGTTACCGGAATAACTTATGAGCCCTGGCATTACCGCTATGTGGGAAAAGAAGCCGCGGGATATATCATGGAAAACGGACTTTGCCTTGAAGAATATCTTGAACTTATAAAATAACGCAAAAAAACGACCTGCTCCCCGGAGCAGGTCGTTTTTTTATGTGAAACCAGATTAAAGAGCAAGGAATGCGATATAGCTTGCGATGATGCCGACGGGGCAGATTATGCTGGTTGCTTTGTTGCGGAATTTAAGAAGAACAGCCGCAAGAACAGAAGCAACGGAAGCGAAGATGATGAGGTTCATGGTGGAAGTATCCGCAATGGTATAAATTCCGCCGCCGCGATAGAAGAAATCCGCAACGGAAAGAATGGTGAAGTTGAAAAGGCAGCTGCCGACGATGTTGCCGACTGCGATATCATAGTTTTTGATTTTGAAGAGGGTGAAGGTGGAAGCAGTTTCCGGAAGGGAGGTTGCTACGCCGAGGAAGAGAGCACCTGCAACGGTTTTTCCAAGGTTGAGTCTTACGGAAAGTTCATCGGTAATATAGGTGAGGATTACGCTGAAAACAACAATGCCGACGCTAACGATAGTGAAACGGGTAAGGATCTGTTTTCTGGAAAGAGTGACGGGGTCGCCGCCGTCATCGCTTTCGGAAGTTCCGCCCGTTTTATACATTACCCATACGGTGAGAACGTAAAGAAGGATAATGAGAATGGAAGTGATACTTACGTTTCCGATATCGAAGGCAAGGAAGCCGTATTTATTGCAGACGATGAGAAGACCCATTGCAACAACGGAAACCGCAACGACGAAGTGGATTTTGGAAAGTTCGCATTTTGCAAATTTTGCAACAGCGGTAAGAATGAAGAAGCTGAGCATTGCATAGTTGAAAAGGTTGCTTCCGAGGATGTTGCCTATGCAAAGACCGGGCTGATCAAGCATAAGGGTGGAAGAAATGCTTGTGAAAAGTTCCGGAAGGGAAGTTACCGCGGAAAGAAGAATTCCGCCAAGGAATGCGCCGGAAAGGGAAGTGGTTTTATCAAGCATATCCACATATTCGGATGCTTTGATGGACATAAAGGTTACCAAAGCGGCAACAACGAGATAGAGCACATAAATCATTTTTGTGTTTCCGTCCTTTTTTGTACTATTTTTAGGTGTTTGTGGCTTTATTATGCCATTTTTTGTACTTTTGAATACTGAAAGATTTTATCATTAAATGACGTATATTGTCAAGATATAAATAACATTATGAATTATTGTTTATTTTGACCAAAAGTGCTGCGGTATTTTTTTCATATTGAACAAGGGAAAATATTCCAAAACTGCTTTACTGCGGGAAAGAATAATTATATAATATATTTGGTCTATTTTTGACCCGGAAAAGAAAAAGAAATGGAGGGATTTTTTTGAAAAAAATCTTGAGCCTCGTTCTTGCAGCAATTATGGTGCTTTCCATGGGAATCACCGCATTTGCTGTTGAAGGCGACTTCACCGGAAAAACCGTTGTACTCCATACCAACGACGTACACGGCAAAATCGAGGATTACGCAAAAGTAGCTGCTATTGCTGATGAGTACAAAACAGCAGGCGCTGAAGTAATCCTTGCAGACGCAGGCGACTACAGCCAGGGTACTGTTTATGTAAGCCTTTCCAAAGGCGCAAACGCAGTAACCATGATGAACGCAGTAGGATATGACGTTGCAACTCTCGGCAACCATGAATTTGACTATGGTTGGGCACAGCTTAAAAGCAACCTCACTTCCGCAAGCTTCAAAGTTCTCTGCGCAAACATCCTTGAAGGCGGCGCTTCCATCTATGATGGTTACACCATCATTGAAAAAGGCGGCGTAAAAGTCGGTTTCTTCGGACTTGATACTCCCGAAGCACAGACCAAAACCAACCCCGCTCTCATTCAGGGCCTTACCTTCCTTACCGGAGATGCTCTTTATGAATGTGCAAACGCACAGGTCGCAGCTCTTGAAGCAGCAGGCGCAGACATTATCATCTGCCTCTCCCACCTTGGCGTTGACGACGAATCTGTTCCTTACCGTTCTTACGACCTTCTCGAAAAAACCACCGGAATTGACCTTGTTATCGACGGTCACTCCCATTCTGTTATGACTGAAGGCGCAAACGGCGAACCTATCCAGTCCACCGGTACTGCTCTTGCAAACATCGGTGTAGTTGTAATCGATAACGCAACCAAAGCAATCGAAGATAACTATCTCGTAGATCTTGCTGCATATACCGGTTCCGACGAAACTGTTGCAGCAGCAGCAAAAGCAATCATCGATCCTATCGATGCAAGCTATGGCGAAGTTTTCGCACAGTCCCTTGTTGACCTCAACGGCGCAAAAGCACCCAACGGCAACCGTGACTCCGAAACCAACCTCGGCGACCTTATCACCGATTCCATGGTCTGGAAAGTATTCCAGAACAAAGAAGGTCTTAAAGTTGCTGAAGAAAATGTTGTTGCAATCACCAACGGCGGCGGCATCCGTGCTCCTATCGCAAAAGGCGATGTTACCAAGAAAGACGTAAATACCGTTCTTCCTTTCGGCAACACCATTGCTCTTGTTTATGTAACCGGTGCAGAACTTCTTGAAGCTCTCGAAGCTTCCACTTATTGCACCCCCGGCGCAGTAGGCGGCTTCCCCCAGGTTGCAGGTATTGATTTCACCATCGATACTTATGCTGAATATGACGCAAACAGCGATCCCTATCCCGGTTCCACTTATTATGGACCCGCTTCCATCAACCGTGTAACCATCAACAGCATCAACGGCGAAGAATTTGATCCTGCCGCAAAATATGGTGTAATTTCCAACAACTTCTGCGCAGCAGGCGGCGATACTTATTATGCATTCGCAGCAGCTACCGAACAGTTTGATACCGGTATTCCGCTTGACGAAGCTCTTATGGAATACATCACTGTCGAACTCGGCGGCGTAATTCCCGAAACCTATGCTGAACCTCAGGGCAGAATCAGCTTTGCTTCTTATACCGATCATCTTGCAGCAGATGCTCCTGCATCCGCAGACAGAGATTGGAACCCCTATGTAGAACAGGCTATCGATGATTTCATTGCAACTTATGGCGGCACTGAAAACGCATATGTAGTATTCGACTTCGATAACACCACTTCCATCTTCGACGTAGAAGAACAGCTCGCAGTATATCAGCTCCAGGTAATGGCATTTGCATTCACTCCTGAAGAAATGCCCGAAATCCTTGCAACCGAACTCGGCGACCTCAACGAAGACAGAACCTCCCTCGGTTATGGCAATGGTTCTTACCAGGATTGGATCGACGATATCACCGCAGCATATACTTACCTTTATGAAACCTACGGTCCTTTCACTGCAGCAGGACTTGACGCAGCAGCACAGGCAGAAATCCAGGCTGATCCCATGTGGGCAGAATTCGCAACCAAAATGAGAGCAATGTATGACCTCGTTTATGATGCAGAATCTCCCGCAGTAGCATATCCTTGGGTACTTTATTGGTTCACCGGCATGACCGAACAGGAAGTTTATGACCTTGCTTATGCATCTCATTCTTACTACGGCGCAGTAGAAACCTCCGAAGTAACCTGGACCACCCCCGGAACCGATACCAAAGTAGGCCCTGTATCCTACACCTGGACTTCCGGTACCGGCGTTTCCGAACAGCTTAAAGATCTTTACAGACGCCTTGACGAAGCAGGCATCGATGTATGGGTATGCTCCGCATCCGCAATCGATCCTATCCGTGCTGCTGTTGACGCATTCGGTCTTCATGATTATGTAACCGGTGTTATCGCAATGGCAAGAACCCTTGATGAAGAGGGCAGATATGTCAACTCTTACGATTATGAAACCGGTTATGGCTGGATGATCGATGTAAACGGCAACTGGGTAAAAGATAATCGTGCACTTGGCGCACAGACTCAGGGTGTTGGCAAAGTACAGGCAATCAACAACGCAATTCTTCCTAAATATGATTACGTTGGACCTCTCGCAGGCTTCATGGATTCCACCGGCGACTACAACTTCTGCACTGAATATGCAAACCTCAAACTCGTCATCAACTTCAACCGCGCAAGCAGAAAAGTAACCGATGGCGGCGGCGTAATTGCAGAACTTGCAATTTATCAGAGAGATATTCTCGGATATGACAGCCTTGCAGAAGCAAACGAAAACGGCGATACTTACTACGTACTCCAGGGCCGTGATGAAACCGAACTTCGTTCTCTTGCAGCATCCGATTGGACCCTCAGATACGGCAAATCCGCATACCTCCTCTTCAGAGAAGGCAAAAACTTCGAACAGCTCCAGTACATGATCGACAACGGCATGACCACTGAAGAAATCGTCAATATGTTCGCACTCAAGACTGCAGAAGAAGATTCTGTTCTCGGCTTCAAATATGGTTTTGTTTCCGAATATGCAGGTTACCATAACATTGAAAACGGCGAGCTTAAACCCGGCAATAACAATACCGTAAACAAAGTTCCTACCGTTATCATTGATATGAACGAAAAAACCGAAGGCGAATCCAACCCCGAAACCGGTGCTCCCGTTTTCGCAGTTGTTGCAATCATCGCTGCAGCAGCAGTTTCCTTCAAAAAATAAGTTTTAACGCTTAATTAAAAAGAAGCCTTTCCCAAAGGAAAGGCTTCTTTTTTTGTCAAGAAAAATCGGGTAAAAATATTATGACAAAAACGGACCTTTATTTCTACGAATTACACAATTGACCTTTCATGCGGGTTAAATTATAATATTATATAGCACCCCGGAACGGGGCTCGGCAAAGATTTTTTATTTTCTCAGGGAGGTTTTCGCTATGATCACAACTATCATCAAAAGAGACGGAAGAATAGCAGATTTTAACATGGATAAAATCGCAAACGCTATATTCATGGCTGCAAAAGCAAACGGAGGAAGTGATTATGAGGAAGCCCAGTCCATTGCCGAAATGGTAGTGGATTATATCGAAAATAAAGAGCATATCGAAACTCCTCATGTTGAACATGTTCAGGATATAGTCGAAAAAATGCTTATCGAAACCGGACACGCCCGCACCGCAAAGGGATATATCCTTTATCGCGCCAACAGAACCAGAGTGCGCGAGATGGATACACGCCTTATGAAGACCATGGAAAACCTTACTTTCCAGTCCGCAAAGGAAAACGATGTCAAGCGTGAAAATGCAAATATCAATGGCGATACCGCCATGGGCACCATGCTTAAATATGGAAGCGAAGCCGCAAAACAGTTTTATGAGATGTATATTCTCAACCCCCGCCATGCCCAGGCACATCATGACGGCGATATCCATATCCACGACCTTGACTTCCTTACTCTTACCACAACCTGCTGCCAGATAGATATTCTCAAGCTTTTCAAGAACGGATTCGATACCGGTCACGGCCATCTTCGTGAACCGCAGGATATTGCAAGCTATGCGGCTCTTGCCTGCATTGCCATTCAGTCCAACCAGAACGACCAGCACGGCGGACAGAGTATTCCGAACTTCGATTACGGAATGGCTCCGGGCGTTGCAAAAAGTTATAAAAAGATTTACTGCCAGAACATGGGCAGAGCTCTCGAACTTCTTGCCGGCGAAGAATGCGGCGATTGCACCGCAGAGAAAGTGATGGAAGAAGCCGTTGCCATCTGCGGCGAATGGCCGAAGCTTGAGGACGGCGAAGTTTATAAAGCGGCGGAACTTTCTCTTCTTAAAGAAAAATACGGCGAGGAAATTGCGGAAAAAGCCCAGGAATTTGCCTTCCGCAGAGCGGAAAAAGAAATCGACAGAGCAACCTTCCAGGCTATGGAAGCGCTTGTTCATAACCTTAATACCATGCATTCCAGAGCCGGTGCACAGGTTCCGTTCAGCTCCATCAACTACGGAACCGATACCAGCCCGGAAGGCAGACTTGTTGTGAAAAACGTGCTTCTTGCAACGGAAGCCGGCCTTGGAAACGGTGAAACCCCCATTTTCCCGATTCATATCTTCAAGGTTAAGGAAGGCGTAAACTATAACCCCGGCGACCCGAACTATGATCTTTTCAAGCTCGCCTGCAGGGTAAGCGCAAAGCGCCTTTTCCCGAACTTCTCCTTCATCGATGCACCCTATAACCTTCAGTATTATAAAGAAGGACATCCGGAAACGGAAGTTGCCTATATGGGCTGCAGAACCCGAGTGATCGGAAATGTTTATGACCCGGAAAGAGAGATAGTCAACAGCCGCGGAAACCTTTCCTTCACTTCAATCAACCTTCCGCGCCTTGCAATTCTTTCGAACCACAACATCGACCTTTTCTTCGATCAGCTTGATGCAAGAATCAGTCTTGTTATCGAACAGCTCCTCGAGCGTTTTGAAATCCAGAAAAAGAAAAAAGTACGCAACTATCCTTTCCTTATGGGACAGGGGGTATGGCTCGATTCCGAAAAACTCGGTCCCGATGACGAAGTCGGCGAAGTGCTCAAGCACGGAACTCTTTCCGTCGGTTTCATCGGCCTTGCGGAATGCCTTAAAGCTCTCATCGGCGTTCATCACGGCGAAAGCAGAGAAGCCCAGAACCTTGGCCTTGAAATCATTGCTTTCATGAGAAAGAGAATGGATGAAGCCAGCGAAAAATACGGTCTCAACTTCTCTCTTCTTGCAACCCCGGCGGAAGGACTTTCCGGAAGATTCGTACGCATGGATGCGGCAAAATTCGGAAAAATCCCCGGCGTTACCGACAGAGATTATTACACCAACTCCTTCCATGTTCCGGTTTATTATTCCATAAGCGCTTTTGATAAAATAAAAAGAGAAGCGCCCTATCACGCAATGACCAACGCAGGTCATATCACTTATATCGAACTGGACGGCGACCCGCTCCAGAACCTTGATGCATTCGAGCAGGTCATCCGCTGCATGAAGGAATCCGGAGTCGGCTATGGCAGCGTCAACCACCCCGTTGACCGTGACCCCGAATGCGGATATACCGGCATCATCGGCGATGAATGTCCCAAATGCGGAAGAAAAGAAGAGGAAGGCGCCCATTTCGAGCGTATCCGCCGCATAACCGGATATCTGGTCGGCACTCTTGATAACTTCAACAACGCAAAACGCGCAGAGGTTGAAGACAGGGTGAAACATTCAGTCCAGACCCAGGCAGAAGAAATCTGATAACAAAACCCGAACGCGAAAAGCGTTCGGGTTTTCGGCATATATTTGCAGGAGAGAAAAATGGAAATGAAAACTTTGCGCCTTGCGGGGGTTGTAAGGGAATCCATAGTCGATGGTCCCGGAATCCGCATGACGATTTTCGGCCAGGGCTGCCCACACCGTTGCCCGGGCTGCCATAATCCCGAAACCCACGACCCGAACGGCGGATATATCAGCCACCCGGAAAATATTCTTAAAGCCATGGAACAGAACCCGCTTCTTCAGGGTGTAACTTTTTCCGGCGGGGAACCTTTTTTTCAGGCAGAAGCTTTTGCGGAACTTGGAAAAGAAATAAAAAAACGCGGACTTCACCTTATGACATATTCCGGCTATACCTTTGAACAGATAATGGAGGGAATAGAGGAGGAAAAACCCGGCTGGAAAGAGCTTCTTTCGGTTACGGATATCCTTGTTGACGGAAGGTTTGTTCTTGCGGAGCGTTCTCTCAATCTTCTTTTCCGGGGTTCGAAGAACCAAAGGCTTGTTGACGTTCCCAAAAGCCTTGAAAAGGGCGAAGCGGTTCTTTGGAATCCGGATGAAGAAAGCGGCGTTTTGAAATATTCAAAATAGGGGGATTTTTTACGGAAAAACAGAAATTTGAAATCACCTCGTTCCATCTTCATATCCTTGCCATGGGGCTTATGCTTTGCGACCATCTTTGGGCAACGGTTGTTCCCGGGAACGACTGGCTTACGGATATAGGAAGAATAGCGTTCCCGATTTTTGCATTCATGACGGCAGAAGGATTCTTCCATACAAAGAACCTTAAAAAATACGTTCTTAGAATGCTTGGATTTGCGCTGATTTCCGAAATTCCTTTCAATCTTATGATGGGCAGCAGCTTTTTTTATCCGGTGCATCAAAACGTCCTCTGGACTTTTCTTATAGCCATCGGGCTTATGTGGATAAACGAAAAGGCAAAAGGAAAAAACATCGCCCTAAGGGTCCTTATCGGCGTTGGAACGGCTCTTCTCGGTTATATACTCGGAATACTCAGCTTTGCGGATTATAACGGAGCGGGTGTTCTTATGGTACTTGTTTTCTATTTCTTCCGGGGAAGAAATTGGTGGTGCTTTCTGGCACAGCTTTTTTGCCTTTGGTATATCAATACCGAAATCCTTTCCGGATTTTTCTATGTGTGGGAAATATTCGGCACCCAAATTGAAATCCTCCGCCAAAGCTTTGCGCTTTTTGCCCTCATCCCCATCTGGCTTTATAAGGGCGAGCAGGGTTATTACAGCAAAGGCATAAAGAACCTTTATTATTGGTTCTATCCGGTGCACATGCTTCTTCTTTGCGCGGCAAGGGAGATCATAATCTGAAAAAAATCGCATAAAATAAAGAAAAATTTGCAGTTTTGGGAATAAAACACTCGCATTTTTCAAAACTATGTGTTAATATTATTGAGTAATAAGTTTAGACTAAAGGAGTGGGAAGAAAAAACCCGCTCCTTTCTGTTTACCGAAACATTTTTTGGAGGTGTTTTTTTGGCAGAGAAAAAGAAAAATACTGCGCAGATCTGCACTGAACTTGCCCTTCCCGTAGCGGAAAAACTCGGAGTTGAACTCTGGGACGTACGCTTCGAAAAAGAAGGCACGGAGTGGTATCTGCGTTTTTTTATTGATAAGGAAGACCTCAACATCGAGGACTGCGAAAACTTCAGCAGAGCGATGGATCCCATCCTTGACGAAGCGGACCCCATCGAAAAGAACTATGTTCTCGAAGTTTCTTCTCCCGGAATCGAAAGAAAGCTCATCACCGAAGAGCATATAAGACGCTATCTCGGATATCTTGCCACCGTAAGATTCATCCGCGTTCCCGAAGGATATAACCAGAGGGAATTTCTTCTTCAGCTGGACGATATCAACGAAGGCGTAATCACCGCTTCTTTCGAAGACGGAACCGAAATGGTTTTCAATAAAAGCGAAACCGCATATATCAAACTTTACTATGATTTCAGCAATGACGACTGAGGAGGAATTATAAAAAAATGAACGCAGAATTTTTTGAAGCGCTTGCGCTTCTTGAACAGGAAAAAGGCATTTCCGTCGAATACCTTTGCGAAAAGATCGAAAATGCCATCGCCATCGCAATCCGCCGCGACTATGTGGGTGTTGAAGACGTAAAAGTAATCATCGACCCCGAAACCAAAGCTTTTGAAGTTGCTATCCGCAAACTTGTTGTTGAGGAAGTTGAAGACCCCGCAAACCAGATTCTCCTCGATAAAGCAATCAAATATAACAAAAAAGCTCAGCTCGGCGATATGGTGGATATCCCCCTCGAAACCAAGGAATTCGGAAGAATTGCCGCACAGACCGCAAAACATGTTATCAAACAGGGAATCCGCGAAGCAGAAAGAGGCCAGGTGCTTAAAGAATTCCAGAGCCGCGAGCACGAAATTCTTACCGCAACCGTTATGAATAACGATCCTGTCCGCGGAAGCGTCACCCTTGAAATCGACCACAACGAAGCCTTCCTTCTCAAATCCGAACAGATTCCCGGCGAAGTTCTTGTTCCCGGCGAAAAAACCAAGGTTTATGTTGTCGAAGTCACCGCTTCCGAACGCGGCCCCAAAGTTATGATTTCCAGAACTCACCCCGGCCTTGTAAAACGCCTTTTCGAAATCGAAGTTCCCGAAATTTATGAAGGCACCGTCGAAATCAAAGCCGTTTCCCGCGAAGCAGGCTCCAGAACCAAGCTTGCGGTATGGAGCAAGGATTCCGATATTGATGCCGTAGGCGCCTGCATCGGTTCCCGCGGAGCAAGAGTCGCAAAAATCGTTGATGAACTTGGCGGCGAAAAAATCGACGTTGTTCAGTATTCCGAAGATCCGGCAGAATTCATTGCCGCAGCTCTTTCTCCCGCAAAGGTCGTTTCCGTCGAAGTTGACCCCGAAGGAGCAAAAGCATGCAAAGTAAAAGTTCCGGATGAACAGCTTTCTCTTGCCATCGGCAATAAAGGACAGAACGCCCGCCTTGCCGCAAGACTTACCGGCTGGAAGATCGATATCAAACCCGAAAGCGGCTTTTGGGGCGAAGAAGAATAATTAACAAAAGCAAAACAAACTTTTGCCGAAAGGAGGAAGCCTTTTTATGAAAAAAATACCGGAAAGAATGTGCACCGGCTGCAGCGAAAAAAAGCCGAAGAAAGAACTTATCAGAGTGGTAAAAAGCCCGGAAGGGGTTATAAGCCTTGATAAAACCGGAAGGGCACCGGGAAGAGGAGCTTATATCTGCCCGAACCCCGAATGCCTTAAAAAGGCAAGAAAATCCAGAAGAATCGAAAGGGTTTTCGAAACCCAGATTCCGGAAGAAGTTTATGATGCGCTTGAAAAGGAGCTTGAACATAATGCCGAATGAACAAAGGCTTCTTGGTTTTCTCGGCCTTTGCAGAAGGGCAGGAAAACTTATCTTCGGCTTCGATATGACGGTTGAAGCCATGCGAAAGGGAACGGCCGATTCGGTTCTCCTTTCAGGCGATTGTTCCGAAAGAACGGCAAGAAACATAAAACGCATTGCCGAAGAAACCGGAACAGAAATTTTGATTTTGCCCCTTTCAATGGATGAAATTGGTTATGCCGTTGCAAAACGTGCCGGTGTGCTTGCCGTTTGCGACAGCGGTTTTTCAAAAAAGATAAAAGAGCTGTTGGAATAACGGCACACAAAGCATGAACGATTTTGGAGGAATTGCATAGATGATTGAAAATGTTAAGTATAAAGTGGCGGATGTCGCAAAAGACCTTAAAGAACCGGTAAAAGACGTTCTTGACGTTCTCGGCGAAAAATTCCCCGCAAAAAAGGCTCAGGCCGCACTTACCGAAGAGGAGCTTAACTTCGTTTTTGAACATTACACCAAAAAACACGAAGTAACAAGCTTTGCTCCTTATTTCGCAATGGCCGGTCAGCCCAAAACCGAAAAGAAAGCGGAAGAACCCGCACCCAAAGCAGAAGAAAAACCCGCAGAAAAACCTGCCCGCAAAGCGGAGGAAAAAGCTGCCCCCGCACCGAAGGCAGAAAAACCCGCGGTAAAAGAAGAAAAGAAACCGGAACAGAAACCCGCACCCAAAGCGGAAGAAAAACCGGCTGAAAAACCTGTTCAGAAAACCGAACAGAAAAATAACGAAAGAAAACCCGCAGAAAACCGTCAGGGCGAACGCAGAAACGACCAGCGTTCCGAAAGACCCCAGAACGGCGAACGCAAATTCGATAATAACCGCCCCCAGAACGGCGAGCGCAAATTCGACGGCAACCGCCCCCAGAACGGCGAACGTAAATTCGGTGACAGACCTGCACAGAACGGCGAACGCAAATTTGACGGCAACCGTCCCCAGAACGGCGAACGCAAATTTGACGGCAACCGTCCTCAGAACGGCGAACGCAAATTCGATAATAACCGCCCCCAGAACGGCGAGCGCAAATTTGACGGCAACCGTCCCCAGAACGGTGAACGCAAATTCGGCGATAAACCGAACTTCAATAAAAACGACCGCTTTGGCGGAAACAACTTCGGCTTCGATAAGGATAAAGAGGATAACAGCCATCGCCATGAACCGAAGAAACCCGTTGAACGCAAACCTCGTCCCGCAAATCAGCCCCCGGCAGAAAAACTTGCCGCAGGCGTTGCCCATGTTGATATGAGCGCGGTTTCCGTTGACCTTGATAAATATAACGATAAATATGAACAGATTGCTCCCGCTTCTTCCATGAGCGACAGCTACACCAATAAACAGAAGCTTAACCAGAAGAGCAAACAGCAGGGCAAACCCAAGAAGAGCAAACATGAGCAGGAACAGGAAAAACTCAAAAAGCTCGAAATGGAGCGTCAGCGCCGCCAGAAACTTGAAATCACTATTCCCGATGAAATCACCGTCGGCGACCTTGCTCTCAAGCTCAAAGTCACCTCTTCCGAAATTATCAAACGCCTTATGCTTCAGGGCATGATGGTTTCCGTAAACGAAGTTATCGATTATGATACCGCAGCTCTTATTGCAATGGATATCGGCGCAAAAGTTGAAAAAGAAGTTGTTGTAACCATCGAAGACCGCCTTATTGACGACAGCGAGGACGATGCAGCAAATCTCATCACCCGCGATCCTGTTGTTTGCGTAATGGGTCACGTTGACCACGGAAAGACTTCCATCCTTGACTATATCAGAAGCGCACACGTTGCTTCCGGCGAAGCAGGCGGCATTACCCAGCACCTTGGTGCATACAGAGTAACCACCGAAAGCGGAAGCTCCATCACATTCCTCGATACCCCCGGACACGAAGCATTCACCGCAATGCGTGCCCGCGGCGCACTTTGCACCGATATCGCAATCCTTGTTGTTGCGGCGGATGACGGCATTATGCCCCAGACCGTTGAAGCTATCAACCACGCAAAAGCTGCGGAAGTTTCCATCATCGTTGCAATCAACAAAATCGATAAACCCACCGCAAACCCGGATAAAGTTATGCAGGGCCTTACCGAATACGGTCTTGTTCCGGAAGAATGGGGCGGCGACGTTATCTGCGTTCCCGTTTCCGCAAAAACCGGTGAAAATATCGATACCCTTCTTGAAATGATCACCCTTGTTGCGGAAGTTCGTGAGCTTAAAGCAAACCCCGACAGAATGGCAAAAGGTACCGTTATCGAATCCAGACTCGATAAAGGCCGCGGCCCCGTTGCTACCATGCTTGTTCAGAACGGTACTCTCCACACCGGCGATGTTGTCATTGCAGGCACCTCTGTTGGTAAAGTCCGTGTTATGATCGACGACAAAGGCAACAGAATCACCGAAGCAGGTCCTTCCATTCCTGTTGAAATCACCGGTCTTGATTCCGTTCCCACCGGCGGCGATCAGTTCAACGCTGTTTCTGATGAAAAACTTGCACGCGAACTTGTTGAACAGCGTGAATATGAAGCAAAACAGGAAGCATTCAAACAGTATCAGAAAGTTACTCTTGATAACCTCTTCAACCAGATTGCAGAGGGCGAAATCAAGGAACTTCCCATCATCGTCAAAGCGGACGTTCAGGGTTCTGTCGAAGCAGTTCGCCAGTCCCTCGAAAAAATTTCCAACGAAGAAGTCCGCGTAAGAGTAATCCACGGCGCAGTCGGCGCAGTAAACGAATCCGACGTTATGCTCGCCCAGGTTTCCAACGCAATCATCGTCGGTTTCAACGTCCGTCCCGATACCACCGCAAGAGATACCGCAGAGCGCGAAGGTGTTGATATCCGTCTTTACAGAATCATCTATGACGCCATCGAAGAAATTGAATCCGCAATGAAAGGTATGCTTGCTCCCAAATTCCGCGATGTTGACCTTGGACGTGCGGAAATCCGCCAGGTTTATAAGATTTCCAACGTCGGCACCGTTGCGGGCTGCTATGTTCTTGAAGGCAAAATCACCAGAAACGCAAACATCCGCGTTGTTCGTGACGGCATCATCATTGCCGATGATAAGCTTGACAGCCTTAAACGTTTCAAAGATGACGTCAAGGAAGTTGCTTCCGGCTATGAATGCGGTATGACCCTTACCAAATTCAACGATATCAAAGAGGGCGATATCTTCGAAGCTTATATCGTTGAAGAATATCGCGATAACTGAACCCGGAGGAAATATGGCAGGATTTAAACTTAACAGAACCAGCGAGGATATCCGCCGCGAGCTGATGGATATCCTCCGCAGCATGAAAGATCCCCGAATTTCCGGAGGTATGATAAGCGTCGTAAGAATCGAACTTACCAACGATCTTTCCCACTGCAAAGTATATATAAGCTCCCTTGAAGGTATGGAAAAGGCAAAGGAAGCCGTAAAAGTCCTTACCAAAGCGGGCGGATTTATCCGCCGCGAAGTTATGCTGCGGCTTGAACTTCGCAAAGTTCCGGAATTTCACTTTATTCCGGATGATTCCATCGAATACAGCGCAGGAATCCAGAAGATTCTTCGCGAAATCGGGGAAGAATAATTTATAGGAAAGGAGAAAATGAATATGGAAATAAATGTTCAGCAGTGCTGCGAGATTCTTCGTGAAATGGACGATATCGTGATTCTCAGCCACCGCAATCCGGACGGCGATACCCTTGGAAGTGCATTTGCGCTTCACTATATCCTTGCCCAGCTTGGCAAAAGAAGCAGAATCGAATGTCACGATAAAATCCCTGCACAGTATTCATATATGCTCCTTGAATATAAGCCGGAGGATTTTGAACCAAAAGCCATAGTCGCGGTCGATATTGCCGATGAACAGCTTTTCGGCGAAAACCTTGATAAATACCGCGGAAAGGTCGATCTTTGCATCGACCACCACGGTTCCAATAAGCATTATGCAAAAAACTGGCTTGTGCGCGATTCCGCCGCGGCAAACTGCGAAATAATCGAAGATATCTGCTACGGATTCGAGGAAGCGGAGCTTACGAAGCTCATTGCGGACTGCATCTATACCGGTGTTTCCACCGATACCGGGTGCTTCCGCTATTCCAACACCACCGGTCACACCCATGCGGTTGCGGGAAGAATGTTTAAAGCAGGCTGCGATTTTGTAATGATAAACCGCCTTAACTTCGAGGTAAAATCTTTTTCGAGAATTGCCATCGAAAGAGAAGTTCTTAACGGAACGGAACTTTATTTCGGAAACCGCTGTGCCGTTATTTCCCTTACCAAAGAGATGATCGAAAGAACCGGTGTCCTTGAATCCGAACTGGAAGGCGTTCCGGCTATGACAAGAGAAATCGAAGGGGTGGAAATCGGTCTTACACTCCGCTTTCGTGATAACGGATATAAAATTTCCGTCCGCACCGGGGAAGAAATCGACGCTTCCGCAATTTGCGGAAAGCTCGGCGGCGGCGGTCATCGCTGTGCCGCGGGGTGCTTTGTTGAAGGCGACCTTGAAACCGCGAAGAAAACCGTGCTCAAAATTGTTGCAGAAGCTCTTGGGGAGGAAGCCTTATGACGGGGATCCTTCCGGTGAAAAAGCCGGCGGGTTTTACTTCCTTTGACGTTATCGGAAAGCTGAGAGGGGTTGTGAAAACCCGAAAAATCGGCCATTCCGGAACCCTTGACCCGATGGCAACGGGGGTTTTGCCGCTTTTCTTCGGCGGAGCAACAAAATGCTGCGATATTCTTCCAAACGAGGATAAACGCTATGTGGCGGATATAAAATTCGGCATTGTAACAGATACCCAGGATACCACCGGGTGCGTGCTTGAAGAAAAGGAAAGTCATGTTTCGAAAAAAGAGTTTGAGCACGTGATTTCCGGCTTCATCGGAAGGCAGATGCAGACCCCGCCGATGTATTCCGCGGTAAAAATCAACGGAAGGCCTCTTTATGACCTTGCAAGAGAAGGAAAAACCATCGAGCGTGCTCAAAAAGAGATAGAGGTTTATGATATAAAACTTCTTGAATTCGATGAGCATGCTCAGATCGCAAGAATCGAAGTTTCCTGCGGAAAGGGAACTTTCATCCGCACCCTTATCAATGATATGGGCGAAAAGCTCGGCTGCGGTGCTTCCATGAGCGCGCTGGAGCGCACCATGGCGGCGGGATTTGATATTTCCGAATGTTATACCATCGGGGATATCGAGGAAATGATGAGGGAAGGAACCTTTGAGGAACATCTTATGCCCGTTGAAAGGCTTTTTGAGGGCCTTCCGCGGCTTGTTCTTTCGGATTTCGATAAAAGACTTTACCGAAGCGGAGTGCCCCTTGAACTCGAAAAGAGAGGCTGGGGCGGCATTCCCGGAAATATCGCTGTTTTCGATAAAGAAGGAATGCTCCTCGGGATATCCTTTATGGACGAGGAAGAAAACGAACTTAAGCTTCGCAAAATGCTTAATACAGATAAATAAAACACACGGCAGGAGTTTTCTCCTGCCGTTTTTTTACATAATTTGCTTGAAATTGCCGAAAAATATGTTAATATGATAACAAAGGATAATTCCCGCAAAACTCTCATGCTGCTTTAGAGTTTTTTGGAGGTGCAGATATGAAAAGCGAACTTCTCAGCATCGGAGAAATGGCTAAAATAAACAATATTTCCGTTTCGACCCTTCGGCTTTATGATGAAATAGGCCTTATCAAACCCTGCTATATTGACGGAGAAAGCAGATACCGCTATTATAACATCCGCCAGAACGCAAGGCTCGATATGATTCAGTATATGAAGGCTCTCGGCATGGAACTCAAGGAAATCAAGGAAGTGCTTGAAAGCGGGGATACGAAGCTTATTGAATCCATTCTCATCCGCCGGAAAAAACAGGTAAAGGAGCAGATGGCGAACCTTAACCTTCAGCTTGCGGCAATTTCCCGCACCATCGAAAGCCTTGAACGCTATCGCAAATCCCCGAGCATCGGAATGATAACCATCGAATATATTCCCCACAGAAAAATTTATTCCGTGCCGACCAGCATGAATTTTTATGATTACGGCATAGAGGTTTATGAAAACGAGCTTAAAAAGCTGAAAAACAGCCTTATCAAGCATAATCTGCCGCAGATTTATTACTGCAACGCCGGAACCACCATGAAAAAAGAAAGCTTCCTTGAAGGAAGGCTTGAATCCGACGAAATCTTCGTTCTTGTGGATGATGAATTTCCGCAGGGCGAAAATATAAAGCGGATCGAAAGCGGAATGTATGTCTGCATCTATCTTGATAGCTTTGATGAGGAAGCGGAATATGCAAAACGCCTTCTGGAATACTGCGAAGAGAATAATTATAAGGTAGCGGGGGATTATATCTGCGAAGTTCTTACGGAATTCAGCGTTTTTGATGACGAAAAAAGAGGAATGTTCTTAAGGCTCCAGGTTCCGGTGGCATTCCGCTGAAATTAATAAATTTTTAACAAAAACCTCTTGACTCTCACCCTGCCTTAGAGATTATAATGGTGTTAATGAAAAAACAGAAAGGAAGTAATTCTCATGGAAAAAGTTAAAGTAGTACAGTATGGCTGCGGCAAGATGGCAAAATACATCATCCGTTACCTTTATGAAAAAGGCGCACAGATCGTCGGCGCAATCGACGTTGACCCCGCAGTAGTTGGCATGGATATCGGCGATTTTGCTGAACTCGGCGTAAAAACCGGCGTTACCATCAAATCCGATGCAGACGAAGTTCTTGATAACTGCGACGCAGATATCGCTGTTGTAACCCTTTTCTCCCTCGTAAGCGACTGCTATGATCATTTCGAAAAATGCCTCTCCAGAGGAATCAATGTAATCACCACCTGCGAAGAATCCACCGGCAGCTGGAGCACCAGCCCCGAACTTACCAATAAACTCGACGTTATCGCAAAAGAAAACAACTGCACTTTCGTCGGTTCCGGTATGGAAGATATCTTCTGGGTAAACATGGTTGGAATGGTAGCAGGCGGCTGCGAAAAAATCACCAAAATCGAAGGCGCTGTTTCCTATAACGTAGAAGATTACGGTCTTGCTCTTGCAGAAGCACACGGCGTTGGCCTTACCCCCGAAGAATTCGAAGAACAGATCGCTCATCCCGAAGTTCTTGAACCTTCCTACGTTTGGTCTTCCAACGAATCTCTCGCTTCCAAATTCGGCTGGACTGTTAAATCCAACAGCCAGAAATGCGTTCCTTATTTCTATGATTCCGACCTTTATTCCGAAACCATGGGCAAAGTTATCCCCAAAGGCAACTGCATCGGTATGGCAGCAGTAGTTACCACCGAAACCTTCCAGGGACCGGTTATCGAAACCCAGTGCATCGGCAAAGTTTACGGACCCGATGACGGCGATATGTGCGACTGGAAAATCACCGGCGAACCCGATGTTGAATTCCACGTTGTCAAACCCGCAACCGTTGAGCATACCTGCGCAACCATCGTAAACAGAATTCCCGATGTTCTCAACGCTCCCGCAGGCGTTGTAACCGTTGACCAGCTCGACGAAATCAAATATCTCACCTTCCCGATGGAAAATTATTGCTGATTCCTTAATTAGCCGAAAAGGGCAAAGCTCCCAATTTGCCCGGTAAAAAAGCCCGCCGATTCAAAAAACGGCGGGCTTTTCGTATGCGTAAAAAAAAGAACGCAGCGAACTTACAGATGTTCAGTTATGGATATAGATGAGAAGAAGGATTACTCCGACCGGAATTTCAAGAAGGCTGAGAAGGAGTAAATAGTTCATTCCGGAAGAAATTCCGATTGCCGCAGAAACAAAAAACAAAACCGAAGCAATAAGATATAATGGACTTTTTGTTTTTTCGGGGATTTTGCCTTTTAAATATAAAACGGAAGTGAAAATTCCCGCCGCAAGAAAAACCGTCCCCGCAAGCCAGTAAAAAATATCAAGATCAGAAAGAGCGATTGCATAAAGCAGAACAGCCATTCCGAAAATCCCGAATATATAAAATAGAAATATTTTGTTTTTCTTTTCTGTTTTCGGTTCGGTTTTCTCCGCTTCGATTTTCGGAAGGGTGATATCATCGCGCAGAAGATAATCCGCGGAAACGCCGAAAAGATTGCATATTTCCAGAAGATTTGGCGAATCCGGCATGGTTTCGCCGTTTTCCCAGCGGGAAACAGCCTGGCGGGTGACGCCGAGTTTTTCCGCAAGTTCTTCCTGCGAAAATTTTTGGCTTTTGCGAAGGTCAAAAAGCTTTTCACCAAAGGTCATAAAAAACACCCCATTTCTGAGGATATTCTATCAAAAAGCGGCCTTTGCAGCAATAACTTTTGCTTTACAAAGGCCGCAACTTTATGTAACATTCAGATTTCAAGCCGAAAAATCATCGCCATAAGATAGGTGAGAAGAAAAGCCGCGGCGGCGCAGCCCATGGCAAGAAGAATTTTTTGATAGGGGCGCTTTGCTTTTTCACGCTCTTTTTCAATTTCATCAAGGCGTTTTCCTTCCATGAAGGCGTTTATTTCTTTATAAGTCTGAATATCCATCTGTTTTTTGTATTTTTCGATTTTTACTGCTTCGATAAATCCAAGAATAAAAACAATGCCGAAAATCACCGCACCCCAGATTCCGAAAAGCTTCAGCATCGGCACAAGCATGAAAAAATCCCAAACAAAAGCAAGGGTAAGCCTTCGGTTCGCTTTGTTAAGATATTCTATATCCTCTTTTTTTATTTTTTCGTTCATAATTTCAATATCCCTTTTTACCAAAGAATCAAGAGAAATTCCGAAAACCTCCGCCATAAGAACAAGACTGTTGATATCCGGATAGTTTTTGTCGTTTTCCCAGTTGGAAACGCTTTGGCGCGTGACGAAAATTTTATCGGCAAATTCGTCCTGCGAAAGTCCGAGCGCCATGCGGTGTTTTTTGATTTGTTTTCCGATTTCCATAAAAAACATTCCTCCCTGCATCTGATTTTATCCGAAAGAAGATTTTTTTGCCATCAAAACTGTTTTACATTCATGAAAAACATACTGAAAAACCTGTTTGCACCGCTAATTTTGAAAAAATCAACCCTTGTTAAAAAATAAATCCGGTTGCAAATTTTTTGCTTTTATAGTAAGATAAGCATATAGCGAAAAACGGAAAGGAGCGGATTTTTGTGCAGATAAGACAGTCCGGGGAAGATTACCTCGAAGCCATACTTGTGATCCAGAAGCGAAACGGTTATGTCCGCTCCATTGATATCTGCAATGAGCTGGGGCATTCAAAGCCCACAGTAAGCGTTGCCATGAAGAACTTCCGCGAAAACGGATATATCAATATGGACGAGGATTATCTTATAACCCTTACCGAAAAAGGAAGAGCTATCGCCGAAAGCGTTTATGAAAGGCATATCGTGATTTCGAAATTCCTTATGGCAATCGGAGTTTCGGAAAAAACAGCCCTTGAAGATTCCTGCAAAATCGAACACGACCTTTCGGAAGAAACCTTCCGCTGCATGAAAGAACATTTTGAAGAAATAGCAAAATAAAAAATCCGCTTCATTTTGAAGCGGATATTTTTTTGCATAAAAGAAAAATTCCGTAACCGATGGCGAACCCGAAAGTGTTGAGAAAAAGGTCATCAATATCGCTTACTCTGTCGAAGAACAGGAGCTGGAGGAGTTCGATAATCAGCGAAAAACAAAAACCCGAAGCAATAACCTTTTTGTGGCTGTCAAGTTTTTTGAAAACTGCCGGCCAGATTATTCCGACAGGAATAAACATTGCTGTGTTTCCGATGAGATTGAGAAGTGCATCACGAAGATTTTCGTAACTGAAAAGATTCACGAAGGGAACGAGATTTATTCTTGGGGAGAAAATCCTATGTGAATCTAAAAGAAGGGGTTGAACTTTTCCTTCGATTTTTGCGAAAGGAAAAAACGTCATGCGGGCAATTACCATTATGCAGATATAAACAAGAAGAAGCTGAAGTTCCCGACGAAAATCAAACTTCTGTTTTTTTATGCAGACAGCCGCCCTTGCGATTACCCAGATTGCGGTTATAAAAATCTGCACAGAAAGAAAAGATATTTCTGTCATTTTTCTGTTTTCTCCAATTCGTTTTCTTTAAGCGAAATTTCCATAAGAACCGGGCTGTGATCCGAATATCTGAAACCGTAATCAAGGGTTTTTGCGGAAAGAAGCTCCACGTTCGGGGAAATTATGAACCCGTCGATGACGTAATATTGCGCCGAACCGTCATCCGGATTATATGGCTTATTGAGAAGGCGGCAGGTGGGAAGAGAATCGTCATAAACATAGCGCCAGCCCCGGGGAAGATCATCTTCCGAAAGAACGCCCGGTGCCCAAAAATCCGGGTCTTTAAGCGGGAATTTATCGATGGCTCCGGGGAAGGTCTGGTTAAAGTCGCCGCCGGCAACCACATAATTGCCTTTTTCATATTCCGTTTCAAGAATATCCCAAAGCATTTTTGTCTGGGCAATTTTCCCTTCGCCGTCGTCATAAGCTTCAAGGTGGAGGTTTACGGTTACAAGCTGTTTTTCCGTTCCCTCAATATTATACCTGCTTATAAGCAGGCAGCGCTTGAGATTTGCGGCGGAAACGGGCCAGCTGAAAGGGCAGGGAAGAGAAATTCTTTCCGCTTCTTCCATGGCAAAAAGCGAAAGAGTCATAATTCCGCTTTCAACTTTTCCGATGGGCGGCCACGGAAACGGAACAAAACCGCAGACGTAGTTCGGGGCAAAGGCAGAATTGCCTTCGGTGCTTTGGGCAAGGGAAACCACCTGGTTCATATTGAAGCTTCGGGTGGATTTTACGTCAGCTTCCTGAATAAGCATGATATCCGCATCGGCACGGTCGATTATTTCGAGAACGCCTTCGAGATTTTTTTGCACCAGTTCCTTATCGCCGTTGCGGATGTTTTCTCCACCGTCCATGAAGAAATCCGATTCTTCCCCAAGGTTGCAATATCCGATATTGAAGCTTAAAAGGCGGATGTTTTTCCCTTTTTCAAGGATTTGGGGATCCAGCCCTTCGATTTCAATCGGTTCCGAAGGAGCGGGTTTATATTCGGTGAAGGTCAGCCAGCAGATAAACGCAGCGGCAAAAATGAGCACGGCGGCGATGAGCATCGCGAAAATTTTGAGCACGGCTTTGATTTTTTCGGACATGATATTCCTCCTTCGGAAGTTTATGAACATATTATAAGCATAAGCGCAAAAAATTGCAATATAACGCAAAAAACTCGAAAAATTCTATTGACAAAATCCGATTATTAGTATAAAATATCACCTTGTCAATTAGAATATAGCCTTATCAAGAGCGGCTGAGGGACAGGCCCTGTGAAGCCCGGCAACCTGCAATTTTGTGTGTGGTGCCAATTCCTGCGGAAATATTCCGAAAGATGAGGAACGGTCATTAAAGATTAAAGCGCCCGTTCTTCGGGCGCTTATTTTATTTGACGGTAAGATTCTTTATATAGAAAAAAGAAAGGAACATGATTTTATGAGCAGACATTTTTTTACTTCCGAATCCGTAACCGAAGGTCATCCCGATAAAATCTGCGACCAGATTTCCGACGCGATCCTTGATGCCCTTCTCGAAAAAGATCCTTCTTCCCGTGTTGCCTGCGAAACCACCTGCACCACCGGCATGGTTTCCGTAATGGGAGAAATCACCACCAACGCATATGTTGATATCGCCGGAATCGTTCGCGAAACCGTTCGCGAAATCGGTTATGACCGCGCAAAATATGGTTTCGACTGCGACAGCTGCGCAGTAATCACCTCCATCGATGGCCAGTCCGCAGATATTGCCCTCGGCGTCGATTCTGCTGATGAACAGAAAAACGGTTCCGCAGATGAAGAAGATACCACCGGTGCCGGCGACCAGGGAATGATGTTCGGCTTCGCTTGCGAAGAAACCCCCGAACTTATGCCCATGCCCATCAGCTTTGCCCACAAACTTGCTCTTCGCCTTACCGAAGTTCGCAAAAACGGAACTCTTCCTTATCTCCGTCCCGACGGCAAAAGCCAGGTTACCGTTGAATATGAAGGCAACAAACCCGTTCGTGTTGAAGCTGTCGTAATTTCTTCCCAGCACAGCGCAGAAGTTACCCTCGAAACCATCCGTGAGGATATTAAAAAGCACGTTATCGATGCAATTATTCCCGCTGAACTTATGGACGAAAACACCAAAATTTTCATCAACCCCACCGGCCGTTTCGTTGTAGGCGGTCCCCAGGGTGACAGCGGACTTACCGGACGTAAAATCATCGTTGATACCTATGGCGGATATTCCCGTCATGGCGGCGGTGCTTTTTCCGGCAAAGACCCGACCAAAGTTGACCGCAGCGCAGCTTATGCCGCAAGATGGGTTGCAAAAAACGTTGTTGCAGCAGGACTTGCCGAAAGATGCGAAATCCAGCTTGCTTATGCAATCGGCGTTGCACATCCCGTTTCTGTAATGGTAGAAACCTTCGGTACCGGAAAATATGACGATGAAGTTATTTCCGAAGCCGTTCAGAAAGTATTCGATCTTCGCCCCGCAGCAATTATCAAAGCTCTTGACCTTCGCAAACCCATTTACCGCAAACTTGCAGCTTATGGCCACATGGGAAGAGAAGAACTTGGCGTTGCATGGGAAAAAACCGATAAGGCAGAAGCACTTAAAGAAGAAATCGCGAAACTTGCGGTTTAATCGAATCAACACACCGGTCATTGAATATGGCCGGTGTTTTTTGTATCATTAAGCCAAAGGAAGTGATTTTTTTGAATATAGAAATCGGAACAAAAATAAAACAGCTGAGGCTGAAGCTTGGAATGACCCAGGAACAGCTTGGCGAAGAACTTTCCGTTTCGCCCCAGGCAGTAAGCAAATGGGAAAGCGGAACAACGATGCCGGATATTCAGCTTTTGCCGGAAATTTCGGTGATTTTCGGAATTTCAATCGATGAGCTTTTTTCCATGACGGACGAAAGCCGTATGGAAAGAATCGAAAATATGATAGATAACGTCCGTTTTATTACGGAGAAGGATTTTACCGAATCTGAAAATTTTCTTAAAGAAAAGGAAAAGGACGAAAAGAAAAAAGCAAGGGCGGCTCTTCTTCTTGCGGAACTTTATTCAAAAAGAATCTGGGAATACAGGGAACTTGCTTCGGAGCTTGGGCAAAAAGCCCTGCTTCTTAATCCGGATGAAAAACGCGCCCACAACGTGATTTTTGATGCGGACGGAGGGCCCTATTCCGATTATAATGCCACAAATCACGTAAAAACCATTGATTTTTATAAAGATTTTCTTGAAGAACATCCCGAAAATCCAAGAACCTACCTCTGGCTTATGGATCTTCTTATTGCGGACGGAAGAACCGAGGAAGCGAAGGAATATCTTTGGAAGATGGATAAAATCGAACATTCCTTCCGGACAGATCTTTATCTCGGACTTATTGCAAAGGAAGAATGCGACCTTCCGAAGGCGCTGGAGCATTGGGAACACATGACGGAGGAATTCGATTGCTGGCTTTCCTGGAGCTGCAAAGGCGACCTTTATGCAAGGCTCTGCCGCTTTGAAGAAGCGGTTGCCTTTTATGAACACGCCCTCGAAATCCAGCCTCCCCCAAGATATATGGATATCACCGAATCTTTGTCGTTCATAGCGGAAGCAACCGGAGATTATGAAAAAGCTGTTGAATACCGCAAAAAATCCATCGAACTTTGCGAAACGGACTGGAAAATCACCGAAGGCGAATGGGTGGATATCCATAAAAGAGAAATTGAAAGACTTGAAGGCAAAATAAAAAAATCCGTGCTCAGATGAGCACGGATTTTTTGCTTTTATGTAATTATACGCTGAAAAGGAGATCGCGGTATGCGGGGAATGGCCAATATTCATCCCCAACCATGATTTCAAGTTCATCCGCAACGGCACGAAGTTCGTGCAGGGTGGGGTAAAGTTCATCGCAGACATATCTGGACTGTTCATGAACGCCCTTGATGGTTTTTGCCTTCGCGGAGCGTTCTTCCACGAGTTCGACGCGTTTTTCAAGCTCTTTGATAAGCCCGTCCATCTTTTTGATGAAGGTAACTTCGGTGCTTTCGGAAACATCAAGACCGATGGATTTTTTTGCAAGGGCGGTTTCCGCAAGAGTTTTTTCAAAGGCGATGCAGGCGGGCATGATATCCTTTCTTACCATGTCGATCATGGTAAGGGATTCGATGATTTCCATCTTGCTGTAATTTTCAAGCTGGATTTCCTGGCGGGAGCGGACTTCGCTTTCGGTAAAAATTTTGTGGCGGGCAAAAAGTTTTATGTTCTTTTCGTCGGTGTAATGTTCAAGGGCGTCAACGGCGGTATTGAAGCAGGAAAGACCTCTGCGTTTTGCTTCTTCGGCCCATTCTTCGCTGTAATTGTTGCCGTTGAAAATTATGCGTTTGTGGTCACGCATGGTTTCCGCAATAAGGGCGGTGACTTCGGAATCGAAGTTTTCGGCTTTTTCAAGCCTATCTGCAAAATCACGGAGAACATCCGCAACGCCGGTGTTTATCATAACATTTGGGCAGGCTATCGAAACGCTGGAACCGGGCATACGGAATTCGAATTTATTTCCGGTGAAGGCAAATGGAGAAGTTCTGTTGCGGTCGGATTTATCCTTCATGAATTCCGGAACGGAAGCGATTCCGGTTTCCATTTTTTCTGCGTTCCATTCCTTTGCGCCGTGACCTTCCTCGACGGAAGTGAGGATATTGGTTATGTAATCCCCAAGGAACATGGAAATGATTGCAGGGGGTGCTTCGGAACCGCCGAGGCGGCGGTCGTTGCTTGCGGAAGCGACGGAAATTCGGAGGAGATCCTGGTTTTCATCAACAGCGCGGATAACGGCGCACATGAAAAGCTGGAACTGCTTATTTGTTTCGGGGGTTTTGCCCGGGCCAAAAAGATTTTTGCCCGTATCCGTTGCCAAAGACCAGTTGTTGTGCTTTCCGCTTCCGTTCACTCCGCGGAAGGGTTTTTCATGAAGAAGGCAGGCAAGGTTGTGGCGTTCCGCAACCTTTTTCATAATTTCCATGGTGAGCTGGTTGTGGTCGGTGGCAAGGTTCACTCTGCTGTAACCCGGGGCAAGTTCGTGCTGGCTGGGCGCAGCTTCGTTATGCTTCGTTTTGGCATAAACCCCAAGCTTCCAAAGCTCTCTGTCAAGGTCTTGCATAAATTCGGCGACCCTTGGACGGAGCGCGCCGAAATAGTGATCCTCCATCTCCTGACCTTTTGGCGGCGGTGCGCCGAAAAGGGTTCTGCCGGTTATAACAAGGTCTTTTCTCTTTTTATATTGCTCTCTGTCGATAAGGAAGTATTCCTGTTCTGCGCCGGCGGTGGCAATTACCCGTTTTGCTTCGGTATCGCCAAAAAGGCGGACTATGCGAAGGGCTTCTTTGCACACTGCTTCGGTTGAACGGAGCAGAGGGGTTTTTTTATCAAGCACTTCGCCGCTGTAGGAACAGAAAACGGTTGGAATGCAAAGGGAACCGTCCTTCACGAATGCGAAGGAAGTAGGGTCCCAGGCGGTGTATCCGCGGGCTTCAAAAGTTGCCCGAAGTCCGCCGGAAGGAAAGCTGGAAGCATCCGGTTCGCCTTTGATAAGGTGCTTTCCGCGGAAGTCAAGCCCGATGCCGCCTTCGCCGTCCGGCTGGATAAAGCTGTCGTGCTTTTCTGCGGTGATGCCGGTCATGGGCTGGAACCAGTGGGTGTAATGGGTTGCGCCTTTTTCAATGGCCCAGTTCATCATTGCGGTTGCAACGGCATTGGCAACTTCGGAATCCATTTCGCCGCCGTTATCAATGATATCCTCTATCCTTGCGAAAATTTCGGGAGAAAGTCGCTGTCGCATGACGTCCTTATTAAAGACCATACTGCCGAATTCATCGGTAAAATTTGTCATGCAAAAACACCTGCTTTCCTTGTTAAATAATATATAGCAATATTACCACCCGTTTTTTGAACTGTCAACAAGATATTTTAAAATTCGCCAATATAAAAAGGCAGCTTCGTTTTTCGAAGCTGCCGGAAATTTTTCAGAGATAACAGCGGATATCAATAGTCAGCTTTTCTTCAAGATTTATAAGCCTTTTGGCAATATCTTTCGAAACTTCGTCCGCCGCTTTGTATTGATTGAGATATCGGTTGAGTGATTTTACACCCATGTTGCAGCCGTCGGTCATAAGCTCCGCAATGGTGGAATCGGAATCTTCCATAGCGAGTTTCATGTTCGTTTTCATCCAGGACATACCCTTTGCCATGGGGTTCGGGTCTTTGCCGTCATCGTGATATTTTTCAAGAAGATTTTTTATTTCTGTTTCAAGCTTTCTGTGTTCTTCCATGCAGTTAAGAAGCAGCTGGCGGAAGGATTTTGATTTTACTTTATCAAGAACATCGTTTATGGAATCAATTCCCATTTCCGTTCCGGCGTCGCATTCCCGCAAAAGTTTTATGGTATCGTTTTCTATCATATAAAAAGCCTCCTTTTCTGATAATCTTATTTTTCCGTGAAGAAGGGAAAATATGTATATCATTTTTGCGGGAACGGCGGCATATAGAAAAACATAACTTTTTTTGGAGGAACAAAAATGGCTTTTGATATGAAAGATTACGAAATCGGTAAAAGACCCCTTTGGGCAATAGTTTCTTCACTTCTGATTTTTCTTGCGCTTTTCTTTTTTGTGCTTAACTGCGTTGCCTTTGGGGAAGGCAGCCGATTTTTGCCGATATATTCGGTGGAAACGGATGAAAGAAAAATTGCGGTAACTTTCAACTGCGCCTGGAGCGCGGATGATATTCCGAAGATTCTCGGAACCCTTGAAAAATATGAAACAAAGGCAACTTTTTTCATCCTTGGGCAATGGGCGGAAGAAAATCCTTCCGCGGTAAAGATGATCGCAGAAGCGGGGCATGAAATCGGCACCCACAGCAACACCCATCCGGATATGGCGAAAATTCCGCCGGAAGAAATCCGAAAGGAACTTTTCCGTTCCTGCGAAAAAATCGAAAAAGCGGGAGGGGGAAAACCAAGCCTTTTTCGCGCGCCAAGCGGTTCATATTCCAACGAACTTATAAAAACCGCTTCGGAATGCGGATTTACGGCGATTCAATGGGATATTGACAGCAGGGACTGGAAAGACCTCAGCACCGAAAAAATTGTTGAAAACGTCACAAAGAATGCAGGAAAAGGGAGCATAATCCTTTTCCATTCCGGAAAGGAGAACACGGAAAAAGCTCTTCCGAAAATCCTTGAAACGCTGAAGAACCGCGGTTTTGAATTTGTAAAGGTATCGGAACTTGTTTACAGCGAAAACTATACCATTGACCACACCGGAAGGCAGCACAGCCTTGAATGAAACGGAAAAACGGCGTTGCAAAAACAATAATAAAGTGATATAATACCCCTTTAGTGAGTTCGAAGCCTTCCTCACTTAAAACAAAACCAAAGGAGATTTTGAAAAATGAATAACAGAAACAGAAAAACGGCTTTTATCACAAAAAGCGCAATGATCGCTTCCCTTTATGTAATCCTCACCGGGATTTCAGCGCTGCTCGGAATACACAGCGGGGTAATCCAGTTCCGACTTTCAGAAATGTTTGCGGTTCTTCCGGCGTTCACTCCTGCGGCAATTCCGGGGCTTTTTATCGGATGCTTTATTTCCAACATAGTCACCGGCGGAATCATCTGGGACGCGGTTTTCGGAAGCATTGCGACCCTTCTGGGTGCTTTGGGAACTTATTATCTGCGCAAAAAAAGCGTATATCTTTATCCTCTTCCAACCGTAATTGCCAATATGGCAATTGTTCCTTTTGTTCTGCGATATGCTTACGGTGCTGAAGGAAGTATTCCGTTTTTTATGCTCACCGTCGGAATCGGCGAAGTGGTCACGGCGGGAATACTCGGTGTTTTTCTTGCGAAAACGCTTAAAAAATATAAAATCGAATTCTGATTTTCACTCCCCCGATTCTTTCGGGGGAGTTTTTTGTTATAAAAAGCCCCCTTGTCAAAGGGGGCTGGATTTTTTAGCCGCTTGCGGGTAAAAAAGACTGGGGAATTCATTATAAAACGGAGAACACTGCAGAAGGAATCCATTCACCGTCTTCGGCGGTTCCCCTCTCTTTTACAAGGAAGGTAATAAAAAAAAAGCCGCTTCGTTATGAAGCGGCTTTTTTGTGATTTTTCAGCAAATTATGCTTTATCGACGGAATCGATGTATTCGGTAAGTTTGAGAACGTTGTTGGAATAACCCCATTCGTTATCATACCATGCAACAAGTTTTACGAAAGTATCGGTAAGAGCGATACCTGCTTTTGCATCGAAGGTGGAACCGTGAGGATCACCGAGGAAATCGGAAGAAACAACGGCATCTTCGGTATATGCAAGAAGGCCTTTGAGTTCGCCTTCGGAAGCAGCTTTTACTGCAGCGCAGATTTCGTCATATTTTGCGGGTTTTTCAAGGTTGACGGTAAGGTCAACAACGGAAACGTCGATGGTGGGAACGCGGAATGCCATACCGGTGAGTTTGCCGTTAAGAGCGGGGATAACTTTGCCTACTGCTTTTGCAGCGCCGGTGGAAGAAGGAATGATGTTTCCGCAGGAAGCACGGCCGCCTCTCCAGTCTTTTTTGGAAGGACCGTCAACGGTTTTCTGGGTTGCGGTAACAGCATGAACGGTGGTCATAAGGCCGTCTTTGATTCCGAAGTTATCATTGATAACTTTTGCAAGAGGAGCAAGGCAGTTGGTGGTGCAGGAAGCGTTGGAAACAACTTCCATATCGCTGGTATAGGTGTTGTTGTTTACGCCCATTACGAACATGGGAGCGGTTTTGGAAGGAGCGGTGATTACAACTTTTCTTGCGCCTGCTTTAAGGTGAGCCTGGCAGGTATCAACTTCTTTGAAAACGCCGGTTGCTTCGATGACGTATTCAACGCCGTCTTCGCCCCAGGGAATTTCTTCGGGGTTTTTGAAGCCGTAAACTTTGACTTCTCTGCCGTTTACGACGAGTTTGCCGTCTTTTTCGGAAATTTCGCCGTTGAATCTGCCCTGTGCAGTATCATATTTTGCCATATAGGCCATGTAGTCGGGATCGATGAAAGGATCGTTTACCGCGACAATTTCAAATTTTTCAGGCTGTGCTGCCGCAATGCGGAAAACAAGTCTGCCGATACGGCCGAAGCCGTTGATGCCAATTCTGATCATTTGGGAATACCTCCATAAATCAATTTTTTACAAATATCATTTTATAATATTTTTTTAACATTAACAAGAGTTTTTTGATTATTTGCGCTCCTTCACCAAAAAATATTTTTGAGAAAGAAGCTTTTGGGCAAAATGATGAAAACCCTTGTAAAATCAAAGGGGGCTTGCTATTATATTTGTATAAAACAGAAAGACGGAAGATTGTATGGATAACAAAAGATTAAGAAAAGCAAAAACGGTTAAAACCGAAGATGTTTGTTTTGCCATGAGCCTTACAGGCGAAAAAATCGCCGACGCGGTGAGGAAACAGCAGACGGAAATTCTGAAAATACCCGCGGAATTCGAAAACGAATGCCAAAATATCCGCGGTCAGGGTTTTGAGATGATAAGAATATCCAGAAACCTCGGCGAATATTATTCCGCCGTTGCCGGGAAGGAAAATCCACGCCGGGAAAATACGGAACTTTGCGAAACGCTGGAATTTCTCTGCGAAGGCGCGGAGGAATTTGCAAAGCTTCGCGAAATGAGAATTTTGTGCAAACTGCCGAAGGAAAAGGTTCTTGTAAAAATAAACCGCGAAAGCTTCGATTATGCCTTTTATAACATTCTGCGCAATTCAATGGAACATTCCGGCCCGAAAAGCAGAATAAAAGTCGTTCTTACGAAGAGCAAAAGATTTGCGAAAATCGCTGTTTCGGATAACGGCGAAGGAATGACGGAAGAAATTCTTTGCCGCTGTGCGGAACCTTTCTTTTCCGGCACACCGTGGCGAAAGAGCCTTGGAATAGGTCTTACCGTTGCGGAGCATTTTGTAAAAAGTTCCGGCGGAAGAGTAAAGATTCGTTCGGAAAAAGGGAAGGGAACTACGGTTTCGATTTTCCTGCCTCTTGAAACGAAAGACGAAGTATTTATTTCCGACGGAGGAAAGCACCTTTCCATCGGCGGAATTTTCATCCCCGCTTATGTTTCTTTTTCCGGCCTTGAGAAAAAGGAATGATGGAATAATCCTATTAAGCCTCCCTTGTGTAAAGGGAGGTGGCACGGCAAAGCCGTGACGGAGGGATTGTCTATACATCATGATTTGATAGGATTACAATCCCCCAGTCATCTTCGATGACAGCCCCCTTTGCACAAGGGGGCCTTAT